>JBMOLS010000070.1:0-27348 GCA_049324055.1 Bacteroidota bacterium | reverse complement strand
CTCCAAGAGCTTTGGAAAGACTTTGATTTTACTATGCTCAACGTTACAGACCATTTCACCACCAAGCCAAAGGTAGGCCTGTTGCGCAACCTTTGTAAAGGGTAATACGAGTGACGATCGTTCTTTTATTTCTTCATGGAATCGTCACCCTTGACAAAGGCCGCGCAACAAGCGCAATTGGCGGCTTGTCGGAAAAAATGGTTGGGTGTGTTCTACTTCCTAACCTCGATCAAGCACAACTTGTACATCTCTATCAAGGTCTCCAGGTCGGCACTTTTTTCTGCACTTGGCGAGGGTGAAATAGGGACGAGTATTTCTATATTCCTAGTGTTATGTCGAAATCCTCCCTCTAATATATTATGTCGGTTTCTTACCGGATATTCAAGAGTTTTACCCTCGCTTTGAAAATTCATATTCAGCAGACCCAACGCACCATAGATCTCAGTTCGACTGGTTAGTAAAAGACAATCTATAGAGTCATGTTGATCCAAAATTGAAAAGATGTCATTCAGCAAAATCGGATACAAATGTTTGTCCTGCGATTTTTCAGCCAATCGATAGCATTTCAGTAGCATATCAGTTATCCCAATCTGCTTGGATACAAGGAACTCCTTTCTCTCCTCAACAGCGCTCTTTCCTGCATGGTGTTTAAACCTGAGCCCATAAACATTTTCCATCACTGGCCAGAATCTATTGTCTTTACTAGAATAATAAAACGGAAATTGAAAGTTCACTGACCTTGTAGGAAACGTGCCAATCACCAGCGTCTTAGCGCCCGTTGGGATAAAGGGTTCAAAAGGATGATCTATGCAAGTATATTTCCACATATTATTTTAATCTCTCATTAATCATCGGTACTAATTTAGGCTTATGTCGGAATATGCTTGCAAGGAATTTCCGGCATAAACGGTTCCCCCTTCCAGTCGTGCCTCCTTCCAGGAACCCCCAATTATTCCGTTCCTCCTTGCGCAAATTCCTTCCAAAGCCTTCGAGTGCACCATAATTAATTCTTACGATTATGGAAAACACAAAAGAAACAAGACAGTATCAGGTAGCAGAAATTCAGCTCACCTACAAGTCAAACGTCAAGCCATCGCAACGTCCCAAGATCAACAGTTCAAGGGATGCCCACACTGTATTGCAGGAAACTTGGGATCAGACGAAGATTGAACTTGTAGAGCAATTCAAAGTAATGCTTACGAATCGCGCAAACAAGGTTCTTGGAATTTTTGAAGTATCTACAGGAGGAATCAGCGGGACTGTAGCTGATCCAAAACTAATCTTTGCAGCTGCGATCAAAGCAGCAGCATCAGGGATCATCCTAAGCCATAATCATCCTTCTGGCAATTTGCAGCCGAGCCAAGCGGATATTGATCTGACCAGAAAGATAAAAGAAGCTGGGAGATTCCTGGAAATTCAATTGCTTGATCACATCATAATAACCACCGAAGGATATTATTCCTTCGCTGATGAAGGGCTCATATAGGGCCCTTTTTTTATTCCTTTTTTCAAAAGATCAGCCGTGTCATTTAGAGTCAATTATCCATACTTGGCAAATATTCTGAGATACGAAGGCACGAAAACTTACCAATTTGACTAAGCCGCCATATTAGCCAGCTTTCTAAGGTCTTCGATAAAAAGGTTCGAAAATTGTACAGGGAGGACGACTTGAGCGGACGCAGTTAAAATTTTATTAACTCGTCCGCTTTTTTTTTGATCTAACTGGCTGTTATTCATGCAGATCAACCGAACAGCCTCGTTGACTCTATTGGTTCGAAATCCATTTTTTTCAAAAATCAATTTTCCGGAAACACCGAACCAATAATAAGCTGCTTGTATTTCAATGATGCATTTTGATAACGGATATCCGGGTTTCGCAAGATCGTTGCACCAACATGCAAGTACTCTTTAAAGTCCTCTCCACCAGTTAGTTCACTTTTCTTACGTAATAGCGTGGTGTTTTCAGTTTCCAATTTTACTTAATCTCTTTGTAATCCTTTGCGCTGATCTCGGTATCTAGTATTAGATGTTGGGCATTCTGAATCCTCTGATTATTCTTTTTATAATGAGCTGGAAGTGGATGATATCGTTCTGAAAGTTGTCTTAATTGTTTCGAAGGTGATATTGCATTGCTAAAGGAATAACTCAAAAAATTCATTCTAAAATGATTGTCAGAAGTAGAAATTCCTAAAACTTCATTCGCTGAATCCTAACGGCATTCAGAATCGCGAGGAGCGCAACACCGACATCGGCAAATACTGCTTCCCACATTGAAGCAAGGCCCCATGCACCCAATGCCATTACAATAATCTTCAATCCGAAGGCTAATGCGATATTTTGCCACACTATCGCATTAGTGGCTTTTCCAATATTGATAGCCGTCACGATCTTGGACGGCTGATCAGTTTGTATTACCACATCAGCAGTCTCTATAGCTGCATCGCTTCCTAATCCACCCATAGCAATTCCCACATCACTTATCGCAAGTACAGGCGCATCATTGATGCCATCACCGACAAAAGCGAGAGCTTCTTTTTTTCCACGTTGCAATTCCTCAACCTTCTCCACTTTGCCTTCAGGAAGAAGATCTCCGTATGCCTTATCAATATTCAACGCCTTTGCAACTGACTCGACCACGGCCTGCTTATCACCACTCAGCATTACAGTCTTAATATTCAGCGCATGCATCTGCTCAATAGCATGTTTTGCATCCTCCTTTATTTCATCCGCTATGGTAATATATCCGGCTAACTTGCTATTAACAGCAACGACTACGATCGTATCAGCAATTTTTTCAAGCTCATTGTCAACAGTGATATTGAATTTCCTGAGCAGCTTAACATTTCCTGCAAGTATTTCTTTGCCCTGGATTGTTCCTTTCAATCCATGTCCTTTAATTTCTTCGAGGTTTTCTACCTGGAACTTTCCATTCTCGCCAACGTAATCCACAACGGCTTTTGCAATCGGATGGGTTGATTGCGATTCAATCGAGGCCACCAATGGCAGCCACTCTTTCTCATTTAATCCTTTACTTACGACCTGCTGAACCTTAAAAACACCTTTTGTTAAAGTGCCCGTTTTGTCCATGACAACAGTATCAACCCGTGTCATTCGATCAAGATAGCTCGACCCTTTGAAAAGAATTCCATTTCTTGAGCCTGCACCAATACCGCCAAAATATCCAAGAGGTATGGCCACTACCAAGGCACATGGACAGGATATGACAAGAAATATTAATGCCCTGTATAACCATTGGCTGAAATCATAATCATCAACAAAAAAGTAAGGGAGTAAAGTCAAGCCAACTGCAAGAAAGACCACTATTGGCGTATACACTTTTGCAAACCTCCGTATAAATAATTCCGTTTTTGCTTTTCGTCCTTGAGCGTTTTGAACAAGTGTAAGTATTCTCGCTAATGAGCTATCATTGAAAAGCTTTGTGACTTTTAATTCAACGACTTTCGCTTCATTGATCATTCCTGCTAAAACAGCCTCGCCCTTTTCTATTGATGAGGGCTTACTTTCACCTGTTAATGCCGCAGTGTTAAATGAACTTCCCTCTGTGAGCATTTCCCCGTCAAGAGGCACCCGTTCACCGACCTTGATTTGAATTGTCTCATCAATCTTTACCTGTGTTGGGTCAACAGAAACGTAATTACCATCTCTCAATACCGATGCGCTATCGGGACGTACATCCAGCAACGCTTTAATGCTACTCTTTGCACGATTGACTGCTGCTCCCTGGAATAACTCTCCTACAGCGTAGAATAACATTACTGCAACTCCCTCAGGATATTCGCCAATATAAAATGCGCCTATGGTCGCGATGCCCATTAACAAAAACTCCGTAAAAATTTCACCTTTGAAAGCGAGCTTTATTCCTTTGATCACAACGGGTAATCCTACCGGCAAATATGCTACAGCATACCAAATGAATCTTGCTACCCCGACAAACCAGTCCGGTGTTATCCAGGTATCCATAACTAAGCCTGCACATAATAGCGCAAAACTTATAATTGCCAATAGCCACTCGTTGTCAATCCAACGCTTGTCATCATTGTTATTTCCTTTTGAAGGATCATGGTTGTGCGCTTTCTCTGCAACCTGCTCAACACTACAATCTGCTTGCGTGGTTGATGAAGAGCCTGTGTTTTTTATTTCGTCTTTCATTTTGGTTTAATCTTAATGAATAAAGAATGATGCAATTCCTGTTACTACTAATGTTACCCCTGTAATTATTCCGGCATTATGTTCTAAGGCATGCCAGTTCAGCTTGAATAAGCCTCGATAAGCAAGCCTAACCCATATTACCATTCCTGTTACTGTAACTACTGTGTATAAAATTGCAAGCAGCGCGACCTGTTTCCATCCATGTGCGCCAGCAATGAGGAAGTATGCCTCGATTTCAAAACATGGAGAAAAGAACATTGCAACGGCCAGTCCAATTACAATTTTATTTTTCGATAGTGGCTTGCTCTGTGGATGCAAGTGAAAGTGCTTATGGCGGTGGTGCTGGTAAATGTAGAATAACCCTAATGCAATCAGTATTATTGGTGCGATCAGGTGAGCAAAGCTTGTAATGTTCTCTGCAAGCCTTACCCCTAGCCAACCGATTACAACTCCGATTAGTATAGTGCTAAGGGCATGTGATAATCCTGATAGGAAAGTAACATAGGTTGTTTCTCCTATCGACCAATTTTCTTTTCGGCTTATAGCCAAAACTGGAAGCCAATGATTTGGGATCAAGGCGTGCAAAATGCTTAAAACCAAACTTCCTGCAAACAATGTGAACATATCAAGCACTTAGATAAGGTGCCATTATTTTTTTGATGTCCTCTGGAATTTCCATTGGCCTTAGTGGAGGAACATTTGCGCCTCCTGTATTGCCAACCGGAATTTCTCCAACAAATGATTTTACGCCTCCAACGAGGAGCCTCGGTATTTGGCCTGCGATTTCTTTCACGCTTTTAATTCTGAAGCCAAACTTTAACATAAGCCAGTGAACGTAGCTATGCTCTTTAGGCCAAGGCTGTCCGATTATGTGCGCTCTTTCAAGTCTTCTCCATGCCAATTGAAGGCTCCCTTTGCCCATTTCCTTTTTATATTGATCCAGTTCCTCCCTGTAATAAACCTTTAGTCCTTCCGGCATTTTCCAATAAACTTTCATACGCAATTAATTTTTAGTGAGCGTGACCGCCTTCTTCTTCGCTATTTTTCAATTTGGACAATAATGAGTAAGCGCCTTTTACAACAACCTGCGCGTTCTTCTCATCAAATCCTTCAGGAAGCGTTACCTCGGTGTAACCAAGCTCATTGTTACCAATTTGTACTTCAGTCATTTCAAAATGATGCCCTTCCTCATGGGCCGCCTCACCACTCTCCTCTTTTGAATTCTTTTCATTTTCATCTTCGTGTTCACGCGAACCATCAGTGACAATAAATATGTACTTCTTTCCCTGGTAGTCAATTATAGCTTCATTTGGTAAGGCGGGTACTAAAGTCCCTCCAGCTTCAACTACGGCCATCAAATACATGCCGGGCAAAAGCTCTTTGTCTTCCTGATCTATATGGCAATGAATTTGAATTGTGCGGTCCTGGCTGATCTCGCGACCAATTAAGTAGACTGTTGCCATACGCTCTTTTGTTTCATTTGCTAAAGTGAAACGAACCTTTTGGCCGATCTTGAGCTTGGGAACATCTTTCTCGAATACGATAAGCTCCGCATGGAGATGTTCAGTGTCAACAATTTCAAACAAAACATCAGATGGGTTTACAAATTTGCCAATGTTAACATTGACTTCAGTTACATAACCATCAATAGGAGAATATAGATTGATAAAGCTCTTGAGATTCCCTTCTTCCACCGATGCGATGTTTATGTTCAGCACGTTAAGCTTTTCTTTTAAGCCATTGTATTTTGCCTGCCAGCTCGCATAATTTGCTTTCGATTGTTGCAACGTTTTGGCAGAATTGACATTTTCCTTTGCCAGTTCCTGCTGACGTTCATAGTCGGCTTTGGCGAATTCAAAATTGCTTTTTGCTTCGAGGTAATCCTGCTGCAACTGAATGAAATCCAGATTTTCAATTGTGGCAATGGCTTGACCCTTCTTTACCCTGGAGCCTTCAAGAAGCACAGTATTCTTTAGAAAGCCTCCGATAGGAGCGGAAACACTGACAAGCTGTTGCGGTGGAACATCAAGAACACCATTTACTTTAATTGTTCCACTGATTTGTCTCTGTTCAATTGCACCTAACGCAATGCCAGCATTTTTTATTTGAGCTTCTGTAAGCTCAACAGTACTCTCTTCTTCTTCGTGGTGCTCTTCAGCCGGATTTTCTTCGGCCACTTCTTTACCGCACGATGCTAAAAGAATGAGACATATTGAAAATGAAAATATATACTTTAAGATTTTTGTGCTCATGTTATTCTATTTATTTCCTAACAGGTATTCTATAAAGATTATCCGTTGATTGTATTCGTTAAGTGTTTGCAGGTAGCTTTCTTTTATGCTGATTGCATTTTTTAAACCTAAAAGATATTCAGCATAACCGATTTCGCCTCCACGGAATGCAGCTTGCGATTGCTTTAGTATAAGTTCAGCATTGGGTAATGCAGAGTTGCGATAGTATTCAAGACTATTCTTGCTTGTCTGATATTGTTGCATCGCTTGATTCATTTCGGCCATCAGCATACGCTGATGAAATTCATACTTACTTTTAGCGGCCTGCCTGGAAAACTCTGCAGCTCTCACCCTTCCTTGATGCGGTACGAACCACAATGGAATCGAAACGCCAACCTGGAAACCCGAGAAGCGATCACTTTTGAAGGCAATGGTTCCGCTTTCTGCATCTGGTGTTCCGATCAATGTCTGGTTAAAAAATCCGATCAAAAGGTCAGGAGCAAACTTTGCAGATTCAACCTTCTTCTGACTTCTGGCAACCTCAATCTGTTGGCGTGAGTATGCAAGAGAAGGATTAGCCAGCAGCGTGGTTGTATCTACTGATCTTTCAAGCTGTAACTCACTCAACTCCTTCATTTGAATGTCAGGAAGGGTTGGACTATTTAACACCGTCTGCAATTGTGACCGGAGCACAGCAATATCAGATTCATTTTGACGCAGCTTATTCTTTGCTTCATTTCGCTGCACCTCTGCGGTTGTCTGTTCTAATAGATTTGTCTCGCCTGTTTTGTTGCGTAAGGCGGCAGCCTTGAAAAAACCTTCAAAGATGCTATCCTGCTGAAGAAATATTTTTCGCTGTGAGTACGCAAGGGCAAGCAGATGATAAAGCTGTTTTACCTGATACACCAATTCATTTTCTGACGCTGCCTTTTTTAGTTCAGAGGAAGCTAAAAGCGAACGATTCAATGCACCCTGACTTCCGAGTGCTGTAAACGGAATGGATTGCGAAACCGTAATGTTGTTATCATTTTTAGCATAGCTGTTATATTGACCATACAAGAGTGTAACATCAGTCTTCGACAAATCGAAGGAAGTTTTTTTGAGCTGTCTTTGTGATTCCACTTCAAATACCGCAGCTCTGACGTTTGAATTATTTTTCAAGGCATAATCATTAGCCTGCTGGATTGTCAATATGCTTTCCTGCGCAAGTGCGCTGAAAGACCAAAGACTTAAAATTGCAATCAATAGTATTTTCATATCCCGGAGGTTTTAATTTTTTTATTACCTATCCTTTCAAAGTAGATATACAGACAAGGCAGAACTATAAGCGTCAATAGCGTAGAGGATATTAGACCACCAATAACGACAGTAGCCAAAGGTTTCTGAACTTCAGCACCTGCGCTTGTTGCCAAGGCCATTGGTAAGAATCCCAATGAGGCTACGGCAGCGGTCATAAGAACCGGACGCAATCTTACTTCTGTTCCTTTAAGAATGATTTCATTAATGTCAGTGAGCCCTTCTTTTTTTAGCCTGTTGAATTCAGCTATGAGAACTATTCCATTTAGAACTGCAACGCCAAACAACGCGATGAAACCAACACCTGCCGAAATGCTGAATGGCATTCCCCTGATCAGCAATGCAAACACACCACCAATTGCGGCCATTGGAATTGCTGTGAAAATTAAAAGCGATTGCTTAATCGAATGGAAGGTGAAGAACAATAACATAAAAATGAGCAAGAGCGCAGCAGGCACAGCAATGGATAACCTATTCTGTGCTTCTTTCAGGTTTTCAAACTGGCCACCATACGTTGGATAATATCCTGGGGGGAAATCCACTTCAGATTCTATCTTCTGCTGTATTTCTTCAACAACACTTGCAATATCACGCCCCCTCACATTGAAGCCCACAATAATTCTGCGCTTGGCATCCTCACGCTGAATTTGGTTCGGTCCGATCTTAAATTCAATCTCAGCTAATTGCTTGAGCGGGATTTGTTGGTTTGTTGGAGAAGTGACAAATAAATTCCTCACGTCTTCAATTCCCTGGCGGCTTTGATTGGTAAGCCGAACGGTAAGGTCATATCGTCTTTCATTCTCAAATACTAATCCGGCAGACTGACCTGCGAAGGCAGTATTAATTGTCTGATTGATATCCTCAATGTTAAGTCCGTATTTTGCTACCTCATCACGATTTATACTGACTACAATTTGCGGCAACCCTGTCACTTCTTCTACATACAAATCTCTTGTGCCCTCAACCGTGCCTACTATTTTTCCAACCTTTCGAGATAAGTCAGTAAGAACACCCAGGTCTTCACCAAATATTTTAACAGCAACGTCCTGCTTTACTCCACTAATGAGTTCATTAAACCTCATTTGTATTGGTTGAAGAAAACTGAATGACACTCCCGGTACTACTTCGAGTGCCTCCATCATTTTTTCTGCAAGCTCCTCTCGCCCTTTGGCTTTTGTCCAATCTTCTTTAGGTTTTAAAATTACCATCAGGTCGCAAGCTTCAATGGGCATTGGGTCTGTAGGAATTTCGGATGATCCAATTTTGCCAACCACTTCCTTTACCTCATCCGGAAATTCTTTTAGCAAAACGTCTGCTGCCTTCGTTGAGGCTTCAATTGTGTACGACAAGCTGCTACCGGTGAGCACTCGTGTCTCTACGGCAAAGTCACCTTCTTCGAGGGTCGGAAGAAACTCTCCACCCATTCTTGTAAGAATAAAAAGGCTGATAATAAGGAGTACAACGGACGAAACAATGATTATCAACTTATGGCGCAATGCACCTTTTATGATAGGAGCGTATTTTCGATTGAAGAAATCCATCATCTTGTCTGAGAAATTTCTTTTATGTGCTGGATTCTTGCTAAGAAATAACGCAGACATCATCGGGATATAAGTAAGTGATAAAATGAATGCGCCTAGAATTGCAAAGCTTACTGTTTGTGCCATTGGCTTGAACATCTTTCCTTCCACACCAACAAGAGCGAGTATCGGCAGATAGACAATCAGAATTATGATCTCACCGAACGCTGCGGAAGTCCTTATTTTCGAGGCTGATTGATAGACCTCCAAATCCATTTCCTCCTGAGTTAAGCGTTGCGTAATCCTTCTTACACCTACATGGTGCATCGTAGCTTCTACAATAATCACGGCTCCATCGACAATTAGCCCAAAATCTATTGCACCCAGGCTCATCAGGTTTCCTGACACACCAAACACGTGCATGAGAGAAACAGCAAATAGCATTGCTAATGGAATGACCGAAGCCACGATCAAACCTGCGCGGAGGTTTCCCAGGAACAATACAAGAACTGCAATGACTATCAATGCGCCCTCTATCAGGTTCTTCTTTACTGTGCCAATCGCGCGTCCAACTAAATCACTTCTATCTAAAAATGCTTCAATAGTAACTCCCTCCGGCAGCGACTTCTGGATCTGCTCCATCTTTTCTTTCACACGTTTAACAACTGCGCTGGAGTTTTCACCTTTCAGCATCAATACGATGGCGCCTACGACCTCACCTTCATTGTTGTATGTCATGGCCCCGTACCGCGTGGCAAATCCAAACCTGACATTAGCTATGTTCCTGATCAGAACAGGCATTCCGCCTTCTGTATTTGTCACAACAATTTTCTCGATATCGTCTACAGAATCTATGAGGCCTTCGCTGCGTATAAAATATGCCGTAGGGTTTTTGTCTATGTATGCTCCACCGGTGTTTTGATTATTTTTTTCTAACGCTCCGAAAACTTCCGCAATGCTTAGATTGTAGCTGCGGAGCTTATCAGGATCAATTGCAATTTCATATTGCTTCAAGTAGCCTCCGAAGCTTGCAACATCGGCAACTCCTGGAATTCCGAGCAACTGCCTTCGCACTATCCAATCCTGAATGCTTCGAAGTTCCATCGCGTCATACTTCTTTTCAAACCCCTTCTCAGCCCGGACAATGTATTGATAGATTTCCCCAAGCCCTGTAGTTACTGGAGCCATCTCAGGAGTACCAACACCTGGCGGGATTTGACTTGATGCTACTGTTAATCTTTCATTCACTTGCTGACGTGCCCAATACACATCAACATTATTATGGAAGACGATAGTTACAACGGAAAGCCCAAATCGTGAAAAGCTCCTGATTTCTTCTATATCAGGAATGGTTGCCATTGTTTGCTCAACGGGAAACGTAACTAACCTTTCAATATCAAGAGCCGATTGAGAAGGTGCAGCCGTGATGATTTGTACCTGATTATTAGTTATATCAGGTACTGCATCAATGGGCAGTCTTGTGATCGAGTACGCGCCCCAAATGATCACGGCAACCGTAAACAATCCGACAACCAGCTTATTTTTTATCGAATAATAAATAATCTTATCTAACATAAAGTATTAGTGCTTTTGTGTAATGCAGCTATGCCAATAGCCTAAACACAGCATTGAGTATTTGAAAAAATTACAGTGATGATTAAATCAGAATGATGCGGACATAGTAATCCTGCGAATTAGACCAGCTTCGGAGGCTGCCAGATAGAGTACGAAACTGATTTAATAAAATGAGATGTTAGAGCCGAATTCGTATCAGGAAATCCTGGAGTATAAACCTGAAACTGAAAGTACTCAGGTTGAGCGATCTGCGCACTGCAGCAACTGCAAATACAAAAAGGCGAACAGAGGTCAACCTCGTTTGGATAATGTTTGTGATTAGAAATTGTAATCTCGGTTCCGGTACGGACTTCGTCAACGCATGTGGTCTCATCACTGCACGGATAGCAGGCAACGAAACCTATGTATAATGCGAATATGAAGTTGAAGAATTTCACGGCTCGAAATTACATTTATAATGAGTGCAAAAGGGTTGCAAAAGTGGTTTTTGTTTAAAAATACGATGAAAATCCAAACTGGAAACCAGCCGTTTTTGAAGGCTCATTCCCTAAAATGTCGGTTTGCCAGCTATACCGGTAGTTTAACCTTATAACAGTTTGCGTAGTTGGCCTCCAGCTAAGTCCCGGCATTATCGATACAAAATCTTCACTGATGTTAGTTCCGGTTTCATTGAACCTGCCAATATTCCAATCCACATATTCTGTTCTGAAGGCAGCGTTAATAACTGATCTTTCAAAACCAAAAACGCTCCGTCTTACAATCGGCTGAACTACATCAATAAAACCGCCAGCTTGCTTTCTGCCAAATTGCTGACTGTATGTTTCCGGGACATCCACATTTACCCATGCCCATTCCGCATTTATCCAGGTTTGTGTTATAGGCATAGTGGTATTGAAATCCAACGCCAGAACCTGAATTTCTCTTTTCTCATCGAAGGTCAGGCCATCCTCCTGAAACTTATTATAAACTCCTCCCATGTACGACAAACCTAATTCGCCAATGTTTCTGTTTCTTATAGCTGCCTTTGCAGTTACGAGTGGAACACCGTTGAAGCTTTCTTCAAACCGATCAGGATTTGCTTTTGAAGCCGGAAGAAATGTTTTGTTTTCGGAGTTGCTGATGATCTGGTCATCAAATCCGTTGGTCAGGTATGCTTCATAAGCATAGACCCAATTATTCCGATACAGCTTTCCATAAATACCAAACCCAACGTTGCTCCATGTTGCGGGAAGCATTTGAGTAGCTGAAACCGGTCTGTCTATAAATTCCCACTTGGGGCCGTCATGATTTTGGTTGAAAGCACCTATTGGATTCATAACGATCCCTCCGCGCAAATTGAAAAGCGGATGAAATTCAATATCGAGAGATGCAAACTCGATGTTAATTTCTTTAGTGCCATCTTCGAATTCAATTTCGGAAAGGAACTTGATTCGTTTGTAAATGCTCGATGCTACGAACAAGGTCAATCTTCTCATTTGAAACTGATGCCCTTCAGTGATTCCATCCGTTCCTAGATGCTGCCAATTTGCTTCAACATAACCTCCAACGGCCACAGGTAATTTACCCATCGATAAAAACGGACGATTGTAAACAGCATCCATATTGAGCTTTAACCCCGTGGTATCTTTTTCGCTTCTTCTTATCAAGGTGCTATCAATTTGAGCGAGTGAAGAACTGCTTACCATCAGGAAAATTGTAATCAGGGAAAGTGTAAAATTTTTCATGGTCGGAGGTCGATAAATATTTTTTCATTATCCGAGGTGACTTTAAAGGAACGCAGGTTATTTTCTGCCGGTCCTTGGGCGACAACACCCTTATTATTGAATTCACTTCCATGCGCTAAACAGCTCAAATGATCGCCCGATGCCTGAAGCTCATTACCCTGGTGCGTACATTTCATCAACAAAGCAGAGTATTCGTTGTCAGCAAAACGATATAAATAAATCGGGAATTCAAGCTTATCATTTCTTACGATGATATATTCCCGGATCACCGGTTTATCCTTTTTTAAGTATGTAAATTCTGATTTCGGAATTGACAGGCCATTGGGCTCAATTGTTCCGGTAGCATAATGGGTCGACTGACAGCTTGATAAAACCGGAGCTACCATTGCACCGCCAAGACAGATTATACAGGATTTGGTAAAGCTTCTTCTATCCATAGCACTAAAGACTTTCCAGAAACCGGATAAGATTTCTTTTATCCGTATCTGATAACAATTGATAATTCTCCCTGCTTTGCTGACCCTCACCGCCATGAAGGATAATTGCTTCCTCGATGCTTCTTGCCCTTCCATCATGAAGTAAAAAGTATCCTCCGCCTTGCGAAAATTTTGATAAACCCAAGCCCCACAAAGCAGGTGTTTTCCATTCAGACGTTCTGGCTGAACCTTCCGTATAACCATCATCAAGCCCTTGCCCCATGTCGTGCAGTAAGAGATCAGTGTACGGGTAAAATGTTTTGTTGGATAACGCTGCGATAGAAGAAGTACCTGTTTTCATTTCAGGACGATGGCACTTTGCACAACCTATTTCATTAAATATTCCTTTGCCCAAAACAACTTCGTTTTGATTGGTATTTCTCGGAATTGGTGCTTTAAGGGTCTTGAGATAGAATACAACATCCAGTATTGTCTGATCACTAACCTCCGGGTCAATTGCTAATCCTGTATGCGTATCGAATGGCTCATAGGTTGATGTGATCCCCATATCTTCATTGTAAGCTTGTGCAGTTTGCTGGTGTAAATCATAGACGGCACCTTTTTTTCCAAATCGTCCAATGTATTTTTCGTTAACCTCAACCGTTCCGGCACGGGCAAAAAGATACTCTTTCTTTGAAACCCAATTCGGAACTCCGCTTATACCATCACCATTGCTATCATCAGGGTCTGCCCATGCGAGAATATCTGCATCACTTACGGCATCAATAAATCCAAGTCCAGTATTGGCAGGGGGGGTAAGCTTCGAGAACCCAACACCTGCGGGTAATTGCTCTGGAGTAAATCCAGGGATAGCACGATTCTGAAGTTGTGGGCCACCCATGTGTTTGTATTGATTGCCTGTGTCATCAGTTTGTCCAAACCTTGTAAGTGTGGTAAAAGGGTGGCCCTTTCCATCACCGGGATGGCAGCTACCGCATGAATTGGCAACGAATAGTGGCCCTAAACCTATCTCAGGCGTGAATATCTCGCCATTGAAAGCAACGTCACCACGGAAAAACCGAATGTTTTCCGACTCACTAAGACCATCGACTGGCCCATCCAGAAGATCATGATCGTTTGGCGCTGCTGGTTCAAAGTTTTCGCATCCTGGAATGAGAAAACCGGCAAGCGCGCAGAAGAATATTGTCAATATGGCTTTCATGGTACTTTTATACGGCTCGTAAAATTAAAAAGTTAGAAGTGTCTAACATATTTATTTGAAGAATTTAATTTTTGTGCGTAAATTTTCATTAAAATCGAGGAAATGGGGTCTTTAACCGAGGAGAATTACATTAAATCCATATACAGCTTATCCCTGGAGGCCGGTGAAGTATACGTATCTGACATGGCTAAAAAGCTGAATGTTAAGCTTCCTACAGTCAACAGCATGGTTAAGAAGCTGGCGGCAAAAAAGCTTGTGGCGTATGCCCCGTATCAAGGCATTAAGCTGACTGAAAAGGGCAAAAAAGAAGCTTTGTCGATAATCCGCAAGCACAGGCTCGCTGAACTGTTTCTTGTAAAAGTTGTGGGATTGGGCTGGGAAGAAGTGCATGACATTGCGGAGCAGCTTGAGCATGTTAATTCAGAGAGATTTTATAACCGGATAGATGAAATACTCGGGTATCCAAAAGCAGATCCGCATGGTGAGCCTATACCGGACGTGAATGGTAAGGTCACGTCAAAAAACCGAATATCACTTAGCCAGATAAAAGAAGGAAGTATCGCAAAAATCAGTGGAGTTGCCAATGACGAAAAATCGTTTCTTGATCATCTTAATTCGAAAGGGCTGCAGATCGGTGATAACATTATGGTAAAAAAGAAGGAATTGTTTGATGGCTCGATCACTATCGTCCATAAATCAAAAAAGGAAACGATACTGAGCCATCAGGTTGCTGAAAGAATTTGGGTGGAAGTTTAGAAATCATCCTTTGAACATATCCTCAACCTCCTGCATTGCTCCGGGTTTTATTTTTTATAACTGTTGCTGATATGAACGTAAGCAGGAACGTTAATGCAACGATTGTAAAGGATTGTGAATGATTTTAGATGATCAGGGCGTTGGCCACGACATCCATCGACTCATCAACCTTTTGACCTTTTCCCGGTATTCCTTGATCTGGTTTGGATCGGCCAAAACTCTAATACAAGTATTTGAATTTATGGTTAAGTATTTAAGCAAATTATGAAATATGAAACTGCGCAGTTGCAAATCAACTTCAATTGTTTGAAATTATTGTAAGTGGCTGATAATCTGTAGAGAAGCTTTAAGTCGGAATGCAAATGGTTCGAACTCAATCCGGTCATCCCGATAAAACAAATAAGCCCTGTTCTGCGTAAGTCAGAGTGGGCTTTTTGTTTGGGGCCTGTAGGGTGTGTTACGTGGCGCAGATTTAAACCGTATTGAAATATCGAATATGACGGGTCTTAACCAAAAATCTGTTACCAACTTGCTTCAGCACTTGCTGAATGCTAAGGCCGTGGGTAAACAACGAAAAAAATAGGGTAACCTGAAAATCATCTATAGTTGTAGTTCAGATATTTGCAACGGTAGAGGCAAAAAAGTCAAAAACTTGCATTCAAAAAATCGATTTCCCGCATACAAAATATCATCTGCCATCGTCACACATCCGCCAGCATCTGAGCAACTTGTCCATTTAAAACAACAAGTTACTACGGGTTAATACAGCCAGACTGATACGCACCGAACCATGTACAAATAAGATGAACTTCAAAATACACACCAAAACCATCTACAACTGCTCACTCGAAAGGGCTTTTAAAGCGCCCATACTTTGCGATGTTACAAAAGTTCATACCGGATTTGGGTTAATGCCAAAGGTTATAAAAACAACCAATGACGAGGGCTGGGGCAAAGTAGGTTCAATTAAGAATATCTACGCAGGTAAGTCACTCACCTTTAAAGGAGGCGAAGTTTCAACTGATAAAGTCCTGGAGAGAATCGAAAACAAGTATTGGAAAGTGGAGGTCGGGAATTTTAAGTCTTGGATGCTCAATATATGGCAATTCACCTTTGAATGGACAACAACAGAACTTGCTGCAAATAAGATACAAATTAACTACGACTACACCATTCACGGAAAGGGAATACTTTTCATTCCTTTTCAATGGCTTTTTGCAAAAGTATTTTATAAAATGTACATGACCCAGGTGCTGGAAAATGTGCGAAAACTAGCCGAGGGTAACGAACCTTTTCTATATGAGTAGACCGAGAGTCGGCCGTGAATAAAATGTTGCATTAAACAAAACCAAAGCTGTACAAGAACCCATCATCAAAAATGATAGCAGCCGGCATTACTACGGAGGAACGACCGCGGCAATCGTACTTTTAGCTCAAATAGAAAATTCCTTCCCCTCGTGCGCAATGAACTGTGGTATTTTCGAGATGACTTCCGAAACAACTCTTATTAAGCTACATCAAAATGAGACGCTTACTTTTTTTGATCGCGATAACAATAGTCATACTGGCGCGCAGCGCTGACGCACAAACATCTGATACATTGCCAAAACAAAACCCGCTGGATGATGATGTCTATTTACATCCGGTTGACTGCGTGACGCCCTATACCCTCAAAAAAGGAGAGTGGATATACGCGCAGTCAATTCAGACTTTGCCTTTCCCGAGTTGGGCATTTTATGGCATCACTGACAAGTTGACGGCACAGCTGGACTTGCTGCCCTGGCTGTACGGAGTATTCACAGAGCTCAAAAAGCCGATTCCAAGTATAAATTTACGGTACCGTTTCAACACACAGAAAGGACTAATACCAACCGTAGGCGTTGAAACGATGTTCGTACACTTCTGGGATACCTTGCAACGGTTTAAAACCCCTTCTGTAACGGTATGGGAGAATGGTTCTTATTTTCACTTTAAACCAAGTATAAGTTACCAAATCAAAGAAGTGTTTTTTGTGAACCTTTCGCTGGGGGTTGACTATATCCATGAATTGATTTTACAAAACAACGAGCCAAACAATTTTCAAACAAAAGCGATCGGCAAGAGTTGGAACCCCAACTATGCCATCGGTGTTGACTACAGACCCTCTAAATGGATTAGTTATCACGCAGCCTACAATTATGGATCTACACTCAGCTTTTTAGAGAATGTGCCAAGGAAAATTCAACTTACTTACGGATTCAGGGTTGCCCCTTTTTTTAAAAATAAGCACGGAGTGTTGAGGAATTTGCGAATTGAATGTGTAGCCATTAATGGTTACTTTCCAGACGTAGATGCTAAACAAACGTTTCCACTTCCTATTTTTCCCTATTTTTATTGGCAGTGGAAAAAAGGTTGAATTCGAAAATTACCACTGCTTGTTGCGTTGCTTCCATTTTTGGAAATGACTTCCAGGCCCCAGCGAGAAAGCTGATTTACCCAAACTGAACAGGCTAACGGCAAGGTTATTCTAAGGTTATTCAAAAAGACCCGTAACAACACCGGCAATAAGTTGCTTAAAATTGAACAAAGTCTGGATTAACAAATAGCTGCGAAACCGCCTATGTACATTCTCCGTTCAGCAAATTTTGCCCACCATAGCCGTAAGACCCCACCCAGGCACCAACAAGAGGCTACTGTGCGGGCAGATGAGGTTAGTAATACTTTAGAAAACAGATGAAATGGTGGTTAGGAAAAGATAGTTGGTATGTGGCCGCGGCCAGCGTGTTGCTGGGCTTCTTCATTATTTCATTGGGCCAAACCGACATTCCGGCACTTTTTCTGGATGCCCGATTTTATCCGGATTTATTTTTCGTTTCGCTTATTCATTTTGTGGTGATCTATTACCTGGTGGTAGCACACCGGTGGGTGGAAACAAAATACCCTTTGCGAAGCCATGGCACCAAAAGCATGGGCCTGCACCTGTTAACGGGTGTGCTGCTGCCCGCGTTGCTTTCACTCGCGCTGGCGTATGCCTACCTGGAAGGGGTGCTGCATTACCGAATAGAAGAAACTTCATTTTTCTACTACGAATACCCTGTTTCCGTTGTCATCATTGTCGCCATCAACCTGGTGCTAACTATCCTTACCCTGCTTTCGCAAACTGCCAAACCTGCAGCGGCACCACCAGGGCCTGAGAAAAAAAAGACGCTGATCTTAAGTCAGGGCGATTTGAAGGTGCCCGTTCAGCTAAGCGAAGTGGCCTGCATTCTAAAAGAAGGCGATTTTGCCGTTGTATTTGCTTTCGATGGGCGCCAGTTCATCATTTCAGAAAGTTTGGATGAAACCTTTACCGCCTTGGACACTGAACTTTTTTTCCGGGCCAACCGGCAGGGCATCGTCAACCGAAATGCTTGTGGCCCGTTTCAGGTAAATCGTTCGGGCAAAATCGACTTACAACTGCGCTTTCCGGAAGGCCGCGTACTGTCCATCAGCCAAAAGCGCGCACCCGACTTTAAGACCTGGTTGAAAGCCACCTGACTTCAGCCGATTTTCGCCTGACTTCAAGGAAAAAAGTGGCTTAATGCCACGCAAAGCGCACTTTTCCGCTCAACCTCCGCGCACATTTTTCGTAAATGGCTGTCTGTTATCAGAACCAAGTCATCCCGAAAAATGAAAACACCTGTACGTTACCCTCTCTTTATTTGTGTGCTGTTGGCCTCACTGGGTCTGGCTCAAAGCCAAAATTTCTCAGAACGGCTGCTGCTTGATTTCCCGGTTATTGATGCCCCCTACCTGCACCATGCCGCGCAGATGGCTCACCGCAAACATCATAACCTGCCGGCCAGCGAACCGTTGCAGGCTACCTGGGCAGACTACTTTCGCAGCCTGGAAAGTCCCTCGATGGCACAATCGCTGGCCATGACCAAAAACCTGCATGCCACAAACTATTACTTCAATAATGTTTTTTGGAACAAAAAAATTGCGCCTACCACCCGCAAGAAGAAATTTTTGAACCGGTTGGCGGCCAACGGAACTGCGGCCGGCATTGATTTATTGCTGGCCTACAAACTCATGGTGTTTTCGCCTGTATGGAACCACGAGGAGTTTCACCGCAACGGACTGACCATGCGTGGCATTTCCAGCTTCGATGATACCTATTATCGTTTGGTAGGTGGCGATATTCCAAGCGGGTCTGTTACGCGCGTGCGCGATGAAGACCTGGCCTACTTCAAGGCCACAGACCCCGTTGGCCTGGTACGCACCTTTGCTGCCGGCATCGAATCGCAACTTATGCTGGTGCGCAACATGCAGAAAGACAATTTCTTTTCGGATACCGACTATGCCAACATTGCCATGAACATATTGATTACCAAACAGGCTGCAGATTATGTAAATCAATTCCGCAAGCAGCATTACGACCGCAGCATAGACACCATGAACTATTATGGGAAAGTCGTTGACGCCCGTGATTTCGCAGGTTGGGATTTTACGCCTTGGGTGTACGACATGTTTCGTCCCAACGAGCCGTACGAAGCGAGGGGCACCCATCCTAACGGGATCGGTATCGACCGTGCCATCAAGAGGAGCAAGCTAACGGCCGAAGAAGATGCTTACCTCACCCGCATGGGGCAACTACAATACCTCAATTTTCTTTCTCCGTTTATGGTGGGTATTCATGCCATTCGCCTCAACGACAACGGCCGCTTCAACTTTGCCATGCGGCACTACCTCACTTCGTTCGGGTATAATCTCAATGCAGATTTTTTCATTAACCACCGTGGTAAAAATATGTTGATAGGTTTACACACCTTCCATAACAAGAACCGCACCTATCCGGGTCTGGAGGTGGAACAACAATTTCTTAAACTCAACTTGCTCAACAAAGTTATTCCGTTGCACAGCCGCGCCATGGTGTGGGTTCAGCCCGATAACGAAAGTTTTTATGCAACAAACGGAAAGGCAGGTGGGCTGGTGCAGTTTCGTGTTTACTACCCGGTTAGCAAACAGTTCAGCGCCTACGCGGAAGCAGAAGCAAAGAGCAGCGGCTGGGTGGCCGGAAATCCTTTCCTGAAACCAAATATGAGCATGCGTGCCGGCCTGTTTTTCGATATAACCAGAAACTAAGGCCTACTTCAACACCCGGCCCACGCGCATAAACACGGGAAAGCGAACCGGCATCTTCTCTTCGTGCCAATAATCATCCAGCTCTTGCATGAGCTGCTCAACGGGGTTTTGCTGATGAGCAGCCATGTACTTACGCACGGCCGACCAGGTGGAGAGGTAACCGAAAAGCTCTTCCCTCGTCCACTCGAAGTGAAGTGAAAAGGAAGGCGCCTGAATTTCAGCGAACGGGAAGCGAATACGTTGATATGCCTCGTCCACCCAGCGCCTTTCCGCATCCCAATAAGAACCTACTTTCTCCGTATAAAAGTTGTGCACCCTGGTATCGATCTGCGGGTGGATATGCAGCAATCCATAACCCCATGCAGCCACCACAGCATGGGGTTTGGCTACGCGTTTTACCTCTTGAAAAAATCTTTCAGTATCGAACCAGTGCAGGGCTTGCCCCACAGTTATCAGGTCTGCCACGCCTGTATCGAGACCGCTTTCCTCCGCAGGCGCAACTTGATAAAACAGGTTCGCTGCCTGCCTGGCGTTCTGTAATTGTTTGGCGCTCATATCGGTGGCTATTACCCGATCAAAGTAGGCAGCCAGATCGAAAGCAACCTGCCCGTTGCCACAACCCACATCCCAAGCCAGTTGCCGCGATTCCACCAATCCCAACAGAAACTGGTACAACTCCCTGCTATAAGTAGGCCGAAAGGCAGCATAGGCACGCGAATGTTCTGAAAACCGATCTTTCCTCATGGTACGAACTTACATTTTTTACCAGCCTTCACGCAATTGGTGAGATCGTATCAAAATAATCACAAAGGCGCGTAACGGTTTGTTGCCGCAGTCAACACCTGTCTGGCGCCTGATATCTTCTAATGCAACGGGATATCGCCCGGTTGTTCGCCCACTACCACCACGCGTGGCGGCAACAGCTTATACATAACCGGTGTAACCAACCGCGATAGCAAAGTAGAGCTGATCAACCCGCCAATCAAAACCAGCGCCAGGGGTGAGTACAACGGATTGGCTTCAATAGCCAAAGGTATCAATCCACCAATAGCTGTGAGCGAAGTAAGCACAATAGGCACAAAACGTATCTCGCCCGCTTTTTCAATCGCCTCGTTTAAGGGCACGCCCCGCTCGCGCAACTGGTTCGTGAAATCCACCAGTAAAATGGAGTTTTTCACTTCAATGCCCACCAATGCTATCAAGCCGATTACCGCCACAAAAGACATAGGGTTTCCTGTTATCAACAGCATGGTAATGGCACCAATAATACCCAACGGAATAACCGACAGTACAATCAACGTGCTTTTAAATGTTCCAAACTCCAAAACCAACACTGCAATGAATCCAAAAACGGTGATGAGGATAATGGTTTCAATGCCACCAAAAGATTCTTGCTTATTCTCCAACTCGCCTGCCGCCACATAATAATAGTCTTTGGGAAATTGAAACTGGTCGAGCTGTGCAATGACTTCTTTATTAACATCTTCGTACAAATAACCACTCTTTACGAAAGCCGTTACCGTAGCATAACGGGCCTTGTCGTAGTGCCGGATGAGGTTGGGCGAGGTTTCGAACTCGATGCGTGCCAATTGCTTCAGCGGAATGGCCTGACCCGAAAGTGAGGTAACATAAATTTTGTCGAACACATCTAACGTGGCCAGTTTACCGTGTGGCACCGTTACCTGTATCGATACTTCATCTTCGCCTTCTACCGGAGAAAAAGTGCCCATGGCCAGGCCTGCAATACCCAGCCGAATGGACCGGTCGATTTCACCAATGGGCACGCCCAGCAAACCTGCTTTGCCTTTGTTGATGTGCACCCTTAAATCGGTTTGTTGGCTGGCCAGTGGATTGTTGATGTAGATGGTGCCGGGTGTTCTCTTTAATATTTGTTCTACCTGCAGCGACAAACTTCTGAGCGAATCCAGGTTTTCGCCAAAGATGCGAATGGCTACCGGTGCCTCCAACGGTGGCCCTTGTTCAAAGTCTTTCACTTCGATCTTGGCATTCGGGTAGAAATAAAACTGATCGCGCAGGCGGTCGATCATGGCTGTCTTTTCTTCCGGGCTCAACCCGTTTAACTGAACGTAAAACTGGGCAAAGTTGGTAGCCTCGCTCCGCGAGATGACATTGTAGTAGATGCGGGGGTTGCCTTTTCCCACATTGGTGGTAAAGTAGGTGATGTCTTTCTCTTTCTTCAACTCAGCCTCCACGTAACGTGCCACGCGGTCGGTCTCCTGCAGACTGGTGCCATTGGGCGTCTCAATATTTATAAGAAACTGGGGTTTTTCTGATTTGGGAAACAAGCTGAATCCCACCACCGGAAAAAGGGCGAGACTGCCTACAAACAACACCAGCGCTACCACCAAGGTAGCCACCGGGTGCGCCAGCGACCAATGTAATACGCGCGTATAGCTTCCGCTGATTATTTTTTTCAAGGCGCGCAAAAAGATATTCCCCTCGGGGTTGCTGTGGTTCTTCAAAATCCGGCTCGACAAGAACGGCACAATGGTAAGCGATACAAACAAAGAAGCCAGCACGGTAAAGATCACGGCCATGGGCAGACTGCGTATAAAATCGCCCGCCTGCTCTGGCAAAAACACCAGGGGAAGGAAAGCAAGTATCAGCGTAGCCGTACAGCCCAACACCGCCAAGCCAATTTGTTTCGTTGCCTCGATGGCCGCTTCCTTTTTCCCTTTGCCCGCGCGGAGGTAGCGTTCAATATTTTCAATGACCACAATCGAGTCGTCTACCAGAATTCCGAGCGCCACAATTAAACCTACAATGCTCAATTGGTTGATGGAATAACCCGTGAAGTCCAGCAGAAAGAGGCCGGTGAAGATGGAGAGCGGTATCGAAATCATCACCACAATGGCTGCGCGTGTACCCAGCGGAAGCAACGTGATGGATACCAACAAGATGGCAATGAGGAAGTCGGTGGAAAACCTGCTGAGTCTTTTCGAAACACTTTCGGCCTGCTGGAAGTTGCGCACCAGCTTCATGTCATCGGGAAGCTCTGCTTCAAACTTGTCGAGCGCGGGGGCAATCTGTTCGGAGACTTTAAAAATATTCTGGCCGTCTTTTTGGCTGGCTGTCAACAACACGGCCCGGTACCCGTTCAGTCTGGTCAGGTGCGTTTCGTCCTGGTAGCCTTTCTCCACATCGGCAATGTCTTTCAGAAAAACGGTGCGCCCCCCTGTTGCATACACAATGGTATTCCGGATTTCATCGATGCTTTTGTATTCGCCACTGGTCTTTACATTGAATTTGCGTGTGTTCAGTTGCACGCTGCCTCCTGGTATATTTACATTTTCGCTTTGCAACGCGCCAAATACTGCATTTACAGGTATGCGCTGCAGTGCCATTTTTTCCAGATTCAACGATACGCGCACTTGCTGTTCCGGATAGCCATGCGTTTCAATTTTCTTGAGCCCCTTTATTTTCTCCAGTCCGTCTTCCAGTTTTTCTATCTGTTTTTCCAATTCACTGTAAGGAGCCGTTTCCGATACCAGTGCCACTTGCAGAATGTTTACATCGGTAGAGGAGAAACGTAAAATTTTTATTGCGAAAACGTCTGAGGGTAACTCGCCCCGCAAAGCATTTACCTCGCGAACGATTTCCTGGTATTTGGTTTCCGGATCGTTTTCGTGTTTATAATCCACGCGCACCACAGCCAGTCCATCATTCACATCCGAAATAATTCTTTTGATGTCGTCTAACTCGCTGAAGCGCTTCTCCATCGGGTCGAGCACCAACTGCTCCATGTCTGCGGGGCTGGTGCCGGGGTATACTACCACCACCGAAAAAGACGGAGCATCTGTTTCCGGGTCTTCCCCCCTTGGCATATTGAACAAAGAGTTCAATCCTAGTGCCATTAACAAAACAAAAACAATCAGGGTAAACTGATAGTTTTTCACTGAGAACTCAGCAATTTTCATGGGTTAAATTTTATTTTTTTAATACCTGTCCGGGCACCATTATCCTTGTGGATGCTCATGGGGCATGAATATTCTTTTGATAATCGTTCTGTTTTAAAAGGGCACATGAAATATCCAGGCTCGAGTAACACGCTTTGGTGCCGAATATGTATGGTATTTTTTCGCCTAAAATTTTAATTCTCGATCAGAGCTGGTTACTGCATCACTTTCACGGTCGCATATTCGGTAAGAAAGGCAGAGCCGCCCGTTACTACCTGGTGCACATTCTCCAGGCCGCTGACTATGCGAGCTTCCTGGTTGGTAAGGTAAGCGATGGTGACGGGTAGCTTCTTCACACTCTTTTGGTCGGGTTGTACTACAAAAACAAACGCCTGGTTCCCCGTGCCCTCTACCAACGCCTCAATGGGTATGCTCTTTAACGGTTGCACCTCAGACGGTGTGATTTCCACGCGCGCCACCAGCCCCGAAGCCAGGCGTGTAGCCGCAGGGTTCACTTTTACTTCTACGGTGTACAAACCACTCATGGGGTCGGCTCCCTCGCCAATCAGGGTCACTTCTCCTTCCAAATGTTTATCGCGGTGCGCATCGGTTGTAATGGATGCCTTATCACCCAGCTTTACCCTCACCCAGTCTACATCGGGCAAACCCACGCGAACGACCCAGTCGTTTTCTGCGGCTGCATTGATCACCAGCACGGGCGTGCCGGGTGCCACCAGTTCCCCTTCGTTCACCAACTTGCGGATTACCTTACCGCTGGTGGTGGCGCGGATAGACGCATAGTGGCGATTGAACGTGGCCGCCTCTAAAGTTTCCTTCGCCACCTGAAACGCGGTCTGCGCGTTTTGCCACTGCTCCAGCGTGGCGGCCGAATCAGCATACAATCGTTGCACACGCTCCCAGTCGCGTTGGGTTTTTTCAAAATTATTGCGCGCCTGCGCCACCTGTGCATCTATTTCTGTCAGATTTAACGAGGCCAGTAGTTGGCCCTTCACCACACTGGCGCCTTCTTCTACATTCACCTTTGCCACCACGCCACCAATTTTAAAGCCCAGTCTCGATTCGGTACCGGTGCTGACGATGCCATGGCTTACCACGGGCAAATGGTACTGGCCTTCGGTTACTGGCGAAAGGCGAACGGCCACCGCAGCCTCATCCAGCGGGACATCTGCCGTATCGGCCTCTTTGTTCTGTTGGCTGCAGGTAAACAGTACGGCTGCCATCACTACTGGAACAAGCAGCGTAAAAACGACCTTTTTCATAAGGGGGGTGTTTGTTGTCTTTAATTATTTTCAGAGTTGGGCTGTCATCTTTTGCAATTGCGCTTCGGCACGCAGTAAGTCGAACTGACGAAGGGACTTCATTAATTGCGAGGTAGTGAATTGGTTCTGCGCATCGAGGTATTCTAACTGCAATGCCTGCCCCTCCTGGTAGCGGGCGCGTACAATCTGAAAGTTTTTCTCCGCGCTTTTTACGCCACTTTGGGCGGTAACGTATGCCTGCACGGCTGCCTCGTACTCATGGAAGGCCTGGATCACCTGCCACTCAATCTGTTTTCGCAACTGCTCCATTTTGTTTTCGGCCATCAGGTAGTCGATGCGGGCCTGCTGCGTGCGTGCCCGTCTTTCGCCACCTTTAAACAAATCCCAACTGAGGCTGAACTGCACAAGCCAGTATTGCTGGTCGTTGTTGAACTTGTATTCAAACCCTTGGTAGCCTACATCGCCCACTACATTCAGCTTGGGTAGTAGTGCGGAAGATTTGTTCAGCTCAACCATGTGGTGCGAGGCCAATAAACCGCTTTGCGCCTGCCTGAGCTCCTGCCGACTGGCCAACGCATCCGCTTTGAGCGAATTCAGGTCGTACCGATTTTGGAGTTGCCCCAACAGCAAACTATCGGTCAGCACTTCGGCCTGCAGGTCGCGGTTCAGTAAAAAATTAAAATAGGCGCGTGCGTTTTCACGGTTCTTCACGGCCTCGGCCTGTTGTTGTTCTACTTTGTTGAGTTCGTATTCGGCACTCAACAACACATCGCGGGTGGCCTTCTGATGTTGCACCAGCTTTTGGTTAACCCGCACCAGCTCTTGCAGCAGCACTTCAGTTTGTTGCAGCACCTTCAGCACTTCTTCGCTTTGCAGGTATTGGTAGTAAGCATTTGTAATGTTGAACTTCAATTCGTTTTCGTAGGCATCTCTTTGCGCCTTCTGCACCGTAATCAATTCTTTCTGCGCCTTGTAGTTAAAATAGATGTCGGGGTTGAAAAGCGGTTGGATAACGCGCAGCTTGGTGTCGTGGAAATTGTTGGGCAGAAATTGCTCGTTTACATTGGCAATCTGGGGAAACTGCTGCGAGTCGGTGAGCTGGTTAAGCGTGGCATATACCGGGTTGAGCAAGTCGCCTACCGGAAACTGAATGCTGCGGCCTCCATCCGCCAGCGTATAATTGGCGTTAACGCCCACTTGCGGCATAAACAGCGCGCGTGCAGCCTGCAAACCTTCCACGCTTCTGTCGTACTGAAGTGTTTCCTGCTTCAACTGCAGGTTGTTTTTTAAACCCTCTTGCAGGTAGCCATCGAGTATGGTTTGGGCAGCACTTTCGTGCGATAGAACCAAGAGGCCGAAGATGAGGGCGAGAAGGGGCGATTGTGTTTTCATTGTTAATTCAATAAACAGTGTTCAGTATGGTTTCAAAAAATTTTACAGCCGCGATAACATCGCTTTAAAATTCTCGAAGGATTGTTGGGTGATCTTGTCGCGGTCGCCTTCGGGATAGCAGCGGGTGCGTTGCCGCAACTTGAGCGAACACAGACCATGCATATAACTCCAGATGGAGAATGCCAGCACCTGCGGATCCATTCCCTCAAACCGGCCTTGTGCCTGGCACTGCACCAAAATGCTTTCTAAAAATTGAAGCGCCTTCTGGCCTTCCTGCCACTTGTCCTGGTTTTCTTCGCAGTCCATGGGCGACTCGGTGAGGAACATGATCTCGTAATACTTGGGGTGTTCCTCGAAAAAGCGCACGTACTCTTCGCCCATGGCAATCAACCGATCGAAGGGATCTGCAATGTGTGCAAGGCCTGCCATGTGCTGGTTGAACATCTTAAACGCTTCGCCATGCAGGGCATAGAAAATTTCGTTCTTGTCTTTGAAGTAGAGGTAGATGGTTGCCGGGCTGTACTCAATGGCTTCGGCAATGTTGCGGATGCTGACCTCCTCAAAGCCACGATCCAGAAAAAGCTGGTGTGCAGAATTCAGGATGCGCTCGCGCATTTCCACTTTATCTCTCTCCTTACGCTCTTTTACGCCCATGCTTTTTTTGAATTGACGGTTTATACGGCAAAAATATGAACAGTGTTTAGTAAAAACACAGTATTAATAAAAAATACTCTAATTCGCTGAAA
>JBMOLS010000069.1:8980-29604 GCA_049324055.1 Bacteroidota bacterium | reverse complement strand
CTTTTGATGCACTTCCAACTTTTCTTTAATAATTGGAATAAATTCCGGATTGATTTCAAATCCAACAGAATTTCTGTCTGCATTTTTTGCGGCTAATGCTGTTGTCCCGCTTCCTGCAAATGGGTCAAGAACGGTTTCTCCAATAAATGAAAACATTTTGATTAGTCGTCTTGGTAATTCTTCTGGGAACATTGCAATGTGTCCGCTTTGTCTGGCTCCCGCAAAATTCCAATGACCTGCAAAAAATGTGTTCCATTCTTCAGCAGTCATTTTGGAAAGTTCTTTCTGCTCTTTGGTTGGTTTCGGACTGTCGCCTAATTTTTTGAAAACGAGAATAAACTCGTAATCTAATTTCAAAATCCCATTTCTCGGATATGGATAAGAACCCATTTGAACGCCACCGCCTGTTGTGTTGGAAGTTGTCACCTTTTGCCAAATGATAGCACCCATATAATCAAAACCGATGTTCTCGCAGAACTTGATTATTTCTTCACGAATTGGAATGACTTTGTAACGACCATAGTATACCGCACGAGCAAATTGGTCGCCTATATTTACACACAACCTGCAACCGTTGTGAAGAGTACGATAGCACTCTTTCCAAACTAAATTCAGGTTGTTGATGTAATTTTCGTAATTATCGTGAAAACCTATTTGTTTGTCAGTTCCGTAGTCCTTTAGCTGCCAATAGGGGGGTGAGGTAATAACCAAATGCACCGAGTTGTCAGGCAATTCCGTCATTTGTCTGCTATCTCCGTTTATTATTTTGTGATGAGTTTTCAAGTCTCCTTAAATTAAATAGTTGTCGTGGTCAAAGTTACTCAAAAAGTCTGCTTTGATGTCCGAAAAGTCATCAAGTTTTCATCTGTCGCCCGATGGTAGCGGTGCCATTTGCCATTTCCACCAACATGAAAATAACCGCGACCAAACGCGAGTACACGCTCTTCATCGGTAGATTCCGGCACAATGATGTCGAAATGCATCAGGCGGTTGCTCTTTCTGGTAACGTAGGTAACCCACACGGCTACTTTCATACACGTTGTTTTTTTGATTGGAAAAGTTAGAAAGTTAGACATAGTAAAGCAGCCCGCCCCAAGAGGCGAGACTGCTTTTCAACTTTTAATTAAAATTCACCTTTGTGGATGTAGGGATGCGTCCACAGAATAGTGGTGAGTGTAACCGCCTTGAACCAGGCGTTGTGCATGGCCTCCACCTCGGCTGGCGCATGGCCCTTCTTGGCGAGGAACGATTTGATGGTAGCCGTGATTGGGTAGATGAAGGCCACCATGTACCGATAGTGCACGATGGGCGCTGCGTCTACGCCATCTGTTTTGTTTTTCTTAATGCTGTGGTGCCGCCTGGCAATTTCATGCTGATAGTTAAGCCAGTTCTGATCGTACGGTTTTTGGCACACATCTAAAATCCATTGACCGAAGCGCGCTCTCACCGCTGTGAGGTACTCCCTATTGGGCTGACCACCTTTGGTGAAATAATAAACCAGGTGTTCGTTGCCGCCTACATAGCCATACCAGAGATCGAGCACGTCATTGGTTTGGTCTTTCAAGACATCACCAGCCATCTTCAGATAGCGATCGTCTTCTTCACTCCATAGCAGTGTTTTCTTCAGCAGCCGAAGGTCTTCCAGTGAAACCGGTGACGCTTCGAGCGTAGTTTTTCCGTAGTCATACCCTTTGATTGACTCCATGATTTGATTTTGTTAATAGATGTTGGGCACTATTGCTGTCCCAAATATAGTAAGGAATCCTAACATAAAAATGTATTTGTATTTTTTCGTGGTTGCCGTTTTTAATCAACCCAGTCCGAATGCGCGGGGCGTGTCTGTAAGCATGGCATGCCTGCGGCACAGCGGAATGAGGCAAAATTCAGATGCCCAGGTTACTTCACAGATCAGTTACCTTAGTTTGTAACTACGGTGTAAGCAGCAGCGAAGCCTTTTTCAATTCATCGGCCAGAATGGTATGCGGACGATTGGGGTAAATGTCGAGCGACACCCGCGCACCACCCTTCTCCAGCAGTCGTTTGGATTCTTCGCTGCGCGCCAGGGGCACGTGCGGATCGTTGGGGCTGTTGGTCATCAGAATCGGAGCACCCTTAAAATGCCCGTTGTAATGTTCGGGGTAGATGCGATCGCCAATCAGTCCACCTGTTAATGCAATTACGCCACCCCAGGGTTGCGCGAACCGGGTGGCCACTTCCAGGGCGAGGCAGGCACCCTGAGAAAAGCCCAGCAGGTAAATTTGTTCGCTGCGGAGCCCCGCCCGTTGCACGTCATCGATGATGGACTTCACCAGTTGCACCGCGCTGCTCAGCCACGGTTCGTTTTGTGCCAGCGGTGCCATGAAGCTGTAAGGATACCACGTGTGGTTGGTAGCTTGCGGGGCAACCAGATAAAAGTCGGCTACGGGTAGGTGGGAACGCAGCGTCAATATGTCTTCTGCGCTACCGCCCCGGCCGTGCAATAAAATCATGGCCTTCTTTGCTTCGCGCAATGGCACTCCGGCCTCCACAATTTTTTTGGTGTGCTGCATCAGTCCATGAATTTGTCGGTGTTCAACTGAATGGGCTTCAGCCCTTTTTCGATTTTGTCGCGCGAGGATTCATACCAGGCGGGCAACTTCAGCGCGTCCCCGAGTTTAGACGGATGCTCGTCTATGGCAAAGCCGGGAGGGTTGGTGGCGATTTCAAAAAGAATACCTCCGGGTTCGCGGAAGTAAATGCTGTGAAAATACTGGCGGTCGAGCACGGGTGTTACCTGCACACCTTTGGTTAACAGCTTTTCGCGGACTTCCAATTGGGTAGCGTCATCGGGCGTGGCGAACGCCAGGTGGTGAATGGTGCCACCTCCACCCAGGCCGCGCTGCGAGTCGGGCACACACACAATATCAATAAAGTCGCCCGGAATGCCGCTGGCCGAATACCGGAAGCGATTCCCTTTTTCGGCAATCAATCGATGATCCATGCTTTCCAACAGCAGTGCTGCCGTTCGTTCATATCCTTCTTCCGCCAATTCAGCTCCGTAGAAACCCTTCACAGCATTTTCTGCCGGGATGGCGCCATAGGTAAAGCCTGGCCGTTGGTCTACCTGGTTAAAAACCAATTCCAGACCGAGTCCATCCGGGTCTTGAAAAGAAATGAACAACTCGCCATCGAGCCTTTGCTGGGGGGCACTGTAGTTGATGTTGAATTTCTTCAACCGTTTTAGCCAGTAGTCGAGGCTGGAGGCAGGTGCGGAAAAGGAAGTCACCGTCATCTGTCCCTTTCCATGGCGGCCACGCATAATGCCGGCAAAAGGAAAGAAGGTCATGATGGTACCGGGTGCACCCGTTTCGTTGCCATAATATAAATGATATACATCCGGTGCATCGAAATTGACTGTTTTCTTCACCATGCGCAGGCCCAGGATGCCTGCGTAGAAATCGAGGTTTTTTTGGGCATCATCGGCCATGGCCGTTACGTGGTGGATGCCGGTTACGAGTTGCTTGTTCATTCAGTATAAAGTTAGGTTATACAGGTTTTAAATAATGGTTCTGGCTTTTTATGTATAGTGTAACGAAAAAATGAATAATATAGTTGTATATACAACAATTGTTATAACTTTGTTTACCTTTTCATTGAGACCACAAACACAAAACACAGCCGCGCAGGAACGGCTCTAAAAATCACATGAAAACAAGATCTGTGTCCCGACTGTTATATGCCCACCAGGCCGATATGGGTGGCTTGCCCATTCGCCAACCGCTGCCCACCCAGCAGGTGCAACAGATAGACCCCTTTTTGCTATTGCACCATGCCAACGTAAAGACCCCGCAACACATAGAGCCGGGCCATGCCGGTGTCGGACCGCATCCGCACCGAGGCTTTTCGCCTGTTACCTTTATTTTTCAAGGTGGTGTGCACCACCGCGACAGCCGCGGCAACAACAGCACCATTTACGCGGGCGGTGCGCAGTGGATGAATGCCGGAATGGGCATCATTCACAGCGAGCGCCCACCGCACGATATTCATGAAAAGGGTGGCCGGCAGGAGATCATTCAGTTGTGGATCAATACACCCGCCAAGCACAAAATGGATCAGCCCGTGTATTTCCCGGTAACGGCAGAGGGTGCGCCCGTGATAAGCACCGATGAAGGCCGCGTGCGCGGTAAAGTTTTTGCGGGAGAGGTGTTGGGCGTTAGGGGCCCCATACCTGCGCAGAGTGAAGTGAATGCCGCTACTTTCGACCTCAAACAAGGAGGCCAGGTGGCTATTCCGCTGCCCGCAAACCACAATGCATTTATCTATTTGCTGGATGGTAGGCTGACCGTTGCAGGCTTTGGACTGGTGGAAGGTTTGCACCTGGTTCATTTTGGCAATGATGGAGAAGGCATTGCTTTCGAGGCGTTGGAAGACACCCGCCTGCTGCTGCTGAGCGGACAACCACTGAATGAAGAGGTGGTTTCGTATGGACCTTTTGTTATGAACACGCAAACCCAGATCATGGAAGCGATGCGCGACTACCAAATGGGTAAAATGGGCGTACTGATCGAAGATTAGCAACCGAAAAAACGATATCAACTTTAAACCCAAAAACTATGTCGACTCAAGAAGTAACTTTTCTCAAAGCCTTCAAGGGCGGAGTCATTGCCGGAATCATCGGGGCTGGGGCCAATAATTTATGGAGTGTGGTAGCTGCCGCTATGGGCGCCACTATCCCACCTAATTTCATTCTGGCCATCACCATGTCTTCCATTTTTCCCGTTTTGGTGGGTGGCATGTTGTTCTATTTGTTTGTGCGTTTTGTTCCCAAAGGCAAAATGGCCTGGACCATTCTGGCGGCCGTGTTTTTAATGTTCAGCTTCTTCCCCGTTTTCAGCACGCCACAATTGCCCGATGGCACGGTCGTAGACGATACCTTTCCACTGCTGGTAGGCCCCATGCATGCCATTTCGGGTTTGCTGGCCATCTGGGGTATTCCTCGTTTTTCTAAATGAACCCTTCGTGTTTTTGTTTGTTGTAAAGGTCGTGCAACATGTCAAATCAAATGGAAGCAGCTATCAGACAAAAATCGACTCAAGTGGAATTTCCCGTGGCCGACCTGATCAGCCAACGCAAAAGCGTGCGGGCATTTTCAAGTCAGCCTGTTGAGCCATCAAAGATCAAATCACTTTTCGAGGCTACCAGGTGGGCACCTTCTAGTACCAACGAACAGCCGTGGATGTATATGTATGTTACACCAGATCAGCCGGAGCTATGGTCTAAAATGTTCGACTGCCTGAATGACGGCAATAAAGTGTGGGCAAAGCACGCACCATTGTTAATTTTAAGTCTGGCCAGGAAAAATTTTTCGCGTGCAGATGTGCCGAACGCCTATGCGCTGTACGACCTGGGCGGGGCAAATGCATTGTTGTCTGTGCAGGCTGTAGCCATGGGGTTACAAGTGCGGCAGATGGCGGGCTTCAACCACGCCAAAGCCAGGGACGTGCTGAACATACCCGATGGGTACGAAACAGGTGTTTTTATGGCCATTGGCTATCCGGGCGATCCTGAAATTTTGCCCGAGCAACTAAGGCAGCGCGAGTTGGCGCCACGCGAGCGCTACCTGCAGCAAGAATTTGTTCGCAACGAAACATTTTAAGATATGATTGTTGCCACGATAGGGAAGGAACATTATAGAACGGAAATAGTCGCCACGGGCCATCACCTGGTGGCAGATGAACCCGTGGACGTAGGCGGTCAAAACCAAGGGCCCGCCCCCGGTCAGTTTCTGCAAATGTCGCTGGCAGCGTGTACCGCTATTACGCTGCGCATGTATGCCGACCGTAAACAATGGCCGTTGGAACATGTGCGCGTGGAGGTGGATACAGAAAAGACAGAGGGAAAAACGCTGTTCAAGCGGCAATTGATATTTGCCGGAGACCTGACGGACGAACAAAGACAAAGGTTATTGCAGATTGCCAATGCTTGTCCGGTACATAAGGCGCTTACCGGGCCGATTGAAATAGAAACTTTTCTAACCTAGTTTAGCTATCTTTAACGCGCCTTTTAGCTGCGGTATGAAGCGTTTGTTGTTCTTTTTTCTCTTAGTGCTTGCCATCGGTGCGTGCGAAAACGAACCTTATATATTGTCGCCTTTGCGGATAACGGTGCTGCGTAACACGGTAACGGCTGTTACTAACAACTACCAATACCGCCAGCAAAAGCTATACTTGTTCAGGTCGGTGAATGGCAATACGAGCCTGGCAACCCATAAATTTTTGTACGAAAGCAACCGCCTGCAACAAATCATCAGCGACAGCACAGCGGCCTCTTACACGCTAACCAGGCTGCATTATAATGAAGAAGTGTTGGAACGCGATTCTGTTTTTGTGGTAGCAGCCGACCAGGCAACCCTGCTGAAAGTGCGCGTGTACCAGTTTAGTGCTGCCAACGAATTAACAGGCATGGTGCAGCACGTATGGAATGGAGCTGACGTTGCAACGGAGGAATTTGCGTTCGAACGCCAGAACGGCAATGTTGTTCGCCTAACCAAGTATGCACTAACAGATGCGGAGAAAAACACCGTGCTCGACTTACAGATAACCTACAATAACAGAAACAATATTTACCCGCAGCAATGGGCTTTCCTACTACACCCTGCCGCCCGAGCAATGGTTTTGGTTATCGGTTAATGGCCCGGTAAGATTGACGGAAGAGGGCAAAAAGGACGTAGTCAATAATTTCTTGTTTAACAGACTGGACTATCCATACGCCTTCGATGCAGCCATGAAAGAGCGATACGTTACCACTTACACAGAAATTCTGTAACCGAACCGGAGATGAAAGAAATCACCAAACACTATACCAACGGAGAAGTAACCATTGTGTGGAAACCCGATGTATGCATTCACTCAGGTGTCTGCTTTCGCGGATTGAAAGACGTCTTCAACCCCAATGCCCGCCCCTGGATTACTCCGGAAGGAGCCACTACCGACCAGATAGTTGATCAGGTTAAGAAGTGCCCCAGTGGCGCGCTTACCTTCTATATGAACAACGAGGCGAAGAGTGCTAGTTAGCCAATGGTAGGCTGAAAGATACCGTGGTGCCTTTGCCTTTTTCGCTGGTGATGTGAAACTGCCCACCGTTTCTTTTCACGAAATCCTTACAAAGTAGTAAGCCCAGTCCCGTTCCTTTTTCCTGGGCAGTACCCGTGCGGGTAAAATATTCGTTTCGCAGCAAAACGGAGTCTACCTCTGCCTGCAACATCCCAATGCCGCGGTCTTCAATAATCACCCAGCCAAACCGATCTCTGGCTTCTGCACGAATGGTTACCTTGTCTTCGGGCCGCGAAAATTTAATGGCGTTGTGAACGAGGTTGCGCAATATCAGATGCACTTGGTTTACATCGGCTTCTACAAACAGCGGTACCTTTGAATCGAGCTGAAGATTGATTTGCTTCCGGCTGGCTGTTTCCTCGCTCAGGTGCGCTACGTCTTCAATAATTGCGTGAATATTAAACACCGTTCTTTCGGTGCGTATGCCCTCCATTTGCCCCAGCGACCAGTTAAGCAGGTTCTCCAGCGTTCGTTGCGTAACCGCCAAACTCGATTTCAATTTGTCTGACAGCAGCTTGAATTCCTCTGGTGTAACGATTTGCCGCGTAACCAATTCCAGCAACGAATGCAGATTGGCAATAGGGCTGCGCAAATCGTGACTTACTACCGATAGAATTTTTGATTTGAGTTGATTGATTTCGTACAAGGCCTCTGCCTGCGATCGTATCTCTTCGTTCTGCAACTCGATGTCCTGGTTTTTGATGGCTAGTTCGCGGTTGGTTTTTTTCTGCATCTGGCGCATAGACCAGAAGATATAGGCCAGCGCAGCCAGAAGCAATAGGCCAATGGCCAGAAAAACATTCACCAACAAACGGTTACGGGCCGTTTGCCGTTGCAACTCGTTTTCTTTTTCCAGCATGGCAATAGTTTCTTCTCTGGCCTGCAACTCATACAAGGCTTGCATTTCCAACATCTGACCATTCTTTTCCAGCGCAAAGAGGCTGTCTTTCATTTTCATCACCCGCTTCGATTGGGTTAAGGCTTCTGCTGTTTTCTTTTGCAGTTCCAACATATTTAACAATAATTCATGGCCCCGCACGGTGGCTGGCAGGTTGCCGAGGGATTCATTGACTTCGAGCGACTGCCGCGCGCGCAATGCCGCAGTGTTAAAATCACCCTGAGTTGCAGCTATTTCTGCCGCCATGATCAGCGATATGCCCAGCGCCCTGCGGTTGTTCATCACGCTATCTAATCGCAGCGCAACTTCATTGTATTGTCTGCTTTCTTTCAAACGATGCTGCAAAAAAAGAATTCTCGCCCTGCGGCTGTATAGTATGCTGATGCTAAGCGTATCGTTGTATTTCTGAAATAGTTCCAGCCCGCGCTCCACGTAATAGTTGGCAGAGTCGTATTCGCCTTTTTGCTGGTGCAGCAGAGAATGCTCGCGGCAGGTTTCGGCCAGCAGGGAATCTGAAAAGTGCCTACCCAGGTATGCGGCTTTGTGAATCATGCCCTCCGCCTGTTCGAAGTCTCGCAGGTCTGTCAGGTTTCTGCCAATAGCCAGCAGGGTCGATCCCCACTCCAATGTATCGGCTGTGCTTTCGAAGATGCGCAGGGCCCTGTAGCCGTATTTGGTGCTTAGCAGGTAATTGGTTTTTACCCAATGTGCTTTGGCCAACAGAAAGCAACTCAATCCCTCTTCGTAAGGCGCCTTCAATTCTGTGGCCAGTTGCAGACCGCTTTCCGCTAACAGAATGGCAGAGTCAGGCTGCGACAAATAGAGCTGCGCGCTGGCAGCTTTTACCGCTTGGAACAGAGGTATGGAAGCCCGGTTTTGTGCCAGGCACGGCAGATAGATGGCAAAAAATAATAGGCCTGCGGCCAGTATGCGCATGAGTCAAAATCTGAATCAAAAATACATACAGAAATTCGCCCTTTTTTAAAGGGCAGCCCGCAAGTGGTAGTTTTGTTTAACACTTCATTTTCAAAAGTCTTTTACATACGGGCAAGGAGTTTGCTGGATGCGGCCATGCAATCAGCAAAGAGGGGCACTGTAATAGCCATCCTGGTCAACCCTGTTATGCCGCATAACCATCACCCCATTTTTGCATCACTACCCGAGAGTATGTTGGTGCCGTGTATGCATGGCACACTACCCTACCGGGCCGGGAGAGAGCCGGCAAGTGCCGCATATCTGGGCAAATATCACCCATTCCCTACACACTACTCACATCAAACCCACACAATTCAATTTTTGGTTTGATCTTTGATTAAATCACAAGGTTTGCGTCTTGAAATGCAAACCTTTTATTCAACCCCATTATTCACAAAACAAAAAAAGTTATGAAAAAAAATGTTTGGGTAGCGGTATTGATGTTGTGCGCGTTCACGGCCACAGCACAAGAGTACAAGCCTGTTAAAGTAGGTATTGGTTTAGGCTACGCCAGCCCCGCAGGCGAAGGATCCAAAGGCGGTGCGTTGTTCTACCTGGAGCCCGCCTACCGCGTGAACGATCAGATAGCCGTTGGCTTGCGTTTGGAGGGTGCAGTGGTTGGCCGAGTGGCCGTGGTTGCGAACTCTACCAGTGGCTCTGCCGAAGCCGAAGTTTCTGCTAACGCATCGTACACAGCAAACGGCCAGTACTATTTCCTTAACGGAACATTCAGGCCATTTGCGGGTGCGGGCTTTGGTGTGTACAGCGTGGCCTCTGCCAAAGTTTCGGGAAGCAGCTCGGGCAGTGGTTCTGCCAGCTCTGAAGTTGGCGGTGGAACGAAATTTGGATTTTACCCTCGCTTGGGCTTTGATTTAGGTCACTTTTCTTTCAACCTGGAGTATAACGTCATTCCTAAAACCGAAACCACTGTAATCGTGGCAGACGGTTCTGGGGGCACTTCTACTGCACAAAGCACGGTAAAGAACAGCTATCTGGGCGTTAAATTCGGATTCTTCATTGGTGGTGGAAGGAAATAACAGCTTCACCTTTCGATCCATGCAAAAGGTTGCCCGGCACGGGCAACCTTTTTTTGTAGTACAGTTGTTCCATTCTCATTAACTTTATTCGATCGGAAAAGGAGTGAGCATCTAAAATAAAAGATACAACATATGAATCATCGCAGAGCATTCATCAGGCGTTCGTTGTTGGCAGGCGCAGGCCTGTGGGTTGCCCCGAACGTATTTAGCTTCGCAGGCTCGCCTGCAGAGAAAATGGTAGTAGGTGTAATGGGCACCAATAGCCGCGGCTTCTATCTGGCCAAAATGCTGGCGCAATTACCGAACATGGAGGTTGGATTTGTGTGCGACCCGGATGAAACGGTGCTTACCAAAACGCTGGCAGAAATTGAGAAACTGAACGGCAAGAAACCCAAAGGGCTGAAAGATGTGCGCAAGATGATCGAAAGCAAAGACCTGGATGCGCTGGTGATTGCTGCGCCCGATCATTGGCATGCCCCGGCCGCGCTGATGGCCCTGCAGGCTGGCAAACATGTGTACGTGGAAAAGCCATGTTCGCACAACCCGGCCGAGGGCGAGATGCTGATAGAAGCAGCTGCCAAATACAAACTCCATGTGCAGATGGGCAACCAGCGCAGGTCATTTCCCAGAGTGGTGGAGGCCATGCAGGCGTTGCAGCAAGGTGCCATTGGCCGCGTGTATTTTGCCAAGGGTTGGTACGCCAATGCGCGCAAAGAAATTGGCGTTGGGCAAACAATTGCTCCGCCTGCAACGCTCGACTTTGATCTTTGGCAGGGACCAGCCCCGCGCAGGCCATACAAAAGCAACCTGGTGCACTATAACTGGCATTGGTTCTGGCATTGGGGTACGGGCGAAGCCCTGAACAATGGTACACACGAAATAGATGTGATGCGTTGGGGCCTTGGAGTGGACTATCCCACCAGAGTGGTTTCTGCGGGTGGCCGCTTTGCTTTTAAAGACGATTGGGAAACTCCCGATACACAAACCATCACTTTCGAGTTTCCCAACAACACCGCCATGTTGTGGGAAGGGCGCAGTTGCAACGACTATGACGAACTGAGGAGCGGCCGTGGTGTTATTTTCTATGGCGAAAAGGGCACCATGGTGATACCGGGCGGAGACGACTACAAGATATATGAGTTGGGTGGCAAACTGGTGAAGGAGGTGAAGACAGACATTCAGCAAGCCGATGCCACCAACACCATGGGTATGGGCGAACGCCTCGACAGTTTGCATCTGCAAAACTTTGCCGATGCCGTTCGTGGCAAAGTGAAGCTCAACTCCCCCATTCAAGATGGCCACAAGTCTACCCTGCTGCCACAGCTGGGCAACATAGCCTACCGAACCGGTCGCGCGTTGCAGTGTAATCCGGCAAACGGAAGAATATTGAATGATGCGGAAGCCATGAAACTTTGGAGCCGCGAATATGAAAAGGGCTGGGAGATGAAATTGTAATGGCATTCTAAACGCATTTTTTGAACAACATCACCACCCAACAAACTACTTAAAAACATGAAGAGACTGATTTTTATTTGCCTGATACTGACACCGTTTTTTCTGCATGCACAAAAAGAGAAGTGGACAAACCTATTTAATGGCAAAGACCTCACCGGTTGGAAACAGGTAAACGGCAAGGCCCAATACGAGGTGGTGAATGGTGAAATTGTGGGCACTTCGGTAAAAGATACACCCAACTCTTTTTTAATTACAGAGAAGACCTTTGGTGATTTTATTCTGGAAGTAACGTTCAAGATCGATCCCGGCATCAACTCGGGTATTCAGTTTCGTAGTGTGCAGTCGGCCGATGGCCGGGTGCAAGGCTACCAAATGGAGGTAGACCACCAGCCGCACCGCAGTTGGTCGGGTGGTGTGTACGATGAAGCGCGAAGAGGTTGGCTCTACCCCGTAGACTTAAACCCGGCCGCCAAGAGCGCCTACAAATGGAACGATTGGAATACCTACCGCATCGAATGCATAGGGTCAACCATACGCACGTGGGTAAATGGTGTGCCCGTTGCTTACGTGGCCGATGATATGACGCTGAACGGATTCATTGCCCTGCAGGTGCACTCGCTTTACCGTGCCGAAGACGAAGGAAAAAAGACCCGTTGGAAAAACATCCGAATACAAACGGAAAACCTGAAGCCTTCGCCTGCTACCGATATGCCGGTGGTAAACCTGTTGCCCAACACATTAACCGACCTGGAAAAACAACAAGGGTACAAGTTGCTTTGGGATGGAAAAACCACCACCGGATGGCATGGGGCATTCAAAAAGGAATTCCCTGAAAAGGGTTGGGAAATAAAAGACGGTGTGTTGTCCGTGCTCCCGGCTGATGGCGGAGAGTCTACCAACGGAGGCGACATTGTTACGAACGAAAACTTTAGCGCCTTTGAACTTACGTTCGATTTTAAATTGACCGAAGGAGCCAACAGCGGGGTAAAATATTTTGTCGATGAAAAGTATCTCTCTACCGGCTCGGCCATTGGGTTGGAATACCAAATCTTAGACGATGCCAGGCATCCCGATGCAAAAATGGGTGCCGTGGGCAACCGCACGCTGGCCTCGCTCTACGATCTCATTCCCTCTCTGAAATTCCAAAATCATGTAAACCCCATCGGGCAATGGAACTACGGCCGCATTGTGGTGCACCCCGACAACCGCGTGGAGCATTGGCTGAATGGACGCAAAGTGGTAGAATACCAACGCGGCACGCCCATATTCCATGCATTGGTGGCACGCAGCAAGTACCAGCAGTGGGAAGGTTTCGGCATGGCACCCAGCGGACCGATTTTGCTGCAGGACCATGGCAACGCGGTTTCTTTCAGAAGCATTAAGATTCGCGAGTTGAAATAGCCGCTAAAACAGACACCTGTTCGTGCGAAGCGAAGGCTTTCGGGCCCTCATTTATACCTCTTGAAAGATTTTTAGGGCCGGGCAACCCTTTCGGGCAACTTCCTGTCTTGGTTTCAGTTTAACACACCGCTATGAAAAAGCTGACCCATGCTTGCATCTTCGTTTCTGCCCTTTTTCTGACCCTCGCGGCCTGTAACGACCCTTTTACAGGTGATGAGGTGCCAGTGGTGTTCGAGAAAATTCAGTTGAATGCAGACGAGGTTTATATCTATGCGGGCGGTGCATCTGAAGGCGTGCGGCTCGACCCGCTGCTGAACGACAGCATCAAAGTGCCGGTCATTGTTTCGTATAGCACGCCCCAATCGGGCACCATTCAGTTCATTACCCATGAGGGCTGGTTTTACAAAGCCAACGAGGGATTTATCGGCACGGATACTTTTACCTACACCGTGTGTTACCAGGGCACCTGCTCCACGGCCCCCATTACATTACATGTTGAGAAGCCCCTGCAAGGAGATGAATGCCGCTACGAGTTGAATGGCGAATCGGTAACAACCAAAAAAGACCAGCCGTTGGAGATCAGAATATTTGCCAACGATGTGATTTGCCCCTATCAGGGCAGCAGCATCAACAAGCCAGAAAAGGGAACTTTCACCAGCTATGCCTACTCCGGCAATCTCAAGAACATTGTGTACGTCTATTTTCCGCCAAAGGGATTTGTGGGCACCGACCGCTTCAGGTACAAAATATTTACACCTGCAGGCGATCTGGAGGTATATTGTAATATCACCATCACCGAATAGTTACGAATGTCCGAAGCGGAAATCATTCAGGGCTGTATCGCACAGAAAGCTTCTTCGCAAGAGAAGCTTTATGCGCTTTATGCGCGCAGAATGATGGCAGTATGCCTGCGCTATACCCGCTCGCGGGCCGAAGCGGAAGATGTGTTTCACGAAGCTTTTGTAAAGGTGTTTAAGAACCTGGCTTCGTGGCAGGGTGGCTCATTCGAAGGTTGGATGCGCAGAATCTTTGTTAATACGGCCATCAACCACTACCACCAGAATAAAAAATACTTCGACCATGTAGATGCTTCTTATGCAGAAAACCTGATGACCACATCAGAGAATATTCTGACAGAGCTTTCCACGCAGGAGTTGATGGACTTAATCGGCAGCCTGCCCGAAGGTTACAAAATGATTTTCAACCTGCATGTGGTAGAAGGCTACAACCACAACGAGATAGCAGAGATGCTGAGCATTGCCGAGGGCAGTTCTAAATCGCAGCTATCTAAAGCAAAGACCTACCTGAAAAAACTGATTGAGAACCGATTAACCTCAGCCGCATGAAAGAAAACGACTTTCAAGAAATCGGAAAGAGGCTGCACCACATGGAGGCAGACCCGCCACAGGACGGTTGGAAAAAAATTGGTGCTGCATTACGCGCTGAGCAGCCCTCCGCAAAGGCTGTCTGGTGGAGGCGGCATGGATGGAAGCCGCTGCTGTTGTTCGTTCCGGCAGCTGTTTACTTTATCTATCCCCAACCCGGCATCGAATCAAACACCCTTGCAGTTGAGATTGCGCAGTCGGATTCCAAACCATTAGAAAACCCCGGTACAGAAGAACGCACCCCCGTGCAGTCGAAAGAACGGGCTTTGGAAGGCCGTGACACCCGCCAGCCCAATGCCGATGCAGGTTCGGTGGTACCTCTGGCCGATGGGGGCAATGGCCAATCAAATAAATTAAATGAAGAAAGACTGGCCACGTTGAATGAAAATGAATTCGTTCCCTTCGATGATAGCGCGAAGGAGGATGGCCCGAAAATGGATGATGTGCAGTTGGCCCTCACCGAGCCTGCACCCGATGCCGACAGCGCCCACCAGGTTTTGATTACACCCAACACGGTTGATATAGATTCGGCTGAATTAGAGACAATCATTCCCAATGAGAAGCGTGCCCACCGGCCCTGGCGCATTAGCGCATACGTTGTTCCACAATACCAGGCGCGCACGGTAATGCCGGCTACAGCCGATGAGGTGCTGGTAACCGATGTGAGTAAACCCGACTGGAGGAGCCAGGTAAGAGCGGGCTGGGCGTTGGGTGTGGGAAAAGCCGTTACGCCCAACCTGTGTCTCGATATGCACTTGTCGTACGTGTCTATTCAGCAGGATATTTATTTTGGCTACGCTACCGGAAAAGTGGACACCCTGCTGGCAGTGTTGCAGGCCGACCAAACGGTTCAGGTAACACCGGTGTACGAAGTGAATTACCGTGAAATACGCAGCCGGTATAATTACGCAGGACTTAGATTAGCGGCTACTTATTATTTCTGGAACACTGCGCGCAGCCGTTGGAACCTGATGGCAGGTGTGGGTACGCATTATCTGGTTTCAGCCAGCATAAACGAAAAAGTAGAAAACCGCTGGCAGTCCCTGCCCGAGGATAACCTGAATCGGGCGAATGTTAGCTTAACGGTGGGTGGTGGATACAATATATTGTTCAATCGTGGATGGGAGTTGATGATCAACCCTTCCCTGACTTATTATTTGCGAGAAGCCAGGAGTCAATCGCTGCCCTATAGCATGAACCAACGATCGGCAGGTGTAACGTTGATGTTGTCCAAAACGCTGGGCATGGGCGGAGCCCGTTAACCCGAACGCCCCAAACAAAAATGTCTCGCAGGCGTTCTCCGCGCGTGCGCTTCGGCCGCACGGCATCGCAAAACTGACTTCGCACATTCTGGAATAGCGCTTACATATTCAATCATTTTTGCCCATCTTTAGCTGTATGAGTAGTTCTGCGATTTCTACAGCCTTGCTTTCATATGGCATGTCGGGCACGGTGTTTCACGCACCGCTTCTTCAGTCATTGCCCGGTTTTCGCATCGCGAAGGTGGTACAGCGCAGGGAGCCAACGGCTGCGGCACGATTGGCCGGTCTAAAGGTTGTGAAAACCGTGGAAGAGGTCTGGAGTGATTCCGCGATAGAGCTGGTTATCGTTAATACACCCAACGATACGCACTTCGATTACACCAGGCGGGCGTTGGAAGCCGGTAAGCACGTGGTGGTGGAGAAGCCTTTTACGATTACCACCCGCGAAGCCGATGTGCTGATTGAGTTGGCGCAAAGCAAAAACCGGGTGCTCACGGTATTTCAAAACAGGCGCTGGGATGGTGATTTCCTCACCGTGAAAAAAGTGTTGCACGAAAACGGGGTAGGCAAAGTAGCTGAATTCGAAGCCCATTACGATCGCTTTCGCAACTACATAGAACCCAATACGTGGAAGGAGCAAGGCGGCCCCGGTACCGGCATTCTCTATAACCTGGGCTCGCACATGTTAGACCAGGTACTGGTATTGTTTGGTATGCCGCGCGAGGTGGATGCCCGCATCGGCATTCAGCGGCAGGGTGGTGTGGTAGACGATTTCTACGACATTCGTCTGAAGTATCCGGAGTTTTATGCAATCGTAAAATCCAGCTACCTGGTGAAGGAGCCCGGCCCGCGTTATATTTTACATGGCAATGAAGGCTCTTTCATTAAGTATGGCCTCGATCCGCAGGAGCAGGCGTTGAAGGAAGGCAAACTTCCTTCGCAGCCTGGCTGGGGTACAGAACCCAAAGAGTGGTGGGGTAAATTGAACAATCAACATGGTGTAACACATATTGAAACGCTGCCGGGAAATTACCCTGCGTTTTATCAAAATGTTTTTCAGGCCATACGTGAGCACAAACCCCTGGCGGTAACGCCCCAGCAAGCCCGCGATGTGATCTACCTGATTGAAGCATGCTACGAAAGCAATGCAACGCACCGGGCCATACAACTTACCTCCTAACACAACCAGCATGATGCAATCCTCCCCTCAGAAAATGGGCAACTACCGGTGGACCATCTGTGCCTTGTTGTTTGTGGCCACTACCATCAATTACATCGACCGGCAAGTGATTGGCTTGCTGAAACCAACTTTGGAACAAGAATTTGGCTGGTCGGAGTCTGACTATGCTACAATTGTGATGGCTTTTAATGGTGCCTACGCGTTGGGCCTTTTGCTGTTCGGCCGCATTGTGGACTGGGTAGGCACCAAGATGGGCTATGCAGTGGCGGTATTTTTCTGGAGCATTGCGGCCATGCTGCACGCAGTGGCCCGCACCACGTTTGGCTTTGGTGTGATGCGCTTTTTCCTGGGTATCAGCGAGGGGGGCAACTTTCCCTCGGCCATTAAATCGGCTGCGGAGTGGTTCCCGAAGAAGGAGCGCGCCTTGGCCACCGGTATATTTAATTCAGGCACCAACATTGGCGCAGTGGCAGCGCCCATTCTGGTGCCGTGGATTCTGGGCGCCTACGGCTGGCAGGAGGCTTTTATTTACACGGGCGCCCTCGGCTTCATCTGGCTTATTTTCTGGTTTATCTTTTACGAAATACCCACGCGCCAAAAGCGTTTGGGCAAAGCAGAGTTCGATTACATACACAGCGATGAAGACGAAAAAGGCGAGGAAAATCAAAAGCCTGCCTCCTGGTTTCAACTGTTAAAGTACCGCCAAACGTGGGCTTTTGCGTTGGGTAAGTTTCTGAGCGATCCCATCTGGGGCTTTTTTCTTTTTTGGTTGCCATCGTATTTTTCAAGTGTCTACGCCATAGACTTTCGCAAGCCCAACCTGCAATTGATAATAATCTACAGCGCCACTACCATCGGCAGCATTGGCGGAGGTTATTTGTCTTCTTACCTCATCAGGCGTGGTTGGAAAGTTTTCAAAGCCCGTAAAATTGCCATGTTGTTTTTCGCGCTAAGCGTGTTGCCCATTGTGTCGGCCCCGTGGGTAAGCAGCATGTGGATGGCCGTGGGTTTGATAAGCCTGGCCGTGGCGGCCCACCAGGCGTGGAGTACCAATATCTTCACAACGGTGTCGGATATGTTTCCCAAGTCAGCGGTTAGTTCGGTGGTAGGCATTGGCGGGATGGCCGGCTCTATTGGAGGCATGTTGTTCCCTTTGTTTGTGGGCACCGTACTCGATCATTACAAATTGCTGGGCAACATTAATATTGGCTACAATATACTTTTTTTGATTTGTGGCAGCGGCTATCTGATTGCGTGGCTGCTGATGCATTGGCTGGCGCCCCGCATGGAACGCGTGAAGTTATACGCAAGCGAGCTCAGCTCGCTACAAAATGGTAGCCCACACCTTTGATAGTGATGATTTCAATGGTCGGGTCGTCTCGCAGGTAGTCGCGGAGTTTGGTAATGTACACATCCAGGTTGCGCGAGTTGAAGAACGAATCATCGCCCCAAACGCGCATGAGAATTTCTTTGCGGTTAACGGTGGCGTTTTTGTTTTCCGCCAGTATGCTTAACAGCACAGCTTCGCGGTGCGATAGCTTGCGGGTGTGGCTGCCTTTCTTCAAGTCGTAGCGCTGCGTGTGAAACTCGAACTGTCCGATCTGGATGACTTCTCCATTGGAAATACTGTTTTTGCGGGTCAGGTTCAACAGGTTGTTTACACGGGCAATCAACTCTTCCATGCTGAAAGGTTTTTTCAGGAAATCGTTGCCACCCACCTCAAAACCCTTCAGCAAATCTTCGGTTTGTGTTTTGGCCGTAACAAAGATAATCGGCAACCCAGGGTTGATTTGCCGTATACTTTTGGCAATACTGTAGCCATCTTTATTGGGCAGCATTACATCCAACACGCAAATGTCGGGTTGAATTTTTTGAAAGGCGGCTAACACCTGGCCGCCATCTGCTACCATGTTCACTTCATAGTCCCGGCTCTCCAGGCTTTCCTTCACTATTCTGCCCAAAAACGGTTCGTCTTCCACGTAGAGAATTTTGGTTTTCATGCTACACGGTTATTTGGGTAAAACAATTCTGAACAAACTGCCGGGTCCTTCGTTACTTAGAACTTCAATACTGCCGTGGTGGCTGCGTATTACACTATCTACATAACTCAACCCTAACCCATAGCCTTTGGTGTTGTGCACATCGCCTGTGGGCACGCGGAAAAATTTTTCGAATATCTTTTTGCGGAACTCCGCTGGAATACCGATGCCTTCGTCTTTCACCAGTATTTCGATCTGGTGTTCTCCGTTTATCAGCGATATATTGATTTTAGGTTCACCGGGGCTGTACTTCAGGGCGTTATCCAGCAGGTTGTAAATTACATTCGTCAGGTGCACGCCCCCGCCTGCTACAACAAAGTTCTCGCCTCTTTTTTCGAAGGTAACGGTGGCTTTTTGTTTTTCGAACAGCAGCCTCATACTGTTCAGAATCTGGTTGATGAGTTTCTCCATATCCACTGGCTCGGGCTGAAAACTAACGCCTTTATTTTCGAAGATGGCAGTCTTTAGCACTTTGTCTGTAAGTATGGCCAACCGGTTTAGTTCGCTCTGGGCAATTTCAAGGTACTCTTCCGTTAGCTTGGGGTTTTCCAATCCACGAAAGTTCCTCAACGCCTCTAATGCCACGCTTACCGTGGTAACAGGTGTTTTTAATTCGTGGGTGATGTTGCTGATGAAATCATTCTTAAGCGCCATCAGTTTTTGCTGTGCGCGCAGGCTGCGATGCATTAAAAAGAATGCGGTGCACGTAATCAATGTGAGAAAAGCAGAAAACAATATCTGTGGTGTGATTTGCTGCAGTAGAATGGATCGTACCCCGGTAAGGGCCACGGCATAACGATGAACCGGGTCGAAGCGTACCCATTCGGAGTGCAGTGTGTCTGAGAAAAGATGCGCGCGCTTCAGCGAGTCTCCCTCTGCCTCGCGTGGCCTGATGAAGCCAAAGGCCATGTCGGGTGGGGAAGGATGTTGCAAACGCACATGCTTCACAACAGGTGTAGCGGCAATACCAACCCGTTTCAGTTCGGCCTCGAACCGGGTTTGCACCGAATCCACGTGCAGCGAGTCGAGGTTAACGCGCACAATAAAGTTGCTGCCGTTTTTTATCTGCCCTTCGTGCAGGCTGCTGATCAGCGGACGCACCACCGATTGTATCGAATCCACATCGGGCGTAGATGAAATAAATATTTGAAGGCTGCTTGTCTGCTCGCGCAGTTGCATCCTCCGCCCAGACCGTACGGCCTTGGCCGAGTCGGATGCCTGGGAAAAGAGCACCTTGACGGAGTCCCTGTGTTTTCTATTCGGTGCAAGGGGCTCCAAGCGTTTGAAAAAGAAAGTATCGCGCAAAGCGAAAACGGTAGAGCGAAACAAGCCACTGGTTTCTCTGCGCAGATCGAAGTAGGCTTTCTCGTACGAAGACCGCAACCAAAAAGCCTGCAACACCAGCAGCAGTAGTATGCTGCTGATCATCAGGGTAAATGTGGCGGCCAGCCGGTTGATTTTCATACAACAAAGGTAACGGGATTTAAAGAGTAGTGATGCCGCCTTTAACCTTAATTAACCTTCCTTTCAGAACTATTAACCCTGCCCGGCCATCTCTGAACGTACTTTTGAGCAGATTAAAAAATCAACCAATTGAAACTAACAGCTACCATGAAGAAAATACTGATCCTGCTGGGTGTGCTTGTGTCGCTCACCGCAGCCAATGTTGTGCTGGCCCAGACAGCCGAAGGCGTTATCACCTACGAGATAAAGGTGAACCTGCACCGCAGGCTTCCGGCCGACCGCCAGGATATGAAGGCGATGATACCGGAATTCCGAACCACCAAAGAGCAACTTTTTTTCAATGCCACCGAGTCGCTCTACAAGCCATTGATTGAAGACGAGGAACAAGATGCCAACACCCAAGGCGGGGGTGGCTTTCAGATTCGCATGCAACAGCC
>JBMOLS010000069.1:0-8880 GCA_049324055.1 Bacteroidota bacterium | reverse complement strand
TCGGCAACCATTATGTTGCTGAATCCTGCCGATTCATCGCTGGTGAACTTTGGCGTAAGCGATGCAAAAGGAAACTTTGAGATAAAGAACCTGAACCGGGCCGACTATCTTTTCAAAGTGTCTTTCGTAGGTTTCGCCACCCACACGCAATTGATTCGCCCCGCGGCCGGTCTGGTGGAGTTGAACCTGGGCCAGGTTAAACTGCAGCCACAGTCTACCGAGCTGGACGAACTGGTGGTGCAGGCAGAGAAGGCACCCGTTACGGTAAAACGCGACACGATTGAATTCAATGCGGGCTCATTTAAAACCAAAGCCAACGCCAACGTGGAGGATTTGCTGAAGAAAATGCCAGGCATGGAGGTAGACAACGATGGCACCATACGCGCGCAGGGCGAGCAGGTGCAACGTGTGATGGTAGACGGGCGCGAGTTTTTTGGACGCGACCCCAAACTGGCCACGCGCAACCTGCCTGCCGATGCCATAGACAAAGTGCAGGTGTTCGATAAAAAATCGGACCAGGCGGTATTTACCGGCATAGACGATGGGCAGAAGGAGAAAACCATTAACCTGGAACTGAAAGAGGAGAAACGGAATGGCGCCTTCGGAACGCTGATGGCCGGAGCAGGAACAGACGATCGGTTCCAGGGCCGTGCCAGCATCAACAAATTCGGTAAAGGAAAACAAATTTCCCTGCTGGGTATGGGCAACAACATCAACGAGCAGGGATTTTCTTTGGATGATTACATGAACTTTACGGGAGGCGCCCAGCAGATGATGGGTGGAGGCGGAGGTTCGGTGCGGCTGCAGTTCGATGCCAACAATGCCAACGGTGTGCCGCTGAACTTTGGTGGGCGCCAGAGTGGCATCATGACCAACTACGCGGGCGGGGTAAACTTCAATCGCGATCTAAATGGCAACAAAACCAAAATCAATGGCAGTTATTTTTACAATCGCGTAGAGCAAAACACGATCCGTTCCCTGAACCGGATTAACTATTTGCCCAACGACCAGACCTATAACTTCAACCAGGAGAGTGCGCAGCTAAGTGCCAACGACAACCACCGGGTAAACGTATCCATCGATCACACCATCGACTCGGCCAATTCGCTGCGGTTTACTACTGCTGCCACCTACAACAGCTCAGAGCAGACGATGCGCAGCACCAGCGAAACCATGTCGGTGTTCAACACATTACAAAACCAGAGCGCCAGAAACACCTTTACCGGAGGCGAGGGCGTGTCCTTCAATTCTTCTTTGTTGTATCGCCACCGCTTTGGCAAGAAGGGGAGAACATTCTCCAGCAACTTCATATTTGGGTTGGGCCAAAACGATATGGACGGCACCCTCAATTCCTCCAACCAGTTTTTTATCGGCAACCAGGAAAATCAAACTATTGAACAAATTAATACCCAGGCCACCGATAACCTGTCGTACGGCACTACCTTATCTTACACCGAGCCATTGGGCAAGCGCAGGTACCTGGAAGCAAACTACAACTTCAGGGTAAACCAGAACGATGTAAACCGCGAGGTATATAATGAAGAAACCGGGCAGCTGATTTTCGACAACAACTTAAGCAACAAATACACCAGCGCCTACACGTACCATCGGCCAGGCTTTAACTTGCGCGTAAACCGGCAGAAGTACAACGCGGCCCTTGGGGCGAGTTACCAAATGACTTCATTGAAAGGCGAACTGTTGCTGCGCGGGGTGGATATCAACCAGCAATTTGAAAACATACTGCCGGTGGCGCGCTTCAATTACGATTTCTCTTCGTTTAAACATTTGCGTGTGGATTACGAAACATCTATGCAAGAGCCCACCATTCAGCAGTTGCAGCCCGTAATCGACAACTCCGACCCGCTGAATATCTACGAAGGTAATCCCGATCTGCGCCCCGGATATTCCCACCGTTTGAATCTGAATTTCACCACGTTCGATCCGGCAAAGTTCCTCAGCCTCTTCGTGTTTGGAACGGCCACCTACACCGCCAACGCCATCACCAACTCGCAATCGGTAAACGCACAACTGGTGCGCACCACGCGCCCTGTAAACGTGAGCGATAATACCATGATAAATGCCAACGCCAGCATCGGCTTCCCGATTAACAAATGGAAGAGCCGTTTCAACATTGGCCCGTCAGCGGTGTATAATGAAGGCATTAATGTGCTGAATGGTGAAGAAAACACCGTGAGGGCGCAAACGTGGGGCGGTAATGCACGCTACAATTTTAATTACAACGATGTGTTTACGCTCGACTTAAGCGCCAACCTGAGCCAGCAACAGACCCAATACGATTTTAACAAAGATTTGAATCAGCAGTTTTTGAATGAAACCTATTCCGCAGAGGCCAATCTTACCCTGCTAAAAAATTACCAGGTTAACAGCTCGTTCGAATACCTTGTGTACACCAGTCAGACAACGGGCTTCAGTCAAAGTATTCCATTGTTAAATATCTGGCTTTCGCGCTTTGTGTTGAAGAACAATGCAGGCGAGGTGAAGATAGGTGTAACCAACCTGCTCGATAAGAGCTTAAGCGTGTCGCAAACAGCTACAGCCAACTACCTGCAGCAGGAAACCATCAATAATCTGGGCAGGTTCTACACGGTTAGTTTTACGTACGCCCTGAACAAACAACTCAACCCGATGGGTGGCGGCCGCAGACCCGGCATGCGGGTGATGTTCCGCGGAGGCTAAGCCCACCTGCTTTTAGAATTCAAGATTTGATAACTTGTGTAAGGAAGTCAAATCTTGAATTTTGAAAGTGGATTGCCCATCTTTCGGGCATGAAGCATATCATTTTTTTGCTGGCGGCAGTTGTATCGATTGTTGAATTGAAAGGGCAGGCGTACATACCAAAGTTCGATGTGCAGGGCCATCGCGGTGCGCGTGGCCTGATGCCGGAAAATACCATTCCCGCCTTTTTGCTGGCGCTCGATTCAGGTGTAACCACACTCGAAATGGATCTGGCCATTACCGCAGACAGGCAAATCGTTGTTTCGCACGAGCCGTGGATGAGCGCGGCCATCTGCCTCGATTCGGCAGGCAACGAAATTCGCGAGAAAGACGAAAAGCGCTTAAACATCTACAAACTGACGTATGCCGAGGTGCGGCAATTCGATTGTGGCACCAAAGTGCATGAACGTTTCCCCGAACAACAAAAGATGGCGGTAACCAAACCACTTTTGCTAGATGTAATTCTGGCAGCCGAGCGGCACATCAAAAACAAAACGTTGTATGAGGTAGATTATAACATCGAAATCAAAAGCGATCCTTCCGGTGATAACAAATTCCACCCTACCCCAGCCGAATTCTCAGACCTGGTGTACGAACTCATCGACCAGTACCTGCCGTGGGATCGCATCGTCATCCAGTCGTTCGATTTCCGGGTGTTGAAATACTGGCATCAAAAGTACCCGCATGTGCGGCTGGCGGCACTGGTAGAAAACACGGGCGGCATCGATAACAACATTAAAAAACTGGGCTTCAGGCCCTCTATCTACAGCCCTTACTATAAACTCCTTTCAAAGGCAGACATCAAATACGCCCACGATTTGAAAATGCGCGTAATACCCTGGACGGTGAACGAACCAAAAGAAATGGAAGAACTCAAAGGCTGGGGTGCAGACGGCATCATTACCGATTACCCCGACCGGGCAAAGAAGTTGGGGTATACGCTTAAGTTTCAGAATGTGAAGAAATAGTGCAAATTTTTTTGGCACCATGCGCAAATCTCTTGGAGTTGACGAAGTGCGGACGAAGAACTCATGCATCAGATAGAGCGTGCTAAATCCTATTCTCACAAACATTTTTGAATATTGGTGGTTTCGTTCATCAAATAGGCTTAGATGGGGCGGCTCCTATAAAATTCAAATTCTTATAACTAATCTTGCGGTCTTAAAAATCAAACAAGAATGAAATACGATGTATACGGCATAGGCAATGCCATTGTAGATATTGTTACCGAGGTAGAGCATTCTTTCTTCGATGCTAACGAGGTGGAGAAAGGGGTAATGACACTTGTGGACGAAAAGCGCCAGTTGCATTTGATGAAAGCCATCGACATGAAGAAAAGCAAAATGTCGGGTGGCGGTTCTGCCGGCAATACTGTGGTGGCGGTAAATCAGTTTGGGGGCAAGAGTTTTTATTCTTGCCTGGTGGCGCACGATGAGTTAGGGAAATTTTTCCTCGATGACTTAAAGCGCAACGGTGTGGAGACCAACCTGAAGTATGAAGATTGTCCGCAGGGTCACTCCGGTCGCTGCCTGGTAATGACATCGCCCGATGCACAGCGCACCATGAATACTTTTTTGGGCGTGAGTTCATTCCTGTCGCCAGAACACCTGGACGAGCAAGCCATCAAAGATTCTTTTTACTTATATCTGGAGGGCTACCTGGTGGCCAGCCCCAAGGGCTTGGATGCCATGAAGGCTGCCAAAAAAATAGCCGAGAACAACCGCGTGCACGTGGCCCTCACCTTTTCAGACCCCAGCATGGTGAAGTATTTCTCTAAACAGATGGAAGAAATAGTGGGGGCTAGCGTAGACCTGCTTTTCTGCAACGATGAAGAGGCCATGATCTTTACCGGCACCAACAACATACTGGAGGCGCGCGAGAAGTTAAAGCAGGTAGCCAAACGTTTTGCCATTACGCTGGGCGCCAATGGGGCCCTTATTTACGATGGCGATACGTTCATTCAAATTGAACCTTACAAAGTGCGCGCGGTCGATACCAATGGGGCGGGCGATATGTTTGCCGGTGCATTTTTATATGGCATCACTCATCGCCACAGTTTTGCCGAAGCAGGTAAACTGGCCTCGCTGGCATCTTCGCGTGTGGTTGCGCAGTGGGGCCCACGGTTAACCCCGGCCGAAGCACAGAAAATTCTGGGCGACCTCGTAGGCAGTTAATGTTGAATCTGTTTACTTAAAATGGCTTTTTTTGATTTTTTAGCTCAAATATTACTGTTTTAGGCCCACCAAAACCTTGTAAATCTTCCAAATACTAAGCATCTTTGCAGCCCTTTAAAAAATAAGGGCAAACTTTTTAGAAAATGAAACGCACGTACCAACCTTCCCGCAGAAAGAGAAAGAACAAGCACGGTTTCCGCGAGCGCATGGCAACTGCCAATGGCCGCAGAGTACTTGCTTCACGCAGAAGAAAGGGAAGAAAAAAACTCACCGTATCGGACGAGAAAACGTTCAAGAAAAAGTAATTCTGCCCTGTGTTTAACCCAGGGGTCTTGATAATGTAAACCTCATGGGGAAGTTCACGTTCCGCAAGGAAGAAAGACTTAAAAAAGAACTCTGGATAAAGGAACTCTTCGCTAAGGGTTCCTCTTTTCATTTATACCCATTCAGGGTGCTGCAATTGCCCCACCCACTGCCCGGGGCGCCCCATAACCAGGTTTTGTTTTCTGTTTCAGCCCGAAATTTCAAAAAAGCGGTAGACCGCAACACCATTAAAAGACGCATGCGCGAGGCATATCGCCTCAACAAGCATCAATTAAGCGGCAACCAAAAATGGCTCATTGCTTATATTTATACCTCCAGAGAAATGGAACCCTCGGTATTGATTCATGAGAAAATGATACAAACACTGAAAAGAGTAGCCAGGTAACGCGAAATACCCATGCACCCTCAGACATGGTAAACGGGCATGGAAATTCCATCTGGCACGGAGCGGAAAAGAGATTAACAGATGAAAAGAATACAAATTTGGATAGCAGCACTTGTTTTGGCAACGGGCACGGTGGCCTTTGTGGCTCCGGCCGAGAAGTATTTCGAAATAGCCAAAAGCCTCGATATTTTCTCCACCTTATTTAAAGAGGTAAATGCTTACTACGTAGACGATGTCGATCCCAAGAAACTGGTAGACAAAGGCATTCAAGGTATGCTGGAGTCTTTGGATCCCTACACGGATTACATTCCTGAAGAAGAACAGGAAGCCTTTAGCATTCAAACCACCGGGCAATATGCAGGCATGGGTGCTTTGATCGGGGTTGTTAACAAAAAAACAGTCATTACCCATCCGTACCTCGGGTTCCCGGCACAACGCGCTGGCCTGTGGGTGGGCGATGAAATCATTTCTGTAAATGGAACAAATGTGCAAGGCAAGCCAACAGCCCAAGTAAGCGCTCTGCTTAAAGGCAAGCCCAAAACCCAGTTAGAGGTTACCGTGCGCAGGTATGGCGTAAAAGATCCCATTACCTTTAAAATCGAACGCGACCGCATCAAAGTATCTAACGTGGTTTATCATGGCATGGTAGACAACCGCGTGGGCTACATTAAACTAGACGACTTTACACCCGGTGCCGGCAAAGAGGTGGAAGAGGCTGTGGTGAAACTGAAAGGCCAAGGGGCAAAAAGTCTGATCATCGATTTGCGCGACAACCCCGGGGGGTTGCTCTACGAGGCGGTCAATATTGTCAATCTCTTCATCCCGAAAGGTCTGGAAGTGGTGGCCACAAAAGGCAAAGTGCCAGAGTGGAACAAGTCGTATGTTACCCTCAACAATCCGCTCGATACGGAAATACCACTGGCGGTGCTCACCAGTGGGGGCAGCGCATCGGCCTCAGAAATTGTGGCTGGTGCCCTGCAGGATTACGACCGTGCCCTTTTGATTGGCGAAAAGACTTTTGGCAAGGGACTGGTGCAGACTACCCGCCCGCTTGCCTACAACGCGCAGCTAAAAGTTACCACCGCTAAATATTACATACCCAGCGGTCGCTGCATTCAGGCACTGGATTATGCTAACCGTAAAAGCGATGGCACGGTGGAAAAATTTGCAGACTCGCTTAAGGTGGAGTTTAAAACAAAGAAAGGACGCAGCGTTTTCGATGGGGGCGGCCTCGACCCTGATATTTTGGTGAAACCCGAACCCCTTGCTTCGGCTGTGCAAGAATTGGCCAGCAGAAATTTTTTCTTCGAATATGCCACCATTTACCGCGCCACCAATCCACACGAGCCCGCTACCATGAGTAACTTCCGCCTTACCGAAGCAGAATACAATGCCTTTGTTGACTGGGTGCGCAAACAACCATTCGAATATGCCACTGGCTTAGAGTCGAAGGCAGACGAACTGATTGCCGCAGCGCGCGAAGAGCGTTACTACGAGGTGTTAAAGTCTGACCTGACAGAGTTGAAAAAGAAAATTGCCGACAACAAACAAACCGATTGGGTAAGATACAAGTCGGAAATATCCTCATTGCTCGAAGAACAAATTGCCTTCCACTACCGATTGAATGCAGGGCTGGCAGAAATTTCACTTAACCGCCACAAAGAGATATTAGAGGCAAAACGAATCTTAACAGACTCAGCAGCCTACCAAAAAATGCTTCAGCCTCAATAACGATCGTGATCTTAAGCATCGAAACGTCTACTTTTTTTTGCTCGGTTGCGCTTCACAACCAGGGCAGGCTGTTGGCAGAAGTACAGTTGCAGGTGCCGCAGGCCACCGCTTCGCAACTTTCGGTCATGATAAATCAGGTGTCTGTTCTCACAGGCATCAAACCAGGCCAGCTCGAAGCCATTGCCGTTTCATCGGGGCCGGGCTCTTACACAGGTTTGCGAATAGGCGTGGCTACGGCCAAAGGGTTGTGCTTTGGTTTAGGCATTCCGCTTATTGCGGTGGGGTCGCTTCCGTTACTCGTGCAGCAGGTTATGCCCTTTAACAGTAACCAACACTGGCTTTGCCCCATGCTAGATGCCAGGCGCATGGAAGTTTACACACAACTGTTTAACGCCAGCGGCCAGGCTCAGTCTGAGGTGCATGCGTTAGTGGTAGATGAAAGCAGCTACAAAGAAGCACTCGACAGGCAGCCGATACTTTTTTTTGGCAACGGGGCCGGTAAATGCCGCGACACAATTCGGCATCCTCACGCCATTTTTCTTTCAGATGTTCAGCCTTCTGCAGGCAAACTAGGCGAACTGGCATTCCAGAAATTCGTGTTGCGCGCATTTGAGGATGTGGCCAGCTTCGAGCCTTTCTATCTGAAAGAATTTATTGCCAAAAAACCAAAAACAGGTCATGTGTGTTGACATAGAACAGTCGGACAAGTAATGGAAAACGAAATAGTAAATCGTGTCGCTGGCAGCAACCTGGTCACCTTCGATCTGGAGAAATATTACACACCGGGCGAGCGTGTGTTATACGATCTGAAAGATCAGCTTTTTCAGGGACTCATCTTGAAAGAAAAAGACTTCAGAGAACATATTAAGAGTAATGATTGGTCGCGGTACACCAACAAGTTGGTCGCCATTACCTGCACGGCCGATGCCATTGTGCCTACCTGGGCCTATATGCTTTTGGCGGCCGCACTTAAGCCTTACGCGCACAGCATTTTTTTTGGCGATTTGGCTCAGCTCGAGGTGCATCTTTTTTCGAAAGCCATTTCTGCGGTTGAGTGGCGTGATTTTCAAGATGCAAAGGTGGTGGTAAAAGGATGCAGCCATTTGCCGGTACCCGTTTCTGCCTATGTAGAAGTAATGAATAACCTGCTGCCAGTGGCTGCCTCGGTCATGTTTGGCGAGCCCTGCAGCACCGTACCCCTCTATAAGCGCCCAAAAACCTGACTTTTATCCTTTTTGGGGATAAAATATTCTTAAAATCTTTAGGGGCCGATTTGCATAACGCATTTTACCCATTATCTTTGCACTCCCTTTTGAGGGGAAAGCCCGAAATCTGACGGATTTCGGGGGTTTTGAAATAGATAGAACAATCAAAACCACGGGTGCTCCGGTTTTTCGGAGCGCAACGTTCATTGAATGAATGTACTTGATAGCGGACCCGAGATAACTCGGTAGAGGGTTATTTCGAGTCGATTCTAAAGACCTCGAAGGAGTAGTGATACTTTTGAGAGGAGAAACATAAGTCGATGAA
>JBMOLS010000068.1:0-31342 GCA_049324055.1 Bacteroidota bacterium | reverse complement strand
TTGTGCTGGCGATCCTCGGGCCACTCGTGTTTGGCTTTGCGGTCTTTGATGGATTCCAGCACACGCTCACCGTATGGATGGCCCGATACATCAGCGTATTCCTGTGGCTGCCGGTGGCCAACATCTTCGGGGCCATCATCGGCAAGATTCAGGAGAACATGCTCAAGGTCGATATCCAGCAAGTGATCCGCTATGGGGATACATTCTTCAGCGCAACCGATACGGCCTACCTCATCTTCATGGTGATCGGGATTGTGGGGTACTTCACCGTGCCCAGCGTAGCCAACTACATCGTTCATGCCGGGGGTAGTTACACCCTGCTCCACAAAGCCTCAAATGTCTTTACCGGTGGTGCACGCACCGCCACGGCTACAACAGTCGCGGCTTCCACAGCAGCATCGGGGGCGATGATCAGCTACCTCAAAGGTGGCGATCAAAACAGAGAACAACAGGGAAGTGGAAGCCAATCGGGATCTGGCTATATGCATGATAAACTTTCTGGTAAATCATAATGAATATGTTTCAGCAACTAAGAAATATCGACACGGCCTTCAAACACATCCGTCTCTTTTCGCTGGTACTCATCGTGGGTTGTGTGTTCACGGTTTGCTTCACCCTTTACAAAAGCTTTCAATTGATCAGCGAGTCACAGGAACGTATCTACATTCTTTCCAACGGCAAAGCACTGGAAGCCTGGTCGGCTGAACGCAAGGACAACATACCGGTGGAGGTCCGCGATCATGTACGGATGTTTCATCATTACTTCTTTACGCTCGACCCGGATGATAAGGTGATACAGGCCAACATCACCAAGGCCTTGTATCTGGCCGATGCGTCCGCCAAGAAGCAATACGACAACCTGAAAGAAAACCGGTACTACTCCAACGTGATTTCCGGTAACATCTCCCAGGAGATTGACATCGACAGTATTCGCATCGACATCAATCAGTACCCGTTCTATTTCCGGTGCTACTCACGTCAGCGGTTGATCCGAACAACATCCATTGTCACGCGAAGTCTGGTGACGGAAGGATACTTGCGCAACGTATCGCGGTCCGATAACAATCCACATGGCTTCCTGATCGAGAAGTGGAACACATTGGAAAACAAAGACATCAAAACCGAGAACCGATGAAAACAAAGCAGAAAGAGGAATCAAAGGGAAAACCATCGCAAATGGAAAGGCAATTCCAGCAGCGGATGGAGTCGCTCAATGCGAAGTTCAACAGCATCCCGCACGGGAAGCGGAAGATAATCCTGGCAATGTCGGGCGCACTGATAGCCTTACTCAGCGGAACGATTTTACTCAACGCCATTTACGGTGTTCCGGCAAATCCGCTATCCATAGACAAGATCACTATACCACACGACATCTATATGAAACCAACGGATACCACCCTGTTAACGCCTGTCGGGAAAATGAAAGGCGAGATCGATGGAGAATTCGAGGCCTTCTACCTCGCAGTGGACAAAGAAGGTCAGGTGTACATCAACCGCGACCCCGGTTATTCGGAAGACCGATACGATAAATCGAAAGGCTGGGAACCGGTGACACGGGAGCAGCTTGCACAATATGAGAAAGCTCTTCATTTCATTCCACACCAGAAGAAAGGGCTAAAACCTTAACTCCGTCTCCTTGGGTGAAGTACTTGACGATACTATTTCCAGTAAACCAAAACAAAAACAACATGAAACCACATTCAGAAAAATTCTTGCAGAAGAGAAGATTCTTCATGGTCTTGCCCCTGTTGGTGCTGCCATTCGTGACGATGATCTTCTGGGCACTGGGTGGCGGGCAAGGTACCGCGGCCCAGGCGAAAGCAATTCCACAGAACGGACTCAACCTTTCGCTCCCCGATGCACATTTCGGTGAGCAAGAGATTTGGGATAAACTCACCCTGTATGAAATGGCTCAACGGGACTCGGCCAAATATGAGGAAGCACGAGAAAGTGATCCGTACTTTGACCTGATTGCATTCAAGACACAGGATCAGCAGCCGGAGAAAAAAGAGCAAGAGAAAGAAAGCAAGCTCATCAGTTCGTTTCCACAAAAGGAGCGTCAACCGATTGACCCCAATGAAGAGCGGGTAACAAAAAAGTTGCAGGAACTCTACTCCGAAATCAACAGGAGTCAGACTAATTCTCCTGCTATCGACAGTCACCAACAGTCTGCCCGGAATAAGCCACTTACAGAGACGAATTCCGATCCGCAATTTACAGCGGATGTGGATCGACTTGAAAGGATGATGGAAATGATGCAGGACGATGGTGCGTCTGACCCGGAAATGCAGCAGATAGAAAGTGTGCTGGAAAAGATACTGGACATTCAACATCCACAACGCGTGAAAGAACGATTGAAGGCGCAGACACAGCAACAGAAATCCAACACCCATTCTGTGCAGGCGGTGAAAGGTGATGACAACATTTCGGTGATCAACACCAACGTGGCCGGCTCATTAGGATTTGCGGATAGCTTGTCCGCAGTACCGGAGATATTCACGGTACACCAGGTTGTCAATGGTTTCTTTGGCTTGGATAATGAGGTTGCATACGAACCAAGGGCGGGGAATGGCATAGAAGCCGTCATCCACGACACACAGGAATTGGTGGCAGGCGCTACTGTTAAACTGCGCTTGCTGGACGATGTGATGATCACCGGCAGACAGGTGCCGAAAGATCAATTCATTTATGGCACCTGTGCCATCAACGGTGAGCGGCTCACCATTCAGGTGAACTCCATCCGCACCGGTAACACGCTGCTCCCGGTTTCCCTTTCGGTGTATGACCTGGACGGGCTGGAGGGCATTTACATTCCCGGGGCGATCACACGCGATGCCGCCAAGCAGGCTTCCGATGATGCGCTTCAAAATATCCAATTGATGACACTCGATCCGTCTATTGGTGCCCAGGCAGCAGCAGCCGGAGTGGAGGCAGCCAAGGGACTGTTCAGCAAGAAAGCCAAACTGGTCAAAGTAACGGTGAAGGCAGGCTATCAGGTTTTTCTGGTCGATACCAATCCCACAAGCGATACAACTTATTAACCACAAAACCATTTACATTATGTTGTACTTCATAAAACACAATTGTCTGGAGTTGCTCATGGGAAGCATACTCGCCCTGTGCACGATCGAAGTAGAGGCGCAAGGAGCAAACACGTCACAACGAATCGAGGTTACCTTTAACAAGACCTCTTCATTGGTATTTCCTGCCGTGATCAAGTCGGTGGACCGTGGCAGCCGCGATGTACTGGCACAAAAAGCCAAAGGCGTTGAAAATGTTTTACAACTCAAAGCTGCAAGGGCCGGATTTGCAGAAACCAATCTTACCGTGATTACGGCTGACGGAACGATTCATCACTTCACGGTCAACTACGCCAAAGAACCCGAAGCATTGATTTGGAATGGTGGTAAAGATAACGAAGGCGAAGCACCGGATAAACGGAAGTTGATTTTTCAGACCACTCTGACGGAATCCGACTTAGAGACTTATGCATCGCAAATCGTGCGTTCAAAACGGAGCGTGCGCTTTGCCCGCGAAAGCCGAAACAAAATGACACTGTCCTTGAACGGCATCTATATCCGGGACAACATCATCTTTTATCATTTCCGCATGCGCAATGCATCCAATATCAATTACGACATTGACTTCCTGCGGTTCTATGTACAAGACAAAGTGAAGGTAAAACGTACCGCATCGCAAGAGGTCGATAAGAAGGCACTGTATGTCTACGGTGATCAGGACCACGTACCGGCAAACACCACACAGGATGTTGTCTATGCGCTGGAAAAATTTACCATACCCGATGCCAAGCGGCTCTATGTCGAAATGTTTGAGCACAACGGTGGCCGAAACCTGGAACTATCCATCCGAAACAAAACCATTGTGAAAGCAAAGCTGATTCAGTAGCCGATCATGCTGAACGATCAACGTGAATATTTTTAACTATTAAACGACAATTTTATGAATGTCAAGAATCTGGAATTTCTGAAAGAGAGCCTGAAGTATTTAGGCTTTGGTGAAAAATTAAATGCCGACCTTGAAAACAAAATCAAGGAGCAACCGGCTGAGTTTAAACTCAGCATACCCGGAGAGTTTACAAGAGGAGAGGTGAAGGAACGTGTGGACTTCACGTTGGACTTTAAAAAGTCGGATCAAACTGACATGTACTTTTTCAACCGCTATCAGGCAACATTCAAGAATGATGATCCGGAGAAGGAAAAATCACAAACCTTCTACATCACCAAAAACGCGGGCATCACAGCGAAAGAAGCGTACAACCTGCTGAGTGGCCGTGCCGTGAACAAAGACCTCGAAAACAAAGAAGGCCAACCTTTCAATGCGTGGGTGCAATTAGACTTCGCGGAAAAGGATAAGAACGATAATTTCAAAGTCAAGCAGTATCACCAGGGCTATGGGTATGATCTGGAAAACGTGCTGAAACGTTACCCCATCAAAGAGTTAGGCAATGACGAGGACAAGACAAAACTCATGAAGTCGCTGGAAAAGGGAAACATTCAGCAGGTCACGTTTGTCAGGGAAGGTAAAGAGGAGAAAATGTTTGTGTCCGCCAATCCGCAATACAAAACCCTCGACCTATATAATAGCAAAATGGAAAAACAATACCAGGGCATTGAGAAGAAGGAGAAATCCGGTGAGGACAAATCCAAAGAGAAGAAGGAAACTGTGAAACAGGATACCGAAGAAGAAAGTGAGGGGAAGCGGAAATCAAAGCGAAAGGGTGTCGGTGTTTGATTAAACCGCCTGAGGATCTCGGCAAAAGGGCTGTCCACCATGAGGGCGGCCTTTTTACTTCGGCTCCATTGCTTGGTTTGACTGAACAATTATATTGTATATAATATAATTTTATCCTCTTTATTTACTTTATATTATATATAATATAAATTTGAATGGTTATTAATTAAATATACCATATCTAATATAGTCTATGGAGCAAGACCTTATACAATTCGTGAAACTCATGCGCAAACAGCATCAGCTCACGCAGGTCGAATGCGCACGGAAGGCCGGTGTGGGACTCATGTTCCTGCGCGACCTGGAACAGGGGAAAAAATCCCTGCGGATGGATAAAGTCAACCAGGTGCTCCAATTGTTTGGTGCAAAACTGGGTGTTATCAAGCTGAAATAGTCTAATGAGAGGCATCGTATACTATAATGAAGAAAAGGCTGGAATCATCGAGCAAACGGATGAGGGTTATCGGTTTGAATATGATCCACAGTATATGGCCGCTTCCGGTGCAAAGCCGGTAAGCCAGACGTTGCCTTTCAAAACGGAGGCTTACACCAGCAAAACCATGTTCCCGTTTTTTGATGGGCTGATTCCCGAAGGGTGGTTGTTGGACGTTGCTGTTGAGACATGGAAAATAAATCCCCGGGACAGGATGACCCTGCTATTGACCGTGTGCAGGGATTGTATCGGTGCAGTCAAAGTGATTAAAGCAGAATAGTATGTCCAGGTGCCTGATTTGTTATAAAGATGATCTTCCTAATGGTACATACTACCATCCTGAATGCTCGGTAAAATTGTTTGGTACACCAGAGCCTCCGGAGTTGCCATACAATCTCTCCGAAATGAAGGAGTTGGCAAAAAAAATTGTCAGAAGCCAGGGTATCATGACGGGCGTGCAACCTAAGATTTCATTGGGGCTTCAAAAAACAAAGCAGAAGAAAGGCAGGCTTACCCTGATGATGGGTGAATTCATTTTGAAACCACCCAGTGAATATTACGAGCAGATGCCAGAGACCGAAGACCTGACCATGCACCTGGCTGAACGCTGCAAGATTGCCACGGTGCCCCATGCCTTGATCCCGCTGGCGAGCGGAGAACTGGCCTATATCACCAGGCGAATCGACCGGTCTGGCGAGCAGAAGATTCACATGGAGGATTTTTGTCAATTATCTGAACTCTTAACAGAAGACAAATACAAATCCAGTATGGAACGGGTGGGGAAATTAGTCGGTGAACTCAGTTCATTTCCGGGCTTGAATCTTTACAACTTGTTTGAGCTGACACTTTTCAATTACATCACAGGCAACAACGACATGCACCTGAAGAACTTCAGTCTGATTGATCATGATGGCGTCTGGCAACTGTCACCTGCTTATGATTTGTTGAATGTTAACTTGGTCAACGAAAAGGATAACGAGGAAAGTGCATTGACGATTTCAGGCAAAAAGAGACGATTAAAGAAACAGGATTTCGTTCAGCTTGCCAAGTCGTATCAACTCACCGATACACAGATACGAAATGTTTTCAATGACATCCTGGGCAGAGAAAAACTCCTGTTGGATTTTATCGACACAAGTTTTTTGTCAGATGAATTCAAGGTTAAGTACAAGGAGATCCTGGAAAACCGTTGTGCGGTATTAAGGAAGGACTCATAGTCAGTGCCGTACGCAAAGAATTCCGCAGTGCATTCCATCTTCATGTTGATGGCCTGCTTTGACTTGCATCGAAGCCTGGCATTTTTATTTCCCTTTATTAAAACAGTAAGCAAAGGTAGGCTGGCTTTGCGCGAGCCCTCGCACTTAGGGTCAGGCAAGGAATTTCCGGCATAAACCCTTACCCACCGTAGCCTTTGGCGTGGGTGGGCGCCATCACACATTCCTTTTATTCCGTTCCTCCTTGCCTGACCCCCCACGCCAGCCTGTTAGGTCGCCAACTCTTTTGATCGCATGGCCAACGGCAAATAAAAATGCCAGAGACTATGCAAACACTCATCAAAACACACAAGATGAATCGAACCTATCACGGAAACTATTTTTTCGTTCTGTCTAAAGGTAACAATGCAGGAAGACCAATGGATAGGCCTTGTCCAAATTGCTTCGTAGTCATTACCGGGTGTCCGCACGAGAAACAGGTATTGTACTGGTTGTGCTTCGGGCTTTGGCAATGCCGGTACTTTGAACAATATTTGATAGGTTCCGTGATTCCGTTCCTCAGGCTTCCGGAACTGAAGTCCATCATTCGGGAAACCCGCTCGAAAATCGGTTCGCGCATGGAGGAATATGAGAAACAATCAATACCCTGAACAAACTGCAAGACTTCAGGCAGAGTATTTTCATTCAACTCCAACTTATCGAACAAGCTAAGAAAAGCATGATGTGGAAACTGCTCAGGTAGCAAAAGTTAAAGACAGATCACCGGATCAGCAGTTCCCGAAAGATTGTCGCGGTCTTTATTCTGATGGAACAATTCTTTCGGGAACACCTGATCCTTCCATGATAGTAAATGACTTTCTTACGTGAGTGTGCAGAGCACTTGTCAAAGTCCGGATGTTGATGGTTCATCTTTAGTGGAATCCTGTCTTTGACAAGAACTTTGCACAGCTATTGCAAGGCAAACAGAATCTCAAATTTTCTCTAAAGGAAATAGATTTAACAACTCTGATGAGACCATTTCACCGCCAAGCCAAAGGTAGGCCCGTTGCGGGGCCTTTGTCAAGGGCCATGTCGAGTGTCGATCCTTGTAATTGAATTTGTGGAATCGACACCCTTTGACAAAGATCCCGCAACAAGCGCAATTGGCGGCTTGTCGGAAGCAATGGTCGGGTGGGTTCAAAATCCTAACCGCTCATCCATGATGTTGTACCTTGGAATAAGGTGGTTAAACAAATTATGTTTATATCTTTGCCTTTAATGCACACAAATAACCTTAGGGACAATTCATATGTGAGAATGGCTGCAATTGCTGTGACAGTTGCCATCTCCTTCAGTTTCCTTTCGGCTAAAACATTTACAGGCCATAAGAATGAAAGATTCCACATAACTAAACAAGTTTGTGAGAACCTCCTCATTCATTCTGAGTCAATAAAGAGAATCTCGTTCGGATCTGATTCAAAGAAAAATTTTCTGGATGTTGCGTTTGAATGCTCCTGGCCAATGGAGCCCCAATGGCTGTCCAAAAAAGGTTGTAACGCAGCATTTTTAACAATGCAGCCCGTTTGCAATTTATTCTTTGCAGACATCCTCATCAACGCTCCTTAATTTGTGATTATTCAAGTTGTACGTTTTCTTCTGTACAACTTTATCTCTGGGGACAAGCTTGTTGTACAAGCCAACATTTCTACCTTAACATATAACAGCAATGACGCGTAGTGCATTGGAAATATTCCTACCGGCTTTTATTTTGGTCTATTTTGGAATACTCGTTTTATGGAGTCGTATTAGTAAGCGTAAGCGCATACCGGTCCAGATAGCAACCACCGCACACAAGCAGATTCAATGGATCGATTCATTGTTTCGTGCAAAGCTGGTAGCTGTGGTATTAATCGTATTTGTATACACCTATTTTCCGGATTACTATCGTTGGGCAGGCCCACTGGATATGCTGGATCATCCGGTAATCAATACCATTGGCGTGCTGCTGCTAAAGGCATCATTGGTATGGATCATCGTTGCACAACTTAATATCGATCGATCCGCATTTATGATTGATCACGGAATAGGAAGCATCAAAAGCGAAAAGTTGATTGTGTATGCAGAGAAATTAATCTTATCGGGACTCGTATTTATGTTCTTCGGAATTTGTATTACGATCTCGAGCGTGCTGACCATACTGATTTTTCTGTTAGGGTTTCTTTTGTTGGAACGTTTGCTCAGAGTTTAACCTCAATAGTTCCAGTCCTGAACTTCTCAATTCAATTACGCGGTGAATGTAACATCTGAAAATATTCTATTGATAGGCTCCGTCCTGTTGCTCACCTCCATTGTGGCAGGGAAGACCTCTTACAAATTTGGCGTTCCGACTTTGATTTTCTTCTTGGCTGTCGGGATGCTCGCAGGTTCTGAGGGAATTGGTGGTATCTATTTTGATGATCCTAAAATTGCGCAATTTATTGGCGTGGCAGCTCTCAACTTCATCCTTTTTTCCGGAGGACTGGACACCAGTTGGGAGTCTGTCAAACCAGTACTATGGCATGGTGTGTCTCTTTCAACATTGGGCGTCTTCCTTACGGCCCTCACGGCCGGATTATTTGTTTTTTATATAACCGACTTTACCATTTTTGAAGCGCTCCTGTTAGGCTCAATTGTTTCTTCCACGGATGCTGCCGCAGTGTTTTCTATTTTGCGCTCCCGTAGCCTGGCATTAAAGCACAATTTAAGGCCAATGCTGGAATTGGAGAGTGGGAGTAATGATCCTATGGCGTATGTGTTGACCATCGCCTTTACGGGGTTGGCGATCAGTCCCGATGCCAACATTGCAGGTGTTATTCCCATCTTTCTTCAGCAGATGATCTTAGGGGCCACGCTCGGATTTGCTTCTGGAAAGGTCAGTAAGTATGTCATTAACAATATCAAACTGGAAACATTAGGACTCTATCCAGTGTTGGTGATCGGCTTGATGTACTTCACATTCTCAATTACGGAAGCTATTGAAGGGAATGGATTTCTAGCTATCTACATTCAGGCGGTATACCTGGGTAATCAGGAACTCATTCATAAGAAGTCAATCATTAAATATTTTGATGGTTTTGCCTGGCTTATGCAAATCGTCCTTTTTTTGACACTTGGGTTATTAATTTATCCCAGTGAAATTGTACCCGTCATTGGAATAGGGCTCGCTATATCAGCCTTTATGATCCTGGTCGCAAGACCGGTTAGTGTGTTCATAAGTCTTTTGTTCTTCAGGCTTCGGGCAAAAAGTCGTTGGTATGTCTCGTGGGTTGGCTTACGTGGCGCTGTTCCCATTGTTTTCGCAACCTATCCGCTCTTGGCGGGAGTAGACAAAGCGGGCGTAATCTTCAACATTGTCTTTTTCATTTCATTAACATCAGTGATTATTCAAGGCACCTCCCTTCCAGTGATTGCACGATGGCTCAAGGTTGCCATGCCAGAGAAGCTGAAGCCAAAGACGGAATTGGAAGTGATGATGAATGACGAGCTGAAGTCAGAGCTATTTGAAATCGAAATTCCGGAGCAGGCACCGGTGGTGGGAAAACGAATTGTGGATGTAAATTTTCCTGTTTCCATTAACATAACCATGATCAGGCGTGGCGGTAAATACCTGACCCCATCAGGAACGACTACGATTCAGGCACATGATCGCATGAGTGTGCTGGTACGCAGCAAGTACGACTTCGAAGTCATGAATAAAATGTTAGAGTCAAATGGTGCTGCCTGATATTTTAAAGTACATCCGAACATTATTGTTGGCAACGGCAGTCTTATCGTATGGATTTGTCAGTTACAATCTTAGTCACCGGGCTACTAACCACATTCATAGCCCGGTATCCAAATGGTCAAATCTTCTACAGGAATCTGGAAAATGTATCGTTCCTCAGCTATTAAATACCATTACTCCGGAGTACCCATCACCCGAGAAGGTAAAATCACGCATATGGTCTGCATGCGCTCACCAGGTAGGATTGTTAATTCGGGAAGAGAATGTTGTGCGGGCCAGGTGTACCCTAAGCATCATCCTTGGGTTCCCGGAATATGATATCATCTTTCCTTTTCACAGCTTCTGGTAATGTTGTCATTTTTTGGTAGGCACTGTGTGCCATGCGATCATTGATTGCAACGATGATAAGACAATTTTAACGATTAGCTACTAAAAATCATTGACACTAATGAGTACGACAATAATTTTATCCATCGTGATAATATCACTTCTGTGTATTGTACCGATTGTAATAATCTCCAGGAGAAACAAAAAGGCTGAAAGAGCATTCAAAGAAAAACTATTTGAATTCGGGAAGGTTCATCAAGGAAACATCGATCAATCTGATTTTCTGAATAATCTGGCCATTGGATATGCATCCAATACGCACTCCGTTTTCTTTATCAAGACAAAAAAAGATCAAGAAATAATGGAAGTCATTAAGTTAAACGAAATAGCAACGTGTCAACTCTCAAAACCGATGCGAAGAAGTGTTGATGGTACCAGTTCTACCATCGATCGTATTGAGTTGAATTTTGTTTCGAAGAACAAAGACGGGCAAACCAAGCGGTTTGTATTGTATGACCTTGAATCCGACAGCCTCTCCCTTCAGGGAGAACTACAATTAGCTGAACAATGGCATGTGATTCTAAGTGAAAAATTAAAGAGAGGTTTATAGAAGTTCTGTAGGGGGTGCAGCATTTGCACCCCTGCTTAAAGTTTTTGCATTATGCAATTTGATCGGGATATTTCAATGTACGATCTGCAGTTTATTTTAATTGCCCTATTACGGGATAGACATATCTTCACCCTTGAACAACGTGATGGGACAACTATTGAATCGTGCATCGTTACCGACTATGATGCTAATCGTAATGTTCTGACTGTACAGTACTATGTAGTGGAGGAAATTAGGAGCATTGAACTCTCACTTGTCAATATAGATAAGCTGCTATTTGATTGCTTTTATTCGTACAAAGGTTTTGCAGCAAGGACTTTTAGGATTTCTTAAGGCTTGCCTTGATTAGCTCTGGTGGCTTGTCGGAAGCATGGCCAAAAGAGTTCACTACAAAAAGTTTATTTCTCAATATCTTTTAAGCTTCAATTGCTGCACAATACCTCCTGCACATCGGGAAATATAGCAGCAACTTTTGTTGATTTCTCTTTCCCGGTTTGGTCAAGCGCAGCCCTCAATCCTTTTACTAAATTTTCTGACGGGCCAACGCCCCAATAATGCAAAAAGAAAATGCGGGGTCTTTCGTGTACCATGTGATTGTGCACTGCGACCACTTCAATGCCATGTTCTACCAATGCCTTTATTACAAGAGCCACTTCATCTTCAAGCATAGCAAAATCACCAGCCACTGCCGCCCGATCAGGTGTACCCTGCCATGCGGCCCATGTGTTGAACCCGGCAAAGGAGCTAACGGAAGCGTCATGATCTTGCAGGTCTACGTCAGGCCTTCCTATGGTGTGCTTGAACACGCCTCTCGACATTTCGCCTTTGCTCTCCAAAATAGTATCAAGCATTTCTGTGTCCAACGTATTCACCACTTCATCTTTGCTTCCTCCTGAAGGATCCTTGCCTCTGACCTCTGTCACTTTTTCAAATACAGCTTTGACGGCCTGTGCGAGTTTCTCTTCAGTCCCCATTCCTCCGATGTGCATATACATGACATGGGGTGTGTCGCGTACAAAGTGATTGTGAATAGCGGTTATCGATAAACCCTGAAAGATCACTTCTTCTTGTACGGGTTTCAGATCGGTTTCCGTTACTATGATGTCACCCATCACCATGGCCCCGCTGGAAGTAGGTGTAAACGCGGCCCAACTCCCAAGCCCCATCGGAGGGATAATCCTAAAACTATCAACTACAACACGTAAGTCGTTTTGCGGAATAGTTACTTTGTATTCACCATCTTTCTCAACTCCTTTCATCCCCAAAACTTGCTCGATAATAGCTATGTTGAGTATTCCATTATCTTGCTTATTTGTTTTTTCAGAAGAAGGATTAGAACATTGCATGAAGCAAAGCATAGCAAAAAAGAAAAAGGCTGTTTTCGGAATCGAAGATGTGGTTTTCATAGTCAGATGATTAGTGCTGTAATGCCTTTACATAATGCGTCAGTGTAAAATACAACACCTTGAAAATCTAAATCTAACAAATACGCCTTCCGATTACCAAGGTAATTTTGACAAATGACACCGGGCTAGTTTTGTCAATCAAACACTTTGTGATAAGAGGAAATAGGCAAGTCCAAAAAGAGCACTAATGCCTATCCACGCTATAATTCCTACCTTAAAACGATATATGGCAACAAAGGACACTACAATCCAGCCGAGGGTAATATAATCAAGTCCGGCAAAAGATATTTCTCTCGGAAAAATCACAACCTTACCGAGGTATATGGTCAGGTTTAGGATCACGCCCACTACTGCGGCAGTTACCAGGGCAAGAATTTCTTTGATCTTCTTATTCTCCTGTGTCCTTTCAATGATTGGAGCTCCTATGAAAATGAAAAGGAAACAGGGAAGAAATGTATAGAATGTCGTGGTAACAAGACCGAGGGTTCCCATAACGAGTGAGTTACCAAAATGATTATGACCAGCCATGAATCCAACAAAGACGAGCACCATGATCAGCGGGCCGGGGTTTGTTTCGCCCAGTGCTAAACCGTCTATCATTTGAAGGTTGGTCAGCCAATTGAATTTCTCAACGCTCATCTGTGCAACGTAGGGTAATACGGCATAGGCCCCTCCAAATGTTACAAATGCAGCTTGCGTGAAGAAAAGTGAAAGTGTTTTCCAAAACGTAAAATCACGCGCCAGCAAGTAAAACAAAACGAAAGGGGTTACCCAAAGTAATAGGCCTATACCCACTGTTTTCCAGAATCGAAGAGGGTTGAAGCCGATACCAGGAACACTTGTGTATTTATTAATATAGTAATCTGCTTCATCATGTTCTTTGTGTGAAACTGTCTGGCCTGGCGCAACCATGAGTGCCGAAAAGAATTGACGGAAGATGGTGGCCAACAGGATGGCTCCAACAATAATCAAAGGGAACGGAATATTGAAAAAGAAAATGCTAACAAACGCTGCAAGTGCAACAAAATAATGAAACGGACTCAGCAGCGATTTTTTACTAATCTTAATTAAAGCAAGAATGACAATAGCAATCACCGCTGGTTTTAATCCACTGAACATGGCATAAATCCAGGGTGTACTTCCGAATGTCACATAGATTGTGCTGAACCCGAGAAGAATAAACATAGCCGGTAGCACAAACAGTATTCCGGCTGCCAACCCTCCCCACGTTCCATGAAGCAACCACCCAATGTAGGTTGCCAACTGCTGTGCTTCCGGGCCAGGTAAAATCATGCAATAATTCAATGCATGCATAAACCTGCTTTCGCTGATCCACTTTTTCCTGTCAACAAGGTACTCGTGCATAATGGCAATCTGCCCGGCAGGCCCGCCAAAGCCGATGAAGCCAAGTTTTGTCCAGAATTTTAACGCTTCTTTAAAGGTGGGTTTCTCTTTCATTTTTCTGATATCTTGAGTAGACCATTCTTTTTCAGATTTTATTTGACCAAATGTGTTTTTCATTCTGCACAAATTTTGCCCAGCTATATAGTGCATCGTAGATTTTCATACCGATGGCGAGCTGCTCATGGTCGTCTTTGTAGTTGTAGGATAGTCCTGCTGAAATAGCCCAAAGCCCTGCAGCTTGTGGCGCCAATTGAAAACTGTCGGTATCGGCCCCACGCACAATTAAGGCTATCTGAAGGATGGCGGGATCGGTTATACGATGCTTCGTAATGATATAATCAAATGTGCAGTGATCTCCTACATGCGAGTACTCAGCACCCGGAATGTCATAGGGAATGGCATATAGTTCTTTCGCCATTGCTAAGACGACCTCTTTGGGAACGAAAATAAATTCAGCATTAGGATCGACCAACTTCTTGATCAACCAAGGGCAGGCTATACGATCTATTTTGGGTCGTTCGCGCGTAATCCATTTCATGGTGCTGGAATTTTTAGATTCAAGGCTACACTCATGAAGACCATCATGTATAGAACAAAATTGACGATTTGTATTCTGTTTACTTTTTGAGCACACTTTTACGGTACTCAGATGGGTTTTTTCCTATGTGTTTCTTGAAAGTTCTGTTGAAATGACTTTGATCAGAGAAACCCGTGAGGTAGGCTATCTCCGCCAGCGAATGGTTTGAATTGTTAAGCAGTTGAATGGCCTTCTCAATCCGTAATTTTCTAATGTAATCTCCAAAAGAAAGGTCATTGAAATACTTGGAAAACTCTCTCGACAGGTAGGTTGGGTGTACATTAAGACTTTCTGAAATTTCTTTCAGACTCAAAGTGAGGTTGGTATCAATCTGATCCTGGATGATCTCCTTTAATTCTTTTGCCCAGGTTGGTACTTTTCCTGATTTCTGTTTTAGGAATTTTTTATACACATCAAGCAATAAGTTCTCGATTGGATTCTGAGTATGTTTTTCGCTCTGCAAATGCTTCGCCCAACTATACAAGCCATCGTATATCATCATCCCCTTTTCAAGTAAAGCATAGTCGTCAGTGATGTTGTAGGACAGACCCGCAGAGATTGCCCACAACCCGGATGATTGACTGGCCAAATCATGACGGTCAGTATCGGCACCACGAACTATCCCGGCCATAGTGTGTAACGCTGGGTCAGTGAGTTTGTGCTTCTTGATAATGAAATCAAATGTACATTGATCACCGTAGTGAGTATATTCAACATGGGGAATATCAAACGGAATAGCTCCAAGCTCTTTTGACTTCACAATCACCTCATGAAAAGGAGCGTAAATAAATTCCGCGTCTGAATCAACAAATCGCTTGATTAGCCACGGGCAAGCAATCCGGTCAATTTTGGGACGTTCGCGCGTGATCCATTTCATATAATCCAAAGTATCATCTGGGCGCTAAATTAGAATTTGTTGGTAACATGCTTGAGTGAATGTGTTAATTCCGATTATTGATTATTCCGAATAAGAACCATTTCACCGCCAAGCCAAAGGTAGGCCCGTTGCTGAACCTTTGTCAAGGGCCATGTCGAGTGTCGATCTTGTATTTTGGTTCTTATGGAATCGACACCCTTGACAAAGGCCCCGCAACGTGCGCAATTGGCGGCTTGTCGGAAAAAATGGTCGGGTGTGATTATTGTTTGAAAGGTGTACTTAGTCCTGTTCATCATCACCCGTCTCGTCATAGAAGTGTTCAGCAGCCCAGCTAAGTTTATCATGGATAATCTCGAAGCGTCTGATGAAGTTCTCCAGGTCCACTTCAACAGTCCCCATTCGATCTACATAAAAGTGATTTTCATAGGCATTACTGATCGGATATCGAGAGAAATCCATTTTATCGTTTTTGGAGGTTGCTTCGATTTTTAAAACGAGTTCATCGATATAGCCCTCGAGTTCTTTCATCCCGTCTTCAAAGGCCCGTAACTCGTCCACTCCACCCAGGGCCTTCAGTTTTGATTTTAGCATCTTATAGATTTGACCTATGTTATGCCTTCCTTCAATCTTGGCGTTGGATTTCAGCTGTTCGTTGAGCATCCAAATAATAGCCTTCAGGTATAATTCAATGCCATGATTAGCATTGGCGAGGATAGGAAAAATCAGGATGTCTGCTTTCTTATCACTGTTGCATATCAAACATTGCTTGGCCAGGATAAGTGATGAGCGTAGGTATCCATTTGCCATATTCATGAAATGACGGATTGGAGATTCATCCTGCATACGCCAGTTCATGAACGCCATTTTGTCGATATCATCATTTCTTGAAAAGATCGGCTGCATAGCAATTCAAATTTTCATTAATCATCGGTACGAATTTAGGCTTTGTTCGGAATAGTGCTGGCAAGGAATTTCCGGCATAAACGGTTTCCCCCTTACAGCTATCGCTTTCAGGAACCCCCATTTATTCCGTTCCTCCTTGCGCAAATTCCTGCCAAAGCCTGTGGGTGCACCATAATTAATTCTTACGATTATGGAAAGCACAAAAGAAACAAGACCGTACCAGGCAGCAGAGATTCAGCTTGTCTACAAGTCGAACGTAAAACCTTCGTTACGTCCCAAGATCAGCCACTCGAAAGATGCGTATCAGGTGTTGCTGGAAAGTTGGGACGACACCAAAATCGAACTCCTTGAGCAGTTCAAGGTTATGTTCACCAACCGTGCAAACAAAGTGCTCGGAATTTTTGAACTGTCAACCGGCGGCGTTAGCGGCACAGTTGCCGATCCCAAGCTGATTTTCGCTGCTGCGCTAAAAGTGGCCGCTTCTGGATTGATTCTAAGCCACAATCACCCATCCGGAAACTTGCAGCCAAGTCAGGCTGATATTGATCTTACCCGAAAAATCAAAGAGGCTGGCAAACTGTTGGAAATACAGTTGCTTGACCACATCATCTTGACAACAGAAGGATACTATTCCTTCGCGGATGAGGGCTTGATCTGAGCCCTCATCAAAACCTATGGTTAAGAAACAGGAAGCGTTTCAACTCGGCTATGCATGGATCAATGGGTACGGTCTGTTAAACGCTTCCTGGGACAACTTAAAATGTTCTGAAAGTTTTCGGATGATCTCTTTTGACATTCCCTTTTTATTATTCAGGATATCAGACACCAATCCTTTACTTACACCAAGCATTTCAACCAGATCTTTTGCTTTCAGATTGTGTTCCTTCAGCAATGCACGAAGAAGCGCAACAGGATCGACATCATCAAACGTATTGTGTTCTTCATCCCATCTTTCGATAAGGAGGGTAAGCAATTCAATTTCATCTTTCATCTCCTTGCTCTTGAAATCTGCAAACACCAAATCTTCCAGTATTCGGGTGTATTCATTGTACTGTCTTTTTGTTTTTATCACCTTGTACTTGAGCGCGACCATATCAGTAATTGGTTATCATTCAATGTACAGTTCACGGTAAATAAAAGTTCACTAATTGTGAACTTTGTTCTTATGCCGGTTGGGAGCCATGAATGGCCTTTGAGGTAAAGTGTGCTCGTGTGGCTTATCATTGCGCTTAGCCGCATTACTGGACAATGCTTCTACTTCAGGTTTGAGGCTCCCTTTTTTATGTTTATGCGCTTTCGAAACATGCCCGTCAAGCGACCGCTTGTTTGGGAAGGGTCCGGCTTCACATTCCGCACACCAAAACTCCTTTACCTTTTCTTTGTCGGCAGTCAGGCGCTTGAAGAACAAATCACTCAGTTGCCAGATCGCCAGCGAGTGCATGAAGCAGATGAGAAAGCTGGTTATCGTGAGTTTGACATTCAGGATAGTTGGATCTTGTATGGCCAGGAACCAATAGTCGTAGTAGAGTGCATTGATAAAGAAACTCACCAGTGCATAGGCTCTGCCTGCATTCTGATATCCGTTTATGATAAATACCAGGATCAGAATTTCAATGACCGCAGCAAGCGCAATTCCATAAGCCCAGTTGAAAAACGTAAACCCAAAAAAGGTCATGTCGAGGTGTTCCAACTTCATAAACAAGTGGCCTGCATGTGGAACATAAAGTACAATGAGTGCGAGAGCGCTGTGAAATATCACTTCTTTGCTCTCCAGGTAGGTGACAAGTTTATTCATGATCAATATCTCTTTATTATGTTATTATTCTATTGTACAGTTGTCGATGACAACAACTCAAGTTTATTGCGAAGCATCATCATGTCATCGCTTACTTTCTTATCCAGAATCTTGGCGTAGTGCTGCGTAGTTTTCAGATTACGGTGCCCAAGCATTTTCCCAACAGTCTCTATGGGAACTCCATTCGTTAGGGTAATAGTAGTGGCGAAGGTGTGGCGTGCCGTGTGGAAAGTCATCTTTTTTGTGATGCCACACAGATCCGCGATCTCTTTGAGATATGCATTCATTTTTTGATTGCTGGGCATAGGAAGCAAAACGCCCTTGCTGATGCAAAGCGGTTCGCGTTCATATTTCTGCAGAATCGCCAGTGCAGGCTTGAGCAAGGGAATTTTTGAAGATGTGTCTGTTTTCTTTCGTTGCGTACTGATCCACTTCTCACCGTCAACACCGGTTACAATTTCGTGGCGCCTGAGTTTCTTTACGTCAGCATATGCCAGACCGGTGTAGCAGCTGAAAAGGAAAATATCACGGATAATGCCTAACCTATTAGTCGGAAACGCTTTGGCAGCAATACGGTTGATCTCATCCTGCGATAACACTTCACGCACTACTTCGCGCTTGCTCATTTTATATCCGAGGAATGGATCACGTTGAAGCCATCCATTTTTCAGGCATAGGTTGACGATCTTCTTGATGTTGCTGATATACTTGATTGAGGTGTTATGGCTACACTTGCGAATAGATTTCAGCCAAAATTCCAGTTCGGATACAAACTCGTAATTCAGTTCCTGAATGTCGATGTCATCTTTTTTGAATTTCCAGCGCAGGAATGAAACAGTATGACTGAGAGCCGTTTCGTAACGCTCAATGGTTCCAGGTGAAAACTCTGTGTCTACAAGTTGTTTGATTTTTTCATTGTGATTGCGAAACACTTCGATAAACATTTTTGAAGCGGCACGCTTGCCTTCAAATCGTAATCGAAGGTTCTTCACCGTGATGGGTTGTTGATCTGCGATCAGTTGCCGTTGTGCTTCATACACACGCGCCTGAAGTGTATCAAGGTAAGCATTAAGTGTGCGCGCGTCTTCTTTAGTACCAGTAGCTCTACCGGCAGCAATGTTCCAGCGCGAAGGATCCCATTTGCGTTGTGTGGAAATTTCAGTGCGTGCACAACCTACGGTGATTCGCATGTAGATCGGCAACTCTTGGTGTGTACAATTCTTCGGCTTCTTGAAGTAGAAGAGAAGGCTAAATCTGTTGTTCATAACATGGGTGGTTTAGCGTTGATAAATCTATGCTTCCAGCCACCCGGATTCAAGATGTTCACGTCCTGAACTACTTGAATGTCAAATTGTTATGAGAAATCTGGTGAGTACTTTTTTCTTCCCTCCGATACTCACCGAATTACTCACCAAAGACGTGTTATTTGGTGTCAAATCGTATGAGCCCGAAAACAAAAAAACCTGCAAATTCTTGTGATTTGCAGGTTCTTGTATCGTTTGTTACTGATTCTCGCAGAGGAGGAGGGATTCGAACCCCCGATCCGCGTTAACGGATGCCGGTTTTCAAGACCGGTGCAATCAACCGCTCTGCCACTCCTCTGTACGCCACCAAACCTTTTGTTTTGGCCGTTTTCCCCTCAGGATGCCCCGAAAGGAGTGCAAAAGTAGACTTTCTGCCGATTACTGCAAAAAATACTTTTTCATTCACACACCCCCGGGCCAATGTTTTGGCGCCCCCCTGCGCCAAGGTATGCGCAGCCGCTATTTTTCCTGCGGGGGCGAGTACTTTACGATGTCGATACCGATGCCATTGGGGTCTTTGATCGCAAAATGTCGGTCGCCCCAGGGCTCGTTCCTGATCTCGATCTCTATCGGCACCCCGCTCTTGCGTAACTCTTCATAGATCGCATCTACGTCTTCTACCTCGAGTGTTAAGTACATGCCCTTGCCGCCAAATGGTTTGTGAAACAACGGCTGCTGGCTGGCATGGTGCGGCAGCAAGAAACTCAATTCTGCCTGGCGCCCCGGTGTGTGCAGCAACAGGTAAAACTCGTTTTCGAAGGTTACACCAAAGTGCAGGTGGTTGATGTAAAAAGCTTTTGTTTCCCGGAGCTTAGAGGTAACGATGCCCGCATTGAGTTTCATATTCAAAGATTTGGTAGTTGTTGGATTTGTTTGACTGAAGGTATTGCCCATAAAGCCGGCAACCATGAGTAGAGCAAGCCATGTTCGTTTCATACATCCTGAATTTTGTTTGAGTTTACGCAACAAAAATCGGGAAGTGCCGCGGCCTGCTATTGTAAAATTCGGACAAAAGTCACGCTGCTGCGATGATGATTGTGCCCCTTCCAAGGGCCCTCAACGACCAAATGCTTTAGACGGGGTTACCCCATAAAAATTCTTAAACTCTTTGATAAAGTGAGCCTGATCGTAATAACCGGCATCGAGAAACAACGGGTTCTTCTTCAGACTCTGCAACGAAGGCTTAGCCCTTAAAACGTTCTGAAACCTGACCACCTTTGCAAAGGTCTTCATCGAATCGCCAATGTAAAAGTCGAAAAGCCTGCGCAGTTGCCGGGTGCTGAGCCCCGTGTCGATTTCCGTTTCTATATCTAACACCCCAAAGCGCAATAATATCTGGCGCAGTGCATTGTAAAATCTTCGATCTGTTTGAATGGCCAGGGTGCCCATCTTTGTCAGAAAAAAATCATCCAGCATTTCTACCATCGTTTCGGGTTTGCTTGCACGCCAGCGTACGGCCGCAAGAAAATGAGCTACTTCTGGCACTACGTCTTGAAGCTTCTGGTAGCGGTTGCTCAACTCAGCGGCCGGAATATTAAAAATCAGAGGAAACATAGTGGGTAAAAAGCGCACCCCTGCATAATGAAAACGATCGTTCAGTTTGAATTCGGTGTACTTCTTACAAAAACCCATCACATAACTATCGGCCGGATTATTTAGCTCGAAGAAGAAATCGATACAACCATCTGCCACCACCCGGTAAGTGAAGGGATGCATTAGCGCATGGGTGGTTTTCAGTTGCCAGTAACAATAGATGAAAGGCCGGAGTAATTCCGCTGGCCCATATTCGTGGTACGTAACACCGGCCTCCGCGGCCGTTATCGTGGGCTGCAGCGGCCTGTAAAGCTGGCGCAAGCTGTTAAGGTAGTCTATTTCGTTCACCGTCATCATGCAGGTTTCCTGGTAACCACCATATACAAACATACATCTTGTAGCCATACACTACGTATCCGCAAAAAGTTTTAGCCTTTTCGGTTCGCCTGGGTTCCGTTAGCCAACAGCAGGGTTAAATAACTATCTTGCATCGTGCAGTCGCTGGAAAATTACATCAAGGCAAGTGTGGCGCTTTCGCGCGATGACATGCACACCATCTCATCTTTTTTTCAGCCCGCCACGCTGGCGAAGGGCGGTTACCTGGGCAGGCGAGGCCGTGTGTGCAACAAGCTGTCGTTCGTGCAAACGGCTACATACGTATGTTCATTGAGGTGAACAACCGCGAAGTAACGCAATGGATTGCGGGCCCCGGGTATTTCATCACCGACTTGTCCAGCTTCATCTTTCAAACCGAAAGCCGCTGGAACATGCAAGCCCTTACCGATTGCACGCTGCTGGAGATTTCCAGACAAAACTATGACGTACTCAGCAGCCGGTTACCTGTGTGGAAAGACATTGACAGGTTGCTGATTGTAAACTGCTTTACCCTGATGGAAGAACGCATCTTCAACCACCTTTACATGAGCACCGAAGAACGCTATCATCACCTGATGAAAACACAGCCCGAACTCTTTAACCTGGTGCCGCTTCAATACCTGGCGTCTATGTTGGGCATGACACCCGAAACACTGAGCCGGTTAAGAAAAAAACAACTCTCCGGCAATTCTTGATATTTATCAAGCCCGCGCCCACCGGTTCACCCGTTACTAGCAGTGTAACAAAACAACACTGCCATGAATCGCAAGAAAAAAGAAATCCGAACCGAAATTGTAATACAGGCGCGCCCGGAAAAAGTGTGGGGGGTACTCACCTCATTCCCTCAGTATCCACAATGGAATCCTTTCCTTAAAAAAATAGAAGGCCCCTTGCAGGAAGGTGCCCAGATTACCGCACGTATAGAGCCACCCGGCAGCTCGGGCATGACTTTTAAACCTACGCTGCTGGTGGTATCGCCCGCCCGCGAATTGCGCTGGCTGGGGCATTTGTTCGTTCCCGGATTATTTGATGGCGAGCACGTTTTTGAACTGTACGAAAACACCGATGGCTCCACCACCTTTGTGCAACGCGAAGAGTTTGGCGGCATTCTGGTGCCCTTGTTTGAGAAAATGCTCGACAATAATACGCTGGCCGGCTTCAACGCCATGAATCAAAGTTTGAAGGCACGTGCCGAGGCGTCCCGCTAATACCTGGCTGTCGCAAATATTGTTTCAGTTATTACCCAACGCCAGGCCACTTCGGGGTGTCTAAGTGGAGAACAAAACCCTTGTAGTATGAAATTACTTACCCCCTTTGTTGCATGGGTGTTTCTCTTTTTCTTTGCAGGTTGTCAGGACGAAAATACAAGCCCCGATAACCTGGTGAACTGGAAAAAGTTAGGATTGGACGGGAAAACGATAAACCAGTTGCAGCTAGACGGCACACGCTTATATGCAGCCACCACCAGTGGCCTTTATACCTACGAAACTTCAGCCAACAACGCAGACTTTACGCTGGCGGGTTTTGCCAACAAAAACGTGCAAGCCGTTGAAATACTTTCGTCTGGCGAAGTCATGGCTTCCCTGTTCGACAAATCAGGAACTGAAACGCCCGAACTCTACCGGAGCAGTAACGATGGTGCTTCGTGGCAAGCCGTAGAGGGTTTCTTTGGTGGCGATGTGGCCGAACCCGTCATCGACTTGCACCAACATCCCACTCAACCTAATACACTGCTGGCGTCTGGCTTTGGCGTGGTAGCCAAGTCGGTAGACAAAGGCAAAACGTGGTCGGTTTTGTATGGCGACTGGGGTATGCTGGCCACGGGCGTATCGGTGGTAACGGTGAATCCGAACGAGCCCAACCAATTGTGGGCGGGTGGCCAGGGCGGCATTGAGAACGGATTTCTGTTGCATTCTGACAATGAAACGGATTGGGATATTTGGAGCGACCTGGTGAGCAACCCCACCGTGGTAAAAGAAATCACCTTTGTTCCTGAAAACCCCGATCAGTTATTTGTGGGTTTCGAAGGCGCCCTGCTTAAAACAACCAACGGTGGCGCTACCTGGCGAACGCTTATTTCAAGCGAGCAACACAAGTTTTTCTTCGGTGTAGGTGTGAGTACCGCTAATAAATCGCGGGTTTACACGGGGGGCTGGCTAAAAACAGCCGACCCACAGCCTCTGATTTTGCAAGTAAGCAACGATGGTGGCGACACCTGGCAAGATTTTGAATTCAAAGGCGAACGGTTTGGGGGTATTTGGGAGATGTTGTTAACCCGCAAAGAAGACAAAGACTGTCTCTACCTCGGCCTCGACAAGGGCGGAGTGTACCAGGTAACAGTTAATAACTAACTGCTGTCGTAACCAGACCCGGAAAATGTCGTAATGTGCCGCCTACCATACGCTGTGCAACGCTAACTTGCCTGTAGATAACTATGGGTAAGTTGGCAAAGGTTTCAGCAAATTCAGGAAGCACATCTAAAGCCGGATGAAGGGCATCCGAAAAGTCTGCGAGCAGGGGCATGTATTTTATAAAAGCAGCGATTGCCCCGTGTGCCCAACCTGCGAAGGGCTTCTTAAGCCGGGGCAGGGCTTTCTATCGGCCCTGGCTGCGCCCGCCAGGCGCGCGTTGGCAAGTGCGGGCATTCATACCTTGAAAGATTTGTCGCGGTTTAGTAAGACAGAATTGCTGCAATTGCACGGATTGGGGCCCGGAAGTTTACCTAAGCTAGAGAGTGAACTCAAAAAGGCAGGCCTCGCGCTCAAAGCCGATTAGCCGATCTGCCCGCAAAAGGTCAAACGGCCAACGGTTCGGTTACCGGCTCATCCATCAGTGTGCGGTTCTTTTCCTTCGATTTCTTTTTCCTACCCCACCAAACCAACACGCCTGTTATCGGCAAAGAGGCTACCGTCAGGCTGACCAGGAACGCCAACATTTTTCCTGGCAAGCCTGCAATGGCCCCTACATGAATGTCGTAGTTCATGCGCATTAATTTGTCTGCCGCAGTAGCCTCCTCAAACCGATTCCATACATGGTCTACCGGCAACTCTTTCAATGTGTATTGGTCGAAATAGCGGTAGTCTATCTTCCAGTAAGTGTCTGCATCGGGGTTGGCGTTGGCCGCAATCGAACCGGTAGCCGATTCAGCAGGGTGCACCTCAATCCATTCCGCATCAGGGTATTCGCGCACCATGCGCAACCACACCAAATCAATAGCAGCCAACGGAAGCGCCTGTGCACGTGCACTGTCTGATGTTGGCGCATAATAGTCCACAAACTTTTTGCCGCCCGAGGCAATAGCGAAAACGCCATCGCGAAACCAAACAAACCCCCACACAAGGCCTGTAAGCACCAACACCAACGCCAGCCACGACACATAAAAGCCCAACACGCTATGCAGGTCGTAATTCTGCCTGCGCCAGCCTGCCTGCCATTTGATGGTAAATTTCTTTCTGATGCCATTTTTGTTTTTGGGCCACCACAGCACAATGCCCGTTACCAACATCACAAAAAATACCAGGGTGGCCGAGGCCACAATGGGTTGGCCAATGTGCGGAGGCAACCACAGGTAAAAGTGACCATCTAAAACAATGCGGAAAAAATCTGCGAACTCGTCTTTCACCTTCAGCACCTGGCCGGTGTATTGATTTACATAGGCGAAATAGTAGTAGTGCTCTTCGAAACTGTAATAGATTACCTGGGCAGCATGTACGCTGTCGCGATATAAGACAGCATGAACATGCTTTTGGGGTAGTGCCCTGTCTGCCATTTCTTGCAGACGCGAGGGCGGCAGAAACGGGGCTGCCTCTTTCTTAACAAAGCGGTAAGGTTGTGTTGCATTCTGAATTTCTTCCTGAAAAGCATAGATGCAGCCCGTAATGGCGATGATGAACACCAGTAGCCCGGATATAAGTCCGAGCCACAGGTGAACAGTTCTGATCAGTTTCTTAGCGCGTGTCACCTATCAGAAGCGGTAGTTAACATTCAAAGAGAAGTTGCGCGGGCTCTGGGGTGTTACCGTAGACCAGCCACTGTAATGTTTCTGATCGGCCAGGTTATTGGCTTTCAAAATAATGCTGTACTGCCCGGAGGTATAAGAGAGTGCTGCATTCAACACCGTGTAGGCAGGAAGCGTGAAGGTACCGGTGTTCTCCCGGTTCAGCGTTTTGTGTGCACTCGCACTATTGCCGCCAAAACCCAAGCCCAAACCTTTCAACGCGCTGTTCGGGAAATGATAGCTCACCCAGAAGTTGGCCAACTGGTCGGGGCCCGCTTCTTCGGGGCGTAAGCCTATGTACCCATCACCCGGATTGTCTTTGGTTACTTCGCTGTTGTTTTTGCTGAAACCTGCCACCAGGTTTAGCCCGCTTAGCGGGTTGGCCACCACACTCAACTCAAAGCCTTTGCTTTCCACTTCACCGCCTTGTATGGAGTTGTTCACATTTTCAGGGTCTGTCATCACCCTGTTTTTTACGGTAATCTGGTAGTAGCTGCCGGTAATATACACCCTGTTACGGTATAGATTGGCTTTCACACCGTACTCTAGTTGGTTGGCCAATTCCGGATCGAACGTCTTCAATCGCGGATTACTGCCGTCTGCATCTGAAACTTCTGCCGGGGCTACGTTAATAAATCCGTTCAGGTAGTTGGCAAATAATGAGAGTTTGTCCTTCACGGGTTGGTAAACCAAACCAAACTTAGGCGAAACCGTTGTCTGGCTTTTTACTTCTTCTGTTACCCAATAGTCTGTTTTACCCTCAAAGCGGTCCACACGTACGCTGGCCATGGCCGAAAGTGAGGGCGTGACCTGCATCACATCCGAGATATAGGCACTGGCCGCTTTGCTTACCCCGGTGGAATTGCCTTCGAAAGAATCGGTCAGCAAATTGTTTACACCTGCCTGGGTAAGTGAGCCCGTGTCGGCACCATCGGCCAACGTTACCTCACCGTTCAACACCCAGCCTGTGCTGCTGTTTAAAATATCCGACTGAAAGTAGTCGAGCCCTACCAGTAAGCGATTGCGCAGATTGCCGAGTTTAAAATCGCCAATAAAATTCTGCTGAAGGTCTATGGTGTTGGTTTCACCATTTCGTTTTGAAATGTAGCGGCCAAAGGTGTTGCCATTGCTGAAATCCCACAGGTAATGGTAGTAGCCATTGGATTTGGTTTGGCTGCGCGACAGAACGGTTTGCGAAGTCCAGGATGGACTGATCTTATACAACGCCTGCGCCTGCAATCCGAAAGAAGGGTTTTTGATGGTGAGGTCGTTGCTGGTGAACGAATTTTTGTAGTTCTGCTGGAATAAATCGATACTATTGAAAGTGAGGGGCGAAAAGCGACTGAGGAAAATCATGGGTGCGTTGGCCGACTCGCGTTGCATAAACTCGGTGTTTACCAGGAATGTTAACCGGTTGCTGGCCTTCAACTTAAAACTGGGTGCTATAAAGAGCGACTTCCCAAAGCCGGCATCCTGAAACGAGTTCACGGTTTGGTAAGCTGCGTTCACACGCGCAAAGGTTCTTTCATTGAGGGGCGTGTTTACATCGGCCGTAAAACGGTTGAGGCCAAAGCTACCCGTTACAAATCCCACTTCTCCACCAAATGTTTCGTAAGGGCGCTTGGTGGTTATGTTGATGAGGCCACCGTACGAAATCAGGGGGCTGCCAAACAGCGTGCCAGAGGGTCCTTTGATCACATCGATCGTTTCGATGTTGGCCGGGTCAAGGCCTCCATTGTTCACGCTGGGCATGCCGTTCACCATGGTAGGTTGCACCGCAAATCCACGCATCGAAAAATATTCAGCGCCATCGCCTCCGCGGCCGGTAGATTCCCACAGGCGCGTAACTCCGGTTGCATTTTTGATGGCATCGTTCAGGTTGGTTACCACCTGTTCGCGCAACAAAGTTTTGGAAATCGAATGGTACACCTGCGCGTTTTCCAGATCGCGCAGCGGCAACTTGGAAATGACAAAGGCACTGTCGGTATAATATTTATTGATGCGATTGCCCGTTACCGTTACTTCTGCCAGTTGCGTGGCGGTTTCGTTGAGTGAAAAAGCAACGGTAGTAATGGAGCCGGCCGTTACCTGAACCTCTTGTTCTACACTGGCCAGGCCCACCAGCGAGGCCACCAGGCGGTAGTTACCCGGTGGAATATTTCGGATTTCGAACTGCCCCTGTTGGCCGGTAACGGAGCCACGCACGGTGCCCTTCAGGCTTACGTTCACAAACTCTGCAGGCTGCCCATCGGCTGTTGCCACGGTGCCTTGAATGGTGCCGGTGCCCTGTGCCAGCGCAGCTGCGGCTGTAGAGAGTACTACTAACAGTGTATAAAAAGCTTTCATTTGGCCTTGATTAAGAGGTTTTAAAAATAACAGGCACAAATGTATTTATTTGGACTAATTCTAAATAACCGAAAAAGGAGTAATTATCCCCGTCACGGAGATGGTGGGCTAGTGAGGTTTGAAATAAAAAGAAGGGGTGGCGGCTTACCGAAACTTGACCGTTTTGGCTTTGTTGCGTGGCTTCTCATTGCGCTTTGCCTCCAGCAGCGTGCAGGCATTGGCGTAACGTTTGTTTTGCTTGCGCACTGAAAACACTGCCCGCTTACCAATTTTTTGAGGAGCTGCATAGGCCTGGCCGATGGAACACAGCATGCCGATGAGTATAATAAAAGCAAGCACTGCGAAGTGACGCAGGCGCGCATTCATGTTGACAAGGGCGGGTTTTCTGTTCATGGAGTTTGGCGGGTTTGGTTGACACAAATTTCGCTGGCCCACCGATATGCTTTAACGCGAATAGGTGGGTAACCCTACATCGGTGCCTGATGTTGCACACGATGGCTGATGGAATGGGATAGCCGGGTAGTTGGAAAAAATGGCCATGACGTCTTTTCGTCAAAGTGCCTAACCTCTTCAAAACAGTTGAAGCAATACATGAAGTGGCAAACGCGTGTAGGTTGGTTCGCACTTTCGCTGGCACGTTGTTGCGCAGGTATTTCACAATTGCGGCCCGACCTTACGTGTCAGCGCTGGCGCACAAACAGGTATTCCACGCCTTTGCCATCGCCAGAAATGGTGGCTTTCAGGTTTTCTCCCTGCAGCCAGTACTCTATTTTCTTTGGGAAGTCGTGCGCAGGGTTTTCGCACACAAAGCCCGTGGCCGTTACCTGCGTTATTTTAAAGTAGACCGGTTGGGGATTCTCGGGCACATCGGAAACATAAAAGAGCTCGCCTTTTTCAACCACAATCTTCAACTTTTCTACAAACGTAGTGTCGGCACCCCGTAGAGAGATGCCCCTGCCTTTCCACTCGGCAGGGCCCAGCTTTTGCCACACCTCCACGCCCGATCGCCCCGGTTGGGCGTTGGTGCGGGTCCAGTTGCCCAGCAGCCACTCCATGTTTTTCAGGTCGGCTTCTTTTTGGGCGTGCAGGTTTCCAGATGCCAGCAAAGCTGTTAAAAAAACGATAAGTCGCATACCGTTAAGTTTCCGATAAATGGAGTTTGGGATTTCCGCAGCCCATTGTACAAATGCGAAGTGGCTCACCGCTTCAGAAAAAAATTGGCGAGCGACTTTTCTTCAAAACCATATCGGGTGGGGTCTTCGCCTGTAAAGGCTTTAAAGTTTCTGATAAAGTGCGACTGATCGTAGTAACCCGCCTGCACCACCAAGTTCAACCAATCGGGTTGTTGGCTTTTCAAGAGTTCGAACACATAATTGAACCTGACAATACGCGCAAAAAACTTGGGAGTAAGGCCCACATATCGGGTAAACAATTGCTCGAGGTGGCGTGTAGAAACGCCCAGCGCGGCTGCCACCTCACTCATCTGCAGCATTCCGCGCGTAGTGATGATGTGTTGGATGGCGCTTTCTACGCGTAAGGACTTCGTCTCACGGTAATTGGCTCGCAAGAATTGTTCGATGGCCACAATGCGTTGTGTGGCATTATCGCTACGCTCCACCTGTTTCACCACGGGTGCCCATGCAGGTAGTACTTCCTCCAGATACACAACGCGATTAGTAAGCGGGGCCATAGCAATGCCAAAAAGTGCCGCAACGGCTGCCGGCCGAAACTTAATGCCGAGCATGTCTGAAACACCTGTATTTTCTAAAAAGAAATGTTTGGCCAACTGCCCGGCAAGTAAACTCCGCGCCTGCTTCACCCATTCTCCATCCAGGTTTATCCGGTAGGGATCACCAAAGTGAAAAACTATTTCGGGGCAGCCATCGGGAATGATTTTTTGCTGACGCGGTGTGGGGTCCTCATCCTTCACCACCCAGTAGCAAACCACCTTGTTCCGCAAGTCGGGCGAGGGAAGGATGTGTTCAAAATACATACACTTCCTAACGTGAGGCCTTTAATTGTTTGCTCTTTTTGCGTTCATGTTCTTCAACCGCCTGCACTTTGGTGCCGTAGTGCAGACTTGCGTTTACCTCGTAACCAAACAACAATACCAGCGTGAGCAGTTGTATCCAAATCATCAAGGCAATGAGCGCACCGATGGATCCATATACCTTGTTGTAGGCACCGAAATTGGTTACGTAAAAGGAGAAACCATAGGAGATGCCCAGGCACGCCAGGGTAGCCAAAAATGAGCCGATGGAAAAAAAACGCCAGTTGTAATGCACCGCAGGACCAAAGTAGTAAATGCACGAAACGGCAATAAAAAACACGATGAAGATCACCACAAAGCGCAGCACGAAGACAAAATAAATGGAAGCCTGGTCTAAATTGAGGCGGGCCAGTTCTTCCAGGTGCGAAGTAAAATAATCGATTACCAGTTGGCCTACTACCAGTAAAATAATGGCTAGGAACAGCCCAATGGCCAGCATGAAAGTTAAGCCCGTAGCGGTAATGCGCATACGGAAAAAATTCCTCCGTTCCACCGTTCGGTAGCAGGCGTTGAAGGCCCGCATCAGGGCCATCATGCCGTTGGTGGCCAGGTAGAGCGCAAACACAAAACCAAAAGTAAGCAAGCCCCCTCGTTGGTTGCTGATGATGTCAAACACGGTAGAAGAAATCACATCCCACATGCTGGGGGGCATCATCTCTCCCAGAAATTGCATGATGCTTTCGTTGTTTACATCGGGGAACCAGCGCGTAACATAAGGAATGAGTGTAAACAAAAAGATGATGGTAGGAAAAATGGCCAGAATAAAATTGTACGACACGCTGTTGGCGCGGTCCATGATCTCATCTTCGTCTATGTTATGAAAGAGTATTTTCAGAAAACGATAAAGCGACAGGTTACCATAGCGCTTAAACTTAATCTTCTTTAACCAGTTGCGGCTGGTGCGCGCAGTTCTGAACTCAAGAATACGTTTTCTGGTTACGTACTTCATGAGCGATTGGGTGTGGCCTTGAAATAACTTTCCAGCACTTTGTCGAAAGCCTGGGGCGGGCGGCAGGGTCTTCCACTCTTTTTGTCCACAAAGGCGAGCAATGTTTCGCCTTTGTTAATCAGCTTTCCGGAAGGATTGAAGATTTCGTACTCGAACTGAATGCGCACACCCGGCTTGTTTCTGATGGTTGTAACGATGCGTAACAGATCATCGTAGAGGGCGGGTGCAATAAAAATGGTGTGATTTTCCAGCACGGGCATCATCACACCCATGTCTTCCAATTCTTTGTAGGTAAGCCCCAACTGCCGCAGGCTTTCTACGCGCGCCACTTCATAGTACATGGCATAGTTGCCATAGTACACATAACCCATCTGGTCTGTTTCTCCATAGCGAACGCGTACGTGGGTTTCGGATTGATACATCTATTTATTTCTTTGCGCAGCACGCGCCTTTTGCTGCTCGATGCTAAGCGCCTTCTGGTACTTGCGTGCGTTTTTGTTGTGCTCTGTCAGGTTGCTGGCAAAATTGTGGCGCCCCGAAAAATCTTCTTTGGCGCACATGTAAAGATAGTTGTGTTTCTCGTAATTGAGCACTGCATCGATGGTGTGTATGTCGGGCATATTGATGGGGCCCGGGGGCAACCCGGTATTCCGGTAGGTGTTGTAGGGAGAATCTACTTCTTTGTGCACGTTCAAAATCCTTTTCAGCGAAAAATCGCCAACAGCAAATACAAGCGTTGGATCAGCCT
>JBMOLS010000067.1:30551-34314 GCA_049324055.1 Bacteroidota bacterium | reverse complement strand
CTTGACTACTTACGCGGGCTGGCCGCATTGGGTATCATGGTTTTCCATTATACATCATGGCTGCATGGCAAACTAGGTGGTCAGAGTTTTCTGGGAAGGGTGGGTGTCTATGGGGTATCGATATTCTATATTCTAAGCGGACTCACACTATATTATGTTTACCGGGAGAAATTTCACGACCTGAATAGTATTTCAACGTTTTTTATCAAACGGTTCTTTCGCATTTATCCGCTGCTCTGGTTGGTTATGATATCCACCATCTTACTGAATCGAAACCTACCGCCACTTCAGGAACTGTTCTTAAATTTCACTGGCCTATTTGGCTTTCTGGATTGGGACTCGTACATCGGTGTGGGTGTTTGGTCAATTGGCAACGAACTTACCTTTTATGTCGCATTCCCGTTCTTTATGCTCACTCTTAAGAGGTCCGGCTTAGTCTTTACGATTTTAGGCCTTAGTATATTTGCAATCTATCTGTTCTTTGCCTTCCTAATTATAGACCCCGCAACTGATCTTTCAGATCAATGGAGAAATTACGTTAATCCTTTGAATCAATTATTCTTATTTTTTTCTGGAATAGTGGTAGGCCATATTTTTACTCAAATCCCGATTAGTACCGCAGTTCGACTTTTCTTAATGCTCAGTTCAGTTTTGATTTTTATTTTTGTTCCAACGGGAGTGGAAGTGGTAGATACTGTTTTCGGAATAAATAGAATTGTTTTCACTGCTTTGTGTATAATCATTTGTATAGCTTTTTTTAACTTCAATGTCAATCTCCCACCTGGACTTCAGCGCCTTTTATCTTCACTAGGCGAAGCGAGCTACTCCGTCTATTTGCTGCATCCGGTTGTTTATAGATTAGTTGGTATTTTTTTATCAAAATTTACAGTGATCGGCCCTTCAACTCGTTTTGGTATATCCATATTGGTAACGTTAGTAGGCGGTTATCTGGTATTTAATACTTTTGAGAGACATTTTATGCGCTTAGGCAAATCTGTGTCGGCACGGTGGTAAAATCGGAGAAGCAAGCTGACGCGAAAATGAATATTCTACACATTCTCAACAGTGCGCACGGTGGGTCGGCCCTTTCCACCTTCGAACTCATTACAGCGCTTGCCAGTCGTGGAGTTAGATCGTCATTGGTGTGTTTTAACAATGCTGATGGCAGGCAGCGAGAGCAAATCGTTAACTTGGTGGAAGGAAGGGTGTTGTTTATTCCACTATACTGGATGAACAAGCGCTTGCGTGCCCGTTGGTGGAAACGGCCGCTGCTGGAGTTGCGTGCCCTTTACCAAACCTGGGGTGGTTATAAATTTCAGCCACAAATTGCAGCGCTGATCAGGCGCAATAATATTAACCTGGTGCATACAAGCACCATTTTGAACCCAGAGGGGGCCATTGCGGCCCGCAGAAACCGCCTGCCTCACGTTTGGCACGTGCGCGAATTGATTGGCCCCCAAAACCATTTCCAATTTTATAACTACACGGCCTGGTCGAAATACGTGCAGACCCATTGCAACGTATTAATAGCCAATTCTAACACCACCAAAGAGTGTTTGCAACCCTATTTCCCTGCCGGGCAAATTCGAACCATTCCAAACGGAATTGATGTGGAGCGTTTTAGCCCCCGAGTGCATCAAAATCGGCAGAGTAGGGTAGTGGCTATGCTGGGCAGCGTTACTACCCGATGGAAGAACCATGCTTTTTTTATCAGGGTAGCCCATGCGCTGCGCCAAACGCCTAATGTGTTGTTCCGCATCTATGGATCGTTACCAGCCGAAACAGATGGGTACTACCAATGGCTGCGAAAGTTGAACGAACCCTACCAAACGGTGGAATTTGTCGCGTTCGATCGTCCAGAAAACATCATGAGAGAAATTGACGTTCTTTTTCATCCGTCTCTATACGAATCGTTTGGAAGAATTTATGCAGAAGCCATGGCTGCTGGTGTGCCTATCGTGGCCGTACGGGCCGGATCCGCCACCGAGCTGGTTGAGGACGGAGAAAACGGATACCTGGTGCCCAGCGATGACGTTGACCTGGCCGCAGCGAGAATTCTTAACTTGTTGGAAAGTTCCGAACTTAGAAACCAAATGGGGGCCCGTGGTAGAAAAAAGGTGCTGGCAGAGTATTCTTTGACCTTGCTTGCCGACCGTATGACAGGGCTTTATGAAAAATTGATAAAAGAATCAGGAGGGCAAGTAGCGCCATGAGTTTTTTCTCCGTGTGCATACCTAATTTCAACTACCGAGCATACCTGCAACTGGCATGCGAAAGCGTTCTTGCTCAGGATTTTACTGACTACGAGTTGGTTATTGCTGATAACAACAGCACAGACGGATCGAGGGAGTACATAACCAATCTGGCCAGTCGGCATAGTTGTGTAAGGTATGTCATCAATACCTGTAACCTGGGATTTGCCGGCAATCTGGATAAAGTAACATCTCTGGCCACCGGGAACCATTTTATTCTGCTTTCATCAGACGATCTGATGAACGCGGGGAGTCTTCGCGTCTATAAAAAGCTGATCGGGGCAGTTGGCAGCCGCGCGGTCATAGGGTCTTCTGTCTTTCGCATCGATGGGCAAGGTAAAGTTACAGACCGATCTTTACCGGATGTGAGGTACTGGAGGCCTGGCGACCAGCATGCCGAATTGAGTGCTTTGGTGGGAAAACCAGTTTACCGTGTGAGCGCCAGGGAAATGCTGCAGCGCTGTTTCAAGTACATGGGCAATCCGTATTATTTTCTTTCGGTTTGTTATCCATCGTCTCTTTACCAGCAGGTTGGTGGCTATGGCGGAGGGCGCCTTTACGGCCCGGATAAATGGTTCAATTGGAAGTTGTTTGCCGTGGCCGATTATGTGTACCTGGTAGACGAACCGCTGTTCAGTTACCGTTGGCACACACAAAACCAGGCAGCGCTCGAAGCTTCGAGTGGCCACTTGAAATACCTGACGGACGAATACCGCAATACCATGGAGGTGACGGACGCGATGCTTTCGGTCGCGGGCATTACCCGTGTGCAATTTGAGCGCAATTTTGTTAGATGCGATATTTTTAAGCACGGCTTGGGCGAATACCTAAAGGGCAGATGGACCAAGTCCATGCGTATTCTCTTTTTCGGACTGAGTTGTTATCCGGGTTATTTGCTGACGCACCCACTTATTCTGGTGTATGTGTTCGCCCTTTTGTCCACCCCGGTAGGGGCAAGGCTGGCGCGCTTTATCTATCTGAGAAAATGACGCAGTTGAATCAAACGTTCACCTTACATGGCAGATGGGGTTTCGCTGTGGCCTGTTTACTGGTGTTTTCTGTAAGTGCCGAATATAGGTTACCTCTGGCAGGGCTGCTGGTACATCCCTATTTATTTATGTTGCCATTGGCATTTGTGTTTGCCGATTTCCGCCTCTTTGACTTGCCCCGGCCTGTCCTCCATTCTTTATTTGCGTTTCTGATTATTTTCTCGCTGGCAAGTCTTCAGAATACAAATCCCTTTAGCGAACCATTTAAGGTGGCCGCCTCTTTGCTTACGTTTATTTTTTTTTCGCAAACTGTCAAATCAGAAAAAGACCTCCGTTGGGTGTCTACAGGTTTTGTGGCGTGCGCCCTGGTAATTGGTGTACGAGGCTTTCTGATTGGCGAAGAAGGGGAAGTGAGCCGATTGAGCGGCATCAATGCGCTGGAGGGCCTGGGTAATAAAAACGCCCAATCGCTGTACACCCTTCCGGGCATTTTCCTCGCGCTGCTGCTAGCCGAAAAACAAT
>JBMOLS010000067.1:0-30451 GCA_049324055.1 Bacteroidota bacterium | reverse complement strand
TCAGATCGCTTCGAAGAGCCAGGTTATTGGTAGTTGGATTCGTGGCGTTATTCATTGTCAGGGCCATGTTTACCCGCGAGATACTCTATAGCCCTACCTTTATGGGTGGCCTGGGGCTGATTTACAGTTATTACCAAATGCAGGTTGAACATGCACGGCTCGCCAAAAGGCCCGCTTAGGGTTTGTTTTGTATCTGCCCGCAGCGGTTACTTTGCCGCCCACGCAGTTGTTACCGATTGGGCCAATGGGCGTCTGGTAACTGAAATCTTTAAAACAACAGGCAGTTACGTGTTTTCGCTGGCTATTTTTTCCGATCCGGTTTGGCAGAAGCATTACGATCACCATATTCCTGTTGCCATGCGCTACGCTCTCCCTTTTCCCATGACCTACGTGCGGGGCATGCAAAACACCGTAAAGGTGTATCGGATACTAAAGCAGCTCGAGCGCGAAAACGACCTATTAATTATACAACTTCCACAGATAAGCTTTCTGCCACTTCTTTTTTTAAAAAAGCCTGTTATCTACCACCTATGCGCCAACGTGCTTACAGCTTCGGCCAATCCATTCAAGTACAAGGGCCTGTATTTAGTTATCGCGCGTACCTTTGCAAAGTCCATGCACTGGGTGCATCAGAGGCTCTTCAGTCGTTCGGTAAATCGGTTGATTGTGAATGGTTCGGAGTTGGGTGAGTTGTACAAGAAATTTGATCCTCGGGTAGTTGTTTCCAGTAGCCTGTTTAGGCATGAAGTGTTAGATTACCCGGATTTGCGCAGGTTCAATGGTGACTTCCGGATTGTGTTTGTCGGCAGACCTTCGAAGGAGAAGGGAATACATCGGCTGATGGAGGCTTATACTGATTTGATTAACGAGGGCCGTCAGGTGTCGCTTCATATGATTGGCCTTCACCGCCATGAACTCGAGGCGGGCCTGGGTGGCTCGGTAGCGGAGCGCGTGCTGAATACGATCCATTTTTACGGGTTTGTTTCGTGGGGCACCCGTTTTAAGGAGATATTGTCGGCAGGCCATGCTTTGGTGATGAGTTCCATTAGCGAAGGCACACCCCGTGTGCTGCTGGAGGCCCGTGCGCTCGGGTGCCCCATAATTGCTACGCGTGTGGGTGGTGTGGTTACCTCGGTGAAAGATCGCCTCGATGGGATACTGATTGAGCCTGACGTGGCGGCAGACATAAAGCGTAGCATTATTGAATTGATGGAAAATGAAGACTTCCGACAGCAATTAATACTCCATGGGCTGGAGACTTCAAAAAAACACACGTTGGAGGCCTTTGCCGCGGTATTCATTCAACTACTGAAAGAGATTGAAAATGAATTTCACCGATAAACTAAAGCTATTCTACTGCTGGTTGGTACGGTTGGCCACTGCCTGGCTACCAGATGTGCCGGTTTTTCAGTCCTTTCGGGGCGCCTTATATGCAGTTGCCATAAAAAAATGTGGCACCAGGTTCCGGGTTTGTCATAACGTGATCATTAACCGCCCGGAATTGTTAGAAGTGGGAGATAACGTTTACTTTGCGCCCGGCTGTGTAATTGCCGGGGGCGGAGAAATTAGAATTGGAAGTAACGTGCTGTTTGGCCCCAACGTGGTGATTGCAGCCGCCAACCATAAATTTGACGGTACCTCCTTTGTAAATGGTTACGTCTTCGGAAAGGTGGTGGTAGCAGATAATTGTTGGATAGGGGCCAATGTTTCGCTGCTGATGGGCACCAATGTGCCCGCCTCTTGCATTGTAGGAGCCGGCTCAGTATGCAACAAGCGCTTTGAAGCACCATTCGCCCTCTATGCTGGCAATCCGGCCAAGTTTGTAAAAACGCTGAAAGTTGAAAATACAGAGCTATGAAATATTTCCTGCTAAGGCATTTGGTTTGTCCTTTAGACAATGAACAACTTGACATAGAAATTTTTGAAGCAGAAGAGAATGAATTGACTGTTGATGACATGGCGCGGATACAGGCGCGGGGCGATTCGTCAGATGATTTCGGTACCGAAATTATCCATGGCGTGCTGATAAACAATCGAAAAAAATGGCTTTATCCGGTGTTCAACACAGTTCCACGGCTGCTGCTTTTCGAACATCCGTTGTTGAAGTTGTTCGCACACAAGTTTAAAAACGAGCTAAGATCTTTGTTCGGAAAAGGATATTCATTTCCGTCTGGCCCGCGCATTCCCGGAGAATCGAACGTATTGGCGTCTTTTTCGAATGAATGGACATCGTATGGTTATAACGAAGATGTTTATTGGGGACAATCAACAAAGGCCTACAACAATTCGCTTTTCTGGACACTCAACAACCCAGCATTTGATCTAAAAGATAAGTTGGTGATGGAGTTGGGTATAGGCTCTGGGGGGTCTGCCAATGATTTTTCAAAACGATTTAACTGTAATTTGATCGGTGTTGACCTTGGCTACTCAACAGATGTTGCGGCACAGACTTTCCGCAGCAATCCATTTTTTCACATTGTGCAGGCTTCTGTCTTCGCCCTACCATTTCCGCGCCAACACTTTGATTTTGTGTATAGTCATGGCGTAATACACCATACGTACAATACGTTGCACGCATTTCGATCCCTTAGTCAATTTCCAAAACAAGGCGGAAGGTTGTACGTATGGGTGTATAGCTGGAAGAATGAACAGCGGAGTGCAGGGCGGAAAGTGATCATGCTATTGGAGCGATTGATCAGGCCCTGGTGCTCATTGCTGCCGGGGTGGCTGCAAACCATTGTGCTTCAACCCATTGTGCCCTTGTATATTTTCCACCAGAATGCGTTTCAGGCAGGCAAACAGGGCATGGCAAAATACAACTGGCGCGAGGCGTTGCACGCAGCGCGCGATCGTTTTACTCCCCGGTTCATTCACAGGCACAGCGAGGCCGAGGTGGAGAGCTGGTTCCGCGATCAGAACTTCAGAGACATTCAGAGTCTTTCAAGTCGCTCTGTTCCGTCTTTTGTTCCGCCCGGCTTTTACATGAATACGGGTGTAGCTGGTGTAAAAGTTTAAACGCTCTGGCAGGTGTGTGGCATTAGTGCAGTTTTGAGTAGACCAGGTAGTATTTCGCGGGCCGATTTTATGCGGTTCAATCAACTCATTGCCCACCGAGGTCCTGATGGCGAGGGATTTGCCTATTTCAACGCCACTTCCGATCATTTTCCTGATGACAGTTGGACGGTTGGTCTGGCGCACCGCAGGTTGTCTATCATAGACCTCACCGATACAGGGCGGCAGCCCATGGCGTACAGCAACGGTGAATTGCAAATCGTGTTTAACGGTGAAATTTACAACTACGTTGAACTGAAAGCAGAGCTGCTGAAGAGGGGGCTTGCTTTTGTGGGCACCTCCGACACGGAGGTGATATTGGCCGCCTACCGGCACTGGGGGGTAAAGTGCTTCGAGCTTCTACGAGGTATGTGGGCGGTGATACTTTGGGATCGGAAAAAGAACAAAGTGATTGTGTCGCGCGATCGGCTGGGGATTAAACCCCTCTATTACTATCGCTGCCGCGATCGGTACATTGCCTTTGCTTCTGAAATCAAGCAGTTTACTGCTCTAAAGGAATTTGTACCGAGGGGTAATCTGGCCGTGATACACCAGTACCTGCAGTCGGGGTTTGAAGGTACAAGCCAAACCTTCTTTGAAAACGTGGTGCCGGTACTGCCCGGCACTTACCAGGAAGTGGATGGACACACACTTGAACTGAGTAAACCAGTACATTTTTGGAAACCAGGCCGTATAAGGGCTACCGTGGCAGACCCGAGGGAGGCTGCTGAATTATTGCGGGCCGCGCTGGACGAAAGCGTAAAAATTCACCTGCGCAGCGATGTACCGGTTGGTTGCCAGTTGAGTGGGGGACTTGACTCCAGCACGATTTTCTCCTTCATGCAGCAGCACTACCAGGGTGCAGCAATACACAGCTTTACAGTTAGCTTCCCGGGTTATGAAAAAGATGAGTCTCCTTTTGTGCACGCGATGCTGAGCGGGTCGGCAGCACATGCCCACTTCACCACGCCCACGCCCGAAGATTTTAAAGCGGAAATAGGAAGGTTCGTTTGGCACCACGATGAGCCTGTAGGCAGCTTTGCCCACTATGCGGGATTTGTGTTGGCACGCCTTATTGCCTCGCAACGAATTAAGGTCGTGCTAAATGGGCAAGGTGGAGACGAAATATTGGGAGGCTATTGGCAGCAGTATAATGCTTACTTGCTGCACAGCGCCAAACGTTTCAAACTTTGGCAACTTATCGGGCACCTGGCCGGAGCCCTGATGCCCCAAGGAAACAGCGAGTTAATCAAACAGATGCCAGCGATGATGCGCAGGTTTGTTGCCAGAAAAAAAACTTCGCAGTTCCAAATAACCGATCGTATGCGCAGCGTAACGTATGAAAATTACCTGAACCACTATTTTGAATGGAATGAACAGGAGCGCAGAGTCTTTGACATTCGAAACCTCATCCTCCCGCGCCTCCTCAAATGGGACGATCGAAATCTGATGGCTTTTTCTGTAGAAGGGCGCTACCCTTTCCTCGATCACCAGGTGATCGAAACCGCTCTGCAGTTCGACTACCGGGCATTGTTTTCAAAAGGGTGGACAAAATATCCACTGCGACTGAGTATGTCCGGGCGCATTCCCCGCGCAATCTATGCGCGTAAATCCAAATGGGGATTTGAAACGCCCCAGCAATCGTGGTTGTCTGACAGTTTGCGCCCGATGCTTCAGTCTTGGCTCCAAGATCGGAACAAACCTATTTATGCACTGGTAACCGCCCCAAGCTTAACCCAAATTGCCCAGCGGTTCTGGGGTAAGGCCTCGTTGGAAGATGCCCAGTTGCTGTTCCGTCTTTTCTTGCTAGATCAATGGCTTCAAATTTTTAATATACACATTGAGGAATAGCGTCCTTTCCCACCTGTATCGAAAAACTACTTCGAACGCCTTTATCCCCGAAGTAGATGGTTTTCGTTTCTTTGCCATTGCCACGGTGCTATTCTATCACCTCAACACCCATCTGTCTCGTGTAATCGACCCTCTTGTTAACGAAGCCTATTATCGGAGCACACTGTTGTATGGCATGATGCGCGAAGGTGGCATTGGCGTGAACGTCTTCTTTGCCATCAGTGGTTTTATACTGGCATTGCCCTTTGCACGAGCAAGGCTATCTTCTATGCCAGCGCCCAGCCTTAGACCTTATTACCTGAGGCGTCTTACTCGGTTGGAGCCGCCTTACGTTGTTTCTCTGCTGGCATTTCTGATAGCCCAGGTTTTGTTTTTGCACCTCCCCCTAAAAGACCTGCTACCCCATTTCGGGGCCAGCTTATTGTATGTGCACACATTGGTGTACGATCAGTGGAGTAGCATTAACCCCGTAGCGTGGAGCCTGGAAGTAGAGGTGCAGTTCTACCTGTTGGCACCACTGCTGGCAAGCGTATTCAGTATTCGCAACGTGTACCTCAGGCGAGGTGCGATTCTGCTTGTGATGCTGGCTGGTATTGTTCATTACAATTACAACTACGAGTGGATCAATGCCTTGCATCTTCGTAAATCGTTGGTAATGCACCTGCATCAGTTTTTGGTAGGCTTTTTAATGGCAGAAATTTATCTGGTAGATTGGGAGGGTAAGAAGCCCCTAACCAGTTACGCGTGGGATGTTTTGGGTATTCTTTCAACTATATCGCTGTTGGTATTTAATGATGTTTACAATATTTTCGATGACCTGATTTTTTGCTTCAGTTTGTTATTGACTTTTGTCTCGGTTTTTAGAGGTACGTTGCTCAATAAATTTTATTCAAATCCATTGGTGGTGGTGATTGGAGGTATGTGCTACTCGCTCTACTTGCTGCATTATGGTGCTTATGCTTTCCTGGTAGATCGCACGGTGGTGTTTTTTAACAGCGGTTGGGGCTACGCAGCCAACTTTTGGATTCAGGCCCTGCTGCTTATTCCCGTTGTGTTGCTGGTATGTAGCATCTTTTTTGTTCTCGTGGAGCGGCCGTGTATGGATAAAGATTGGCCCCGAAAGTTGAAAGCCAAAGTGATTTCTATTTTTGCCTAATAAATGAAGATCGTCTATTTCTATCAATATTTCTCAACTTCTGAAGGAGCGTGGGGTACTCGGGTTTATGAATTTGCCAAACGCTGGGTGGCCAATGGCCATGAAGTAACGGTCGTCTCGTCCATCTATTCTAAGTCAGATATCACGTCTAGTCGGCTGGTTTCCGATCAGCTTATTGACGGTATTAGGGTAAAGGTTATCAATGTGCGCATAGACAATCGCCAGCCGGTTTGGAAAAGAGTTTACACATTCCTGGCCTACGCCTGCCTGTCTACCTGGTTTGCGCTTACGCTGAAGGCAGATGTGGTCATTGCCTCCTCCGGCCCGATAACGGTGGGCATACCCGGATTGGTTGCCCGCTGGTTTCGCGGACGCAAGTTGGTTTTTGAAGCGCGTGATTTATGGCCGGAGGGTGCCATTCGAATGAAAATTATCACTAATCCGTTGCTGGTGCACCTATCTTACGCGTTCGAGAAAATTTGTTACAGAAGTTCGGATTATGTTGTCGGCTTGTCGCCAGGCATACAGCAAAACATTCAGCAGCGTTTTCCCGGATGTCGTGTAGCAAGTGTAACCAATGCAGCCAATATTGCGCTGTTCTCGGAGCAAAAAGTTCACAAGGCGGTCTGGCCTGCGCACAGCTATGCAGTTTACTTTGGAAACATTGGCGCAGTGAATCATTCTGGCTACCTGTTAGACACTGCTGCACTGCTTTTGGCCATGAACAGACCTGATATCACCGTAGTGCTCATCGGAGAGGGGCAACAGAAAGAGGCATTGATGGCCCGCAAGCAAAAAGAAAACCTTTCTAATGTGGTGTTCTTAGATCTAATGCCTAAAACGGCATTGATAGGTTATGTACAGCAGGCATTGGCCTCGGTGGTGCCTCTCAAACCGATTCCGGTTTTTGACACTTCGTCACCCAATAAATTATTCGAATCCATGGCGGCAGGTGTGCCTGTGATACAAACGACACAGGGATGGATAAAAGATTTCTTGCATGAGCATGGCGCTGGAATTACCGTTGATGGCACGAAGCCGCGGCAGTTGGCAGAGGCGCTCATTCAACTAAAAGACGATGCCAGCCTGCGTGCCGCCATGGGGCTTCGGGCCGCGGAAGTGGCGCGGCAGTTTTTTGACAAAGACTACCTTGCAGACAAAATGTTGAGAATATTGACCTCGGTACATGACGAATGACTATCTGCTTACGGGCTCTACGGGCTTTTTAGGTACCATTATTCGGCACCGATTGTCGCGGCATAGTGTGTTGTGCCTGGGGCGCTCCGTAGCCGATCCAGACATTCGGTGCGATTTGGGCACCACCGTGCCCGTTTTGCCCGCAGGAATAGAAACAGTGGTTCATGTAGCCGGAAAGGCCCATTCGGTGCCACGAACGGCAAAAGAGGCTAATGAGTTTTTGCGCGTGAATGCCACCGGAACCAAAAATCTCACCCTCGCCCTCGAGGCATCCCCCCCTCGGCATTTTGTCTTTATATCTACTGTAGCAGTATATGGCCGCGAAGAAGGAGCGGCAATTAGTGAAGATCATCCGCTGAATGGTAGTTCGCCCTACGCATTAGGAAAAATAGAAGCAGAATCTCACCTGGCCCGGTGGTGCAAACAGGCAGGCGTGAAACTCACGGTTCTCCGCCTGCCACTCATTGTGGGCGAAAATCCACCCGGCAACCTCGGAGCTTTGGTTCGTTGGATGAGCAGAGGACTGTACGTAGGCGTAGGCACGGGCAGCGCACGCAAGAGTATGGTGTTGGCAAGCGATGTGGCAGACTTTATTCCCCGTGTCAGTTCAGTTGGTGGTACCTATAACCTGACAGACGGTGTTCACCCTACGATGCGGCAGGTAGAGCAGGTAATAGCCAAGGCGCTGGGCAGAACGCCACCCGTGCACCTACCCGCGGGCTTGTTGCGTGTCGTTGCAACATTGGGCAATTGGCTGGGTCCCGATTTTCCCCTCACCACCGAGAAGTTAAAGAAACTCGAATATTCACTTACCTTCTCCGATGAAAAGGCCAGGAACTTGGTGGGTTGGAAACCTCATAGTGTGTTGGCGTCCTGGCCCCAACCTACTGGCCAATGACTTTTTATTTGATTTTACTTGCTGGGGCACTCGTAGCGGCAGAACTGGTTTATTTCCGACTGGCCACACGTCTTCGCATTATTGACAGGCCCAATGAGCGCAGCTCACACGCTAAGCCTACTATCCGCGGAGGGGGCATCATCTTCATCCTCGCTTTCGGCCTTTGGTATTTGTGTTTTGGCGATAACTTCTATCTGATGGCAAGTGCCTGTTCTGTTGCCTTCATTAGCCTGCTGGATGACCTGAAACCACAAAGGGCATACGTGAGATTTTGCATTCACGCGATTTCAATGGTTGTGGTATTCTATTCACTTTCGCTTTTTACCTGGCCGTGGTGGTTAACGATGCTGGCCTTAATTGTTTGTATCGGCACCTTAAATGCATTCAATTTTATGGACGGCATCAATGGGATTACCGGTCTTTATAGCCTTGTGAATCTAACGTCTTTTTATTGGATAAATAGCATTGTGCCATTTGCCTCCGAAACACTGCTGGCTACCCTGGCAGTGGCTGTGACTGTTTTCCTCTACTTTAATTTCAGACAACAGGCAAGATGTTTTGCGGGCGATGTGGGTAGTGTTACCCTTGCCTTTTTTCAGGTCTTTTTTCTGCTGCAATTGATTGTGGCTACCGGAAATTTCTGGTGGCCGATATTATTTCTGTTATTTGGCCTGGACTCGGTGGTTACCATTGCAACACGGTTGATAAGAGGGGAGAATATTTTCAGACCGCACAGGCAACATTTGTACCAATACATAGCGAATGAAATGGGATACGACCACCGGTTGGTTTCGGCAGCCTATGCAGGTGTGCAATTGGTATTGAATGTGGTTCTGATAGGAGCTGTTATTTTTGATCACGTCTGGATGGCACTCACCCTCTCCGCTTTGGTGGTAGTATTTTATCTGGCAGTGAGGCACCGGGTGGTGCAAAAAACGAAAACTAAACCATAGAAATGTACGCCCGTTTGAAGCGATATGGTGATGCGTTGGCTGCTGCCTGTTTGTTGATTGTCTTTTCGTGGGCCTTTCTGCTGATCGGCCTCGCGTTCCTGTTGTGTGGTGAGCACCCCATTTTTTTCAGACAAGCAAGAATTGGCTTGGATGGCATTCCGTTTGTGATGATCAAATTCCGTACGTTGCTCACGAATGAAAACCTGCCGCTGGAGCAAAGAACATTTAAGTTAGGAAATTTTTTAAGACGCTCAGGACTCGATGAACTGCCTCAACTATGCAATGTGTTAACCGGGAAAATGTCATTGGTGGGGCCGCGCCCGCTGCCCGTTGAGTATGCGAGTCTCTTTACCCCTCAAGAGTGGCGCAGGCACAAGGTACGCCCCGGTATTACCGGTTGGGCGCAGGTACATGGTCGGCATCAAATTCCCTGGCGTCAGAAATTATTGTTCGATTGTTGGTATGTCGATCACCAGTCCTTTGCGGTCGACTTGAAAATTTTATTCAAAACCCTACTTTTGGTGCTTTCCTTCCCGCCCGACCGGTCGTTGAAGGAGGAGAAATTCAAAGGCACATGAGTAATTTTGTAATTGTTGGGGGCGGAGGATTTGGGCGGGAGACCGCCTGGATGATTCAGGAACTCGGAGGACGGGTTACGGGCTTCTTTGATGACTACTTGCCCGAGGGTGCGCAGGTAGACCAAGTTCCGGTGATGGGTTCAGTTGCACGGCTAAACGAACAGAAAGAGTGGCTGAACGTGGTAGTGGCTATTGCAGACCCCCAGGCGCGGCAAAAGGTGGTGGCAAGACTTCACAACCCCTTGTTGCGCTTTCCGAATGTGGTTCATCCTACTGCCCGGCTCGGCTTCAACAATCAAATGGGAAGGGGTTGCATCGTTACAGCCGGAGTGATATGCACCACCCACGTTTCATTGGGAGACTTTGTGATCGTTAATCTGGGTACCACAATTGGGCACGATACTACCATCGGTTCTTATTCGTCTCTCATGCCACAGGCGACCATTGCCGGGAATGTGCGGGTGGAAATGGGTGTGTTTGTTGGCAGCCACGCGTGTGTGCTTCAGCAACGAAGGCTGGGGGCGCAGTGCACAGTGGGGGCGGGGGCTGTTGTAACCCGCGATGTGGCAGAAGGAACTATTGTAAAAGGTGTGCCTGCAAGGGCAATATGAAACAACTCCGACATACCTTCAGGTTTTTGTTTATTTTTCTTGCCCTTTACCTGGTACTGAATCTGATTTACAGCGCCTGGATAACTTCTTTGGGGACACAACCCGATCCGCTCACCCGGTGGGTAAGCGTCCAAACATCCTGGCTACTGAATCGGTTTGGAGAGGCAACCACCGTTCAAAATCATTTCACCAGGCCAACGGTGTCCATTATAGCAGAAGAAACCGTAGTACTCAGTGTGTTCGAAGGGTGTAATGGTGTCAACGTGGCCATCGTTTTTGTGTCATTCCTCGCGGCCTTCGGAGGCCGTGTCCGCGCAATGGCCTGGTTCCTACCGGGTGGCCTGTTAATTATTCATTTTTTCAACATCGCGCGGGTTACCTTACTCTACGCGGTGGCTCGTTATCACTATCATTACTTCTATTATGTGCACAAGTATCTTTTTACGGCCCTTTTGTACATAGTGGTGTTTGCGTTGTGGTGGATATGGATTGAGAAAGTCAGCGGCTTGTCGCTGCGAAGCACGATTACCCATGACTAAATCCTTACGCTTGACGGTTTTAATTGCGGCCTTGCTGGTATTGATGGCAATGTATCTTTTTCAACGTGTTAACTTTGCCGGCCTACTGTATTCAATACTACCTTGGCAGTGGCTGCAGGAGCCCGAGGGCACTTTCATAATGAACCGGTTGACACGCATGGTTATTAATGATGTAGCTTGTTTGTTTTTGATCGATAGCATCTTCAGGGATGCGCGGTACAACCAGTTAGCGTTCACGGTTTTCTTGGTGGAACTATTGATCATTCTGCCGGCCTATGTGACTCTCAAACTCATAATGGAGGGGCCTACAGAGTTGTCTATGCCCGCCCTCGCACAAGTGCATCGAATGATTGTGAATCCGTTGTTGATGTTTGTATTGATTGTGGCTTTTTTTTATCAGCGGCTAAGGGAGACGAAAACAGATTCATGAGCTATCATATACGGTTGTCCAATCACCTGCCAGACGTAGCGGCACTATCGAATGTGTTGCAGCGTTTTAGCGCCCAAGAACCTGCGGAGTTGGTGGCGGCCTTTGAGCAGGCTGTGTGCAAGACTACAGGCGCTGCCTTTGCCGTTGCCGTTAACAGCGGTACGTCCGCGCTTCATCTCAGCCTAAAGGCCCTAGGCGTTCGATCGGGCGATACGGTAATTGTACCCACGTTCACCTATGTAGCCACTGTTAATCCTGTGCTTTACCTGGGTGCAGTACCCATTTTTGTGGATTGTGAACCCGATACCTGGAACATGGATCCCGCCCTGCTGAAGAAAGCGTTGACTGATCTGCAACGGCAGGGTCGCCTTCCCAGAGCCATTGTAGTAGTGCATACGTACGGAACCCCCGCGCTGATGAACGAACTGGAGCAAGTGGCCGCATTTTTTGGTGTGCCCCTGCTTGAAGACGCGGCCGAAGCAATAGGGGCCCGCCATCATGGGCGCATGGCAGGAACGCTGGGTGAACTGGGGATACTTTCGTTCAACACTAACAAAATAGTGACTACGTTCGGGGGCGGGTGTGTGCTTTGCCGAACCGAAAAAATAGCCCAGAAAATCTCCTTTTGGGCAGCGCAGGCACGTGAAGACACCTGGTATTATGAACACCGGGAGGTGGGATACAATTACAGAATGAATCCGCTGGCGGCAGCTTATGGGCTTGGACAACTGCCCTTCATGGAAGAGTGGGTGGAGAGGCGAAGAGATGCCTTTAGAATTTACCTTCACCATTTTGAAAAACAGGGCGCGCAGAGTCCGCAAGATCGTCCACAGACACAAGCCAATCGTTGGATGAGCTCTTTCTGGTTCCCCCGCGCAAACCCGGCCCTACTGGTAATGGAGTTGAGACGCTACGGCATCGAAAGTCGTCCGTTGTGGAAGCCGCTACACGCCCAGCCGGTGTTTAAAGGCCATACCGCTTACCTGAATGGAGAGGCGGAACGACTTTTTGGAGGCGGAATTTGCCTGCCTTCCTACCCGAGCGTGGCAGAAGAAGTAACACGTGTTGTAAGGCAGATTATCGCTTAGTGGCCTGTAGCCGACTATAAGCCTGTCCCTAATCAGCAAGGCCGGTGCTTGGTTTGGGTTACAACCCCTGGGGGTGCGGTATAAATGCCTGTCTGCCTTTGTTTAAAATTTTATTACCTTTAGCCTTTTAAACGGTACGTTGCAATTTATGAAGAGATATTGGTTGGCTTCCATCGTTTACTTAGGTTTTTGTACAGTCGCTTCCGCTCAGATTGCTACCGTGCAGCCGGGCGACTGGAGCAATCCCGGAACGTGGGACTGTGCGTGTGTACCCGATTTTAACAGTGGTACAATATCGATCGGCCATGCCGTTACCGTAACCAGCGATGTTACCATTGACGAGACAACTGTTACAACAGGCGGTTCTTTAACAATCAATGCTGGGGTTACACTGTCTCTCAACGAGGATTTTGCGGTGTCTCCGCTGGTGATTGAATCTGGGCGAACGCTTATCGTAAACGGTTCCCTCGATGCATCAAGCCTGATCATTTCGCCTGTGCAGGTGGATGGCAACATCATCAATGCGGGTACAATCACTAGTCCCGATCCCTCTGTTTTTTTGGTTAATGCCTCGGCCACCTATACCCATAGCCACTCCACCGGGGGTGATATTCCGCTGGCCACATGGGACCCCGCCTCGACCGTGTTGGTCAACAACATGTCGGCCGCCTCCCCACTTCCGCCAAATAACCTGAATCAGGTGTTCGGAAATTTTACCTGGAATTGCCCAGCTATGGGAAACAATACTGGTTTTAGTCTAGGCGGGCAATTAACTAACGTGCAGGGATCCCTCACGTTCGCTGCGGCCAATAACCGTTCGATACGTTTTAATAGTGGCGGTGCCGGTTTTACGCTAACCATTGGCCAGGACTTCGTACTTCAAAATGGTTCTCTTATCCTGTCGCAAAGCGCAACTTCCGGGGTAACCACCGTCATTGTTTCTCGCGACTATAATCAAACGGGTGGCAATATGACGTTCCGGGCATCTAATAATTTTGATGTGCGACTGGAGGTAGGCAGACACTTTACTAAATCGGTCGGTGCCTTTTCGGGAGGGTCGGGCACCGGGAGTGTAGCTACTCTAAGTTTTAATGGAGGTACCTCGCAGAATGTTTCTATTGCAGGCACTAATCCAGCGTCCATTAATTACGAAATCGTTAACGGAAGCCAAGTAAATCTGGGCACCAGTTTTTTAACTGGCGCGGGCAGTCTTACCCTGGCCACCGGAAGTACGCTGGGGGTGGGCGCGACAGATGCGGGAGGTGCCATCCAAACAGGGACGTCTGCGGGCAACATCAGGGTAACAGGAACCCGAACTTACAACGCTGGTTCCACCATTTTGTATAACGGGTCTGCGGCTCAGGTAATCGGAAACGGGCATCCCACGGGCGCTCTTACCACCCGAATTTCCAATGCCAGTGGTGTGAGTTTGTTCGGTACCGGAAATTCGTATACTTTCTCAGATTTGGTGCTTACGACTGGCAATCTGACCATTGGAAACAACACACTTGTACTCAGCGGCTCGCTTTCGGTAGGTGCCAATGCGCTCGTGGCCTCCACTAGTTCGAGCCTGGCCATTAACGGAACAGGTACGCTCACAGGCGGGCTTTCTTTGAGCGGTACAACCATTAATAATTTTACCCTAAACCGCACTTCTTCGGGGCTGGTGGCCCTGAACAACGATCTCACTGTTTTGGGTACCTTCACCCAAACGGCCGGAGATCTGAATATAGATGGACGCTCGTTCACCATTTCGGGCGACTATGTTCGTTCAGGGGGAAGCATACGCAGCAACAGTAGTTCAACATTGATTATTGACGGAACGGGAGTATTGCCCGCCAGTTTTTCTTTTGGTGGCAGCCTGGCGCTTGCAACGTTTACCCTTAACCGATCGGGGTCAACTGTTTCCACTTCTTCAAGCCTTACAATTACGAACCTAAACCTACTGGATGGTGTATTTGACAATCTGGGAACGCTAACCATGGCCACCGCGGGAGTATTAACGCGCACTGATTTGGGCTCCGTAACCAACATCCCGGTGGCGACCTCTTCTTATAGTGTAGTTTACGACATATCGGGTAACATTTCCACCGGGCCTGAATTGCCGACAACAGCCACAGAACTTGCCTCGCTCACAAAGTTAGGTTCTGCCGTGCTCACGCTGGGCAACGATATCACCGTTAATGGCACGTTAACCCTGAGTAACGGGTCTTTTAACGCGGGCACAAGAGCCATCGACCTAAAGGGTAATTTTGTGAGCAATGCCACATCCACCCTTACGTCCAGCTCTTTTACTTTCTCGGGCACTACGACATTAAGCGGTGGCACTGTGCCCATTTTTGGAAATGTAACGATTACGGGTAGCCTGACACCCAGCGCCACCCTTAACATGAATGGAAACCTGATTAACAATGGAACGTTAGTTGCCGGTAATGCTGTTTTTGGAGGTACCACCACCATCAGTGGCACCAGCACCAGTTCGTTCAATAACGTAACCATCAATGGCACCCTAAACGCGCCTGCTGCCATGAATGTAGCAGGTATTTGGACCAACAACGGAACCTTCAACCGGGGTACTTTCACCAATTTGGTAACCTTTAACGGCACCAGTTCGATTGCCGGAGCCAACGCTACCACCTTTAGTAGTGTTACCATCAGCGGTACCTTGAATGCGCCTACCACGCTTACATTGGCAGGCCACTTCACCAACAACGGAACCTTCAACGCGGGTACCGGCACGGTGGTATTTGCCGGTAACAACATTCAGGATATTTCTGGAAGCGTGGTAACAAACTTCAACCATATCACCGTTACGAATACCGCTGGTCCGCCAGCGGTGCGTGTGCAAAGCAACCAGAACCTGCGCGGCACGCTAACACTTGCCTCTAACGCCCAGTTGGATGCTGATGGCAGTTCGGGCACGTCTGTGTTTACCCTTATTTCCAGTGCCGATGATCCCACCGCAGATGGTATGATTGCAACGTTGCCTACCGGGGCTTCTATTTCCGGCAATGTTACCGTGCAGCGATACATGGCCATTGAGGCCGGGCCCAACGGGAATAGTCGTATTTATCGTTACATCTCATCACCGGTTAGCAATGCGCCTGTATCGCAGCTGCAGGCTACTATTCCGGTTACCGGCAGTTTTACAGGATCGAGCACCTGTTCCGGCTGCGGATCCTCTCAGACCATGTTTGCCTATGATGAAACTGTCACCACGGGCGATCTCAATGCCGGATACATCGATTTCCCTGCTGCTGCCAACTCAGAAACCCTGGCGGCAGGGAGAGGTTATGCCGTGTTTATTCGGGGCAACATTGCGCCCATCACAACGGCAGGGTCGGCCCTTTGGTCTGTACGAAGCACCGTCAATACCGGCACCGTTAACTACCCGGTTTCCTTTACGTCATCGGGAAATGCTGCCAATGATGGATGGAACCTCGTTGGAAACCCTTACCCGGCCACGCTGGACTGGGATGCTGCCAGCGGTTGGACGCGCACAAACATTGATAACGCTATCTACATTCCCGACAACGGTGGGGCTACTGCCACCTATGCCACTTATGTGAATGGAATTTCTGCAAACGGGGGTTCACGCTATATTGCCATGGGGCAGGGTTTTTGGGTAAAAGCCAATGCCGCAAGCCCAGTAATGAGCAGCACCGAGGCTACGAAAGCAGGTGGCACACAAACCTCCTTCTTTCGTCAGGGTGCCCCGGACAACCTGCTGCGCGTCACTTTACGGAGCGGCTCGCAGCGAGATGAAACCATTGTCTATTTTCAGGAGGGGGCCACAGAAGGATTTGACGGTGCTTTTGATGCCTACAAGCTAAACAATTCCATATTGAACTTATCTACCCTGGCCGATACTGTGAAGATGGCGATCAACGGTTTGCCCCTGTTGGGGTGTGGCACCACCGTTCAACTTAACATCAGCGAGGTAGGGGCTGGAGGTTATTCATTAAATTTCAGTGACTTTGAAAGTTTTACTGACGATGTGGCGATACAGTTGTTTGATGCGGTTGAGAACCGCACTATTGATGTGCGCAAAGAGGCTGTGTACAATTTTGTAGTGAGCACAGACCCGGCTACTTTTGGCAAAGATCGTTTCCAACTGCGGTTCACCATAGCCGCGCCTGGCTCTTTAGATGTACCTGAGCCCGAGGCCGTTTGCACAGGTTCCGCAGCGGCTGTTTCGGTGTTGTCTACCAATGTGCTGCAGGAGTATTCTTTGTGGCGTGATGGCGCGCTGATAGGTGAGCCCATGACAGGCAACGGTGGCACTTTGCTGTTTACCGTTGATGCAGCGCTTTTGCAGGAGGGCTCCCAGGTGTGGGAAGTACGAAGCGTATTGAAAACCTGCCCGGATATAAAATTATCCAAGCCTGTTACGTTTACGGTGGAGGGGCTGCCAACCGTAAGCGGTGGGGAAGCGAGCCGATGTGGCCAGGGAGCGGTTGTGCTGGTGGCGGGCGGTGCGCCTGCGGGCGGCTTCAGATGGTACACAAAGGAAGTGGGAGGCGAGGTGTTGAGTGGAGGCATTGACGGAGTGCTAGAAATACCCATGCTAGATAAAAGTGTAACTTACTATGTGGCCGGGGTAAACGCCCTTGGATGCGAAGGACCCCGCGTGCCCGTGAAGGCCCAGATAAACTATGCCCCTGAGGTAACGGGTGTAACGGGCGGCCAGGTGTGCGGGGAGGGAGCAGTAACGTTGCGCGCTACCGGAGGCCCAGCTGGCAACTATCGTTGGTATGAGCAGGCACAGGGCGGTGAACCCCTGGCCGGATTTGAAGATGAAGAATTTATAACCCCGGTATTGACGGGTAGCCGTACATATTATGTGGCGATAGTGGGGGAGAGTGGTTGCGAGGGACAACGGGTGCCGGTGCAAGCCACGGTCGTAACTTTCGAAGATGCCGCGATTGAGTTTGATACAGACAGGCAAGTACTGGTTTCCAATTATGAAAGTGGTAACCAATGGTATTTTAATGGCATGCCCTTGCCAGATGCTAACGGACCGGAATTATCCATAACCGAGTCGGGAGAATACACCGTGGAAGTGCGGGTAGCAGAAGGGTGTGTGACGTCCGCGTCCAGAACGGTGCTAGTGGCCGGTTTAGAGCCCTCGGCAGGATTGGAAGCAGCCCTTTTCCCCAATCCCGTAGTGGATCATCTGACGGTGCGCGTACGAAGTACTGAACCCGTTGGTGTATCTTTGCTGGGTGTGCGGGGTGAACGTGTGGGCGCCTTAACCATGCGCACAGAAGGAGCCTTCCAGGTTGGACAATTTAATCTGGCAGGGTACCCGGCAGGGATCTACTTGGTGCAGGTAGCGGGCACAGCGGGCATTCAGGTGTTTAAAATCGTCAAACAGTAAGGGAGCATGAAATTCTTTTCCGAGCATTCTGCGGTCGTAATTTCGTTCTGCGTGGTGGTGTTCTTTTGTGTACTCCCCGTGTATGGTCAACCGGGCGACCCCGGAGGTGGACAAGATCCGGATGTGCCCATTTCAGGTATTGAGTGGTTAGTGGGTGCAGGTGGACTACTTGGGAGTCGCTACCTGTGGAAAAAGGTAAAAAAATTGTGAAAGCCAAATTAAGGCGTCTAAAAATTTTACCCAGATGGGTCATCATATCGATCGACCTGGCGGTGATCGGTTTCTCTACGTTGCTGGGCTACTTGTTGCGGTTTAACTTCAATTTAGCAGATCTTTATAATTATCATTTCTGGAACGGGCTTTCGCTGAGTGTAGGCTTAGGCCTTTTGTCAATTATCATCACCAGCAGCTACAAGGGCATAATTCGCTACACGGGCTTAGAAGATGGAGTGCGTATTTTTTATATGGTTGTGCTCAACGCCTTACTCTTATCTGGCGCTAACCTCGTGTATTATTATAATGCCAGAATCAACATCATTCCCTACTCCGTAATTCTCATTTCGCTGCTTTCTTCGTTCTTATTTCTTTTTAATTACCGCCTGCTGGTAAAGTATCTTTTCTCTTACTATCGACATGCCGTAATAAAAAGGGTACGTGTTTTAATTTTTGGTGCAGGGCAAACGGGTATCGTTACCCGTCATGTCGTGAGTTCTACCCCTCGTATGCAGGTAGCGGGGTTCCTTGAAGACGATCCCCATAAAATTGGAAAGGTGTTAGATGGCATCAAAATTTACGATGGACGGGATCTGGAATCGTTATTCGAGGAACTGGAGATTGATGAATTAATAATTGCAACCAAAGATCTTTCGATGGAGCGGAAGAATGAATTGGTTGACGCCTGCTTGCGAGGCCAGGTAAAAGTGCGCACAATCCCCCCGGTGGAGAAATGGGTACGTGGGGAGCTCAGCCTGAATCAGATCAAAGAGATCAATATCGATGACTTGCTGGGGCGCGAAGTGATTTACCTGAACAACCCCAACCTAGAAGGCGAAATAAGAGGAAAACGAATTTTGGTAACAGGAGCGGCCGGCTCCATTGGCTCGGAGTTGGTGCGGCAAGTGATTCGATACGCGCCAGAGTTGGTTATATTGGTAGATCAGGCCGAGAGCCCATTATATGAAATTGAACGGGAGCTGAAAGTAAGTGAGTACAAACCACGGGCTATTTCTGTATTGGCGGACATAACAAACAGGGACCGGATGAACGGATTATTTGAGACGTTCAAACCCCAACTTGTTTTTCATGCCGCAGCCTATAAACACGTACCCATGATGGAGGGAAACCCCTCTGAGTCTATATCGTGTAACGTTTTGGGTACGAAAGTAGTGGCAGACCTGGCTGTGAACCATCAGGTGAAGAAATTCGTGATGATTTCGACTGACAAAGCGGTGAACCCGACCAGCGTTATGGGTTGCTCGAAAAGGATTGCGGAGATATATGTGCAGGCGTTGAATAGCTCGCTCGAGGCACTGGGGACTACTGGCAGAACAGCCTTTATTACCACCCGGTTTGGTAATGTATTGGGGTCGAATGGCTCGGTTATCCCGTTGTTTAGGAGGCAGATTCAGGAAGGGGGCCCGATTACAGTTACCCACCCGGAGATAACCCGGTATTTTATGACGATACCCGAGGCTTGTCGCCTTGTCTTAGAGGCGGCTGTGATGGGCAAAGGAGGCGAGATTTTTGTCTTTGACATGGGGAAATCTGTGCGTATACTCGACTTGGCACACAGAATGATTCAATTGAGTGGCCTGGAACCCGGCCGTGATATTGATATTGTGTTTACCGGACTTCGTGAGGGAGAAAAGTTGTACGAAGAATTGCTGACCAGCGCAGAAGATACATTACCTACACATCATGAGAAAATCTTGATTGCCCGGAACCAGCAATATTCATTTGACGAAGTGAACCGGCTGGTGGACCTGTTTCATGACCTGGTTCACGACCGCAACGAGTTGAAGATGGTAGCGCTTATGAAGGAATTGGTACCGGAATATAAAAGCAACTACTCCCGGTACGAGGTGCTCGACAAAGTGGGTTAATAGCGATAAATTATCAGCGCCTCTTTTGAGAGAGTCTTCGATTGGGTTTACCTCCGTAGTTTTTCCGCTTCTTTGAATACAGTTTATTCCGAACGAGGAAGTTAGTAGGTAGGTAGTACTCTATCTTCACATTTGCAAGGAAATATCCATCGTCTGTTGCTGGATTACCCCTCTTCGTTCCTTCTTCCACACGCGACAGTCCCAATTCCGGCCTCCTGTCTGACAGCGCGGCAGCTACCGGATCTGTAAATCGAGATGCATCGAAGTGTACCGTGCTGACATCATCCAAATAATCGGTAAATGTTTTTCTGTATCCCCCCTCCAGAGAAATATTAAACATAGGTCCTAATTTAAACCGAGCACCCATGCCAAAAGGGATCACCAATACCGCCCGCGAATAGCTGACGAGTTCTGTTTGCAAGGGCCGTAAAGCATACCGCGATCCCTGGTACTCGGTAGTGGGATTGAAGTACAAAAAACCAACACCGCCAAAACCATAAACATTGAATCCCGGTCTTTGGTAAAATCGAAGCCCGTTGGGCAGCACGTTAATCAATCCGGTTAAATTAATTTCGAAATTATTGGACCGGAAGGAAAGGTTTCGAGGAATGCGGCCTGTGCTTGAAGACTCCGAATCAGCACCGGCTATTTGAAACCAACTTGCCTCCGACCGCAAGCCGATGCGTTGAGTTACGTAGTACTGCAGCCCAACAGACAGATTGGGGCGCGCATCAAAATAATCTCCCGGATTGGCTAACTCTCCGAAATACGTAGAAGTACCGGTTCCGGCCACCAAAATCAAAGAACGAGGCCTGCGACTGGCATAAAAACTCTGGGCGGCAATATCAAAATGTCCCGCCAGAAGTAGTAAGCCAAGTACCCATGGAGCCTTCATAAGGAAATATTCTAAGTTCAAAGCTACAAAAAATCTTTGCAACATAGGTTATGGGCCAGGCTAATTAGCGCGCAGACAATCCAAAAGGAGAAGTGCGCGGATTTGGCCTGTTTTTTCAACGAATTTTTAAATATGTTTGGAATAAAATGGGTTACAAACTTTCACATCATCCGTATTTAATGAATAACTTCTACCTATCCCGTTTAACCTATGACCAAAACCTTTTGGCGGACTCTTAAACAAAGCCGACTTCTTATTTTTAAGGCAGGAAAAGGTTCAGTTGGGATAATTTTCGGCTTCTTGCTGGCCCATTTGTGCGTTGCTCAAACTGTTACTTTTAACACCGCTCGACACCAGACCATCAGCCAGCGCGAGATAGTGGTAAACTTTACAGGTGCTGGGGGCGCTACCGGTCTACAATTCAATGGAGGAGCTCCCGATCTGACGGATTGGACAGTACAAATAGATCCTGACGGAGCGGGCGCGTCTCCCTTCACGACAGTTACCACCACGACAGTATCCATATCCGGCTTCAACGTAACTGTGCAGTTTGATGCCACCGCCTTAAACGGCTACCCTTTTATTTTGCCTGGCCAGACCATGCGCATCAGTTATTCGGGCGGCACAGGCGTAGGAAATGTTCAGGTGTTGCCAGGAGGCGTCAATTATGCCCCTGCCTTCACCAATCAAACATCTCAGAATAACTATTCGGCCACCTGCTCGGCCGATATTGGCTTCCGGGCTTTGAATACGGTAGGATTCCCGGGTCAGTGCGCACCGGTTACTACCGATTGGATTGCCTGGACGTATGAGTACAGCCTGCGCTGGCGCAACAGTTCGTTATTTGTTCTGGGCTTGAATCGAGCCACCGTTACGTGGAATGATGGGTTTGGTTCCTCTAACTTCTATCAAGGCTACCTTTCGCGGCCGGATGGAACGGCCGATGCGGCCTTCTACACAACCGGGGTGACAGGTGCTTTTTCCGGCCCTGCCGTTTATCTGTCTTTCAAATCGCCCGCAGCGCCTGCGGCAGGCAGTTTTTCCTATCCCGATAATCAGAATATTTGTAACTACCGTGCGAAAATTGACATTTTTGATGCGGGCGGTGCGTTCAACTGCCTGAACAATGTTAATCTCACCAAACTCACTCAATTCGACTCTTACGATTTTGACGACCAGAACACGGGGCAGTTAATCTACAACCCCACCGTTCCGAATACAGACCGGGTTTGTTTGGGGTCTAACGTGAACATGACATTCACCGATGCCACCGACATGAACTGTAACCCGGTATCGGCAGCTGATTTTGGAACCTCTGCCAACACCGCAGGCCCCGCCAACAATAGCATTCGTTGGGTTCGCTTTATCTATGGCACGTTAGGAACTGCTCCTAATGGTTATATACCCGATATCCGCGTAGGTGGAGTACAGGTAACTCACTCTACAACGGGAGCACTTTTGCCTCCCTACAATGCCAACCCGCTGTTAGGCGGTGCGCCCGGCTATGTGCCGGTAGGTGCTGGTGGGCCAGGGGTTCCTGATGCGAATGGTGTGATTGAACTGTCTGCACCTACCAATGAGCCTTCGGGCTTGCTGACGGAGCTAATCACAACGCTCTCCGCAACGAATCAAGTGGTAGGCCAGCGCTTTTACGTTACCATGCAGTATTGGAACATCTGCAACCGCTATTCTGATGGCGCCAGCCCGGTGGAAACCAGTACACAGTACATCGAAATCATCGGCAAGCCGGTGCCACTTACCACTTCAGGGCTCACCGTTTGTTACAATAGTACAAACAGCACGGCATTTGATTTCACCGCTGTAAGTAGTCTGGGGGGGCTGCGCACCGCGGTGAATTGGTACAGCACTTATGCAAATGTGGGTACAACTACCCGCATGAATAATCCGGGGGGTGCCAATGACCTTACCTTCCCGGCTGCTTCATATGGTAGCCAGGGGGGCGTGGGCGGTAATTTTACTATCAACAATGTCAATGGCCGATATCACTCGGTATGGGCTACGCAGGTGCAGGGAGGCCCCAACAGTTGCGAGAGTGATCCGGTAGAGATCGTGATATTGCAGCAGCCGCGGATCAGCACGGCCCCCGATATCCCCAATACACCGGCAGGCGCCACCGCTGTTTGCAACAACAATTCAGAGATATACACCACCAACGCCCCTAATACAAAGACGATCAATGCAAACACCTCGACCAACGCAGCGGCTATCAATCTGCCCACAGAGAACTTCTGGAGTGTAGCGAACTATGCAGCCGGTGTTTCGTTAACACCAACCGTTGGCAACAGTACTACCGTTACGTTTGCAATGGGCACCGAACCCAATCCGTCAGATCCTGGAGATGTGCGTGTGCGGAGGCGCTATGTAACCAGTACGGTGATTCCAGTGGTTAGCCCGGTGCCTGCCCCGTTCACCGTGCCTACCTACAACATCGTTCCCCAAACCTGCGAAAATGCCAATGTAAATTTGGGCGTGACCGTTTTTGGAGCCAGCAATGGAGGTACTATCAACGGCAGCCCTACCATTTGCGATGGACAAAGTACAGGTAACCTGACGGCCACCAGCACCCGCGGTGCCATCTTGCAGTGGGAGTACAGCTATGATGATTTTGGACCGGGCCCGGCCACACCCTACATAGCCATAGGGGGCACCGCAGGCTTAACCACGATTAACCATACTCCGCCCAATGGCCCGGGTACCTACAAGTACCGCGTGCTGGTTCAAAATCAAAATGCAGGGGGGCCTTGTCCCAGTGTAACCACCGCGTTGGCTAATCAGAACACCGTAACCGTTAATCCTGTGCCAGCACAGCCAACGGTAACAGCCAGTGGACCTACTACGTTTTGTTTTGGAGGCAGTGTCACGCTTACGGCTTCAGCAACCGATGCGGCCACCTACCGATGGTATCGGAACGGTGTCAATACAGGGGTTACCACGGCCAATATTGTACTGAACACCGTGGCCCAGAGCGGCACCTACACCGTGGAGGCCGTGGGGGTGGGGTCTTCCTTCTGTGTGGGGCCGTTGTCGAACCCTGAGGTGGTAACTATTCACCCGCTGCCAACCGTGACGGGTCCAGTCGGTGGAGGAGCGGTCTGTGCAGGCAATCCCGCACCTGACATAGTCTGGACGTTGACAGGCACTCCGCCTTTTAATGTTACGTACACAGATGGAACGTCCACCTTTGGGCCAATAGTAGAGAACACAACCACCTTTTCGGTCTTGGCTCCCACCACGGCAGGCACCTACGAATTGACAGCGCTGACAGATGCCACAGGATGTGCGGCCACCTCTCTAGGTGGCACAGCCTCGGTAACCACCGGGGGATTCCCTCCTTCCGTTGATCCGCCCGGATTTACCCTTGACATTTCCAGCGCCTGCGATGACGGAGGTTCTACAGCCAATCCTGTCCTGCAATTCAGCCTTAACGATGCCAATGATGGCAACCTTAACAATTTTACGCTGCGCTACACCATTGATGGCGGGGCCGTGCGGATTAAAAATTTCAATACCAATGCCACGGGTGATCCTACCGGCTTAGATGCCCCGATTACATTTACGGATGCTGAGTTGAATAACCTGGCGCCCAGCCCTCATGTGATACGGATCGTGTCGATTGTGTCTTTAGCAGGTTGCCAAACCACATTCAACATCGATCTGAACTTTACAGTCAATCCAAGACCTGCCACGCCCGTGAGCAATGGCAATGTGGTTGTCTGTTCTGATGCCATCGCTGCGGCCACCGTGAGTGTGGTAGCGCCCGGTGACGGATTTACCATCGATTGGTATGATGCACCCACCGGGGGTAGCCTGTTGCTGGCGGGCAATGCTGTGTTTAATCCAGCTCCTGCCAACGAACCTCTCCCAACTGCCACGGCTACTTATTATGCGGAAACCCGTAACACCACAACGGGTTGCCAGAGCAGCGCCCGTGTGGCGGTGAGTCTGACTTCAGACCTGAGACCCAGCGACCCAACGGTGGGGTTACCACAGGTTACCTGCAGTGATGCAGCCGTGCTGACGGGCAATGTGCCTGACAATGGAGGCACGGGTACGTGGACGATTGGTACTGCCGTTTATTATGAATCCTTTTCTACTGCGCAAGACGGCCTTGGTATCACAGGACCCGCGGTGCATCCAACCTTGTTTACAGCCCCCAATGGCTGGAGTGTAACCACCCCGGCTAACAACACCTTCACAGCAGCCTCTGAGTTTATCCGAGTAAGTGGTGGTGCCATGGTGGCGCAAGATGTTAACAGTGCTGAAGTGGTGTGGCGATCTCCAGTGATAGATATAAGTACATCTGGTACAGTTTACGCTTCTGCACGGGCTGCGGAGTTCGGAACGCAGGCGGCAGGCGACTACGTAAGGCTGTATTACCGTCTGGATGGCGGAGGGGAAATACAATTTGGTGACATCACTGATGATGCCATCGATAACGTATTTCAGACGTTTAGCTCACCGAGTGTGAGTGGTTCCACCTTGCAAATTGTGGCGCGGATTCGAAATAATGCGGCTGGCGATCTGCACAAGATTGACGATGTATTTATAGCGGCCGCGGGAGCAAATATTCCCCTGATTGCAGACGTGAACAGCCCGACCTCAGCGGTATCCAACCTGCAAGATGGTGTGAACTCGTTCACATGGACAATTACGAGTGCCTTGGGTGCCTGTACGTTGCCAACGGCTACGCTCACGATCACCAAGAACCCGCAGCCAGCAACAGCTGACATAAATTTCGATTTGTGTGAAACGATTGCTGGCGACCTGGAAACATTGGGATATAACCTAAACGTACATAATGGAGCCGTTGCTGCGGGTGTTGTCGTGGATCGGGCAGTAACGTGGTTCCTGGATGCCAACTTTGCAACGCCTGTTCCTGATGCTACGAATGTTACCGTGGCAGACAATGATGTATTCTATGCCCGGGTGGTAAATACACTCACTGGCTGTACCAATGAAACCCCCATATTGAACGCAGGCTCTGTTACCTTCAACGTCACTCCTTTGCCGGCCACCGCCACCCTGAACCCCGAAGTGTGCGAGAACGGCCTGGGCACGAACGAGATTGACAACGTAGACCTGACCACTTTTAACACGGCAGTGGCCGGTGGCATTGGTGCCAACCGGGCTGTGACGTGGTGGCTCGATCCGGGCGTGGCGGTGAACAACCCCGGAGACCTGGTGACACAAATCGGCACGCCTACCGATGTGGACGATGTGAACGATGCGGAGCGCTTTTATGCTGTGGTAGAAAATACCTTGACCGGTTGTTTGAATGTGGGCGTGGTGGAGTACACCATTTTGCCGTTGCCATTCAACAATCCGATCATCCCGCCCGGTGGCGGAACCCCTGCCGGCATTACTGTGTGTGCCAGCAACACCATTTTGTTGTTCCAGGTAGACCCCGCGTTGAACACGGGCTCTACTTACACGTGGTCTATCCCTACGGCTCCCGGAGAGTTTGTGCAGTTTGGCGGTGGGGGTGTGAATGACTTTTTTGTGCTGCTGCAGTTTCCAAATGTTACCGCCCCTGCGGGGCTTGACATTTCTGTGGTGGAGACCTCGGCCGATAGCTGCGTGGGCAATGTGAACACCATGAACATACGGGTGGACAACTCGCCTCCTGCACCTGTGATCACCGGGGATAACAACGTGTGCTCGGGACAGGAAAACGTTGTTTATTCGGTGCCTACAAACATTGGGTCTGTGTACACCTGGAATGTGCCCGGCACTTTGGGCTCGATTGTGAGCGGGCAGGGAACGGCATCCATCACCGTGAATATATCCACTACCAGTGGCGTGATCACCGTGACGGAGACCAACTCCACCGGTTGTATCAGTCCCCCAGCGGCACCTTTCAATGTGACCGTGAACAACCGTCCTACCATGACCTCACTGAATACCGTTGACTTGTGCAGCGGTGAAATGGTAAGTGCATTGCATACCCTTACCGGTAGCCTTCTGGGTACTGAGTTTGACTGGGTGGTGATCGGGCGCATTGGCCCTATTGGGGGCGCTTCTGTGGGCAATACCGGCAGCGGTTCGATCAATCAGACGTTGACCAATACTTCTTCTTCGGTAGGCCAAATTGTGTACGATGTAACGCCCAAGGTTGATATAGGAGGAGGCGAATACTGTAACGGTCCTACTCAAACCGTTACCGTGGACGTGCACCCCGAGCCCGTGGGGCAGGATGCGGCCATCGCGGTGTGCAGCGATGTGGCCCTGGTGTATGATATCCAGGCAGACAATATTGATGCGCTGGGCAACGGCTTACCTGCGCTGTTTACCTATACCGTTGCTTCGAGCAATGCCGGTGCCGTGCCGCCTGAAGCCAATCGTGTGGCCGCCAGCAACGCACCTATCAATCATACCTACACCAACCTGACGACCGCCAACGTTACCATTACCTATACCATCACCCCGGTGTATGATGACCCGGAGGCGTGCGTAGGCGATCCGTTTATTCTTACCGTGACCGTGCGGCCCGAGCCGGTGGGTGCGGATGATGCCGTGACCGTGTGTGGCAGTGACCCGGTGGGTTACGACCTGGTGGCCAACATTGCGGCCGGCAACAACCTGACTGCGGGTACCACGTATAGCTGGGTGGCCGCAGACAACCCCGATGTGACGGGCGAGAGCACCGCTCCACAGGTCGGCAACACCATCAGCGATGTGATTGTGAACCAGACGTTGGGCGATGAGGTGGTGGTGTATACGGTAACCCCCATCAGTGCGGCTGGTTGCAATGGCAATCCTTTTGCTATTTCCGTGACCGTGCGGCCCACACCGGTTGGCAGCAACAGCACGGCTACTGTCTGCAGCGATGTGCCGGTGGGCGTGAACCTGACCACGTTGGGTACGGCCGTGGCCGCAGCTACTTATAACATTTCCGTGAATGCGAACGGGTTGGTGCAGAGCGGGGGAACGCCCAGCAATGCGAACGGTTTGTTGTTCGATGCCATTGCCGATGACGAGTGGCGCAACACCGGTCTGAACCCGGTGAATGTGGTTTACACGGTGACGCCTGTGAGTGCTGCCGGCTGTGAGGGCCCTTCCTTCACGGTGACTGTGACGGTGAACCCCGAGCCCGTGGTGTTAAGCAACACCTCAGTGACGCGGTGCAGCGACCAGGCCGTGAATGTGACCTTGAGCAGCAGCGTGGCCAGTGTGGCGGCTGCTACCTATACCATTGTGACCAATGCCAACGGCTTGTCTCAGTCCGGAGGCACCGTGAGTGCCGGACCCGCGAAGGCCGCCAACGAGTTGGTGGATGACGTGTGGCGCAACACCGGGCTGTTGCCGGTAGATGTGGAATACACCATTACACCCGTGAGCCTGGCCGGTTGTGCCGGTGATCCGTTTACGGTGACGGTGACCGTGAACCCCGAGCCTGTGGGTGCGAATGATACGGACATTGTGTGCAGTGACGAGGTATTGAACTATACTTTGACCACGGCTGGCGCCTCGGTGGCCGCGGCCACGTATAATATTGTGGTGAACCCGAACGGGTTGATCCAGAGCGGTGGCACCGGCAGTGCCGGCAATAATAAGCTGGCCAATGAGTTGGAAGACGATGTGTGGCGCAACATCGGGTTGAACCCGGTGAATGTGGAATATACGGTTACGCCTGTGAGTGCGGCCGGGTGCCAGGGCGATCCGTTTACCGTGACCATTACGGTGCGGCCTGAGCCCGTGGCCAACAACAGTGCCGTTACCGTGTGCAGTGACAGTCCGGTAGGGGTGACGTTGACGACTTTGGGTACGGCCGTGGCTGCCAGTACGTACAATATAGTGGTGAATAACGGGGGCCTTTCGCAGAGCGGAGGGGTGGCGAGTGCCGGGGTGGGCATGCCTGCCAATGCCCTGGCCGATGACGAGTGGGAGAACACGGGCTTGAACCCGGTGAACGTGGTTTACACTGTTACCCCCGTGAGTGCGGCCGGCTGTGCGGGCGATGCGTTTACCGTTACCGTTACCGTGAATCCGGAGCCGGTGGGTGTGGATGCTGCCTTTGTGCGGTGCAGTGACCAGGCCGTGGGTGTGAACCTGACTACCAACGTGGGGTCGGTGGCGGCCACCAGTTATAATATTGTGGTAGACCCTAACGGGTTGACTTTGAGTGCCGGTACCGCCAGTGCGGGCAACGGCCGGGCCGCCAGTGAAATTTCCGATGACGTTTGGCGCAATACGGGGTTGGCAGATGTGGTGGTGACCTATACCGTTACCCCTGTGAGTGCAGCCGGCTGTGAAGGCGATCCTTTTGATATTGAGATTACCGTACGGCCCGAGCCCGTAGGTGTGAACAGCACGGCCATCCGCTGCAGCGATGAGGTGGTGGGCATTACGTTGACCACCAATGGCGGTTCTGTGGCGGCCGATACGTACACCATTGCCGTGGCACCGAATGGATTGGTATTGAGCGGAGGCACCCCCAGTGCGGGTGCGCTGAAGGCCGCGAACGAAATTGCCGATGATGTGTGGCGGAATACCGGGCTGAACCCCGTGGATGTGGTGTATACGATTACGCCCGTGAGTGCCGATGGTTGTGCCGGTGATCCCTTCACCCGCACGGTGACCGTGCGGCCTGAGCCGGTGGGCGCTCCCAGTACGTTGACCCGCTGCAGCGACCAGGCCGTGGGTGTGAACCTCACGACCAGCGGGCTGGCGGTAGCAGCCGCCACGTATGATATTGTAGTGACCGACAACGGATTGACTTTGAGCGCGGGCACGGCCAGTGGCGGTACCGGCCAGGCGGCCAACGAGATTGCGGACGATGTGTGGCGCAACCTGACGAATGGCTCTGTGAATGTTATTTACACGGTGACCCCCGTGAGTGCGGACGGCTGCGAAGGCGATGCATTTACCGTGACCGTGACCGTTGATCCGGAGCCGGTGTTGTCTGCGGCCCTGGATGATGCGGTGTGCAGTGACCAGATTGTGGACCTGGTGCTGGCGAATGCCGGTGGCAGCGTGGCGGCCAGTGGTTATAACATCACCAACCGGGTGGTGGATGGTGGCCTGACCCCGGTGAGCCAGGTGACCGTGCCTACCAACGGGGTGGCGGCCAACTACCTGCGCAATGAAATTTATCGCAACACCACCAGTGGCAACCTGGATGTGGCGTACACCATCGTGCCGGTGGGCAGCATCAACGGTTGTAACGGAGACCCGGTGGTGGTGACCATCACCATTCAACCTGAGCCCGTGATTTCACCGCTCCTGGACCGCACGGTTTGCAGCGATGCCATTGTGAACCTTACACTGGCCACCAATGGCGCCAGCGTGAATGCCCTGGATTACAATGTGGTGAACCGTACCGTGGCGCCCGGCCTCGTGCCGGTTGCCCAGGTGGGTGTGCCGGCCAATAATGTGGCGGCTAATTATTTGCAAAACGAAATTTACAGAAACACCACCAATGCGGCCCTGACGGTGCAATATGAAGTGCAGGCTACCGGTACCATTGGCGGTTGTTTGGGAGATACACGTATCGTGGTGGTGACGATTAACCCGGAGCCGGTGATTGCCACCACGCTGGACGCCAACCGTTGCAGCGATGCGACCGTGGGGCTGATGCTGAACACCAATGGCGTGAGTGTAGGCGCTCTGAACTATGATGTGGTGAGCCGCACCGTTCAGGGCGGGTTGGCCCCCATCAACCAGGTAGCCGTGCCTGCCAACGGTGTGGCCGCGAATTACCT
>JBMOLS010000066.1:0-34618 GCA_049324055.1 Bacteroidota bacterium | reverse complement strand
TCTAAAGGGTGAATCGTTAAGAAAAAAGAAATAACTTAGCCTCACGTTCTTTGCAATGATCAATCCTAAAAACAATTAGAGGGGGTCAGCTTGCTGGATTTGGGGGTCAATGCTGCTGGAATAGTAATCCTGGGCATCTATCGGTGGAGCAAAGGCTGGAATGCAGACCGGTTGTTGAAAAAGTTTCTGTTTCCCCTCAATACCAACGCCAGATCGGGGCGCTGGACGTTTAAGGTCGCCATTACATTATTTTTTCTGCAACGCGGTTACCTCTTCCACTTGTCTGGAGAAATTAAGACATAGACAATTTTTAATCGGCTGGCTGGCACCGGTTACATTTTTTGTTGCCGTTTCATGAATTTCCAGTAAATTCAAACACCTTAATCAAGCTATGGAATCTTTCAGTACCTGGTGGGAGGGGTTAAGCCTGGCGCTCAAATTCTATTGGGCCGTGGCCGTGCCTTTCACCGTTTTCTTTGTATTGCAACTGGTGCTCTCTTTCTTCGGAGCCGACACGCCCGATGATTTACCCGATGCCGAAATCGAGGCAGACCATGGCATCGGCTTCCAGTTCTTCACCTTAAAAAACATGGTGGGCTTCTTTACTATTTTCGGCTGGACGGGCATTGCCTGCATCGAGTCGGGTTTGTCTTTGGTAGCCACCATTCTGGTATCGGTGGCATCCGGAACCGCCATGATGGGCATTATGGCCGGCCTCTTCTATTTGTTGATGAAAGCGAACGCAGACGGAACCATGCGTATAGAAAACGCCATCGGGCAGGTGGGCGAGGTGTACCTCACCATCCAGTCGAAACGCGGGGCCATGGGCAAAGTGCAGGTGAAGGTGAGTGGCTCGCTGCGCACACTCGATGCGCTGACCGATGATGAGCACGACATACAGACCGGCAAAATGGTAACGGTGGCCAGCATCGTGAACGACAATATCTTATTAGTAACCTCCAAATAATTTTTCTTTATGCCTTTTACGCTTCCCATCCTTGTTGTTGTAGGGTTATTTGTTTTTGTAATGATCACCACGGTGCTGCGCAGGTACAAACGCTGCCCTTCCGACCGTGTGCTGGTGGTATATGGTAAAGTAGGCGGTGGTGGCTCTGCCAAATGTATTCACGGAGGTGCTGCCTTCATCTGGCCTGTGTTCCAGGATTATTCTTTCATGGATCTGACGCCCATCTCCATCGAAGTAAATCTGACGAACGCGTTGAGCAAGCAAAACATCCGCGTAGATGTGCCCTCTAAGTTTACCGTGGGTATATCTACCGAAACCGGTGTGATGGAGAACGCAGCCGAGCGCCTGTTGGGCCTGCAACGGCAGGATGTGCACGCGCTGGCGCACGACATCATTGTGGGGCAGATGCGTTTGGTGGTGGCCATGATGGACATTGAGGAGATCAATACCAACCGCGACAAGTTTTTGCTCAACGTGTCGCACAATGTGGAGGCAGAGTTGAAAAAAATAGGCCTTAAGCTCATTAACGTAAACATTACCGACATCAAAGACGAGAGTGGTTACATTGCCGCCCTCGGTAAGGAGGCTGCTGCCAAGGCCATCAACGAAGCCAAAATTCGGGTGGCCGACCAGGAGCGCCTGGGCGATATTGGTAAAACCGAAGCTGAAAAAGAGCGCGACATTAAAGTAGCAGAAATGGTGCGCGACCGCGACACCCAGGTGGCCGTAACCGTAAAGGACAAAGAAGTGTTGATGGCGGGCGCGAAGCGCGATGAGCAGATTGGTAAGGCGGAAGCCGAACGCGACACGCGCATCAAATCTGCAGAGGCCAATGCCCTGGCGGTGAAAGGAGAGAACCAGTCGAAGATTGCCATTGCCGCCTCCGATTCGGAAAGACGCGAGCGAGAAGCCGAAGCGTTGAAGAAGGCCGTTGCTGCGGAGAAGGTGCAGTCGGCCAAGGCGCTGGAAGAAGCCTACCTGGCGGAACAAAAAGCCGAGCAGGCGCGTGCCGAACGCGAAAGGGCCTCACAAAACGCCAACATTGTGGTGGCGGCTGAAATACAAAAGCAGAAGGCCATTATCGAGGCGCAGGCAGCAGCAGAACAGTTGCGCGAGAAAGCCAAGGGCGAGGCCGATGCCATCTACGCCAAGTTAGAAGCCGAAGCGCGCGGTATGTACGAAATACTTACCAAACAGGCCCAGGGCTTGCAGCAGATTGTGAAAGCTTCGGGCGACAACGCCCGCGATGCGGTGTTGCTGCTCATTGTAGACAAGCTGCCGGAGCTGGTACGTCTGCAGACTGAAGCCATCAAAAATATCAAGATCGACAAGCTTACCGTGTGGGATGGTGCCGGTGGTGGTGCAGATGGCAAAACATCTACGGCCAATTTTATCTCCGGCCTGTACAAGTCGGTGCCTCCGCTGCAGGAAATATTTAACATGGCCGGCATGGAGCTACCCGAATATTTGAAGGGTAAGTCGGCTGCGGAATTGCAGCAACTGGCCGATGCAGTGAAGGCCAAGCAGGGAGAGAAAAAGGAGGAACCCAAGAAGATTTAAAATGAAGTGGCTCTTGCGTTGAAAATGAAAACGTATGTCCTTTTACCAGCGGTTGTCTTCATCGCCTTTCTGTGCGGGCACGCGGAAGCGCAGCAGGTAAAATCATTTCGCAACGGAGATGCCACGCTGTTTTATGAGGAATTTGGCTCGGGCCCGCCACTCTATGTGCTGAGTGGCGGACCGGGTGAGCCACCCGATGATCCCTACAGGCGCATCATCGACAGCCTGAAATCGCAGTACACCTGCGTGTTGTTGCACCAGCGCGGGTCGGGGCTTTCGCGGGCGGTGCCCGTAACCCGGGAAAACTTCGCCATCGCCAAGTATGTGGAAGATGTGGCCCTGCTCCGCAAAGCCAGGGGCGATGGTGCCGTTGCGTTGTTGGGCATGAGTTGGGGTGGCTTGCTGGCCCAAAGTTTTGCTGCCCGGTATCCCAAAGCGGTTAGCAATTTGATACTGGTTTGCGGGGCTTCGCCCAGCTATAAAGTGTGGATGGCGTTGTATGATAACCAGCTTACCAGGCGGTCGCAGGTGGAGCGTGACAGCATGCGCTACCTCGAGACTCAGTTTGCGCACCTGGGCGACCGGGCGCTGGATTCGTTGAAACGGGTTGACCCTCAGCACCCGGCCGTATTGGCCATGAAAGCATTTATGTGGATACACATTCGCGCCATGTATTTCGACACCCGCCACATTTCAAGGCCAAAATTCGAAAAGCTGTTTGCTGATTTCAACTTTCAACCTATCGCCATTTTAGATCAGGAGGTGATGGAGACACAATTTGATATTACCGCAGACCTGAAAAAACTAAAAGTACCCGCCTTAATTGTTTACGGCCGGCAAGATGACCAGGGCGAGTCTACCTTTTTTCTACAGCGCGATTGTTTGCGCAACAGCGAAATGCAGGTGATTGAACAATGTGGCCATGAAATTGTGCAGGAGCAGCCCGAGGCCTTTTTTAAGATTCTGAAAGATTACCTGCAACGTACCAGTAAAAAGTGAAACAACGCGTTTGTGCATAACCCGGTGCAAAAGTTGTGGAGTTCTTTTAAGTGAAAATGTTGGTACCTCTGAATAGAGGTGATATCTTCATATCACTATTTCAAACGGCTCGCAGAATTGGTTCACAAAACCAGCAAACAAAAACTTACCATCTACGGAGGGTGAGAACAGAAAAACCGGGAGAGTGTTACTTTGCTCTTCACCAAAGAACTGAAAGGAACTTTGGAAGTGCAAGAAGCGGAGTGTCTTGGCTGCAAAGCCAGGAAGGTGACGTTTCAGGCTGCAGCGTGAGATAGGGTGGGCATCTGGCTACGGTTGGGTGCATCACAAAGACGGGGGTGATCAGTAAATCTGCTTCATCCCCGTTTTTTTTTGTTCGCTGCCGGACAACAAGTGTTAGAAAAGCGGTCGCCCCCATTCCAGGGTTTCAGGCAATTCAATACAACTTTTCGAACGTTCAATACATCGTACGGTATGTCTGGGTCATTCGAGATGGAAGATGGCTGATCTGGCCCGATTCTTACAGTGGCACCCAGTTGAACCGAAACAGTAAACCAATGATACGCAACTACCTCAAAATTGCATTCCGCTCACTTTGGCGCAGTAAAGTGCATTCTACTATCAACATACTTGGTCTCAGTCTTGGCATTGCCTGCTGTGTGTTGATTGCGTTGTTTGTGAACGATGAGTGGACCTTCGATACGTTCCATGCCAAGGCCGACCGCATCTACCGGGTCTATGTAAAAGAAGACTGGGGAGAGAATCAGCAATTTTTTAACACCACCACACCCATGCCCATGGGCCCTGCTTTGAAAGACAACTTGCCTGAAGTAGAGAACTTTGTGCGCTTTGCCGCCATCAACACCATGGTAAAGGTGGGCGATAAACAATTCAGCGAGGGGGTGGTGCTGGCAGACCGTTCGGTTTTTTCCGTATTCGACTTTGAACTAATAAAGGGCGAACGCGAAGTGGCCCTGCGCGACCAACACAACATCGTACTGAGCAAGGATGTGGCGGAAAAGTATTTTGGGCAGAACGATCCGGTGGGGCAGACGTTATCGGTTCAGTTGGGAGAAACCTTTGAGGAATTTACTGTTACGGGTGTATCGCAAATCCCCACCAACTCCAGTATTCGTTTCAGTTTGCTGATCCCCGATCACAACTACATCAGGATATTCAACGAGCGTCAACTCACATCCGGGTGGTTCAACATACATCCTTCTACCTATGTTCTGTTGCGCGAGGGCATAACCCGCGAGCAGGTAGAGAGCAAGTTCCCCGATTTATTCTTAAAACTGCTGGGTGAGGAAGATTACAAGCAAAGCAACTATGCACCGGGTCTGCAGCCCCTTACATCCATCCATTTAGACAACAGCTACCCGGCCGGAGATGCGCCAGTTAGCGATCCGCGCTATTCGTACATTCTCGGTGCAGTAGCGTTGCTGATCTTATTTGTGGCATGCATCAACTTTGTAACGCTGTCGGTGGGCCGCTCGATGAAACGGGCCCGGGAGGTAGGCATTCGAAAGGTGGCAGGAGCAGAACGTGTGCAGTTGATGGCGCAATTTGTGGGAGAAGCCATGCTGGTTACGGCATTGGCTTTGGTGTTGGGTGTTGTGATCTCACTACTGGCGCTACCGCTCTTCAATGAATTGGCAGGCAAACAACTGGTTATTTCGTTGGATGGTTTTCTGTTGGTAGTAGTTGGCAGTTTGCTGGTCATCATCGGGTTAATGGCCGGCAGCTACCCTGCCTTTGTGTTGTCGGCTTTCAGGCCCATGGTTGTTCTGAAGGGATCGCTGCAATTGGGAAGCACGAAACAACGGGTGCGGCAGGTGCTGGTGGGCGTGCAATTGGTGCTGTCTATCTTCTTGATTTCGAGCACGCTCATCATGCAGCAGCAACTCCGGTTTCTTCAGAATAAAAATCTGGGCTTTAACAAAGAACAACTGGCGGTTATCCAATTGAATGTGCCGAGGGTAGGCCGGTTGAGTGAGCGGGTGATGGCGGGTTTCGAACAAGCCCGGCAATTCAAAATCGAGCTTAGCAAGATCAGCAATGTATTGGCTTCAGCCGCTGCCTCGCACGATTTTGGCGATGGCAGTTGGACGGAAGTAGGGTACACGGATGACCAGGGCACATACCGCAACTTTTTTATGAATGCCGTGAATGCCGATTACATACCCCTGATGAAAATGGAAATGGTGGCAGGCAGAAATTTCACCGAGGCGGTGGCTGATCGCAAAGCGGTGGTAGTGAATGAAGCCTTTGCCCGAGAATATGGCTGGACCGATGTGAGCGGTAAGCGCATACCCGGAAAAGGGTTTGCCGACCACGAAGTGATTGGTATTGTGAAGGACTTCCATTACACCTCGCTTTACACACCGGTACGTCCGCTGGTGATGGTGCAGGATCCGGCAATCATACTGGCGGGCTCCGAGAACATTAATTTTGAGAACAACCCCATGCCTAAATTATTTGTGCGCCTGGCGCCTGAAAACATGCAGGCCACACTCGATCAGATCAAAGCCGTGTGGGATCAGCTCACCAACGCGGAGGAGTTTGATTTTACCTTTGTAGACCAGGCGCTTGCTGCCCAATACCGCAGCGACCAGAACCTGGGGCAGATTGTGAGTCTGGCCACTTTGCTGGCAGTTATTATCGGTAGCCTGGGGTTGTATGCGCTGGCTTCGCTGGCCATGCAGAACCGAAAGAAAGAGATCAGCATACGCAAAGTGCTGGGCGCCACAGAGCAATCGCTGCTGGTTTTGCTGGGCCGCGAGTATGTGGTCTTGATTGTGATATGCCTGATGATGTCTGTGCCACTTACGTACTACCTCATGCAAAACTGGCTCTCCACCTTCCAATACCGTGTGGAGATAGGGCCCGCGGTGTTTTTGTTGGCGGGTGGGCTGTCGCTGGTGATCGCTTTACTTACCATCAGCTACCAGGCACTGAAAACGGCCTCGACACAGCCCGCGGAAACGCTTAAATACGAGTAAAAACGTTATTAGATGGGGAGCAGGTGGGCCTGCTAGCCACCTCCTTCACTTTTTTTAGTCGATTTGTACAACAAAATATATACTAATCCGTACATTAGTTTTACAATTTGTATACAAATGAGCAAAGAATACCTCGGAGAATTTGAAGAACTGGTGTTAACCATGGTGGGCATACTGCAAGAGGAAGCCTACGGCAATGCCATTGTAACGGAAATAAAGGAACGTGTAGGGCGCGAGGTGAACCTGAGCGCGGTGCATGTTACCCTTTACCGGCTGGAAGATAAAGGCTTGGTAAAGTCGGCCATGGGCGGTGCCACCAATGCGCGGGGCGGCAGGCGCAAACGCATCTTTCAGATTACCAACGCAGGGCTTGCCATGCTGCGTGCCATGAAGGAGGCGCGCATGGACTTGTGGAAGCTGGTGCCGCAGTTGAAGATCGTAACAACGTAACCATGAGGCCACGCTCCACTAAAGGCAACCACGAAATGAATGGCACCCATGAACGACCGTGACTTCCCAATGCGGCTGCTCAAATGGTTTTGCCCGGCCTCGCTTTACGAGGGCATTGCGGGCGACCTGGCCGAGCAGTACGAAGAGGAGTGCCAACAATGGGGCGCACGCAGCGCCAGGCGCAGGTTGTGGTGGCATACCCTCCGATTCTTCCGACTTTCGATATTATTAAGAAGCAGGTTTACTTTTCAATTAATCAACTCATCCATGCTCAGCAGCTATTTCAAAATCACCTACCGGAATATCCTTCGCAACAAGGGTTATTCCTTCATTAACGTCTTTGGCTTGTCGCTGGGCATAGCGGTTTGCCTGCTCACCTTCAACTTCATTCAATTCGAGCAGAGCTACGATACCATGCACCCCGATGTGGAAAGAACCTACCGCATTAACCAAACCAACATTTGGGATCCGGCAGGGGGTGTATTTGGTTCAGTGGGGCCGGCTGTGGCTTTTGCTTTGCGGGCAGATTTCCCGGAGATAGAAGACATCATACGTATCAACACACCTGGTGGGCAACTGGTGCGCTATACTGACCCTTCGGGAAACACAGTGGCTTTTAATGAAGACAATGTGCTGGCGGCAGATTCTAATTTTTTCTCTTTTTTCCATTTTCCATTAAAGGAAGGAAGTACCCAGGCGCTCTACGGAAAAAATAAAGCGGTACTAAGTTCAGAAGCCGCCAAGCGCCTTTTCGGAAACGAGCCTGCTGTAGGAAAAATAATAGAAGTGGGCGATGATAAAATTGCTGTGGAAGTAACCGGTGTTACCGATGTGCAACCAGAAAATGTTCACTTCCATTTTGATTACCTGCTATCTATGTATACCAATCCGGCTATCAAGCAGTTTGAGTGGAGCTGGGTGTGGACGCAGGTAGTTACTTATGTACGGTTACGACCCGATGCAGACCCTGTTGCGCTGGACCATAAACTGAAATCTTTTGCCGACCGGCATGTGCCCGCCATGTTCAAAAGAATTGGTATGGATTACAATGAGTTTATACTGTCCAAAGGCGGGTGGTTTATGTATATCCAGCCGGTAACCGATATTTATCTTCATTCTAATTCCATTGGCAATCGCCTGGGCCCCGTGGGCGATAGCAAGTACGTGTATATTCTGGGCGCAGTGGCGGTATTTATTCTGCTCATTGCCATCGTCAACTTCATTAATCTATCTACGGCACGCGGGGCTACCCGTGCAAAGGAAGTGGGCGTCAAAAAGACGTTGGGTCTCAAAAGAGGTTCACTGATCACTCAGTTTCAGGTGGAGCACATTTCTATCACGTTGCTATCGGTAGTCATCGGTCTGGTATTTATGGAAGTTTTCCGCTCTTCCATTCAACTTTTGATTGGTATAAACATACCCTCGGGTTGGTCTTCGCCTGTCTTCTGGGTAACCATTGTATTGTTTCCGCTGGTGGTAGGATTTTTGGCTGGGCTCTATCCCTCTTTTTACCTCACCGCTTTTAACCCAATACAAGTATTGAAGGGAAGAATAGCCAACGGATTAAAATCGTATGGCTTGCGTAACGGGTTGGTGGTTTTTCAATTTACCATTTCTATTGCCTTGATGGCGGCTACGTTGATTGTTTTTCAACAACTGAACTTCTTTCGTACACAAAGTGTGGGCTTCGATAAAGAACAACTTCTGATCATCAACCATGCCGACCTTATGGGGGAGAAGTTAGAATCGTTCAGAAACGAGATCAGTAACCTGCCAGGTGTTCAAAGGGCTTCCGTTTCAATGGATATTCGTTCTGGTTACGAAGATATCTTTATGCGCGAAGGAGATGATAAAAAAGTCTCTATTTCACAGTACAAGATTGACGAATATTTTATAGCTGCCACCGGATTAACGCTGGCAGCGGGCCGCACCTACGATGAAAATCGACCGTCTGATAAAGATGCAGTACTGATTAACGAAACCGCCTGCCAGCTTTTAGGCTGGTCGAAAGAAGAAGCATTGGGTAAGCGTATTGTTTATGTGGGCGATGAAATTGGCCCGCAAGAAGTAATTGGCGTGGTGAAAGATTTTCATTTTCAGTCACTTCATCAAAACATTGCACCGATGATGTTTATGAATGTTAAATCTACGATGTGGGGTGACCAACGCATTGTCACCATTCGGTACCAAACCGATGAACCGTACGAACTGTTGGCGCGGTTGGAAACGAAGTGGAAAGAACTGGTACCAGAAACCGCACCGTTCTCTTATTCTTTCTACGATGAAGAAATGAAAGCCCAATATCAGCAAGAAGAACGCCTGGGCACGCTCTTTGGTCTGTTTACCATCTTGTCTATTCTTATCGCGGTGATAGGTTTAGTAGGATTGGTGGCGTATTCGGCTGAAGTAAGGAAGAAGGAGATTGGCATTAGAAAAGTATTTGGTGCATCTACGTCTTCTTTGGTGTTGATGATGAACCGTCAATACATGCGGTTGATCGTGTTGTCACTATTAATTGCATCGCCCCTTGCCTGGTGGACACTGCAACAATGGTTGGATACATTTGCTTATAAAATTGAAATCAGTCCCGTTGTTTTTTTAATGGCTGGTTTTGCAGAGGTGGCATTGGCAATGGTATCTGTGGGATATCTATCGTTGCGGGCCGCATCAAATAATCCTTCGCTGGTTTTGAAAGAGGAATAAAGAAAGTAGCCATATCAAACCTAACACCCGCTATAGCGAACCACCCCGATGGGCAGAAAACTTTCTGGCCTGGTTCTGTCCGCCTGAACTGTACGAGGGCATTGAAGGCGATTTGCATGAGCAGTTCGAAAACGATCTGCGCACAGCCGGTATAAGCAAGGCGCGAAGCCGGTATGTGTGGGGTGTGGTCAAGTTCTTTCGTGCTGACATCATACTACGAAACAGGTTTAATTGGTATTTAATAAAGACAGTTATGGTAAGCAACTATTTGAAGGTAGCTGCGCGCAATATTCAAAAGCGCAAGTTCTATTCATTCATCAACGCATTCGGTTTAAGCATTGGCATGGCGTTTTGCATGCTGATAGCGCTGTATATACAAGACGAGCGCGCGTTTGATCAGTTTCATGTGAACAAGCATCGCATCTACCGCATCGAGGAAAAAAGTTTTGACACCTGGCGTCACGATGAGGCCAATCCGTACCGCCAGTCGGCCTGGATACAAGCCGGTTTGGCACCAGCCCTGAAGGAAGAATTGCCTGAAGTGGAATATGCCACCCGCTACAACGATGGCACGCGCGCCATCTTTCGATATGGGGAGAAAGTATTTACAGAGCGGTTGACATATGTGGATAAAGATTTCTTCACCATGTTTTCGTTCCCTTTACTGAAAGGAAGTACTGATCGCATTTTCCTGGGTAAGTCAGAAATTGTGATCACGCCCGCCATTGCGACCAAGTATTTTGGTGATGAAGATCCAATAGGTAAGACGGTGGAAATCGATAACAATGGTGTTCAGTCCTACACCATCACGGGCATTATTGAGGCTCCGCCCGCGCAGAGCAGTGTATCGTTTGCCATTTTGTTGCCGCAGGAGAACAGGAGCTACTACGAGCGCAACCTGACCAACTGGGGAAATTTCGGCACGCCCACATTTGTACAGCTTCGCGAAGGGGCAGACCTTGCCTTATTCAAAGCCAACCTGGACAAGGTGATGAACAAGCATATGGCCGACAGGCTGGAACGTTGGCGAAAGGAAGCTTTGGTGCCCATACCGGAAGACGCCAAGATGCTGGAGTACCAATTTACCGCGCTGCCAGACGTTCATTTGAAAAAGGAAATCAGTTGGGAGAAAGTAAGCGATCCGCAATATTCTTACATACTCGGAGGCATCGCGTTGCTCATTATGCTGATCGCCTGTATCAATTACATCTCGCTGTCGCTCACCACCTCTGCGGCACGTAGAATTGAGGTGGGCGTGCGCAAGGTGGTGGGTGCTCAGCGCAATCAACTGGTGTATCAGTTCAGCTTCGAGTCTTTGATGCTGGCGCTCATCTCGTTGGTAATTGGGTTTGGCCTGGTGGTGCTGTTCTTGCCATCGTTCAATCAATTCACACTAAAGAATATTGAATTGACCTTCACAAAAGCCCTTCACTTGATGTCAGTTGGCTTTTTGCTCACTGTGGTTACCGGTCTGCTGGCCGGCAGCTACCCTTCCTGGTTTCTTTCTCGCTTCAAGCCAGCGCAGGTGTTAAAAGGTGGCTTTACCTCGCGTTTGCAGGCAGGCTTCACTAAACCGCTGGTAGTGTTTCAATTTGCACTCTCTGCGTTCCTCATTATCTGCTCGGTTATGATGTTCCGGCAAATGCAGTTCATTACCACCAAAGACCTGGGCTACAACAAAGAACAAGTGTTGGTGATACCTACACAGGCCGGCTGGACGGAGGCATCGGAACGCGTGATTGAAAGATTCCGTGCCCGTGCCCGGCAAGAGCCGCTGATTGTTTCGGTATCGGGAACGAGTTCGTCTTTCAACCAGGGTTTTTCCCGGTTTGGCTTTCAGATCAATGGCGAACAAAAGTCGGCCTACGTCTATGCGGCCGATCCTCACTACATACCTACCCTGGGCATTCAGTTGGTAGCAGGTCGCAATTTTGACTCCAGCATTCCTTCGGACACCGGTGCCATTATTGTGAACGAGGCGTTGGTGCGCGATATGAAATGGACAGAACCGATTGGACAACATTACAATTGGCGCGAAGATTCCCTCAGCATCGGGTCGGAAGTAATTGGAGTCATGAAAGACTATCATTTTCTTTCGCTGGAACAAAATTTTGAGCCGCTGTTTATTTCTATGGACAGGGCAAATGTGGGGTACCCTACCACCATGCTGATAAAAATTTCGGCCACCGATGTAACGGGAGCGCTAGATCGCGTAAAAGAAATATGGAGTGAACTTTTTCCCGACAAGCCCTTCGATCACACTTTTCTGGATGAAGATGTGGCCAGGCAGTATCAGAGCTACACGCGCTGGATGAGCATCATGGGCCTGGCAACGGGTTTTGCCATCCTTATTTCGTGCCTCGGTTTGTTTGGTCTGGCAGGCATCAATGCACTTAACCGTACCAAAGAGATTGGCATACGCAAGGTGATGGGTGCAGAAACGGTTCAGTTGTTTGTGTTGCTGAACCGGCAATATCTTTGGCTGTCGCTCATTGCGTTCTCTTTGGCCGTACCGTTTTCATGGTATGTGATGAATCAGTGGCTCTCTGGCTTCAAGTTTCGCATCACCATGGGGTGGGAGTTGTTTGCCGTAAGCATATTGGCAGGATTGCTGGTGGCCGTTGGTACGGTGAGTTACCACACATTGAAGGCCGCCTGGATCAACCCGGCAGAAACGTTGAAGTATGAGTAGGCGTTTGCCGGATGCCGTTGCCGTTTCTACAAAGAGAGATCCTAGTCTTTCGCACCCGTGGTGGAACTTGTCCAGCCTTCCCACACCAGTTTGTCGGGGTGGGAGCAGGACAGGGTGCTGCCGATAATGCGCCTGCTGGCGTTGTGTCCATGCTTCACGCCCATAAACAAACCGTTAGGCCAGTTCCTTTACCATTCGGGTAAGGTGAGAAGCATCAGGAAGGCGACCGAAGCCGGCACCCACATTGTCGGCCATATGTACTGGGTTGCCGGTACCGGGGATAACGCAGGTAACAGCGGGGTGTGCCAGAATAAACTTCAGAAAAAACTGCGCCCAACTGTGGCAATCGAACTCTGCGGTCCATGCGGGCAGCGTTTTATTTTTTACCCGCTGAAACAGTTTACCATAGCCAAAGGGCTGGCTGATGATAACGCCCAGCTTTTTCTCTTGAGCCAGGGGCAGCAGCCGGTTGGCTGAATCTCTGTCAAGCACATTGTAGTTTACCTGTATAAAATCAATAGGCTCCGTCTTCATGATTTTTTCCATCTCTGCATAGGCATCGGTTTGGTAATGCGTAATACCGATGTAGCGGGCCTTGGCTTTGTCTTTCCATTCGCGCAAGGTTTTCATGTGCGTGGGCCAATCCACCAGGTTGTGTACCTGCATTAAGTCAATCTGACTGCGTTTCATCAGCTCCAATGACTTGTTCATTTGGGTTATGCCCTGTTCGCGGCCCTGTGTCCATACCTTGGTGGCCAGGAAAAGCTTTTTATTGATGCTCAATTCAGCCGATAGTTGCCCTACGTTCTTTTCGGCAAAGCCATACATGGGCGAGCTGTCAATTACAGCGCCACCCTTTTCATGGAGCACTTTCAGCACCTCTTTCAGTTCATTGAGCAGGGTATGTTGCGAGGCGGTTACATCGAATGTCTCCCACGTGCCTACGCCCACCACGGGAAGTTGTTCAGACGTGCCGGGAATATTTCTTTTCATCATGGTGGTTTGAGACCATGCATTGGCACCGGCAACCGGCAGCAAACCCAACGCGGCAAGTAACTTTAATGAGTGACGTCTGTCCATAGCCCAAAGATAAACCGTTCGCAGTTTTTCTGAAATCCAGAAAAGGGGCTACCACTTGGGTAGCCTCCTTTTATCGATTGGGGCAATGCCGGGTTATTTTTTCTTTAGCCCTGCCGGCATCCTGAACGAACGCGTGCGGCTTCCGCTGGCTTGTGCACCCAGAAAATCAGAGAAGTCAGTAAAATCGTTTCCCACCTTGCGGAAGGTAAAGGCTAAAACTGGCTCGGTGCCATTTTCTGTATCCCACTCGTTTAGGTTAGCTAAGGTGTAAGTACCTTTTTTGGTGATGGGTGTTTCATCACTGCCGTTTATCCATTTGATATAAGAAACCTGAAAGTTCATTGGTTCTACAGAACCGGAGTAGTAGGTGCAACTCAGTCCGTAGTTACCGTCTTGCAGAGGTGCTGTTGGCAAGAAGAAGAATTCCGGTGACTGTGTGCTTCCCGAGAGTGCACCAAAATTGGTCAGTCCCAAATTGGAAGATTCATCTTCTGCCCACAAGAAGAGATCCATGTCTACGTCACGGTAATTTTCACCTGATTGAACTCCCCATGCGAGAACGACAATCAAGCCATCTTCCTGTTGTAGGGTAATGTTTATTTCATCATCACGCGTAATTTCAATACCCTCATCATCCACCTCTTCAATTGTAATTTCAATGACCTCGTCTTCCTCAAAACCAAAATCAGAAAGCAAATTGAGTTTGATGATACCCGTAGTCTCTCCCGCTTCAATTTCTGTTTCCAGGTAGTCAGACGTTATTTCATAATCATATGCCTGGTTGTTACCGGCCTGCACTTTTTCAACTGCGGAGCCACCCAGAGAATATTTTACTTCTATGGTCTGGCTGGCTGGCTTATCCAACACCAATTCTATTTCAATTTCGCCATCCGATTCCTTCACGGTCAGTTCTTTCTCCGCGAAAGAAAGTTTGGGAGGTACCGGTGGTTCGTCTTCTTTACACGATGGCAGCCAGATACCTATTGCCGCCAGCATTGCTATCGCCAGCCCTCTTGTCCCCATTTTGTACATACGTTTTTATTTTGAATGATTAAATATAATAGTTTTAGCCGTTTTCTGGAAGCACTCCGGGGTGATTCACCGCTTCACCCATTTCAGAATGCGGGTTTTCGCGCCTGTGTGCACACGCACCAAGTAAAGGCCTCCTGGCAGGTCGCTCGTGTTAATTTTGATTTCTGCCGATTCATTTCCTTTCATGACAACAGAAACGGGCCGCACCGGCTGGCCGATGGTCGAAAGCAGTTCTGCCTGTACCCATCCGCGGTAGTTGCCGCGAATGGCGAAGTTCAATTCATCACTTCCGGGGTTGGGGTAAATCGCTACGTGGTCGTCTTCGCGAGGCTCATTTACGCCTACAATGTTATCGCGCAGGTAAATGGTGGTGTAGGCAGAGTCGAGGCATAAATCCAGACCCGACCCCACCGTGAGGATGGTAGTTGTTTGGGTTGGCTTCAGAATCAGTTGTGGGCCGGCAAAATCTTTCACGCTGCCATCTGTTGTCTGCCATACAAATATGCTGGCGCCTCGTCCGTTCAAGATTACCTCTTCGCCCGGATACACGAGCAACTTACTGGCCGATACCTGCACGGAAGGATTCATGCCCACAAACGGTTGTATATCCATGGCAATGTTGGCACCCCAGGCAATGGCGTAAGAGTTCCAAACACCGGAGGCATCCTGAATCCAGGAAGTGGCGTTGGGAGCCTCACCGTTGGCCGAAGAGGTAATGGCAAGTTCATGGTTGGCCCCGTAGGTTAATTCAATTCCCACCTGATAGGGCCGGTTGAACACAGGTGTTTCGCGGTCGAAGACAACGGTAGTGGGTCTGTTGTTTGCGATGTCCTCCTTTACCTGTTTCAGCAACAGGGTTTTCTTTTCTATCACAGAGCCGGGCGCGCTTTGCAGGCCGCGGGCATTCCATACCACCACATTGACGGTGGCTTCTTCATTGTCGAGGTTGAGATGGCCGAAGCGGATGTTGACCCCGCTGATGTATTCGTACCCGGCCGTATTGGCAAAATATTCGGAAATGGCTTTGCTGCCCGCGCTGTTGTGGCCCGTCAGGTAGCCTGTGTAGGGGCCGAAATCGGAAAGAGGTAACACAGAGGCTGTATAGGAGGGCAGGTAGTTGTTGGCGGTGCCGCACAGTCCCTCGTCTGATACGGTAATATAGCCGGCAACGTCCAGCGGTTCGGAAGCACCGAGAGAATTACTGGCCACCAGCGTTACCCGATAGGTGCCGGGCTGATCATATTTTACACGCGGGTTGCGTTCGGAGGAGGCTCCGGGGTCGCCACCTTCGAAAGTCCACTGCCACGAAGTGGGAAAGTTGGTAGACAGGTCTGTAAATTGTGCCAGACCGCCTTTCAATACCTGCTGCCGGTCTACCGAGAAGTTGGCCGTAGGTACATCTGCCACCAGCGGGCTGCACAGGTTGGCCTGCGCCAGCGTTTTTCTGCGCGGGCTTACTTCCATGACGGCCAGCATGCGCGCCTTCTGGCCTTGTGTAAAAATATTCATGCACGCATCGTAAGAGTAGTCCATGTAGTTTTCTACCATGTTTAGTCCACCGCAGCTAATCCTACCCGTTGGGCAGCCTGAGCTGGGGCCTGAAGCGGGGGGGGTGTCGGCCACAAAGTCATCGGCACAGTTGCCATCGCCCCAAATGTGGCGAAGGCCCAGCCAATGGCCTGTTTCGTGCGAGAGGGTGCGGCCTTTGTTGTAGGGTGCTTCCATTACAGGGAAAGTACCTTTGTCGGCAGAGCCGAAAGACTGATAGCGAATTACCACGCCATCAGTCGAGGCAGGGCCACCCGCTGGCAAGCCGGCCAGCCCCGATTGGTCGGGAAACTGCGCATAACCGAGCAGGTTGGCATCGGCAGAGGAGAAGCGCACGGTCCAGATATTATAAAACAGGTTGGGGTTCCAGATGGTGGTGGGCTTCAGTTGGTTTTCAATTTCGGTGCGGCTCCAGTTCTGCCGGTTGCCGTTGTAGCGGTGTATGCCGGGCTCGGGCAGCGTATTTCCATTTTCATCTACGGGCGAGAGGCAAAATTCAATTTCGATGTCTGCACCCACCGGGTTGTCGTTAAAGCCGGGTGTGCCTACCTTTTTGCGAAAGTCTTCGTTTAGCACTTCAATCTGCGCCTGCACCTGCGCCTGGCTCAGGTTGGTGCCGGTGCCTACGGGCTCGCCATTGTGCACAATGTGAACCACAATGGGTATGTTAATAACGCCAGCCTTGGTTTTGCCCTGGCGCTGCAGCGCTTCGATTTCCCTGATTTTTAGCTGGAGGGTGTTTTCAAACTCCTGGAGTGAACCCCGCTGCGGAAAGCGCGCCCTGCTCAGGCTGTCTTCTTCCATGGTGGCGCACAGGGCCGGTGTGGTCTGGGCCCGGCTTTCGGTCGCTACCAATGTGGCCGGTAAGATTAACAGAAATAAAAGTTTCTTCATCGTTTCAACCTTCATCAACCAGTTCAAAAAACAGTTTATAGCTGCCGGTACCTTCTTCATCGAAGAATATTTCCAGTTCCAGATCGTCAGTGTCAACATCGCGCACAATAAAGGGTAGCCGCGAAGAGGAGAGGAAGGGCACCACAATGGTAAGTGTAGCCGTTGCATTGTTAAAAGCCCAGGAATCAGTAAGTGTACTTTCCTCACCCTCAAAGCAAAGTGTGTTTCCGGATTTTACTTCATACAGCCGGTCGGATGTGGCGTAGAAAGTAAAGCGATCGTCTGCGGCACAACCTACCGTAAAGCGGTCTACCAGTTCACCATTCAGGGTCTCTTCCATAATGGTGAGTGCCCAGGTTTTACTTACTGTACCCGTAAATAGCCGGGGGTATTCGAAGGGTTTAGGCTCTAACTCTTCGCGACAGCCCAGGGTGAGGGTGACGATCAGCAAGAAAAGCAGGTTGGTGGTTACTTTGTTCATGCCTTTAATTCCTCGCCAGGTTTAAAGTTATTTGCGGTTGATCTTCAAAATCTACCAGTGTAATGGTAAGTATTATTTGTCCGGTAATAGGGTCTACCACGCCTGTACCCCGAATGGTTGCGAATTCTTCGCTGATATTCTCTTCTTCCTGTTCTGGTATGGTAAGTGTATTGTCCCCATTATCAATAAAAGAGAGGTCCATTGGAGTTGTTGAGGTGAACAAGGCGATGTTCCAGTTAGAAAGAATGTATTGCTCACAGTTCTGGCTGGTGATGGTTACGGGTTGATTAGGTGTACCTCGGCCAGCCAGGTAACTTCCACCCAGGATGCAGTCATCCTGTATGGTAAGAGTAAAGGTTCTACCAATACCTCCCTCACTCTGGCCCACCCGCAGGTTGGCACCAGTAACCGAGCGCAACGTGAAGATTACATCTTGCGAACGCAGGATGTTGTTTGCATTATTGATCAGCCGCACTTCAATAAAGCCGAAGTAGTTACCGGCATCAATATTCACAACTCCCCGTGTGCCCAATATCTGGTAGTCTATGTTTTCGCGTGCCGATCCGCTGATGTCATAATTAATGCTAATCTCTTCTTCCCTGGCAGGTGCCACCAGGTGTACGCTGATTTTAATGACTTCGCTAAAACTTTCTTTTTTGGTAAGCGCTGATTCGGTAAAGCGCACGTGGTATGGGCCGGTAAAAATCTGTGGTTCTGGTTCACAAGCCGTGAGCAAGCCCAATAAAATACCGATGGCAAAGATTCTCTTCATCAGTAACCCGGATTTTGTTGCCCTACGAGCGAGGGATTGTTTTGGATTTCGGTTTGTGGAATGGGCCACAATTCGTAAGCGCTGCGCCAGTTTGGCGAGAAAGCGGTCATTACCGTATTGGCGCGCCCTGTTCGCACCAGATCGTACCAACGGTGGCCTTCAAAAGCCAACTCCATTCTACGTTCGTCTTCAATCAATTGAAGCATCTCGTTTTGCGAAACGCTTTGAACAAGCGGGGCATTCGCGCGGGCGCGAAGAATGTTAACGTCTTCTTCGGCACTGTTGGCACCCGTAACTTTGTTTTGGCGCGCACGGGCTTCTGCGCGTATCAGGTGCATCTCGGCCAGGCGGAATACCACCACATTGTTATTGTCTTCATCGGCAGTGCCGTATTTACTTACAGTCCATCCGTTATCACTACCGCCTAAATCTTCCACCCGAAATTCGATGGAACGGAACCGATCGCCAGAGGCATCGCTGGCCAGTGCCACCACTGTTTGGTTAGAGGGGATGATTTCCCTGCGGCTTTTGAACAGGTTGTTCAGCGTACCCGGGTCATCGGTAATGTTATAGCCTATTTCAAAGATGGCTTCAGTGGTAAAATCGCGCAGCACCACATCGCTGAAATCGGGGGGCAGCTGGTATTCAGCTGAAGAGATAATGGCAGAAGCCATGTTCTCTGCCTGAGCCCACTGCTCGGTGTAAAGAAAATAGCGAGCCATGGCCGCGCGTGCTGCGTCTTTACCTACAAAGCCGGCATTCACGGGCTCTGCTGGTAACAATTCCAACGCTTCGTTAAAGTCGGCTTCAATGAGGGCCAACAGTTCTTCGCGCCCCGCGCGGGGTATGTTGCGATTGTTATCGATGAGGGTGGTCTGCACGTTGGGTATGCCACCAAAGGTGTACAAGCCGTAGAAATAGGAGAGTCCCCTCAATAGGTGAGCGGTACCGAGTGTCTTGTTTCGTTGTGCCGTGGGCACACCTTGTATGCCGGGAAGTTTTTCGAAAATGAAATTGGCCACATACACCGCACTGTACACGTTACTCCAAAAGGCGGCAGCCGAAGCGTTGGCAGCCGTAATCTGTTTGGTGCCCAATTCACGGTATTGCGAGAATGTTCCATTATGCAGCAGCATGTCGGCAGTAAAATCTCCTGAAATTACTGCGTTGGTAATAATGCCGCGAAACGCACTGTACAAACCAATTTCTACGTTTGCCACATCGTTGGGGGCGTTCAACACCAATTCATCGCTGATGATGTCAACGGGTTTGGGAGTGAGCACTTCCTCGCAGGAACTAACCGTGAGCACGGCTCCGAATACGAGCAGGTATTGGGTAAAGCGACTCATTTCAAATTAGCGTTTAGTCCTATGGAGATGGTTCTTACCTGCGGCAGCGTAAAGAAGTCGATGCCCTGGGCTGCGGTAGATCCGCTCAGGGTACTCACTTCCGGATCGGCCCCGGAATATTTGGTGTAAGTCCACAGGTTGGTAGCCGAAACGTACACGCGCACCCTGTCCAGAAAGAAGCGGTCGCTGTATTTGTTTGGAATGTTGTAACCAAAACCTACGTTCTTCAATCGCAAAAAAGATCCATCTTCCAGCAGGCGACTGCTGTGGTAATTGTTGAATGTATTTTCAAGTTCATAACGAGGCACATCAGTAATGTCGCCTTCCTTCTGCCACCTGCGTAAAGCTTCGGGCGATTGGTTGCTGGTAATGTCCAGTCCGGAGTTAACCAATGAAGCTTTAGTGAGGTTCAACACCTTGTTGCCGTAAGAAAATTGAAAGAAGGCGGTAAAGTCGAAACCTTTGTAGGCAACCCTGTTGGTCATGCCACCAATCAGCTTGGGTTGTGCGTTCCCTAATATCACCTCATCGCTGTTGTTTATTTGGCCGTCTTCATTGGTGTCGGCATAAATGGCGTTGCCTGTGGCTGGGTCTACGCCCAGAAAGTTCAGGCCGATGAATGTGCCCAGCGGCTGACCTTCTTTAATTATGTTGGTGGCAGATGCACCCTCCACCTGGTAGCCGCGGTATTGCGGAATGGAGTCGGCCAGGAACAACACCTTATTCACGTTTCGGGACAGGTTAATGTCGGTTGTCCACTTAACGGCTTTGTCGATATTCACAGTTACCAATCCCAACTCTATGCCTTTGTTTTCCAACTCGCCCACGTTTTCCCACACGCTGGAGAAGCCGGTGGTGGAGGCATAGGGCCTGAGCAGCAACAGGTCGTAGGTTTTATTGTAATAAGCATCGGCTGTAGCTTGTATACGGCCATCCAGCAAAGAAATATCAACACCTGTATTGAGTTCGCGTGTGGTTTCCCATTTCAGGTTGGGATTGCCCAATTGACTGGGTGCGAGGCCCGGGCTGCCGTTGTAGATGGTGGAGCCCCATACGCCCAGGAACTGGTAATCGGGAATGCGCTCATTACCGGTAAGGCCCGCACTGAGCCGAAGTTTTAAGTCATTGATGATGTCCGACTGAAAGAAAGCTTCTTCCGAAAGACGCCAGGCCGCAGACAGCGAAGGGAAATAACCGAAACGATTCCCTGGGCCAAAACGAGAAGATCCATCGGTGCGCATGCCAATGGAAGCCAGGTATTTGTCTTTGTAGTCGTATTTCACTTCGCCAAAAACAGAAAACAAGCCACTGTTTAGCCTGCTGGAAGAACCCTGATCTACAATACCGGCCGAAGTGATGTAGGTGAAATCATCGCTGGGGAAGAGTCTGCCGATTACGTTGCTGGTGCGGTAATAATTGCGAAATACCTCGGTGCCCAACAAGCCGCTTACCTGATGCACCCCATCGAAAAGGTTGTTGTAGCTGAAGGTGGTGTTGGCCACAAAATTGGTGGAAGCACCTGTTATGTAGACTCCATAGCCCTGGCCGCCCACGCCATCTAAAAAACCACCAATGGCTGTCTGCGAAGATTCGTATTGATCTTCGGTAACGTTATTATAGTCCAGGCTCACCTGGCTTTTCAGCATCATTTTTTCGTTGAACTGGTACACACCGTTGATGCCCCCCAGTAGTTTAACGGTGATGGCATCGAAGCGGGGCAGCACGGCCTGGGCCACCGGGTTGAAGTTAGGGAAGCCAGCGTACAGCGGAGAGCCAGGGCCCACCAGTTCGCCATTTTCGTTGTACGGCACGTTGTAGGGAAGTGCTTTCAGCGCGCCCGAATAGACGCCATCCAAAAAATTATCGCCTTTCACGCGTTGGTTCAACGACCGCGAAAGCGTCATGTTGGTGCCCAAAGTAAGTTTCTTCGAAACCTTTTCATCGAGGTTGATGGTGCCGCTGAAACGCTCGAAGCGATTGTTTAGCTGCACGCCTTCTTCATCTCGGTAGTTGCTGCTGATGTAGTAAGAGGAGTTGTCGTCTCCGCCCCGGATGGTAAGTTGGTATTGCTGCAGGATGCCGCGTCTGAAAATTTCATCGAGCCAATCGGTACTAACGCCATCCGTTACTCCGGGTATCAGGCCCAGTGCATCCGGGTTTCGGCCTGCGTTGGTTACGGCTTCACGCTGCAGCGTGAGCAGATCAGTTGCATTGAGCAATTCCTGTTTTTTTACCGGGTCGATGATGCCGCGCTGCACATCGAAGTTGATGGTGGCGGCCGATTTACGCCCGCGCTTGGTGGTAATGACAACCACCCCGTTGGCCGCGCGCGATCCATACTGTGCCTTGGCCGATGCGTCTTTCAACACCTGGATCGATTCAATATCACCGGGGTTGATCAGCGAAAGCGCATTGTCATCCTGTCCGCCAAAGCTGCGCAACGACAGCGTACCCGTTTCCACCTGTATTCCATCCACAATAAACAGGGGCCGGTTCGATGCATTGATGGACGTGTTTCCGCGAATGCGCACCGATATACCTCCGCCCGGAGTGCCCGAGGATTGCACCACCTGCACGCCCGGAGCCTGCCCTTGCAGGGCCTGATCTATACCGGTAAGGGCAATTTCTCTGAACTTGTCTGTTTTAATGGACGTGATAGCGCCCGTGATGTCGCGCTTCTGCACCGAAGAATAACCGGTTACTACAATTTCATTCAGCTCTTTCAACTCTTCCTCCAACGCTACCTCCAGATTAGTCTGGCCCGTGAAAATTACTTCTTTGGGTTTGTAACCGATGAAAGAGAAGATAAGCGTGGAGCCTACGGGCGCATCGAGCCGAAAACGGCCATCCAAATCGGTGATGGAGCCCCGTGTGGTGCCCTTGATGATGACGTTTACGCCCGGTAAACCATTGGGCTCGGATGGAGTAGTTACCACTCCCGTAGCGGTTTGGTCTTGCGCATACACAGCGCTTGCCACCAGGAGAAAAAATACAATCAGTAAACTTCTGCTCATAGGCGCTCCCTCTCCGCTAAAATTAAATATTTAACAATTATCCGCAACATCTGGTTTTACCGATTTGATCGAACGAAACGGCTGCTACATCTCATTTTTTTCCGAGGCCCCCGCAAAAATTACCAACAAAGCCACAATCAGCAGCGCACTGTATTCCATACCACCTGTTGAAGGGCCTACTACAAACCACCCGTTCCGGGCGTGCACCAGCGTAATCCCCATTACCTGGTGGAAAATGAAGCCAAGTGAAATGTATTTTGTCTGCTTGTTAAACAGCATCAATCCTCCGCCCACATATTCATATAGCGTAACCAGCCAGGCCAGCACCACACCCATCGGCAATCCTTTGGCGCTCAGAAAGCCTCCGAAGCCGTCCACCGTCTGGTAAATGATGGAGCGCTGAATGGCGTGTGTGATAAAAACAAGGGCGACAAACGAGCGCAGCACGGTAAGGGCAGTTGGCAAACGCATGGGTTTAGGTTTATTCAAAAATGTTAAATGATACGGTAGAAACCACTCCCGCAAAAAGCGTCATATTAAGCGTGGGTGAGGTGGCCATTTTGTTGAAGCCGCATCTTGCTTCGATGTACTTTGCAAGCGATTGTAAGGGTTGGCCGCAGCGCACCAAATGCCTATCTTTGGCGTTTCAAACGATTGAGTTGCGATGAGTAAGTTATTGGAAGTGCCGGCCAAAGCCCATGCCATCGATAAGTCGGTGGCGCTGAGGGCTTTTGAATACATGTGCATGGCGCGCAGAATGGCCGCCCTGTACGATGAGCAACGCGAGCTTTGCAGTAAATATGTGCACAGTACTTCCAGTGGCCACGAGGCCATTCAGTTGGCGGCCGCTTTTCAGCTAAAGCCATACGATTTTGCTTCTCTTTACTACCGCGATGAATCCATGCTGTTGGGCATGGGTTTAGAACCTTACGAGTTGATGTTGCAACTCATGGCCAAGCGCGATGATCCGTTCTCTGGCGGCCGCACGTACTATGGCCATCCTTCATTGAGGAGGGAGGGTTTCCCTACCATTCCACATCAAAGTTCGGCCACCGGCATGCAGGCCATACCTGCCACGGGCATGGCACATGGCATTGCCTACCTCGAATCGCAGGGTTTGCGGGCCAAAGATGAAAAAGCGATTGTACTGTGTTCGCTGGGCGATGGTTCTGTAACCGAAGGCGAAGTTTCTGAAGCGCTGCAAATGGCGGTGTTGAAGAAGCTACCCATCATTTACCTGGTTCAGGATAATGACTGGGGAATTTCTGCCACCGGCAAAGAAATGCGAGCCATGGATGCCTATGAGTTTGCCGCGGGCTTTAAAGGTCTGGAGCGCATGCGGGTAGATGGTGCCGACTTTGCCGACAGCTACACCGGTATGCAAAAGGCCATCCGTTATGTGCGTGAGAAACGAGCACCGATATTGGTACATGCGCGTTGCCCTTTGCTGGGGCACCACACCTCCGGGGTTCGGAAAGAGTGGTACCGCCACGAAGATTTGGAGAAACACCGCCAGCACGACCCGCTGCCCCGGCTGCGGCAGTTGCTTACGGAGATGGGCTGCTCTGAAGAAGAGTTGGCGGCCGTACAAAGTCGTGCGCACCAAAAAGTAGCATCCGACTTTGAGCGGGCCTGGCAAGCACCCGACCCGGATTTGGCTGACTTTGATAGCCATGAGTTTGCACCTACACCCGTGCGCGAAGAGCTGGGTGAGCGCCAACCCAAAGGCGGTGAAAAAGTGGTGATGGTAGATGCGGCCCTGCATGCAGTGGAAGAAATTTTGCGTAAACATCCGGAAGCGCTTTTCTATGGGCAGGATGTGGGCTGCCGCCTGGGTGGCGTGTTTCGCGAGGCGGCCACGCTGGCCCAGAAGTATGGCGATGAGCGGGTGTTCAACACACCTATACAGGAAGCCTACATTGTGGGGTCTACGGCTGGCATGAGTGCCGTGGGCGCCAAGGCCATTGTAGAAATTCAGTTTGCCGATTACATCTGGCCCGGCATCAACCAGTTGGTAGAAGAGCTTTCAAAAAGTTGTTACCTGTCGAAGGGCAAGTTCCCGATACAATCGCTCATACGGGTGCCTATAGGTGCCTATGGAAGCGGTGGCCCTTACCATTCGGGAAGTGTAGAATCTACGCTGCTGAACATACGCGGTATCAAAGTGGCGTATCCCAGCAATGCAGCCGATATGAAGGGGTTGATGAAGGCCGCCTTTTACGACCCCAACCCGGTAGTTATGCTGGAGCACAAGGGCTTGTACTGGAGCAAAGTGCCAGGCACACTGGAAGCAAAAACCATCGAACCGGATGAAGACTATATTCTTCCTCTGGGGAAAGCACGGCTGGTGAAGATGGCCGATGCGGAGAAGAAAGAAAGTGGAGAAGCGGCAGTAGTGATTACCTACGGCATGGGCGTGTACTGGGCACTGGAGGCTGCACAGCAGCACCCCGATCAGATTTCTGTTTTAGACCTGCGCACGCTCAATCCCATCGATTGGGATGAGATTGTGCGGCAAACCAAAGACCATGGTCGCGTGCTTGTTCTTACCGAGGAACCCTTACTGAATTCTTTTGCCGAGTCGCTGGCGGGACGCATCAGCAAAATGTGCTTTCAATACCTCGATGCGCCTGTATGGACCGTTGGCGCGGCCAACTTACCGGCTGTGCCGTTAAATGCAGCCCTCGAAAGACAAATGCTGCCGAATGCCGGGCGCGTGGCCGAACAATTTGATCAGTTGTTGAGATACTGAATCAACTAAAAGGGATAGCCGATACCCACGTTGAAAATAACGGGCTCTCGGTTAACGAACGGACGGAAGAATTTCGCCCGGTCCAAAACAAATCGATCGCCTTCGGCCCGTGCCGGATCGTACACTTTAATACCTACGTCCAGCCTCAGGATGAGGAAGGTAAAATCGAACCGAAGTCCGAAACCAGTGCCCACTCCCAACTGTTTGTAAAACTGGTTTGGTAAAAATTTTGTTTCGCCCGTCCAGGTGGGTGTGTTGCCGGCAGAATCTAACGGGGCAGAGGAAGCAAAAGACCATACGTTGCCAGCATCTACAAACAGCGCACCGTTTACGAAGCCAAATAATTTCTGGCGCAGTTCCAGGCTGGCCTCCAGCAGAATATCTCCGGGCTTTTCAAACCGGTAGTCGAACAGACCATCTGCCGATGGATCATTGGTAAGTATGGGTGGGTAAGACCCCTGGCCCAATCGCCTGGGGCGCCAGGCCCGCACACTGTTGCTGCCGCCTGCAAAGAAAAACTTTTCGTAGGGCAATGTTTTGTTATCGCTGTATGAGTATCCCACGCCCGTGTTCAAGCGAAAGGCAAGGTTGGTGTTTTTGTTGAGTACCTGGTTCCTGCGGAAGTCGAAGCTGGCGCGCAGGTATTTGTAGATTTCAAGGCCTCGGTCTGTAATCAGGTGTTCTGGAAAAAAATGGAGGTTGAAGAACGTGCCCCCGCTTTCGAGGGTGGAGCGAATAAAGAACGAGTTGCGTTCTGTGTTGCCGTAATTATTCGGATTCCAGGTAACCGAAAAGATCATGCTGCTTACGAAGGAGGGGCGGAACGAGTTGATGAGGTTATTCCCCTGGCCCTGCAAGGTCTCCAGCAGTTCCTGAAATACGCTGTCTTTGCGCGATTGAATAATGTTGAGGTTGGTAACTGTAAAAGCGTATTGGGTTGTTCGCCTGTTTTCCCAATTGAAAGTATTGGAGAGTGTTACGATGGATCGGTTGTATTCGGGGCGGTCGGTATAGGTGTAGCCCGCCAGCATGCGTGTGCGCGGGTTGTACTTACCCAGCCGGTTGGAGAGTTCACCTGTAAAGGGGATGAGGAATTGTGGAAATGTGAGGGTAGCGTTTCCGTTGGCCTCCGTACTTCGCAAGATGTTGTTTTGCTCCGTGGCCGAAGCCACACCTTCAAATCCAAACCTGCCCGTTAGTTCAAACGTCTCCAGGCCGCGAAAGATGTTTCTCTTCTTAAACGAAAGCGAGTAATAAGGACCCGGAAATCCCTGTGTAAGGCTCACACCCGCTTCATTCGACCACGAATACCGGTCTTGTGGACTGGAGAATATACTGGCTACAAAACGACCGCCCGTGGTGTCGTAGTTTACGTTCACAAACTTAAACAAATCGAGGTTGGCCAACTGCCGTTGTGTGTCGAACGTTTTGGACCGGCTATACAAACTGTCTTTGTAAATGAATATACGTTGACTCAGTATACGCTCGCTGTAATAATCGTTGTAGTAACTGAAGGTAATGTTTTTATAAACGCGTGTTTGCCTTTTCAGCGGCACGGGGGTTTGCATCCCTGCATCGGGTGTAATTGACACCGAGTCGATCGCAAACTGTTTATGGTAGTCGCGCCTGGCGGGGTTGGCAATCTTCATGCGCACGGCAATCTTATGGGGCTGGCGGAACGCGGTATCGATATCGAAGTCAATGTATTGCCGGCTGAAGTCGTAATAGCCGTGGTCTTTCAACATTAAGTCTATGCGTTCGCGCTCCTTGCCCAGGTTCTCCTGGTTGTAGCGCGCGCCTTTTTTTATCAGGCTACGTGCCTCACTCTTCCACACATAGTCGTACACGGTGCTGTCGGGAATCAGGTAAATAAGGGTATCGTAAGTATAGGAGGGGCCTGGCAGAACGGTATATACCACACTTACGCGCCTCTTGAATTCTGTAAACCTGGGGCTAACCTTCGCCAGAAAATAGCCGTTGTTAAACAGGTAGTCTTTGATACGAAGAGCAGACGCATTCATCTTAGCTGTGTCGAAAACAGTGGCCGGTTCGCCCCACTGCATAAACATGTTTCCGTTTTCTATTTTGGTGGCCAGGGCATCGGTTTTTTTCTGTTTGCGAAACTGCAGGTTCGATTTTTTCCGTGGGTCGTTGGCGGCTGCTATTTTCTTGTCGAACTTTTCGGCAACAGCCGCCCTGCGTGCTTCGAAATGTTGTTTGCTGTGCCGCGACTCTGGGTTGTTGTAGCGTTTCAGTCCTTCGTGGTGCATCCACACCAGCGTATTGATGGGCAAGTTCAAAACCCTGCGGTTTGCCTTTTGCACGTAGAGGTCGGGGAACGATTCTGTGGCAATGCCCTTCGGGGCCCGGCTCCATTGCCGGTAGAGCAATTTCTGGTCTTTCTCGAGGTAGCGTGTACCCAGGCAGCCGCTTAAAAGCCATACAAACGCAATCAACAACGAAAATTGACTAATTTTCTTTTTTGATTGTGTTACAATGATCTCTAAGGCCAAAGTTAAGTACGTCAAATCGTTGCAATTAAAGAAATACCGGATAGAGGAACAATGCTTTCTGGTGGAAGGAGAGAAGAGTGTGGAGGAACTTCTGCGTTCGGATTTTGAATTGGTTTGCCTGGCTGCGCGGGCCGATTTGCTGCACCGTTGGGAGCAACGGTTGGGAGGAGCCGAAGCCTTTGAAGCCAGCGAAGCGGAACTAACAGGCATGAGTAGTTTGCAAACCAACGATGCTGCCGTAGCCGTAGCAAAGATGAAACCAAACCCTGAGTGGAAGGTTAACAGCAAGGAATTTGCACTGGTGCTGGACGATATTCGCGACCCCGGGAACCTGGGCACCATCATCCGCACGGCAGATTGGTACGGCATCAATAAAATCATAGCTTCTGAAGAAACAGCCGATTTTTATAATCCCAAAACCATCATCGCCACCATGGGTTCATTTTGCCGAGTGCAGGTACTGTACACGCACCTGGCTACTTACCTGCCGTCCATCTCCCTCCCGGTGATGGGTACGTTTCTGGATGGGCAGTCGGTGCACGACTATTTTTTTCCCACCGCAGGACTCGTGGTGATTGGCAACGAATCGAAAGGCATTTCGGCCGAAGTGGAGCAACAGGTGTCGGCCCGGCTAACGATCCCCCGGTTTGGCAAAGCCGAGTCGCTGAATGCGGGTATTGCCACCGCCATTGTGCTGGATAATCTGCGAAGGCAAATCCCCGCGTAACCTATAGGAAAGTCTGGCTCTGCTGGCTGGCCTCTTCAGAAATCTTGTTGGCATTTTCCTTGCCCAGGTATTGATCGATGAGGTAATGCCCGGCATAGATCAGGGGCGTAAGCAGAATGGCCACGCCAAACTTGTATAGGTAGTTGGTAATGCCAATCGCAACAATCTGTCCGTTGGAAAACACGCCCGCGAAGGCAATGTATAACACCACAAAACTGTCTACCAACTGCGACACCAATGTGGAGCCGGTGGCACGCAGCCACAGCCAACGCGAACCTGTAACCTTGCGCAACCGCTGAAACACAAAAACATCAACCAACTGCCCCAAAAGAAAGGCGGTGAGCGAACCGATGATGATGCGCTGCCCCTGACCAAAAATTTTGTTGAAGGCAAAATCCATGTTAAAGTAATGGCCTTCCGCATCCTGGTTGTTGGCATCCAGCCACCATTGGGCGGGTGGCAACTCCATCGTCATAAGGATAACGAGAAATGAGTAGGCGATAAGGCCGGCCGTTAGAAAACTGATGCGTTTTACGCCCGGTTTACCGAAGTACTCGTTGATGAGGTCGGTGGTGATGAATACAACGGGCCATATCACGGCACCTGCCGTGAGGTTGAAATCCATGGTAAAACCGAGTATATTCAGATGGGCAGGGGGGAGACCAAGTGTACCTTCTCCAGAAAATATTTTCACGCCAATCATCTCGGCCATCAGGGCATTGGTAATGAAGATGCCGGCCAGCGCAATGAAAAGGCGATTCTTTTTTTGGTCGAGATTAACGGGGGTGCTCACCATTCAAAAGTACAACATTCGGTAGCCAATTCCGTGTTCGGGAAAACTGCTTTTGCCTCGTTTAGCAGATTGTCTAACTCGCGGTAGCGAGCTGAAAAATGCCCGATGAGCAATTTGCCCACGCCCGCTTCGCGGGCTATACGAGCGGCTTCTGCAGCGGTGCTGTGTTTGGTTTCTGAGGCTTTGTTTTTTTCAGCCTCCATGAAGGTGGCTTCGTGGTAGAGCACATCAACACCCCGCAGTATTTCAGCGAGTGGTGGGTGCCAGGCGGTGTCTGAGCAGTAGGCATACGTGGCGGGTGGAGCTGGCGGCAGCGTGTAATCTTCGTTTTTGTACAACAGCGTGCCGTCTTGGGAGAAAATATCTGCGCCAGTCTTTAACTGCGCCATGTGTTGCAGCAGCATACCTGGCCTGATGGCGTCTTTGTTGATTTTTCTGGGTCCGGGCTTTTCGCGAAACAAAAACCCTTTGCAGGGGATTTTGTGAATCAGAGAAAAACTAAAAACCTCTACGGCATCATCTTCAAAAATCATCCCGTCCTCTTCCGCACGCAGTTCATGAAAAACGAGTTGGTAGCTTAGCACGGACTGAGAGTATTTCAATTGCGCCAGGATGATTTCGTCAAGGCCGCGGAAGGCGTAGAGATGCAAGTCGTTTTCTCTCCGGTTCAGGTGCATGGTGAACAACAAGCCCATCAAGCCCAGGTAATGATCGCCATGTAAGTGGCTGATAAATACATGGCTGATCTTATGCCAACTGGCATTCACTTTCATCAACTGCATTTGTGCACCCTCGCCACAGTCGATGAGGAAGTGGCGGTTCTGCATTACCAGCAGTTGCGAGGAAGGGAACCGGCTAAATGCCGGCACCGCTCCGCTGGAACCCAGTATGGTAAGTTGTACCGCCATGTTTGTTGCTCAATAAAATAGCCAACGAAACGAGTTCATTGGCTACTGTTTTCTTTGTTTTGAAAATGGCTCAGAGACAGAGACTACTCTCCGTCCTTCATGTCTTTTTCTATTTCGTGCATGAACACCGCATCAATGGCTTCTTCTACCGTGGGCAGTATGTTCAACACGCTGTCCAACTGAGATATCTTGATGAGTTTCATGGTGTGATCGGACAATGAAGTAAGGATGAAGATGCCTCCTTCTTCCTGAAAAATGCGATTACCTACCAGCAAGGCACTCAGGCCCGATGAATCGGTGTACTTTACTTCAGACAAATCGAGGATAATATTGCGGGTGCCTTCCGCATGCAGCGTTACCATTTCCGATTTCAGGTTGGGTGCAATGCTGGAGTCCATTTTTTCTTCGTGCAGGCGAAGCAGGGTGTATTTCTCCTGCTTGTCGATGGTATACTTCATACGGGTTGTTTAAAAGTCTTAAAAATAAGTCAATTTATGGAATTAACGATACTTTTCTCGATTCGTTCCAGCATGCCTTCTGCTGGCAGTGGGGCCAGTTTTTCGCCTGTTACCTGTTCGTAAAGTTCGCGGTAACGGTCCGATATCGAAGCCACAATGGCATCGGTCATCTCGGGCACACGCTGACCCTCTTTGCCCTGGAAACCATTTTCAATCAACCATTGCCGCACAAACTCTTTCGAGAGTTGCTTTTGGGGCTCGCCCTTTTGCTGACGCTCGGCATAGCCTTGGCCGTAGAAGTAACGCGAAGAATCAGGGGTGTGCACCTCATCAATCAGGTAAATGGTACCGTTGTGTTTGCCAAACTCGTATTTAGTGTCTACCAGAATGAGGCCACGCTGGGCGGCCAGTTCGCTGCCGCGCTGATAGAGTGCCAGCGTATATTTTTCCAAAGTCAGGTAGTCGGATTCTGTTACCAGGCCCCTCTTCAATATTTCTTCGCGTGAGATGTCTTCATCGTGACCCACCTTGGCTTTGGTGGTGGGAGTGATGATGGGTTGGGGCAGGGCATCGTTTTCTTTCAATCCTTCGGGCAGCGGCACGCCACAGAGTAAGCGTTTGCCGGCTTTGTATTCGCGTGCTGCGTGGCCTGCCAGGTAACCGCGCACTACCATCTCTACCGGAAACGGCTGGCACTTGAAGCCTACCGTAACGTTGGGGTCGGGGGTGGCGATCACCCAGTTGGGCACCAGGTCGCGGGTAGCTTTCAGGTTCATGGCGGCAATTTGGTTCAGCACCCGGCCCTTATCGGGTATGGCACGGGGCAGCACCACATCGAAGGCAGAGATGCGGTCGGAGGCAACCATGGCCATCTTATCGCCAAAGTAATAGACGTCTCTTACCTTGCCGCGATAAAAACCAGTCTGACCGGGAAAGTGAAAATGGGTTTCTTTGATGGCGTTCATGTGCAAAGGAATCTTGAAAAGTGCGCAGCAAAGATAACCGAATTGGTTGCGTGGTAAAGAGGTGCCTTTACTTCTCTTGCTCTAAAATGCCCGCCTTGAAAATAAAGGTTTTCAGCAGGTTACCGTTTTCATCGAACTCCTTCCATTCTTTGTGCTTGCGGTTGGCCACGTACTCGCCCTGCTCTTTTATTTTTCCGTTGGGGTGGTAGCTGGTATAAGGGCCATGCTGTCGGCTCCCTTTGTACTCGCCCTCCGACAGTAGCTTTCCATTTTCGTAGTAGTTTTTCACGGTGCCGGTAATCAGGTTGAATTGATACATTTCTTCCACCTTCTTATTGCCGTTTTCATAGTATTGGGTGCGGAGGCCGTGCAGTTTTCCGTTTTCATAGGTTTCCTTCAGGGTCACCTGCCGACCATCGGCTCCATAATACAACCACGTGCCGTGGGGCTTTAACTTCCGAAAGTTCTTTTCATACACCTTTCGCCCCTCCGCATCAAATGCTTCCTCGTGTGTATCAATGCTATTCAGGGCCACTGTTTCGCGTACTTTTACCTTGCCATTGGGGTGGTACTCTACGTTTGTTCCGGTCTTGGCGCCCTCTTTGTATTGAAATTTGTGGCGCACGGTGCCATCGGCAAAGTACCCGGTGTTGTCGCCATGCAGTTTGCCATTCATAAAGTATCCGTCCAACAACAGATGCCCTTCGCTGTCGTAGTTTTTAAAGTTGCCCATCTTCTCGCCATCCTTCATGGTGGATACAGTTTCGAGCTGACCGTTGGGATAGTAGGTTTTGTAGAAACCGCTTACCACTCCGTCTTTAAAGTTGGCTTCCGTTTCGATGGTGCCATCTTCGTAGAAGGTGCGCGTAATGCCGTTGGGCTTCTTGTTTTTATAGGTAATCTCTTTTCTTACTTTCCCTGACGGATAGTATTCCCGCACCAACCCATCGGGTTTTCCTTTTACAAACACTCCTTCTATTTTGGGTGTGCCTGAGTCGTAAAATGATTTTACTGAATCTACCAACAGGTTGTTCTGATAGTAGGCGCGTTGCATGAATTGGCCGTTCTCGTTATACACTTCTACGGGTCCGTGGCGCAGGCCGTTTACGTAGTTGATCTTGCGCAACAGGTGGCCGTTCTCGTGGTACTCTGAAAAAGTGCCCGACCGCACGCCATCTACATAAGTGCCTTCAATTTCCAGTTTACCATTAGCGTAGCGCCTGAAGGCGCCATTTTTTGTTTCCTGGTCATCGCGGCTTACCTCGTACTCTTCGCGTATCTGTCGGTTTTGTTCGTCTACATAGGTGGCCACTTTTTTTTGCGCGCAGGCCATGCTGCCCGTCAGAAAAATGGCACACAAAAAGAAATGGAATGTACGCATACGCCACACAAACGCCCTGAAACCAATATTGTTGTATGTGGGGAACTGTTACATGCGCTCCAGCACCAAAGCCGAGGCGCCACCACCACCATTGCAAATGCCGGCCACGCCAATGCTGGCGTTGTTTTGCCTGAGCACGTTGGCCAACGTAATGGTGATGCGCGCACCCGAAGCCCCCAGCGGGTGGCCCAACGCCACGGCTCCACCGTTTACGTTTACTTTGTCGTTATCCAGGCCCAGCTTTATGTTATTGGCCAGTGCCACGGCAGAAAAAGCCTCGTTGATTTCGTAGTAGGCCACGTCTTTCTTATCCACCCCTGCCATCTTCATGGCCTTGGGAATGGCCAGTGCGGGTGCGGTGGTAAACCACATCGGGTCTTGTGCCGCATCGGCAAAGCCGCGGATTTTTGCCATAGGAGTGAGGCCCAACGCTTTTGCTTTCTCTGCACTCATCAGTATCACTGCGGCTGCCCCATCGTTGATGGTGGAGGCATTGGCTGCTGTTACCGTGCCCTCTTTGGTAAATACGGGTTTCAGGCCGGGTATCTTGTCGAAGTTCACGTTCTTGTATTCTTCGTCTTCGCCAAACACGGTAACATCCCCTTTGCGCCCCGTTATTTCAACGGGCACAATCTCATCTTTGAATTTGCCTGCCGCCCACGCTGCTGCCGCACGCTTATACGATTGGATGGCAAAGTTATCTTGGTCTTGCCTGCTAATGTTCATTTCTTTGGCAGTGTTGTCGGCACACACCCCCATGGCACACTGGTTGTACACATCGGTCAGGCCATCGTAGGTAAGTCCGTCTAACAGTTCGCCATTTCCATATTTGTAACCGTAGCGCGCTTTGGCGAGATAGTAGGGTATGTTGCTCATGCTTTCCATACCGCCTGCTAGCACCACGTCATTCTGCCCCAGCATGATGGATTGGGCACCGAGCATGATCGCCTTCATGCCCGATGCACATACTTTGTTAACCAACGTGCAGGGTACCTCGTAACCCATGCCGGCCGCCACGGCCACCTGTGTAGCGGGTGCCTGCCCCAGGCCAGCAGAGATAACATTGCCGAAAAAAACCTCCTGCACTAATTTTGGATCGAGGTTTACTTTCGCCATCGCACCCTTTGCAGCTACGGCTCCTAACTTAACAGCCGAGAGGCCCGCTAAACTCCCTCCAAAACTGCCGATGGGTGTGCGCACAGCCGATACAATCACTACTTCTTTCATATCTTAATTTTTGTTTTTCACTTCACTCTAACTACCGCACTTAACGCTAAGCTTGTAGTCTTCAAACCTGCAACCCGCAACCCTCTTTACCAATCGGGTTTGTTCTTGTCTTTTGGTTTCGTGGCTTTGCGTTTGTTCTGCTGCAGGTATTGCACCTCTTGATTTTTCATGGCTTCCAGAATCATACGCGCCTTCTCCTCGGTCATGTTCATGTCTTTTAGCTTCTCTTTTACGGAAGGCGGAAGTTGTTTGTCGTCTTTCTGCTCTTCCTCATTTTCTTTCTGCTCTTTTTGCTGCTGCTCCTTGTCTTTTTGTTCCTGTTCTTTGTCTTTCTCGTCCTGCTGCTCCTTC
>JBMOLS010000065.1:0-35757 GCA_049324055.1 Bacteroidota bacterium | reverse complement strand
TGTTGAAATATGGAAAACTCCACCACCCGCAAAAGGCCACCGCGGAGTTTCCCACATTCCAACAGGATAGCAATTACAACTGGAAATTTATACTTTCGAATGTGACTAACTAAGGGGAGCTTTCAGTTGCTTGCGAAATCACAATGCGCGGGTGGTCGAGTACCACCACGCCAATGTCTTCAATGGGTATGGTTGCCTGCGCCTCTTTTTTGAACAGGTGGGGTAGGGTAGGGTTATTCTCTACTTCGGGCAGGCGCACCACCAGTTGCTCAAGGTGGGTGCTCAGGTAGGCCGGGTTGCCGAAGTAGAGGGTGCGTTTGATCATAGCATGGCAAGTCTTTCGGAGATGGGCTCACTTTGTGCCTCTGACGAAATTCGATAAACTGCTGGAGAGCCGAACCAGTCGATTACCAGTCGTTGCCTGGGGCTTACGCTGAGATTCTTATCAGTGGGCACAAGCGGCCTGTGGAAATAGCAAGGGTTATCTTTATTGAAATAGTTTTTTTTTGAGTCGTTGGTATGGAAGTAGATGTGGTAGTATTTTACTGGGCTCATCAGTATTATGTTTTTAAAACATGACACCTTTTCAAACACTGCTTCTGTACTGAAGGAAGATAAAACTATGATTACCTTACCTATGACCGTTTCTGTTCTGTGTTATTATTCCGAGAGAATCCTTTATCGTTTATTGATACGTATCAAATACTCAACGTCCGCCTTGTCTTTGGTTCGGCCGGCCATCAACTTACTGACGATAAGGTCATCCAGGTGTAATACCGGAATTTGATACGCCTTTACTTGCAATATTTCCTTTTGCCGATAAGCCTCATCAAAATTCAAACCCTGTACCTTACTTAGAAAATCAATACGATCGGGCTCAGCACCTACATGAAACACGACTACGCCTGAAAAATCCATTTTTGATATGATGGCTACACCTTCGGGATCGAACCTAAGCTTTTGGAAAACGACAATTAATTTTTCCTTGTTTTCATTGGTAGGTTTAACCCACACATCCATATCAGCCGTAGTGCGCACGTAACCATGGTAGATAACGGCATAGCCACCTATGAGGATGAATTCCACATTACCTTCAAGTAAGGCAAACAACATATCTTGGTGGGCGGGGTGGGTAAAATTCATTTATCAACGATTATTTTTTTTGTTGGCCAATTCGGCTCTGAAAAGGTGTAGAAACGACTCATTAATTCGTAAAATCCGCCAAAACGTTGCAAGTGGCTTAACCCAGCCCAATATTCTATTTGGGCGTTCTCAGAGTTTTCTAGCGACTGACTGGCTGCAATTTTTTTTGATGAGGCATAGCGTGCGCTCGATTCATTCATTACAGATGCAGCAGAACTCATGGCAGACGGACTGTAGGTGTTACGGTTAACGGGAGCAATTATGTTGCCAAGGCGATCTACTTCAATTTTGATGCAAAAATCTCTTATCTGCTCCCCCTCATGACTTGCTGTCTTATAATCATAAGAGCCCTGAAGTTTATTTTTCTTTTCATTGAAAAATAAATCAATTTCCTTCGGGCCTATTGCTTTGCTAAATCTGTTGGGTCTAAAATAAATTGCAGTTGAAAAATCATTAACAACCCATATTCTTTTCTTTTGGTCAATAGTTAGATTTTTAAAATTAATGGATGTACTATTTTCTCTCTCTTCTTGACTAGGTAGATAAATTAAATCATTAGGTGAGAGACTAAATAAGAAGATTCCAAGTTCTGCTTTTACAGGAATTGGCGGTATCTTTTCAATATCTTCTTTTGATAACGAAGCACGCCACTTTTGATGTTCTATAACTTCGTTTAAAGGGATTGTTTCAAAGGTACGTTCACCTTTTTCACTGGTATACACCGCAAAGAATAAATTTGTCTCATCGGCAGCCTCTACAAATTTTAGTTGTTTGTTATTTTTTTCTCCTAATGGGAACTTACTTCCAGTCTCAAAAATTCTAGCCTTGTAGATCGGTTTGTGAGGTTTACCATCATTGTACAGGGCTATGTTTTTATTCATATCCTCCAGTCCTTCCGGTGTAAAGGCTAATTCCGGGTTGTTGTCTTTACTGGCCAAATAGTTTTTAAGGATTTTTTGGATGCCTGTGTCAGTAATGGATTTAATTGAGTCTAAATCGAACGAGGTATCAATACTTTTTCTGGTAGCTGTTAAAGATTTTCCTTTTGGAACTTTTACACCTGGCAAGGTAATCTTTCCCGAAATGGTGGCCTTGTGGAGTGATTTGCGTATGGCCCAACTATCGCCTTTGGTTTGCGCAACAAGTTTTTTTGTTTTTATCCCATCTTTTTCAATCCATTTCTCATACTTGTTTGTTGTCTTATTTATAATACGCAAATTTTGTTTAAAACTCACAATAATACCTTCCAGTTTTTCTTTAGCCTCAAAAGTAAATGTTGACCAGGGCTTTATGAACTCCTTGGGCACAATCCTTTCAACTTCGCGGTTTTCTTTTTTGTTATGGTACCTCACCTTTTCAAATTTTCGCAATTTTCGTTGCAGGTCGTATCGTTTTATTTCGGAATTGGCGTGAATGTTATTTAACAGATTGACATGATCACGTGTAGTACAGGCAATCACCAATGCATCGAGCGCGTGATGCCGGTGGTCTATCCTTTTCTTGTTAAAGCCTTTAGATAGCTCCAATGGCACGGTGGGTATATATTTTTGATGAACCTTACTGTAAGCTGTAAATGAAGTACTATTGGTTAATTTGTTCATCCGTTCGAAGCGTGGCAGTATCAAATCATTCCACACATCGTCAAGCCCCCAATCGTGCCGAAGTTCGGTTGTTATTTTGCCATTAACCGGAATGAGATTTTTAGAATTGATCCCATTGTCATCCTTATCTTCACGCACAATGCCTGACAGTATGGAACTAATGAACTTACTAATGTAGCGGGTGTCATTTAGTTGGCGCTCTATCATTTTTTCCGGAATATCTTCCATCAATAATTTAGCCTTCTTGCTGCGACTTTTCGCATATTGAGTCTTCACGAAATCCAGGTATGCATCTTCTTCAAAAATGGTTACTGATTTGCCAAATCCGGTCTCTACTTTTTCGCCATGATGATTCTTAATAAATTCAAATCCGAGTTGGTTGTCTTTCAGCTTATTTACAGCTGCCTCACAAATTACTTTGTTGCCGAAACTATCGTCAAAGTAGCGACTTTGAGGTATAATGTGCTCAACCTCATAAGCGGCCGTGAATAACTTATTAAGCGGGATAATTTCTCCCGTATAGGGCGATCGATACTTTTGCTCTAACCAAAGTTTGTACTTTAATAACTCTTTGCCTGTGGGCTGTGGTGTTTTACTGATTCTTAGAATGTCATCGGGTATTTCGAGACTTGAATTCAAAACTCCATCTTCATAGATTTTCAAGATTTCAAGTTGCGTAGGTGAATGGGGTCGTACATTCTCCACATCGCCCTGTTGTTTCATCTCGACAAGTAGAGCCTTTAATCTCAGGTTTGTATTTTCGTTCTCAGCTATCTGTTTACTTAATTCTTTTCGCTCGGCTGCCGTCTTTTTCATATCGCGGCCCAGCTCGATGTGAATTTCATCGAAGAAATCTCTCTTGCCTTGGCCGAAATACATCCAAATATCCTTTACAACGCGTAGCGCCTCTGTTACCACCTGCTCTACAATTGGATTGCGGAGGCTGTGTTGCCTGAAACGATTGATGTATTCTCCAAATTCATTCGCACTATTCCATTTGCTTAAATCCGATGCTTCTGAATGATATCCGTAGACAACATACTTGGCTAACCAATCAGGCAACCCCTGGAAGTGCTTTTGTTCTGTAAACTCACTAACCTTCTCACGCACACGGGCACTGATCGTTGCATCGTATTCTCCGGTGGTAAGCTTTTCAATTCTGCCACGGGTATTGGTATCGATATTATCCCAGTTCCAGAATTTACCGATTCGCATCAAGGGAAGTAATTTTTTGATTGCTTTTTCGGAGTACGAAGCGTGCTCGCTTTTAAAAGGTGGCATTTTTTTAAAACTTTCTAAAAAGGAATCTGCATCAAGTTGATTCTTAGCTGCAAAACGTTTGAGGGCTTTTTCATACTCATGTTTGTCGGTTACAGAATAAATGATATGCCACAGTTGTTGTTCCCTTTGAGGTGTCAAAAAATCTTTAGGGATATCCCTCACTTTCTCCAGGCGGTTTGAGATCGCAGCCCTGGTTTCATTGAGCGGATAGATTTTGTCTTCTACATAATTCCACCGGTATTTGGAGGCTTCCGTTGAGGCGGCCTTGCCCTTGAGTCCGTTTTGCTCAATAAGTAATTTTAATAATGCCTCTTGTTTGATTTCCTTTCTGGTAATCAATTCATCAAAAAGATTTTCATAGGTTTGATAGTCTTTTAAAAAGAGATGGGTGACATTTGTTTCGTCATCCCTTCTGTAAATGATTAGATCGTGAATCCATTTCCAAACCCTGAATTCTTGGTACATAGGATTCGATTTGGAAATCACCTTTAACGGGACTGTTTGTGTGTTACCATCCTTATCTCTGAATGTTCTTTTTTCCAGACTGCAATTGCTGATGGATTTTTTTTTGCTGCGTAATGGCCGTTGATAAAAGATTATGTCATCAAGGAACAAATGCAAAAAGCTTTTTCCGCTAAGCGTTTGCCGATGATTTTCATTATTTCGATAGAGTTCACGCACACAGTCGGCAAACAACCCTTCACTTTTTAATTCCGGATGAAATTCAATTTGTTTCTCTAAAATGGCTTTCAATTCATCTTTGTAATATTTCCGCTCAATGGTGCGGATTAGCTTTCCTCTTATTTTTTGATTTGGATTTTGAAGCAGGGTATCGTAAATATAAGTGCCAATGGTTTTTCCACATTGGTCAATATCGTGTTCTGTTTTTTTCTTGAGCACCGTCCAGTCATTCTCGCCAGGTGCACGAAAACTTCGTTTCTCGTTCCCGTCTTTGTCTTGTTTAACACTTCCGTCCTCATTCAAATCTGTTGAAACTATAAAATCTCGTATTTTATCTTTCCAGTTGAATAAGGGTGTTTTACTTGACCTTCGGTAGATCCAACCGTTTTCAAGTATCAATGAATACCAGATTTCATCTTTACCTTTCTTAGCTTCATCTGCTTTTACATCGATTACTTTCAGAGAATGAAGTTCGACCCGCTTGTTGGGATTCTCTATCTCATCTTCTCCTCTCAGTTGGTAATATCCCCGTTTTTGGTTAAAATTCAATAAAATCCACGCCAACTCCTCTTTTTCAATTTTGTGAATCAACGCTTTCTTTCGTAAGAAGTAAATAGTCCAATCGTAAGGAATTTTAGCCGGCTTACCCTTGCGGTTTAATCGGTTCAACAATTCGGGTTGATGCTTTTTGAAGTCTTCCAGCATTTCCCGGAAGGAGGTTTGGAAAATGAATGTTTTGTTATGATAGGCAAGCTTCGGTTCAGATTCATTTTTAAACTTACCTAGTCGTTTTTCGAAATCTATTTCGCTGGCATAATGTGATGGTAAAAATCCTAAAATATTTAAAACTCGGTGTAATCGCTCTCGCCTAAGCAAGTGTCTTTCTATTAGCCTTCGCGCACTCCGAAAGGTTGTACGCGCAGCAGTTTGTGATACAGAATTTCCCTTATTGAATTCCCCTAGGACGTCTTGACGCATGGGGATAATCCGGGTGCCCATTCCAACTATTTTCCCTTTTTTTTCATTGAAGTTATGTTCAACCAATGCCCACCCGATGCTGTTAGTTCCGATATCCAATCCAAGAATGGACTTGTTTGTCATAATTTTTTTTATATTTGAAAGACAATCTAAAAGCAAATCACAATAAGGATTATTCCGTTGTGAAGCATTTAAGGCGGGGCAACTCGCCTTTTTTGTTTGTATGTAATTTGAGCTTGTTCATATCCCTATTACTTCCTGGTAAAGAAACATCTAAAACGGGCTCCGCTCACGCAGTATCGTCTTTACACCCCATCAGAAAGAGATTCTTAGGCCTGACCGGGCCGGTTCTTCCTGTCGCAGTTAAGAGGTTTAAAGAAAGAAATATAACGGATTATTGGATAGCGAGCAAGGGAACGGGCAAATTTTGAGGCGCTTGCACCCGTTGGTTGGGCGTTGCATAGAAGCAGACTCAAAAGGTAGGTGTTTTCACTGACACGCTGATGGCATGGAGCCTCCGGCATAAGGAAGTCGGCATACATGCGGGAGTAGGAAGGCCGCCAAAGACGGAAAACTACTCGCGCCCTCCGCCACTGCACCCTGCCAGTTCGAAAGTACAACGCCAGGGCATAGACGTACCTGCATCGGTAGAGCGACTGGCACTAAGCCGTCTCCAGTTTCAACTGTATCTTCTTATCGAGGTAATCCCACACCAGGCTGGATGCACCCAGTATCGGGGCGGCCTGGTTCTCCATAGCCGATGGCAACACTTTTACTTTGTTGCGGAACAGCGGCATGAGGTTCTCTTCCATGTGGCGAATGGTGGGCTTAAAGATCAGGTCGCCCGCCTGTGCCAGGCCACCGAAGAGGAAGATGGCCTCCGGGTCGGTATGCACCACTGTTTCTGCGAGCTTCATGCCTAGTATGCGGCCGGTGTATTCAAAACAGGCTTTGGCAACAATATCGCCACGCAAAGCTGCCTCGGTAATCATTTTAGTGTTCAGGTCTTCGAAGCTGATGCCGCGCAGTTCGCTGGGCTCCAGGTAGTCGGCCAGCAGCTTATATACGGTGCGCTTGATGCCGGTGGCCGATACGTAGGTTTCCAGGCACCCGCGCTTGCCGCAATTGCAGTAGCGGCCCGTGGGGTTTACCGATGTGTGGCCCACTTCTCCGGCAATACCATGTTTACCATTCAAAAGCTGACCGTTGCAAACAAACCCGCTCCCCAAACCCGTGCCCAACGTAATCACCACAAAGTCTTTCATGCCTTTGGCGTTGCCGTAAATCATCTCGCCTACGGCTGCCGCGTTGGCATCGTTGGTTAATATGCAGGGTATGTTGAATTCTTTATAAAATAGGTCGGCCAGGGGTAGCACACCTTTCCAGCGCAGGTTCGTTGCCTGCTCAATGGTGCCGGTGTAGTAGTTGCCGTTGGCAGCGCCCACACCAATACCTACCAGCTTCGAGGTTTTACCGGCCAGGTCAATCGACTCGCGGATGGCATCGGCCATGGCGTCAAAGAAATCCTGAAAGTCTTCATAGTCTGTGGTGGCAATGCTGCCCTGGTGCACCACGTTTCCTTCGCGGTCTACAATGCCGAATTTGGTGTTGGTGCCGCCAATGTCTATACCGACTGTCAGTTCTCTCATGACCTGATTTTTAGATGGAAAGAATTTTTGCTATCCGCAGCGACTCGCTGTCTATTTCATGCCGATTGCTGATGATCATATCGAAGGGGTTGTACACGATCTGGTTGTTTTGTATGCCCACCATTACATCGTTCTCGCCTTTCAATAAACCTTCTACCGCGGCAATGCCCATGCGGCTCGCCAACACGCGGTCGAAGTAAGTAGGGGAGCCCCCGCGTTGCAGGTGACCCAGAATGGTCACTTTAATGTCGAAGTAGCTGGAGCGCTCTGCCACCATGCGTGCCAGCTCGTTGGCGCCACCAAGTTTGGAGCCTTCGGCTACTACCACCAGGCTCGATTTACGGTTGGTCTTTTCACCTTCCGTTAACCGCGCGTACAACTTTTCGAAGTCCGATTCTTCTTCGGGAATGATGATGGCCACCGCACCTCCGGCAATGCCGCTGTTGATGGCGATGTAGCCCGAGTTGCGGCCCATCACTTCAATGAAAAACAGGCGGTTGTGCGAAAGGGCTGTATCCCGAATCTTATCAATGGCTTCCACGGCCGTGTTGGTCGCAGTGTCGTAGCCAATGGTGTAATCAGTGCCGGCCAGGTCGTTGTCAATCGTGCCGGGTATGCAAACAGAGGGAATCTTGTGCTCTTCAAAGAACTTGTGCAATCCGGTAAAGGTGCCATCTCCACCAATTGCAATTAGCGAATCGATGCCGTGCTTCTTCAGGTTGGCCAGCGCTTTCTGTCTGCCTTCGGGCGTTCGAAATTCTTTGCTACGTGCCGACTTCAGAATGGTACCGCCACGTTGTATAATGTTACCCACCGAGCGCGCACCCAACTTTACGATTTCCCCGTCAATCATGCCCTCATAGCCGCGCATGATTCCGTATATCTCTTTGTTGTAATAGATCGCTGCTCTCACCACAGCGCGGAGTGCTGCATTCATTCCGGGGGCATCGCCACCAGATGTAAACACTCCGATTTTCGAAATTTTATTCTCCATTTCGTGAATCGAAGCATCAAAAATAAGGCATCAAACCAACATTCCAAGAACCTCTTCTTTACACCTTTTTCAATCGTTTGAAATAGTTAATTAGGCCATTGGTTGACGAATCGTGGCTGGTGATTTCTTCTGGTGAATTGAGTTCGGGTAAAATGCGCTTGGCCAAAACTTTGCCCAGTTCCACACCCCATTGATCGAAGCTGAAGATATTCCAGATAACTCCCTGCACGAATATTTTGTGTTCGTACATCGCAATCAGGCTGCCGAGGGTGAATGGCGTAAGCTGTTTGAAAAGAATGGAGTTGGTGGGGCGGTTGCCCTGAAACACGCGGTAGGGCAAGTGAAAGCTGATCTGCTCGCTGTCCATACCGGCCTTTTGCAGCTCTTCTCTTACCTGTTCTTCGGTTTTGCCCAGCATCAACGCTTCGGTTTGAGCAAAGAAGTTGGAGAGCAGTTTTTCGTGATGATCGCTCACAGGATTGTGGCTGATGGCTGGCGCAATGAAGTCGCACGGAATCAGCTTGGTGCCCTGGTGAATCAGTTGGTAGAATGCATGCTGGCCATTGGTGCCGGGTTCGCCCCAGATAATTGGCCCGGTTTGGTACATCACCGCATCGCCATTTCGGTCGATAGACTTACCGTTGCTTTCCATGTTGCCTTGTTGAAAGTAGGCTGCAAAACGGTGCAGGTATTGATCGTACGGCAGAATGGCTTCCGAGTCGGCATCGAAGAAGTTGGTATACCAGATGCCCAACAGGGCCAGCACCACAGGTATATTTTTGTTGAAAGGTTCATTTTTGAAATGCTGATCCATGGCGTGGGCGCCCTCCAGCAGTTGTATGAAGTGTTCGTAGCCAATGGTGGCGGCAATGGAAAGACCGATAGAAGACCATAAAGAATAACGGCCGCCTACCCAATCCCAGAATACAAACATATTTTCGGGGGCAATGCCGAATTTGGTTACCTCAACAGTATTGGTCGACACGGCTACGAAGTGTTTAGCCACATCACCCTTTTGCTGCGTCTGCTCCAGGAACCAGCGCTTGGCAGACTCCGCATTCGTCATGGTTTCCTGCGTGGTGAAGGTTTTCGAAGCGATGATGAACAACGTTTCTTCTGCGTTCAGGTGCTTCACTGTTTCGGCCAGGTGGGTACCGTCTACGTTCGACACAAAGTGGGGCAGTATGTTTTTCCAATACGGCTTCAAGGCTTCCGTCACCATCAAAGGTCCCAAGTCGGAGCCGCCAATGCCAATGTTTACGATGTGCCGTATAGGCTTGCCGCTGAAGCCTTTCCAACTGCCGCTGTGCAACGCCTCGGTAAAGGTTTTCATCTGCTGCAGCACTTTGTTTACCGCTGGCATTACATCTTCTCCATCTACCAGCACCGGGGTATTGGCTCTGTTGCGAAGGGCAATGTGCAACACCGAACGGTTTTCGGTGCGGTTAATTTTGTCGCCCCGAAACATGGCTGCGATGGCCTCTTTCAACTCGCACTCTTCGGCCAGCCCCAGCAGCAACTGCATGGTTTCTGCGTTGATGTTGTTCTTGCTGAAGTCCACCAGCAGGTCGTTGAACTGCAGGTGAAATTTTTGGAAGCGCTCCGGGTCTTCAGCAAACAATTCGCGCAGGTGCGTGGCCTGCATTTCCATAAAATGAGCGGTTAACTTTTGCCAGCTTTGTGTTTCGGTGGGGTTGATTGCGGGAAACATAACTTATTGTAAACGGGTTTATTTTTTGAACTTACCAACCAACTGAGCCAGTTTGGCTTCCATGCTTTCTTCGGTTTGTTTCTCTTTTTCTTTTTTGATGGACTTGCCGGCAGGCCGTGTCGATTCGTTGAATGGATCGCTCTTCAGCGAGAGGGCAATGCGCTTCCTGCTAACATCCACTTCCAACACGGTTACTTTTACCTTTTGCTGAACGGCCAGCACCTCTTTGGGGTCTTTCACAAACCGGTCAGACAAATGGCTGATATGCACGAGGCCATCCTGGTGCACACCAATGTCTACAAAGGCACCGAAGTTGGTAACGTTGGTAACAATGCCGGGCAGTTTCATGCCCACTTTCAGATCGGTAATGGTATGCACGCCTTCTTCAAACTGAAATACTTCGAACTGCTGGCGCGGGTCGCGACCGGGTTTTTCCAGTTCCTGCATGATGTCTGCCAGGGTGGGCAAACCAACGGTAGGGCTTACGTATTTTTTCAGGTCCAGTTTTTTGCGCAACTCCGCATTGGTCATTAGGTCGCGCACGGTGCACTGTAGGTCTTTGGCAAAGTTCTCCACAATCGGGTAGCTTTCGGGATGCACGGCACTGGCATCCAGCGGGTTTTCAGAGTGGCGAATGCGCAAAAAGCCTGCGCACTGCTCGAACGCTTTCTCGCCCAGTCGGGTCACCTTCTTTAACTCCTGCCGGTTTTTAAACGGCCCATGTTGATTTCGGTAGGCAACAATATTTTCTGCCAGGCCCGGGCCCAGACCCGACACGTAAGAGAGGAGCTCTTTGCTGGCCGTGTTTACTTCCACACCTACGGAGTTAACGCAACTCATCACTGTGTCGTCCAGGCCGCTTTTTAGTTTTTGCTGATCTACATCGTGCTGGTATTGGCCTACACCAATGGCTTTCGGGTCTATCTTCACCAATTCGGCCAATGGGTCCATCAATCGCCTTCCGATGGACACCGCGCCTCGCACCGTTACATCTTCGTTGGGGAACTCCTGCCGCGCTACATCGGAAGCCGAGTAAACCGAGGCCCCGCTTTCGTTTACCATCACCACCACCACGTTTTTGTCAAGACCAACGTTTTTGACGAACGTCTCCGTTTCGCGGCTGGCGGTGCCGTTGCCGATGGCAATGGCCTCAATCCGAAAGCGGGTGCACAGTTCCTTTAACACCACCGTAGATTTGGCTATTTCGCGTTGCGGTTCGTTAGGATAGATGACCGTGTGGAAAAGTAACTCGCCTTGGTTGCCCAGGCACACCACCTTGCAGCCGGTGCGAAAGCCGGGGTCGAGGGCCAGCACGCGCTTTTGGCCTAACGGTGAGGCTAAGAGCAGTTCCTTCAGATTACTGGCAAAAACCTTTATGGCCTCCGCATCGGCCTTTTGTTTGGTTTCCATGCGCACCTCGGTTTCCAGCGAGGGCTTCATCAGGCGTTTGTATGCATCGGCCACCGCTAGTTTGATCTGCTCTGCGGCTGCCCCCGGTTTTTGTATAAACTGGCCTTCCAGTTGGCGAGTGGCCTCGCCTTCATCGGGCGCCATGTCTAGGGTGATGATGCCTTCTTTCTCGGCCCTGCGCATGGCCAGGATGCGGTGCGAGGGAGCCGACTTGATGGGTTCCTTCCACTCGAAGTAGTCTTTGAACTTTTGGCCTTCTTGTTCTTTGCCTTTGATGAGCTTTGTTTCTATAATGCCTGTGTTCCAGAAAAGGTCGCGCACCTGTTTGCGCGCATCTGCATTTTCGTTGATCCACTCGGCCATGATGTCGCGTGCACCGGCCAGGGCTTCATCGGCAGAGTTTACACCCTTCTCGGTATTTACAAAGGCAGTAACCTCTTTCTCGAAATCGTTGTCGTTGTCGAAGATGCGTTTCGCCAGCGGTTCCAACCCTTTCTCTTTGGCGATGGACGCGCGGGTTTTGCGCTTTGGTTTAAACGGCAGGTAAATGTCCTCCAGCTCTGTTAAGGTGTCGGCCTTCTCTATCAGTTGTTTTAACTCTGGTGTCAGAAATCCCTGCTTCTCAATAGATGTCAGGATTGTGGCTCTTCGCTGCTCCAGTTCCACCAGTTGTTCGTTCCGGTCGCGTATGGCACCGATCTGCACTTCGTCCATGGTGCCCGTTACTTCTTTGCGATAGCGGGCGATGAACGGTATGGTGGCTCCTTCGGCTAGTAGGTCGAGAACGCGCGCTACTTTGTCTGCGCTCAGATTCAGTTCGTTGGCAATGCGTAATGCGTATTCCATTTTTAAAGATTGGCTGGCAAAAATAGAACTTGGCGCAACGCACGAAAGAGGATCAAAAAAAATAATTCAGGTTCGATACCACTTAGCCGCCCACCACTTTGCGCAGGTTTTCCACCAGGCCATCCCATAAGTCTTTGAGTTCCTCCATGTCATCAAAGTCGGAGTAGTCAAATACTTTAAGGAAAGTAGTTTGGGTAAGTTCGTTGATTTCGAGTCGCAGCTCGAAGTAGGAGGGATCTGCCTTGTCGTCTTCCGTCTCCGGCAGAAATTCAAACTTGCTGAAATGATTGGTGCGGTGGCCGGTCATCATTGCTTTGTGTGTTTCATTTTCCCACACAAACTTGAACACCTTTTCAGGGCTGATGGTCACATCATCGGCAAACCACTCAGCCAAGCCACTCGCGGTGTTAATATAAGGATAGAGCATTTTCACCGAAGCGTGTATCTCGTAATCGGCAGTGAAGAGCGTTTTCTTGGTGGTGCTCAGGTTGCGTGCCATGGTGCCTGTTGATTGGTTTTTAAGTTATACCAATTTTTATTCAACGACAAGTTAAAATTTCCGCTGCACGTAAGGTGGGCCGCTGTAAAGCGAATTTCAGGACAATAGGGAAGAAAAGGGAAGTGTTGAAGTAGCGCGGGGGGGAGTTGAACCCCCGACCTTTGGGTTATGAATCCAACGCTCTAACCACCTGAGCTACCGCGCCATTCCAGAAAGGAGGCGCAAACTTACAAACTTTTATCAATTACGCCAGTTCCGTTTCAATTAATCGCAGCGCTTTGGCAACTATTACATGCATCTATAATCGGTGGCCTCATTTTTGATTATAACTTTGTGCATTCGGGAATGAAGAAAATAGATAAGCTTATTCTGGGTGCCTTCCTCGGCCCTTTCGTACTCACCTTTCTGGTCGTGGTGTTCATTTTGCTCAACATCCACATGTTGAAGTATTTTGACGACATCATAGGCAAAGACCTTGGCTGGGATGTTATTGGCACCTTGCTGTTTTATTTCGCCATCTTCAATACCCCGGTTGCGTTGCCGCTGGCCGTGTTGCTCTCTTCGCTGATTGCCTTTGGTAACCTGGGCGAGCATTTTGAACTTACCGCAGTGAAGAGTCTGGGCATCTCGCTGGTGCGCGCACTCGTGCCCATCTTTGTGTTTGTAATCTTTGTAACGGCCTTCGCTTTTTACACAGGCAACAACCTGGTGCCCAAGGCTGCACTGGAAGCCTACAGTCTGCTGTACGATATCAAGCAGAAGAAACCCGCGCTGGACCTTAAGGAGGGTACGTTTACCAGTTCCATTCCCGATATCAGTATTAAAGTAGACGACCGCCTGCCTGATGGGAAAACAATACTGGGTGTTACCATTTACGATCACCGCAATGTTACCGGCAACAAAAAGGTAATCAAGGCCGACTCAGGCCGCATGTACACCATTCTGAACGACCAGTATCTGAAATTGGAACTCTTCAGGGGCTATAGTTACACCGAGGGACAAAGCGGCCAACAGGACTTTACCGGCCGCACAGCCACCCGCGAAACGTTGAGCAAAACCCGCTTCGAACAGAGCGACCTGGTTTTCGACTTGTCTTCTTTCGGGCTGATGCGCACGGACAAAAAGTGGTTTCAGGGCAACCGCATTATGCGCAACATGGCCGAACTGGAACTTGACATGGACTCCATCCGCCAGGAGGGAAGCAAGCAAATCTTGTCGCTCTACCAAACCAAAGAAGCCTTCTTCACCTTTCATGCCCGCACAGACTCGCTTCCACTGCCCGAGCGGGCAGAGAGTTACCGCATTAAGCACGACTCAATACTGCGGGCCAAAAATGCCACCGCCACCATCAGCAGCTACCGACCTGTGTTGGTTCGTAAACCTAAACTGAATGAGCCTGTGAGGGCGAAGGCTGACAGCTTTTTCGCGCCCGGCTTCAAGAAGGCATCGGAGATTGCCACCGCAGCCAGCAGCGCCCGTAACGTGGTAAACCAGTTGCGTAACATCAACGCACATTTAAAGAGTTATGAGGATGAGTTGATCATATTTCGCATCCAGTGGCATAAGATACTCTCCCTCTCCATCGCCTGCTTGGCCATGTTTTTTATTGGCGCCCCGCTGGGCGCCATCATTAAGAAGGGAGGTTTGGGTATGCCGGTGCTGGCCAGCATCTTGTTCTTCATCGTTTTCTATGTGCTGAACTTGTTAGGTGAAAAATGGAGCAAACAAGGGCTGATGCCCGTAGTAGTAGGCATGTGGATGGCCAACGCGGTACTTTTTGCCTTTGGGCTGTTGTTTTTAAGGCAGGCACGTTTAGATGCACGCCTGTTCGAGGCTGATTTCTACCATATTGTATGGGATAAGCTCAAAAGCTGGTTGAAGGCGCGAGGATGGCAACGGGTGGAAACTGCTTGATTTTTTGCATTTTGATGTCGTTTTTTTACCTTTGCGCGATTAAAAAAAGAGATTAAAGAAAATTTTTTAGCGATGTATTTGACTTCAGCCAAGAAACAGGAGTTGTTCAGCAAGTATGGATTTAACAAATCTAAAACAGACACCGGCTCGCCAGAAGCACAAGTGGCGTTGTTTACCCACCGTATCAACCACCTGACCAACCACCTTAAAGACAAGAAGAAAGACTATTCTACCCAGCAGGGCCTTTTGAAGCTGGTAGGACAGCGTAAAAAACTGTTGAACTACCTCCAAAAGACCGACATCAATCGCTACCGTGCGATTATTGCCGAACTAGAACTTAGAAAGTAAAAAGGTAATTATCCAAGAACAGGGAACCCCAAACAAACGTGGTTCCCTTTTCTCATTTTATTCACCGGGGTTCTGCCGAACACCCATCATCACATCTGATACTCAATGAAACCAACTGTTACAACCAAAACCTGTAAACTGCCCGATGGCAGAGAAATCACGATCGAAACAGGTAAACTCGCCCGCCAGGCCGATGGGTCGGTGGTATTGCGCATGGGCAACACTATGCTGTTAGCTACCGTAGTAGCCACCCATGATGCCAAAGAAGGAGCCGACTTTTTGCCCCTTTCCGTAGATTACCAAGAGAAATTTGCGTCTACCGGTAAAATCCCCGGAGGCTTTTTGCGCAGGGAGGCCAAGTTATCCGACTACGAGGTGTTGATCAGCCGCCTGGTAGATCGCGCCATTCGTCCGCTTTTCCCCGATGATTTTCATGCCGAAGTGCAGGTAAACATCCAACTTATTTCGGGCGATGCCAACGCTTTACCCGATGCGCTCGCGGCTTTTGCAGCTTCTGCCGCCCTTTCCATCACCGATATCCCTTTCCAGGGACCGATTTCTGAAGTGCGCGTGGCCCGTGTGGATGGCCAGTTTGTCATCAACCCCCCGCTAGAGCAAAAAGAACGTGCCGACATCGACCTGATTGTGGCGGCCTCTCTCGATAACATTCTGATGGTGGAAGGCGAAATGAAGGAGGTAAGCGAAGCCGATATGCTAGAAGCACTGAAGCGCGCCCACGATGCCATTAAAGTACAGTGCCACTTGCAAATTGAAATGGCCAAAGAATTGGGTAAAACGGAGAAACGTGCCTACCAGCACGAAGAGAAAGACGAGAACCTGCGCGAAGAAATGCACCGACTGCTCTACGACAAGGTCTATGAAGTAGCACGCATGCAATTGGCCAATAAGAAGAAGCGCAGTGAACTTTTCAACCAGATATTGGAAGACTACCTGGCCACCCTGCCCGAAGACAGCACGGTAAATAAAGACCTGATCAAGAAGTATTACAAAGAAATAAATAAGAAGGCTTGTCGCGAGTTGGTATTGAATGAAAAGGTGCGTTTGGATGGCCGCAAGACGAATGAAATACGCCCCATATGGAGCGAGGTAGATTACCTGCCCTCGGCCCATGGCTCAGCCATCTTTACCCGTGGCGAAACGCAGTCGCTCAGCACCGTTACATTGGGTACCAAACTCGATGAGCAGTTAATTGATGGAGCCATGTTTTCGGGCAGCAGCAAATTCATGCTGCACTACAATTTTCCCGGCTTTTCAACCGGTGAAGTGAAGCCTAACCGTGGCCCCGGCCGCAGAGAAGTAGGCCATGGTAACCTGGCCCTGCGTGCCCTGAAGCAGGTACTACCTGCAGAGGCAGAGAATCCCTATACCATTCGCATTGTATCCGATATCCTCGAATCAAACGGATCGTCTTCCATGGCTACTGTTTGTGCCGGTTCGCTGGCGCTGATGGACGCAGGTATCCAGATTTCAGCCCCGGTTTCTGGTATCGCCATGGGTATGATCTCCGACAGTGCAACAGGCCGCTATGCAATTCTCTCTGATATTCTGGGCGATGAAGATCACCTGGGCGACATGGACTTTAAGGTAACCGGCACAGAGAAGGGCATCACCGCCTGCCAGATGGACCTGAAGGTAGATGGGCTGACCTACGAAGTGCTGTTTGAAGCGTTGAACCAGGCACGAGAAGGTCGTCTGCACATCCTCAACGAGATGAAGAAAACCATCAGTAAGCCCAATGCAGACCTCAAGCCGCATACACCTCGCGCCTATACTATCTTCATCGAAAAAGAAATGATCGGTGCGGTAATCGGCCCCGGTGGTAAAGTGGTGCAGGAAATACAGAAAACTACCGGTGCTACGGTGGTGATTGAAGAAGTGAACAACAAAGGCATTGTAAACGTATTTGCCAGCAATCAGGCTGTGATGGATGCTGCGGTAAAGCGTATCAAGGCGATCGTAGCTGTACCTGAAGTGGGCGAAGTGTACGATGGCGTGGTAAAATCGATCATGCCCTTTGGCGCGTTTGTGGAGTTTATGCCCGGCAAGGACGGCCTGTTGCACATTTCCGAAATCAAGTGGGAGCGACTTGAAAATATGGATGGTGTGTTGGAAGTAGGCGAGGAGGTGAAAGTGAAGCTAATAGAGATAGATAAGAAGACTGGCAAATTCCGCTTGTCGCGCAAGGCCTTGCTGCCCCGCCCGCCCAGAAAAGAGGAAGCACCAGCCGCTTAAATCGGTTGCAGAATAGTGAAATTGGAACTAAATTTTCATTTTTACGTGTTAGCTAACTGAAATAGAAAAAGGTAAATGAGACAGCTTAAGATCAGTAAACAGATTACTAACCGCGAAAGCCAGTCGCTCGACAAGTATCTCCAGGAGATAGGTAAGGTCGATCTTCTTACTCCTGACGAAGAGGTGGAGTTGGCCAAGCGCATCAAGGAAGGAGATCAGATCGCGCTAGAAAAGTTGACGAAGGCAAACCTTCGCTTTGTGGTGTCGGTGGCGAAGCAATACCAAAACCAGGGCCTTTCGCTCGGTGATCTGATCAACGAGGGCAACCTTGGTCTCATTAAGGCAGCCCAGCGTTTCGATGAAACCCGTGGTTTCAAGTTTATCTCTTATGCGGTATGGTGGATCCGTCAATCAATTCTGCAGGCATTGGCCGAGCAGTCGCGTATAGTGCGTTTGCCGCTGAACCGTGTGGGCTCTCTCAATAAAATTTCGAAGACGTTCTCTGAATTAGAACAGAAATACGAGCGCGAACCTTCGCCCGAAGAATTGGCCGAAGTGTTGGAAGTAACCACAGCCGAAGTGGTGGACACCATGAAGATTTCCGGCCGCCACGTATCGATGGATGCACCGTTTGTGCAGGGCGAGGAAAACAGCCTGCTGGACGTGCTCGAGAACGACAGTGAAGAAACACCCGACCAAGGCTTGATGACCGACTCACTGAGACGCGAAGTGCAGCGTGCCCTTTCCACGCTGACCCAACGCGAGTCGGACGTGATTACCCTGTACTTTGGTTTGAATGGTGAGCACGCCATGACGCTGGAAGAAATTGGCGAAAAATTCAATTTAACCCGCGAACGCGTTCGGCAGATTAAAGAAAAGGCAATCAGGCGCTTACGCCACACCTCAAGAAGTAAGGCTTTAAAACCTTACCTGGGTTAAAAATCCCTAAGAAATGATAGTAGAAAAAGGTCTCCGCTGGTGAGACCTTTTTTGTGAAAAATCGGTTTATTGAAACATGGAAAAGAAGCTTATTCCCGTTCTGATTATTGGTTCCGGCCCGGCCGGTTATACCGCAGCCATTTATGCGGCCCGTGCAGGCCTTGCGCCTGTTTTGTTTACAGGTGGCCAGCCCGGAGGGCAACTCACCACCACCAACGATGTAGAGAACTTTCCGGGCTACCCGGAGGGAATTAATGGCCCACAGATGATGCTCGACTTGCAGAAGCAGGCCGAGCGCTTCGGTACCCAGGTAAACTATGGCCTGGTAACAGCCGTAGACTTCTCCTCGCATCCCTTTCAGGTAACGATCGATGACAAGGACACGCTTCGGGCAGAGTCGGTAATTGTAGCCACCGGAGCCAGCGCCAAATACTTGGGCATTCCCTCCGAGGAGAAATTCGCCAACAGAGGTGTTTCGGCTTGCGCAGTGTGCGATGGATACTTCTACCGTGGAAAGGAGGTGGCCGTTGTAGGGGCGGGCGACTCGGCAGCCGAGGAAGCTACCTACCTGGCGAAGTTATGTACCAAAGTGCACCTGTTGGTTCGAAGAGATGAGATGCGCGCCTCGAAAATTATGCAGGAGCGTGTGAAGAATACACCTAACATCGAAATTCACTGGAACACCGAGACCGATGAAATTCTGGGTGATGACAGTGGCGTAACTGGTGTGCGTATTCTCAACAACAAAACCGGCAAGAAGCAAGACATCGCCATTCAGGGGTTCTTCCTCGCCATCGGTCACCAACCGAATACACAGATATTTAGGGGCCAGCTCGATATGGATGAGGCCGGATACATTAAAGTTCAGCCTGGCTCCACCCGCACCAGCGTAGAAGGTGTGTTTGCAGTGGGCGATGTGGCCGACCGTGTGTACCGGCAGGCCATTACCGCAGCCGGCACGGGGTGTATGGGCGCGTTGGATGCAGAGAAATTTCTGGCCGCCCGCGAGGCCGAAACCGTGCACACCTGATGAAGCTGGATATACTGGTTCTGGCCGCTCACCCCGATGATGCAGAATTGGGCTGTGGCGGAACGATAGCCAAACACGTTGCCATGGGGCATAAAGTAGGCGTGGCCGACCTTACGCAAGGCGAATTAGGTACCCGCGGAAATGCCACCACGCGGGCAGCGGAGGCCACAGCCTCCGCACAACTTCTGGGCTTAGCGGTGCGCACCAATTTGGGTCTGCCCGATGGTTTCTTCCAGAATGACCGCACGCACCAACTGGAGGTCGTGAAGGTGATCCGCCAGTACCAACCGGATATTGTGTTGGCCAACGCCATTTACGATCGCCATCCCGACCACGGGAAAGGTTCTGAACTGGCTTTTACAGCGTGTTTTCTCGCTGGTTTATCGAAGGTTGAAACCATGCTGGAAGGAAAACAGCAGGCACCCTGGCGGCCGCGCTCACTCTATCACTACATTCAAAGCCAGCACATAGCCCCCGATTTTGTAGTAGATGTATCCCAACACTGGGAACAGAAGATGGCAGCCGTGCGTGCCTTTAAAACGCAATTCTACGACCCGGCCAGCAAAGAACCTGAAACTTTTATTTCCAATCCTGGCTTTATGAAATTGCTGGAGGCACGCGGCATAGAATACGGCTATGCCATAGGGGTGCGTTATGGCGAAGGCTTCACCGTGCGCAGAATGCCCGGTGTGCGCTCTTTGTTCGATTTGCTTTAGGGTGCCAGTCGGTTAAGTATCCACTTGCCTTCTACCAGCGAGTAGAGAATCCTGTCGTGTAGCCTGTTGGGGCGCCCCTGCCAGAATTCAATTTCAAATGGCATCACCACATAACCGCCCCATTGCTGCGGCCGCGGTAACACAGCCTGTCCTTCAAACTTTTTAGTTATTTCTGCCACACGGTCTTCCAATAGCTGTCGATTGGCAATCACTGCGCTTTGAGGCGATGACCAGGCACCCACCTGGCTACCCCGCGGTCTGCTTTGAAAATACCGATCGGACTGGCTGGCGGAAACGCGTTCGGCCACTCCTTCAATGCGCACCTGCCTCTCTAACTCGGGCCAGAAGAAATTCAACGCACAGCTATTGTTCAGGGCCAGTTCTCTTCCTTTTTGGCTCTGGTAGTTGGTATAAAACACAAAGCCGCCATCTTCCAAACCCTTTAACAGCACAATGCGGCTGGTAGGCCTGCCTTGCTCTGAAATGGTTGCCAGGTTCATGGCGTTGGGCTCCAACACGTTTGCCTGCACAGCTTCCTGAAACCATTTATCAAATTGCTGCAACGGGTCTGGATGCACGTCTTTTACATCCAACGATTCGCGTGCATATTCTTTTCTTAAATCGGCCAGGTTTTTCATGTTGAGTAGTTAGCGGAAAAATAATAAAACATATCATTTGCAACTATCTGGCAACTGTATTTTATTGAAACACAGAAACCATTATAGACGGGCGAGCCGACAAACCTGGTGCATGGAATTTTTTAACTACAAGAACAAAGTGGCGGCTGAGAAGGGTAGGATACTTGTATCGGAACCTTACCTGCCCGATCCCAATTTTGAACGAACCATCATCTTGCTATGCGAGCACAACGAGGAGGGATCTTTCGGTTTTGTGATGAACAAACCCAGCGAGGCAAAAGTGGCCGATATCATGGACGACCTCGCTAAACTGGACGCACCTGCGTTTGTAGGCGGCCCTGTTCAGCAGGATACACTGCATTACCTGCATCGGTTATCGAACCTGCAGGAAGCGGTGCCTGTTATGGAAGGCGTTTATTGGGGAGGCAATTTCGAACAGTTGCTACACTTGATCGATACGCGGCAGGTTACTGCAAGTGACATCAAATTTTTTCTGGGTTACAGCGGATGGTCGGCCGGCCAACTGGAGGAAGAACTGAAACAAAACTCGTGGATTGTAAGCGATAAGGTTAACCAGGAGTTACTTTTTGAAACTCCCGCAGACGCCATGTGGCAACGCGCATTAAAAGCCATGGGCGGCCGTTTCTCTGTTTACTCCAAATACCCCGTTGATCCCAGGATGAATTGATAATTTCTTATTTTTACCTACTTTTCGAACCGATGGAAGGGATCATGGAAAAAGAGCAAGAACGTGTGGAAAATGAAGTGATGGCTGCGCAGGAAGAGACTGTGGCGGAAGAATCACGCAATATGGGTGAAGAGATGGATGGGGCAGCCACGGAGTTGGAAGAGGCAGGTAAATCCATTGACTACCATAGCCTTTCTAAGAAGGATTTCGTTGATCTGCTGAAGGAGACCCTGAAGAGCAACGACTTCCGTAAAGCCGAGATAGTGCTGAAGGAAGCCAAACACCACTTTGATGAACTGCGCAACAAGGAACGGGAAGAGGCATTGCAACGCTTCTTGGCTGAGGGAGGTAAGGCCGATGACTTCGACTACCGCCCCCAAGAGTTGGATGTGGCCTTCGATGCGCACTACAAACTACTGCGCGACAAGCGCAATCAATATTTTCGAGAGCAGGAAGAGCAGAAAACTGCTAATTATTATAAGAAAACAGAGCTGTTGGAACGCCTGCGCGCACTGGTAGATGCAGACGACACCGAGCATGGTTTCCATGCTTTCAAAGAAATTCAAAAGGAATGGAAGCAAACGGGGCCGGTGCCCAACGCCCATGTCAAGTCGCTGTGGGCCAATTACACCGCGCTGGTGGACCGATTTTACGACCACCGCAGCATCTACTTCGAATTAAAAGAACTAGACAGGAAGAAGAATCTGGAAGCCAAACTGGAACTCTGCATACGCGCTGAAAAGCTCATTGATGCCGAGCGGATTTCGGAGGCTGTGCGTGAGTTGAACGAGTTGCACAATGAATTTAAGCATGTGGGCCCCGTGCCCCAGGAGGAGAAAGAAGCCGTATGGCTGCGCTTCAAGGCTGCCTCAGATGCTGTGTACAAAAAACGCGATGAGCACCTGGAGAAACTAAACCAGGAGTTGGCGGCTAATCTGGAAAAGAAGAACCAACTGGCTGAATCCATCGCTGCGTATGGGTCGTTTCAAACCGACCGTATCAAAGAGTGGAATCAAAAAACGCAGGAACTGCTGGCCATTCAAAAGCAATGGGAAAGTATTGGCGGTGTGCCGCGCGCCAAAGCCAAAGAGGTGAACAAAAAATTCTGGACTGCATTCAAGTCCTTTTTTCACAACAAGAGCTTGTTCTTTAAGAAACTGGACGAGGAGCGTACCGGCAACCTGAAGAAAAAGGAGGAGATTGTGCAGCAAGCCGAAGCGTTGAAGGTAAGCACCGACTGGGATGCGACAGCCGAGGCGTTGAAGCAATTGCAAAATCAGTGGAAAGAGATTGGTCCCGTGCCGGAGAAAATGCGCGAAAAAATCTACCAGCAATTCAAGGGTGCTTGCGACTATTTTTTTGAACAGCGCAGGGAGCAGATAGATAAAGTTGGCGAAGAGCAAGTACAAAACCTGGAGAAAAAAGAACACGTATGCGCTGAGTTGGAAGCACTTGCCGCCAACGGTCAGGCGGCCCCTGAACCGATCAAGAAGTTGGTGGAGCGTTTCAATAGTATCGGCTTTGTGCCAAAGAAAGCGATGAATGCCTCTCGCGTTCGCTTTCAGAAAGCATTAGATGCGGCCGTGGCTGCCTTGCCTAATATGAGCGAGAACGAGCGCGAGCGATTGCGCTTGGAGTTGGAAATGGGCAACCTGCGCAACGACCCGCAGGCAGAGCGCAGAATTTACCAGAAAGAACAACACATACGGAAGAAAATCACCCAGGCCGAAAACGACTTGGCAGTACTGCGTAATAACCTGGAGTTTTTCGGGCGCTCTAAAAACGCCACGAAGCTGAAAGATGAGTTCAACGTGAAAATTCAGCAGGCCAGCGATCAGTTGGACAGCCTGAAGAATCAGCTTAAGATGCTGAAAACAGCATCTTAAAACCTTTGTAAATACAGGTTAACCTTCTATTTTTGCGCACTCAATTTTAGAGAATCCACTTCCTAGCTCAGCTGGTAGAGTCCCGCACCTGCGGGATAATCAGTAGGTCTGGGAGAGATAGTAAAAGGCCTCCTTAGCTCAGCTGGTAGAGCAACTGACTTGTAATCAGTAGGTCGTTGGTTCGATTCCGACAGGGGGCTCACGTAAGAATGAGTAAAAGGGCGATTCAGAAGGATTGCCTTTTTTATTCCTTTTATATTTCATGCCATCCTCTCTGTTCGAGGATGACTTTGTTTTTAGCGCCTGCGTTAATAACTTCGTTCATGATCTTTCTACTGCTGATATCGTGGCTGTGGGCGACCCAGCCTGATATACCCTACAAATCTAACGATGAATTTGCATTGGAAGTAAAACTGGAACTGCGGCCAAAGCCCATCGATAGGTACACCGTGGACTACACAGAAACGGTTGACCAAAGGAACCGGAAACTGGGGGGTGATTTGCCGTACCTGATCGTGAAGATCAAATACAAAAAGTTGGCTGATAATGAGGTGCGTGTGAAGGGATATAACAACGCCCGACACATGATCTGTAACAAAAAGGCAGAACCTGATTTAGAAGTAAAGCTAAACCTTGGCTTTACCGATGACTTAAAGGATCGTGTGTCGCCCCATGAATTCATGATTTACACCCTCGATGACAGGAAGAAAGAAGTCGCCCAAATTCACATGGTAGTTCAGGAGGACGGTACCTTTCTGGTGAATGGCGAGGTGAGGGGCAAATTTTAGCACTAAATAATTCACGTTACTTGGAAAATCGTGGTTGAGACCATCGATGGGAAGAAAAGCAAAAAGCCCACCGTTGGGTGGGCTTTTTAATGAACCTGACAAACGATTATCTCCGTTTGCCTTTCTTGGCCACCTTTTTCTTAGCGATCGTTTTTTTTACAGCGGCCTTCTTAACCTTCCTGGGAGCGGATTTTTTGGCCAACTTCTTCACTACTTTTTTTGCAACTTTCTTCGCTGTGGGCCTAGTCGTCTTCTTCGCTATTTTCTTCACCGATTTTTTCTTCGGGGCCGCTTTGGCCGCCTTATTGATTGCTTCCTTTTTCTTGGTCGGAGCTTTAGTTTTCTTTTCCGATTCTCCCATCAGGTTCAAGGCAGAGCCGGCCTTAAACCACTCTATCTGATTCTTATTGTAGGTATGGTTAACCTTGATGGTTTCTTTCGAGCCGTCTTTGTGGTTCAGCACCAGTGTTAGTTGCTTCTCCGGTGCGAACGAAACTAAATCGATGATGTCGATCAGGTCGTCCTCCTGAATTTTGTTGTAGTCGTCTTTGTTGGCAAAAGTGAGGGCCAACATGCCCTGCTTTTTTAGGTTGGTTTCGTGTATCCGCGCAAAACTTTTCACCAATATTGCGCGCACACCGAGGTGCCGGGGCTCCATGGCGGCATGTTCGCGCGAAGAACCCTCTCCGTAGTTTTCATCTCCCACCACAATACTTGCAATGCCAGCGGCTTTGTAGGCACGCTGTACTTTGGGCACCTCATCATAGCCACCAGTTAACCCGTTTTTCACGCTATTGATCTTATCGTTGAAGAAGTTGGTGGCGCCAATCAGTAGGTTATTGGAAATATTGTCGAGGTGGCCACGGTACTTCAGCCACTTGCCTGCCATCGAAATATGGTCGGTGGTGCATTTGCCCTTTGCTTTGATCAATACGCGCATGCCCATCAGATTTTTTCCGTCCCAGGGCTTGAATGGCTCCAGCAATTGCAGACGATCTGACTTCGGATCTACAATTACTTTTACCTTACTGCCATCTTTGGCAGGGGCAATGTAGCCCGGGTCCTTCACATCAAAACCTTTGGTTGGTAGTTCATCTCCGGTGGGAGGATCCAACTTCACCCGCTCACCGCGTTCGTTGGTCAGGTAGTCGGTCATCGGGTTAAAAGATAGGTCCCCGGCAATGGCCAGCGCAGTCACCAACTCAGGCGAACCTACAAACGCATACGTGTTCGGGTTGCCATCATTGCGGCTTTGAAAGTTGCGATTGAAAGAATGAACGATGGTGTTCTTTTCCTTTTTCTCTGCCCCGTATCGGCTCCACATGCCAATGCAAGGGCCACAGGCGTTGGCGAATACTTTGGCGCCAATCTTATCGAAAGTGGCAATAAATCCATCTCGTTCGATGGTGTAGCGCACTTGTTCAGAACCCGGGGTAATGGTGAATTCTGCTTTCGTTTTCAAACCCTTGTCTGCCACCTGGCGGGCCAGACTTGCCGCACGTGAAATGTCTTCGTAAGAAGAGTTGGTACACGATCCAATCAAACCCACCTCCACTTTGGTAGGCCAACCGTTGCGGGCGGCTTCTTCCTTCATCTTAGAGATCGGTGTGGCCAGGTCGGGTGTGAACGGACCGTTGAGGTGTGGCTCCAGTTCCGACAGGTTGATTTCGATCACCTGATCAAAATATTTCTCGGGATTAGCATACACCTCGGGGTCGGCCGTGAGGTGTTCTTTCACCTTATTGGCCATGGCGGCTACTTCTGCACGGCCTGTGGCGATGAGGTAACGTTCCATCGAGGCATCATACCCAAAGGTAGAAGTGGTGGCACCAATCTCTGCACCCATGTTGCAGATGGTACCCTTGCCGGTACAACTCATAGAGGTAGCGCCCTCTCCGAAATATTCTACAATGGCACCCGTTCCACCTTTTACGGTGAGGATTCCGGCCACTTTTAAGATCACGTCTTTTGCGGATGCCCAGCCGTTTAAACGGCCGGTCAGCTTCACGCCAATCAGTTTGGGGAACTTCAGTTCCCAGGCCATTCCGGCCATAACATCTACGGCATCAGCACCACCCACGCCAATGGCAATCATACCCAGGCCACCCGCGTTTACCGTGTGCGAGTCAGTTCCGATCATCATGCCACCCGGGAAAGCGTAGTTCTCTAATACAACCTGGTGAATAATACCCGCGCCTGGCTTCCAAAATCCGATGCCATACTTGTTCGACACGGACGAGAGGAAGTCGAATACCTCCTTGCTTTCTGCATTGGCGGCACTCAGGTCTTCTTTGGCACCCGATTTGGCTACGATGAGGTGGTCGCAATGTACCGTGGATGGAACTGCCACCTTGGGGCGTCCGGCCGACATAAACTGCAGCAAGGCCATCTGCGCGGTGGCATCCTGCATGGCTACGCGGTCGGGCGCAAAATCCACATACGATTTACCGCGCCCGAAGTTCTCCAGCTTTTGATCGGCATGGAGGTGGGCGTAAAGTATTTTTTCTGAGAGGGTTAGGGGTTTGTTAACCACCTTGCGGGCTTTGGCGATGCGCCCGGGCAATGCCGCATACACGGCTTTGATCATGTCTAAATCGAATACCATAGAAGTCGATTGTTTAAGTTGCTAAGCTACAAATTTTTGGATGTTTTAACCCGGAATTATGCAATCGGAAACAACCCGCTTGGTGAATTTCCTCGCCTACAGCCAGGAGGCCAGTTACCAAGGTAGCAAAAGGGTAATGTGCCGAGACGCGAACAAGTCACGAAGACTCGCGTCAGGATTCGCCCTTGTTGTTACTCTGATGCCGGTAATCAGGCGTAGCCAGCTCGTTTACTTGCCCGGAACGTGTTGATTTACAGTGCTCTGAAAACAACAAAGCACCCATTATAGGTGCTTTGCTGGTGTATGAAGCCGCACGACTGAAACTACCTCGCGTTGATGTAGTTAAGGAACTCGCGCTTGATGTTTTCGTCTTTGAATTTGCCCGTAAAATAGGCGGTGCCGGTTTTGCTGTTGGTATCGCCTACACCACGCGAGGCTACGCACATGTGGTTGGCATCAATCACCACGGCTACATCTTGTGTGTTGAGCACGCGCGCCATCTCCTTGCCAATCTGCACAGTCAACCGCTCCTGCACTTGCGGGCGTTTGGCGAAGTATTGCACAATCCGATTGATTTTGGAGAGGCCAATTACCTTGCCCCCCGAAAAGTAGGCCACGTGTGCCTTGCCGTAAATGGGCACAAAATGATGTTCGCAATGCGAGTAGAACGTGATGTCCTTCTCCACCAACATCTGATCGTAATTGTATTTGTTTTCGAAGAGCCTGGCATGTGGGCGGTTTTTGGGGTTCAACCCGCTGAACACTTCCTTCACATACATTTTAGCCACCCGCTTGGGCGTGCCTTTCAGGCTGTCGTCATTTAAATCTAACCCCAGAATGGACATGATCTGCTCGAAGTGCTTTTCAATTTTTGCAATCTTTTCATCATCGTCCATTTCGAATGCATCGGGGCGTAGCGGAGTATCCCACGAACTCAACACATGGTCGTCCTCGTCATCACCTGCATCGTAGGGTTTCATCGGTCGCACTTTCATGGCCATCTGTTTTTCTGTTTGGTTGCGGTTGTTTATTAAAATTTGTCAAGCATGGGCGGGGTACTCCACGAAGTTGCGTTCCGTTTCATACAATCTCACCTTCAATTCGTACTTCATTTCTATACGCTGCCTCAAAATCCGCCAGATCACCAGCGCTATGTTTTCGGCAGTGGGGTTCAGGTCTTTGAAATAGCTGCTATCTAAATTAAGGTTTTTGTGATCAAATTGTTTCAGAATATTTTCCTTGATCAGGTCGCTCAGCACTTTCATGTCGTACACATAACCCGTTTCTACATCGGGTTCGCCCACCAGCGTTACAATCAATTCGTAATTATGGCCATGGTAATTGGGGTTGGCACATTTGCCGAAAACCTGTTCGTTTTTTTCATCCGTCCAGGCGGGATTGAATAGCCGGTGGGCCGCATTAAAATGTTCTTTCCGCGAAATAGCAACCTTCATGCTTACGAAGAACAGCTATTTGAACGAATAGTTCAACCAAATGACCTCTTTCGGATACGGGTCGGCTCTAATTATTTGGGCGTTACTTGTTTAGAATTCGCTATACGAACGGTCATGCATGTTCAGCACAGAGGTTTTGATGCCGATGGTGATTTCGTGCGAGGTAAAGGATGCGCCTACCGACTTGTTGGTGGGCACCTCGAAGGTGTAACCAAAGCGGTATTTCTCGAAAAACCAGCCCTGCACCAAAAGGCCGTAGGCCTTGAAGTTTCGGGTATAGGCTCCGGCTGTGTATTTGGTGTCGATGTTGATGTTGAAGTTCAGGTCGGTAGAAAGGGGTGCACCTTTTACGCCCCGGAACAGGATGGAGGGTTTGAGGCGCAACCTTGTGCCCAGGTAATGCACGTAAGAACCAAACAAGTAATAGTGCTGGTTGTAAAGTTGAAAGTCTTGCCCGGCACTGGTTATTTTGGTTTGGAGCAAGCGCGGCACCGATAGGCCCACCAGAAATTTGTTAGCTTTTAAGATGGCACCTGCGCCCACGTTGGGCTTGCTGGCGCGTTCGGTTTGCGCAAACACTGGATCGGGGTCCACATTCAACTCTGAATAATCGTTGCGGAAGCCCACCAGCCCAAACTGCATTCCAAAACTCAACACCATCTCATCTTCCAGCGCCAGCTTGTACGAACCGAAGGCATGGAACTCGGTAGTCTTAGAAATACCCATTTGATCTTGCAGCAGCAGGGCGCCCACGCCCACCTTATTATCCACAATCGACATATGCGCATTGGCATTGAGCGTGGTAGGTGCCCCCTCAAACCCTGCCCACTGGTTGCGGTAACTGAACGAAGCGTTGAAGGCATTGTTCAGGCCGGTGTAGGCCGGATTGAAGATGAGCGGATTGGTAAGGTACTGCGAATACAGCGGGTCTTGCTGCGCGTGCAGCGCAAGCGAGGATACCAGGCAGGACAACAGTAGAATTTTCTTCATCGCATTCAACGTTTTAAGGTGAGGTAGCCGGTGAGGGTTCGGCCCTGGGGTGTTTCAATTTTATAAAAATAGGTGCCCGAAGCCAGCTCGTTACCGTTGTCATTCAGGCCTTCGAACCTCCTGTTTCGGTCGGTGTTGTCGTAGTTGTTTTCGCTGAACACCAGGTCGCCCCAGCGGTTGTAAACCGACACGCGCGAGCCTGTGGGCAGGTAGCGAATCTTAAAATAATCGTTGGCACCATCGCCATTGGGTGAAACTCCGTTGTACACCTGTATGTCCGCATCCAGCTCAATATCGATCGACTGTGTGCTGCAACGCCCGGCTACATCGCAAACGGTAATGGTCAGCACGTCAGTGCCCTGAAAATCATCTACGTTGGAATAGTCGATCACAATCTGGCCACCACTGATGGTCACCGTGGCGCCTTCGGCCGAAACTACCTCCAACGTAGACAGATCGAGATTGTCGTCAGGGTCGGATAGGATGGAGGCTACGCTGAAAGCAACATTGCCCCCCGCTATTGTGGTTTGCGGGTTGGCCGACACCACCGGGGGGCGGTTAATCGAAAGTACGGTGGTAACGCTGTTGCTGGTGTTGGTACCATCTGTAACCGCGAACGTGATGGTACGACTCGCCACATTCGGGCTTGCTGCATTGTTGCGGTATTGAACCGACCGCAATGCTGCCTGGTAGTTGGCCAACGAAGCGCTTCCGGCCAACGTGAGTGTTCCCGCTGCATAGGTGCCGGTAATACCGTTTTGGTTGGTAAAGACGAGCACATCTTCCGAGGTTTGTAAACCTGCAGTTATCCTAACCGTTGCGCCCTGTAAGGTGGTGTTATCGCCATCTGTAATGGTGATGGAATTGTTGATCACCAACTCGCCCGACAGGTAAAAGCCGGTATCGGTGGTGGAAGCCAACGCGGGTGCATTGTTGGGCACCACCACCAGAACAACGGCACTGGTACTGGCGGCTTGGCCGTCATTTACAACAAAGGCAATTTCGCGGTTGCCTGCGGAACGGTTGCCGGATGTATTTCGGTACACAATTGTTCGCAAGGCCGCCTGGTAGCTGGCCAGGCTGGAAGCACCTGTAAGCGTTAGTACACCCGTTGTACTATTAAAACTGCCCGAAATGCCCGCCTGATTGGTGAACACGAGTTCATCTTCCCCTGCCACATAACCGGATTGAAAGGATACCGTAGCAGCGGTAAAATTAGTATCATCTTCATCTGCGAGGACGATTTCGGCATCTACCACCAGATCGCCTCCGGCATAATTAGCAGTGGGCACTGAGAGCGTAAGGGTAGGGGCTACGTTAGGAACCTGGAGCGTGAGAGCAAGGGTGTTGCTGTTCACTGTTCCGTCATTCACCGTAAACGTAACAGTGCGGTTGGCATTGGTGCGGTTGGCCGCCACGTTTCGGTACAACACCGAACGCAAAGCGGTTTGATATTGAGCTACAGTGGCTGCACCGCTTAACGCAAGCACACCTGTTGAGGCATTGAACGTACCCGTAATGCCCGACTGGTTGGTGAAAACCAGTTGGTCTTGGCCGTTGGCATAGCCTGCACTGATCTGAACGGTGGCGCTGCTCAGGTTGGTGTCGTCTGCATCTGTGATGGTGAGTGCATTATCCAGCACTAGGTCGGTGCCGGCAAAGGTAACGCTGGCAGTGGTAGACGTGAGAGCCGGTGCCTGGTTGGGCACCGCTACCGTTATCGACAATGTATTACTGTTCACCGTGCCATCGTTCACGGTAAATGTAACAGTGCGGTTGGCATTGGTGCGGTTGGCGGCTGTGTTGTTGTATTGAATCGACCGCAGGGCCGCCTGGTAATTAGCCACGGTGGTAACGCCCGTGAGTGACAGGATGCCGGTTGCGGCATCGAAGGTGCCAGAGATGCCGTTTTGGTTCGTGAAGACCAGTTGATCCTCTCCATTCACGTAGCCTGAGGAAATCTGTATCGTAGCCGAGGTTATTTCATCATCCGCATCAGTAAGAGTAAGGGTGTTTTCGATGGGGATGGCGGTGCCGATGAAGGTAGTCGATGTGATCGTGCCTGCCAACACCGGGGGATCGTTGGGGATGATCGCAGCCTGCACATTCACGGTTACGAAGCCATCTGGCTGAGTGTCCAACCGTGGATCCGTAGCATCGTGGTCGAATACGTAGTAGGTGATGATGCGGGTAGAGGCTGTGGGCGTGGAGCTGATGTTCTGGTAGGTGATTGATTGCAGCACTTGTTGATATTGGTCCATAGAACCAGAGCCTGCAAATCTGATTTCACCTGTTGATGAATTGAATCCGCCCGGAGCCGTGATATCTCCAACCAACGTGAAGCCGAGGACATCCTGGCCTGATACAAAGTTGCCACTGATGCGCACAATGGCGCCTATGGCATCTGTGTCGTCATCGGTAATGTCCAAACTAACGCCAGGGTCGAGTAACAGGGGAGGGTCTCCTGCCTCAAATGTTAACACCGGATCGGTGCTTATGGAGATAGCCGGTGGCGGATTTTCATTTTTTACAAAAATGATCTCACCGTTGAAATTTCCAATAAACAGATCCAGGTCACCATCTTCATCAATGTCTGTAAGAATGGGTGATGCTTCATCTCCTACATCAATGCTGGCTACTGGGTTTCCTGCATCCACCATTTCCTCATACTGATAGCTTCCGGCCGAAATCACACCGGTGTTAAGGAAGATTCTCACCGTTCCATCCTGCACGCCTGCAATGATATCATCAAGCCCATCGTGATTAATATCGGCCACAGAAGGTTTTATTCGATTCACACCCCATAGTGTGGCGGATGTATTGAAGGGTATGGGGGCTGTGGCAGTTTCCTCTGAATAACTCCCCGAATTATTTCTAAAAAATCGTGTGCCCAAACCTTGGGTTCCTATCAGCACATCCTTATCACCATCACCATCTGCATCAAAAACCGCATACTTGTTTGTAAATGCAAAGATATCGTCTGTAATGTTAAGGCCTGTTTCCTCGGTGAAAACCTCGTTTCCATTGTAGGTAAACAAACGATTATCATTCGCATCACCTACTATCAGTTCTACCTGGTCGTCACTATCATAATCAACGAAGCGAGGTGTTACTTCCGAAAAGAAAGAGATTCCGTCAAAGGGATTGTCCGCTCCCGTTCGTTGAACGTGAAGGTCTTTCGAGGGATCAAAACGGTAGTACCTGAGATCTCCTCCATATTTTGAACCTAGCAATACATCAATATTGCCATCCTCATCGATATCTAAAAAGTCGAAAGAAACCTCGCGGTTGATATCGTACAGACGTCCGCCTAAAATTCCATCAAACGGATTTTCGAGTTCTGTTTTTTCTTCAAATTCAAACACGCCTGTCTCACTGAATTTGTTTTCGAGGTAAGCCAGGGAATGATCGTGTGAGCCAAAGTATTTGAAATTTCTACCCACAATCGCATCCAAATCTCCATCGTTGTCTAAATCAATAAAAACGGGTGCCGCATAATCTCCAAAAGGAATTCCATCAAAGGGATTTGAAGCTCCGGTTTCTTGTAAGAAATCACCCGCTGCATCTTGTCTAAAAAAAGAGATGTATGTATCTGAGAAGCCAACGGTTTCACCCAGAAATAGATCGAGGTCGCCATCGCCATCTACATCGGCAAAGGCAGGAGCATTGGGGCTCCCGGAGGTTAGAGCGAGGCCGTTTAAAGTGGTGTTAGTAGTGATGTATCCCGGACCGTCTTTTTCAAAAATCTTAAGGTATTCTCCCGGATAATATTCGAATCCGGCAACGAGGTCTAGGTCGCTGTCGCCATCTACATCAGCAAATGTAATTTGCGGACCTAGTCCACCTGCAAGCACTCCATCCACCGGATTTCCAGGTCCAGTTACAGGAGTGAAGGAATTAGGTCCGTCCTTCCGCCAAAAGGTGGAAGCGCTGTTATAATCTACCAACACCAGGTCTTCGTCTCCATCTTCATCTATATCTGCAAAGGCTATTGTGATCGATGAACCAGATGCAATGGCATCGAATGGATTTTCCATGCCACTAATCCAGTTAAATGAGGGCTTGGTAGGTGTTCCATCATTCCGAAAAAAACGAACGGTTCCATCTGGAAAGCCAACAAGCACATCCACATCTCCATCATTGTCTACATCGCTGGCAGCTGGCCGCATGTCTCGGCCCAGCAACGGAGGCCTTAGCGGATTTTCTGACCGTGGCTTTTCTACGAAGGGGCCTATCTGTGCCTGGCTATCGGCCACACTCAGAAACAGCGCCAACGCGGCCCCACTCATGCCCAGCTTTAGTTCAAAACGAAGTTGCTCGAGTTTACGCCATACTTTTTTGATACGCAGCAGCAGGCTACGCTTTTTCCTGGCGTTGTATTTATGAAATTCTCCCGATTGGAGGGACTTATCGAGTCGCTTTTTGAATTTTAGATATTTGCCTAGTGTAAGCCTGTATAGACGGTACGAAAAGTTCGCACTTTGCATGGTGTGGCTCAATGGGTTTGTTCTAAAACGTTAAAATAGTAAAATTCAACGACTGTTAATGAATACCTTCAGCCAATGGTAACTGATCTCCCCCAAAGAAATGTTCATTTTGTGCCGGTTTGGGGCAAAGTGCGTGCTGCCCAGCAGCAGGAGATTGTCCATTTTTGGTTGCTGCATCGCGCCATGGCCCCCCAGGAGGCGCTTTCACGGGCAGGGCAGGCAGCCGTGCTCATCCACAATAGCGAAGGCGTGCTGGTGGGTATTTCTACTGCCGAGCGCAAGGCGGTGAGGTTATTAAATAATCATTATCTTTTTGAAGTAAGGTGTTTCATCGCGCCCCAGGCGCGCCAACCGGCATTAGACACCATGCTGTTAGTGGAAACCAAACGAGAATTGGGCACGCATCGGTACGTCAACGGTCGGGATACCATCGGCCTTCTGCTGGCGATTGAAAGCGAAGCTCCAAAAAAATGGACCAAAGCATACTGGCCGGGCAGCGACTACTATTTTATAGGCTTTACCTCGCAAGGGCACCATGTGCGGGTTAGCTACTTCAGCGATGCGAAAATCTAAGAAGATGAGGTTTGCAGTTCTTCTACAATGAACTTGGCATACTTCGCCACGGTGGGGTGATTCCAAAAGTAGAGCGGGTTCAATTCCATTTCCAGGTAGTCTTCCAGCGCATCCATGATCATCATGGCGTTGACTGAATCCATATTCAAGTGCTCAAATTCAGCGTCCTCATCAATCTGTTCCAGCGGGATCTCACATTCTTCTGAAATCTTTTGCTTGAGGAAATGAATCAGTTCAACTTTGGTTACGCTTCGCATGGGGGAGTTATCTTGCTAAAGGTACGCACAAATGAAACATCTATGCACAGCGTGCAGCCAAATGGATGTCAATAAAACCGGGATACTCGATCCGGCCTTGGAGAAATAGTAAATTCAATACATGAATGTGAAATTTGAAAATGTTTGGCAGCAACCTGTGAAGCCCGTACAGGAGGTATTGCGCGTGTGGACAGATTATTTTCAGATGGACGAGGGGGAGCAGCAGCGTAGAATGGATGAACTGGTATACGTGGTGCGTGGGGCAGATGATCAGGTTATTGGCATCTCTACTGCGAAACAGGTGTTCATCAAGCAGTTTCAAAACAACTTTTTGGCTGTGCGCTTCATGATTATCCCCGGACACCGCTTTCCAGGACTAATGAGTAAGTTGGTGATGATAACGCGGGACTACCTGGAAGCGAAGGGTGGCCATCTGGGGGTGGGATTGATTGCGCTGATAGAAAATGAGGAAATGAAACGTACGTTGCGTGCGCCTGTTCTCCCTTCCGGATTTGTTTATGCCGGTAACTCTGCTGCGGGCCATCACATCCGCATATACTACTTCAAAGGCGCTCGCATTGCCTAGCCCACTGCCACCATTAACCTATTGAGGCTGCGAAATGTGAGCACACGATTCCACTCCGGTGCCTCTTTTGTGAGATGCAGTGTTGGAAATCGCTGGGTCAGTGTTACGAACGCAATGGCTGCCTGCCTGCGCGCGAGCCAATCGCCCATGCAATGGTGAGTACCCAATCCAAAGGTAAGGTGTCGGTTGGGGGTTCGGTCAATGCGTAATTCATTGGGGGCTTCAAAGGCGCGTTCATCGCGGTTGGCCGACCCAATTACCAGCGACAACGTTGAACCTGCCGGTATCTTTTTGCCAGCGAAGGTCAAATCGTGGAGTGCGGTTCGGCCTGCGATCTGTACGGAGGGATCGAACCGAAGCAACTCTTCCACACTGGTATTTGCAACGTGCGGATTAGAACAGAGCGTTTGCCAGCTTTCGCGATGTTGCATCAAGTTGTAGGTACCTGCCCCCAAGAGGTTGGCCGAGGTTTCCTCCCCCGCAATGAACAGGAATATGTAGAGTGAGATCAGTTCCTGATCGGTGAGGAGCGCGCCATCTTTTTCGTTCAGGATCAGGATTTGGCTGATCAGGCTGTTATCCGGATGTCGCCTCTTGTCGTTTAACCACTGTGCAAAGTAATCGATGAGGTCGCGTGCGGCACTGTTGATCGCCACCAGTTCTTTCAGCGTAACATACAACCCGAGGGTTTCCGTTAGTTTCGCGCCCAGGTGTTTCAACTTGCGGTAGTCCTCCGGTGGTAAACCCAGAATGGAACAGATGGTGAGCACCGGCAGCGGCTGGGCAAAGCATTGGATAAAATCAAATGGACC
>JBMOLS010000064.1:0-36783 GCA_049324055.1 Bacteroidota bacterium | reverse complement strand
AATGATGGACAACTCCCATCTAAATTTTATAACATTGCACCAAGGCAGTAGTGTGGGAGTTGACCACATTCCAACATCAGATATGATTACAATAATTATTAGCTGACACAGTTTACTTTACAGACCCAACCCCTTCCTGTCGGATCGAATTGAGAAAAACCCATTTAAATCTGCAGAGCGATTTTATCCGGTTGACTATGGAGTGCCACTTGATCGTTCAGTCTTCTTCACGTTAGAACTGCCGGATAACTACATCATTTCAGAGTTGCCCGAGAAAGCTGCACTTGGTTTACCAAACGCGGGTGGTAGATATCTATTTTCTGTACAGCAACTTGGCAACAAGCTTACGCTTAATAGTGTGCTGAACATTAACAGAACAGTTTATACCTCGGAAGAGTATCACTATTTGAGGGAATTGTACAATCGAATCGTTCAAGTTCAGAATGCAGCCATTGTGCTGAAGCCGCGATGATGAGACCCGGTTTAGGTCTTATTAAGGAGAATTATTTTTATGTTATCGGCCTTTTGAACCGACCGATAGAAATCCACATATTCCGGGTACTTGACTGGTAAAAAGTCACCTTTTCTCACTCGCAACTTTCTTATGTATATAAGTGAAGCGTTTGTGTGAAGAAAAGAAGCTTCATATTTCCCGAAGTCAGATTCTATTGTTACCGGGCTGGGTAGAAATTCAACGTGAAAATCCTTCGGTAAAGAATAGATTAAGGAATCAGTTTCAACTTGGTTATAGGGTTGTACAATCAAATTTTTTCTCTCGGATTGCTTCGGAGGAAGAAAAGAGGATTTGTTAGTCAGATTAGGATTGAATATCAGCATGCTACCGGTTATGGATCCAAATCCCTTTAATTCTAATTCAATGGTGAGATTGACTTTAGGGACGCGATTTTCTTGTAGCTCCATTTTAAAGTGACTGATGTTGAAGGCTGGAATCGGTATATTGTTTTGAATCCACCTTTTTTGCTCCTCATAACCTTTATTTATGGCAAAATCCAGGTTGTTTCTCTCGTAAAAGATGCCAGAGTAGATTGAATGAAGGTGGGTGATAGCATTCCCGGATTCGTCCAATGAAATTTCCGCGGAATGCCGAAGTTGGTTTTCTTTATCCGTATACCGGGTGGTGTTTACAAGTGTACCTCCGTGTTCGTTAATAAGTAGCGCTTTGCGGTCTCCGGTAAAAGTACCCAGGTAACCAAAGGGATTTGTCTGACTCGTGCACTCAAGCCAAATGGTATCCGCCTCATTGGGCACAGCCACAATAACATGATTAAATTGGGGTGAAGGGAAAGCGGAATGCACTTGAGGGGCATCGATACCCGCATTGACTTTGGTGTAGTAACTTTTAATGCCTGCTGCTTTCAGCAATGCAATGGTATAGTTCGAAAGCCCCTTGCAATCTCCGTAACCAACCTCATCAACAACTTTGGCGGGAATTGGTTGCCACCCACCAATACCCAATTGAACCCCCACGTAACGTGTGCGTGACTGAACATACCCGTAAACGGCTTTTACCTTTTCCTCCAAAGAGATGATTGGTTCCACTAACTCACGCACTTTGCGCTTCGTTTCTTCAGGTAGATCGTCTCGTCCATCGTTAAGAGATTTTTGCCATAATCCAAGATTAACCCACGAATCCATTCTGCCAGCGTATCCATCGTATTCAAACTCATTCGGTGCCAGCAAAATGTTAGGGACGGTTCTTGTGATGTCAGGGGCATTTTTTTCAAATTTTTCGGGTAGTACATTAGCAAAGCGCCAGGAAATTTGATTTTTATTGTCAGCTGTAATCTCGATAACCGGATCAGGCAATTTAAATGAATGGTAACGTGGCATTAATTCAGGAGACGACTTGATCGAAAAAGAGGAATGTTCAATGCTTACCTCATCATCCAAATACAGATAAAAGTCTGGGAGTGAGTAGTTGCTCTTTTTTGCAATCTCGTATTCAAACTCTACGGTATAGGGGTACTGACTTTGCATCAGGTCCGCTTCCTTGATCCTATTGTCTGTGAACATTGAAGCATTATCGAAATAACTTCGATCAAGAATATCCGAGGCTTTTAATTTCTTAATAACGCCCCCTGCGGCATCGTAAACAGTTCCCTTAAATGATTTTATTGTATGGAACGGATCATACCAAACTGTCTCTACCGCATAATTTTTGGCTGCCGGACTTAGAATAGTGATTGCCTTGTAGTAATAAATAGACGCGTTTGTTAATGAGTTGATTTCAATTTGCACCTTTTGGTCTCTAATCACGGCATACATGCCGGCTTTTAGTTGGGGGTCAATGGCATCAACCGGGTACCTCGGTTCAGGTTTGAACGCAAAGAGCAGCACGAGTAAAAAGTGAAATACTCCATTAATCATTTTCTTGCTTGTTTTTAGTGAGATCATTAAACAGACTGCTAAAAACACTCAGTATCAAGCTAAACAACAGCGCCCACCAGAACCCATCTACCGAGAAGCCGGGCACCAGCGAGTCTACCAGCATAATTACCAGGGCGTTGATGACCAGCAAAAACAAACCAAAAGTAACAATGGTGAGTGGTATGGTGAACACAATAAGCAGAGGCTTAACCAATACGTTGGCAATAGACAATACCAACGCCACCAGCAACGCGTGGCCGTAGTGTTCTACATGCACACCGGGCAGCAGGTAGGCCGTAAGCAATACCGCCAGGCCGTTCAATAAAAACCGAACTACTCCTTCCATTTGGCTTTGTATTGCGTTAAGTTCTTTATTTTTGATTAAATCTCCCAAACCAATGTCATCCTTTCAGTTTAAGATTAAAGGCTACCTGAATGAAACGGGGGAGTATACCGAATTTTTTCCGGCAGAGCCCGGCACCATCCTTCAGTTCATCATTCAGCATTGGTTTAACGAAACCCTGCCCAACAACCTCGACTGCGTGGTGATTAAAAATGCTGCCAACGATCTGTTGATACTAGACCACCTGAAGCGCGATGTATTCGACTATTACCTGCTGCCGGCCGATCAAAAGAGAAATTACTTCCATCGCAAAACAGATATACAACTTATGTTCTTCTTGCTGGAAAGTTTTTTCAGCAACCGGCTGGACGACCTGAAAGCCAACCTGAGAGAAAAATCCGATGACTGGCAGTTTGTGCGCGAACAGCTACCCGGAAAAAGTTTTGATTACCAGATCACGCGCCAGATCATCTGGCAGAAACTCAGTTGGCTGGGCTATCAGTTTGGCGCCATTCTTTTATTGATGGTGCTGGGTATTGTGGTGCACCCCATTATGTTGGCAGCCGTAGCGGTGTTGATGGCACTGGTAGTGTTTACCCAAATGCCGCTGCTGAAGATGTACCGGCAATATTACCTCGACAACAAGAATCTGAAGCTTACCATTAGCCGGGGTAGCGAACAAATGACGGTGCAAAACGGATCGTGGACGCGCGTAATTCCTAAAACAGATATCAGAAAGCTTACGCGTTTTGTGCCCCCTCCAGACGATGTGCGTGCCCATTTGGAATACTATCTGGAAATTGAGTTTCTGAATGGAGACGTGTTGAACCTCACCAGCCTGCTTATTAGTCAGGCCGATGCAGACGGAAAGTTTATGCACAATTTGCTGCCTTTCGAGGTGGTGGCCGCAGAAAATGGCTTCCTTAAACGCCCCACCCAAATGGGCCAATATTTCTCTGCCATTGGCTTAAAGTAATTGATTTTAACTGCCCACTTGCCGTACCTTTGAAAACGCCATGTACGCCATTGTAGATATTGAAACCACCGGGGGCTATGCGGAAAACCACCGCGTTACAGAAATAGCTATCTACCACCACGATGGCATGCAGATCACCGATCATTTCCATACACTCATCAATCCGGGTCGAAAGATTCCCTACTTCATTACGGGCCTTACGGGAATCACCTCGCAAATGGTGCAAGAGGCGCCCGCGTTTGAAGATGTGGCCACAGAAATTCATCATTGGCTGAAAGACCGTGTGTTTGTGGCACACAACGCCCACTTCGACTACAGCTTTCTGAAAAAGGAATTCGAAGAGGCGGGCATTAACTGGAGCACCAAAAAATTGTGCACGGTAAGGCTCAGCCGCAAAATTATTCCGGGCCTCGACTCTTACGGCCTGGGCAGGCTGGCGGAAAGCCTGGGCATAAAAATTCCTGAAAGGCACCGCGCAGGTGGCGATGCGCAGGCCACCGCCAAAATTTTCGACATTTTATTAAAGCGCGACCAGGATGGAGTAATTGCCAAGGCGCTGAAGCGCAATTCGGGCGAAACCATTTTGCCGCCCAATCTGCCCAAGGAGGCGTTCGATAAACTCCCAGCGAAAGCGGGCGTATATTATTTTCACGATGCGCGCGGCACCGTTATTTATGTAGGCAAAGCCGTCAACATTAAAAAAAGAATTGCCGGCCACTTTACGGGCGAAGCACGCGAGTGGAACCGCTCGAACATACGCAACGAAATACACCACATCAGCTACGAACTTACCGGCAACGAGCTGATAGCGCTGATTTTAGAATCGCAGGAAATACGCAGGTTGTGGCCTAAGTATAACCTGGCGCAGAAATACAAAGTGGAAGAGTGGGGCGTGTTTGACTATGAAGACCGCAATGGCTACCTGCGCTTCTGCGTAAATGTGGTGCATCGCGGGGCCAGGCCGCTCATTACCTTCAGCAACAAAGGCGATGCGTGGAACTTTATGTGGGAGAAGGTGAAGGCAAACGATCTGTGCCCCAAGCTTTCCGGCCTGCAACTGTCAAAGGGTTTGTGCTTCAGCCACCAGTCGGGATCGTGCAAGGGTGCCTGCCAGGGTGTGGAGACGCCAAAAAAATACAACAAGCGGGCGCAACGCGCCATCGACTCGTTCTTTGAAAAGGGCCAGACGGTGGCCATTCTGGGCAAAGGCCGCAGGGCCGATGAAAAGTCGGTGGTGCTGGTAGAAAATGGCAACTACCTGGGTTTTGGTTTCTTCGATCAGGGGGAAAACATTACCAATTTCGAGTCGGCCAAAAACTACATTAAACCTTCTAAAGAAAATAAGGTAGTACAAAACCTTATCAACTCGTATTTGGCCAACCCCAAAGGGCTGGAGTTGGTGTTGTTTAACTAGCGTTCCTTTCAGATCATTATCAGGGCTGAGAAACCACTCTCAGGTAATTTGGCAATCCGTTTTGCGCGCCAAAAGCAACAATTTGTTGTGGCAGTTGTGCCAAAATGATGGTTGCCGCTTACATTTTGGTACTTTTAAATAGTCCTGCGGACATGTTGAGTTAATAACTAAGCAATGCTGCTTTTCGCCAATCGTAAAGCAGGGTTTTCGATGCGGTTCAAAGTTAGATCGCAATTTTCTAAATACATGAAGCAGACCGTGCTGATACTGTTAGCTGCGCTGACATTTTATGCTGCGGAGGCGCAGCGTGAAATGAGCACCAGAAAATCTCAACGCATTATCCGCAGAGAGGCAAGGAAGTTGATTGAAAAAGGCGACCAATACTTTGTACTTAGAAATTGGGACAAGGCGATTGAGCACGGACACATGGCCATGCGCATGGATTCCAACAACGTACAAGGCTACTACCTGACAGGCAACGGCTACATTGCCAAGTTTGATTTTGTGCGGGCGGTGAATGTGTTCAAAGTAGCGGAGAGACACTTTCCCAACGATTCCTTTGTGTCGCTGCGCCTGGCCCAATTGTGGCTGCAATTAAACAACCCCACCGAAGCTTTACAGTACTACCAGCAATACCAGGTGCTGAGCCCCTACAGTCCTGCAGGATACCTGGGCGAAAGTGTGATACGCTATCAACTGAATGAAAAAGAAGAATCTTTAAAAATTCTGGAGAAGGGCATGTCGCTCTCCATGTTTCAGTCGCCCTATGTGGTGTGGTTTAAGGGTGTTTTGCTGTACGATATGGGCGACTACAAAACCGCCCGCACCACCTTCCTGAGTTTACAGAAGTACAGGCTCTCCGACCCAACCATCAACTTCTACATTGGCATGTGCTACTACAAGGAAGGAACTTCTTTGAAGTGGGCCAGGAAACATTTGCTGAGGGCGCAGAAAAGAGGGGTGGCCATCGACAACGAAGTAAAACAGGATTTAGCTATCTGATGCTTTCAAATTTGTGCTTCTGCCGATAACACTTTGATGTTGCCGGTGTTAAAATCCGGCATGGAGTGCTGCCTTGTTTTTCCACATCAACTGTATCGAGCGCACCCCGGCATTCAAGCCGGCCGATTCGTTGTTTTAACCGAAGACCCCCTCTACTTTTTGCAGTACCCTTTTCATAAAAAGAAACTGGTATTGCACCGCGCGTCAATGAAGTTTTACGAGCGCTGGTTGCAGCAGCAGGGCTTTCAAACGCAATATGTGGAAGCAAATGAGGCGGATTTGGAATTGCTCATTACCCGATTGACGCAACAAGGTATCAAGCGGATGTATGTAGCAGATCCGGCAGACTATCTTTTGGAGAGAAGGCTAAGGAGGTTTACGGCCAAGCAGGGTGTGGCTTTGCAGGTAGAGACCTCGCCCAACTTCCTTACCAGTAACCAGCAGTTGAACGACCTGATGCAGGGGGAACGCAATTATCTGATGGCCTCTTTTTACATCAAACAACGCAAGCGGCTAAACGTGCTAATGGCAGAAGGGCAGCCCGCTGGCGGCAAATGGAGCTTCGACACAGAAAACAGAAAAAAAATACCCAAAGGGTTACCCTTGCCACCCGTGGTAAAGTTGCCCACCCATCGATTGATAGCAGAGGCAGTGAACTATGTTCACAAACATTTCTCTTCCAATCCAGGCGAAGTCGGTGGCTTTAACTATCCCGTCACGTTTGCAGATGCAGAAGCGTGGTTGGATGATTTCCTGGTTCATCGCATGGCCCACTTTGGCGATTATGAAGACGCCATTGTGAGCAATGAACAAATTCTATTTCATTCTCTGCTTACACCTGCACTCAACATTGGACTGATACAACCAGAAACGGTACTCGATCGTGCATTGAACTTTCATGCAGAAAAAAATTTTCCGTTGAATAGCCTGGAAGGCTTTGTTCGGCAGGTAATCGGTTGGCGTGAGTTCATGCGATTGGTGTATGTGCGCGAAGGTGTGCCGCAGCGCACCAGTAACTACTTTGGCTTCACACGAAAGATACCGCAGTCGTTCTACACGGGCACTACCGGCATTTTGCCGGTTGACGACACCATCAGAAAAGTGTTGGAAACCGGTTATTGTCACCACATTGAGAGGCTGATGGTGCTGGGCAATTTTATGCTGCTCTGCGAGTTTGACCCCAACGAGGTGTACCGTTGGTTTATGGAGCTGTTTGTAGATGCCTACGACTGGGTGATGGTACCCAACGTGTATGGCATGAGCCAGTATGCGGATGGTGGCACCATGACCACCAAGCCCTATGTTTCTGGCTCTAATTACATTCTAAAAATGAGTAACTACACCAAGGGTCCCTGGTGCCCCGTGTGGGATGGTTTGTATTGGCGATTTATATACAACCACCGGGACGACTTTGCCCGCAATCCGCGCATGAGTATGGTGGTTAACCTGGTAAACAAAATGGACGAAAAAAAACGCTGCGCCCACATTAGGGCGGCAGAAGATTTTTTAAGCAGTTTGTAAGAGTTAGCGCTTTACCAGCCAACTGCCGCTAAATAACGAGGGCATAGAAGAGATCGGGGTAAGTAGAGACATCAACGTTTTTTTCTTCCTTCCACCCCCGGGTACAGCAAGGGCACCGGGTCGCTGGCAAATACTTCTTTTCTATCTACATCCATCATAGAAAGCACGCCACTCCAGCCTGCACCGGTATCCATCATCCAAACTTCGCCTCCCTTCAGTGGCCGTGGGCCGATGGGCGTGTGGCCCACATACACTTCATCAAAAGTGGTTAGCCTGCTGTCCGTTCCGGAGTTAACGAGATCAAGCGCACGGGTTACCAAGGTGCGGTCCCACAATAATATATTCAGCCCGCATTGTTCGGGCTGTTTATCCGGGCAAATGCCTGCATGCACAAACAAGTGGTTGTGTTCTACCCAATAGGGCTTGGCGTTCGTCAAAAAAGAAATATGTGTTTCGGGCATCCGGAAGTGGTAAGACTGCTGGGTGGCCAGGCCGCCCTGCGCCAGCCAGCCTTCTTCTTGTGTGCCATGCAAAGCCCATTGCAACGTGTGGAAATCGTGGTTGCCCAGTACATACACCAGGTTGGTAATGCCCATCAGCGTGTCGATACAGTCGCGCGTATCAGGCCACCCATCGCACACATCGCCCAGGCAAATCAGCCAATCGTGCTGTTTGTTGAAGCCGGATCGTTCCAGGCATTGCTGCAAGGCCCGGTGTGCCCCGTGGATATCGCCTACTACAAAACGCCTTGCCATTTGTAGCTTGAAAAATAATACATTCGCTGGTCAAAAAAACTCTCAGCCATGACAGCCATTGAACTTGTAGGTCACTTTGGAGCTTTCCTCACCAGCGTAACGTTTATACCCCAGGTCTACAAGGCCTGGAAAACACGCAGCGTGGGCGACCTGAGCCTGACGATGATGCTGATCGTTGTTACCAGCACAGTGGTGTGGCTGGTGTATGGCATTGCGCTTTTGCTCTGGCCGGTAATTGTGGCCAACACTATTGTGTGCGTGCTCAGCCTGGTGCTGATTTATTTTAAGTTTGCCTTCAAAAAATAGCTGCCTGCCTCCCCTCTTTAAGGTGAGTTACGGGCACCCGAATTTTGATTGATGGTGAACGATTTCTACCACCAAATATTTATACTTGCGCTTTAATCGTTTTCGTTAATAAATCACTATGGCATTCGCAGAAGGCACGGAAGTACAGCAGGAGCACCAACGCAAAATCAAGCAGGTATTTGCCGAAGTAGGCAAAGTGGTGGTGGGGCAGGAATACATGGTAAACCGCCTGATGGTGGGTCTGTTCACCAACGGCCATATTCTGCTGGAGGGTGTACCGGGCTTGGCCAAAACACTTACCATCAGCACGGTGGCCCGGGTGTTACACCTCGACTTTTCGCGCATTCAGTTTACCCCCGATCTGCTGCCGGCCGACCTGGTGGGCACCATGATCTACAACCAGAAAGAAGGCAAGTTTGAAGTAAAGAAGGGCCCCATCTTTGCAAACATTATTTTGGCCGATGAGATCAACCGCTCGCCAGCAAAAGTACAGTCGGCATTGCTGGAAGCCATGCAGGAGAAGCAGGTGACCATTGGCGAAACCACCTTTAAACTCGACCGGCCTTTTTTGGTGATGGCCACCCAGAATCCGGTAGAAAATGAAGGAACCTACCCGCTGCCCGAAGCACAGATCGATCGTTTTATGCTGAAGGTTTTTGTGGATTACCCCACCAAAGAGCACGAGTTGGAGATCATGCGCAGAATTTCCAACATGCAGTTTAGTTACGAGGTTAACCCGGTGCTTACTAAAGAAGACATTTTTGCCATACGCGAAGAAGTAAACAAAGTAAAGATATCCGAGTCGCTGGAGAAGTATATAATAGAGCTGGTTACGGCCACCCGCAGGCCCAAAGAATACAAACTCGATAAGGAGGCACAATACATTCAGTTTGGCGCTTCGCCCCGTGCCAGCATTAATATGAACTTGGCGGCCAAAGCCGTGGCTTTTATGGAAGGCCGCGACTATGTATTGCCCGAAGACATCAAAGAGATTGCGTTAGATGTGCTGAACCACCGCATCTTGCTGAACTACGAGGCCGAAGCCGACAACGTAAAAACCGCGGATATTGTAAAGGTGCTGCTCACCAAGGTGCCCATCAACAAATAAAACATTCAGACGGGGCGTACCTGGCTAAATGCAAAGGCTACTTCTGTGCCTATTTCCAATGCCCGCTCCAGGTACATGCGTGCTTCCTGCCCTGTGCCATCATAGTCTTTCGGGTCGTTGAACGGAAGGGAGATCCGTTTTTCGGCACCTATCACCACCGGGCAATTTTCATCAGCGTGCGAACAGACCATAATGGCCGCATAGTTACCTGCCGGGTTGAACGGGTCGTTGTACACTTTCGAGAAAGCTTCTACCGCTGGAAAATGATCTGAATAAGATACGAGATAGTGCGGATTGGCACTGTTGTCTTTTTGTTCGAACCGAAAGCCGAGTTCTTTCATTGCAGTTACTGCGCGTGGATTAAACGCGGTGGCTTCGGTGCCGCCAGAATAACAGTGCACATTTTTTATTCCATAATAGCCGGCTGCGGCCTGTGCCCACAATTGGGCGAGGTGGCTTCTGCGCGAGTTGTGCGTGCAGATAAAATTCAACAGCACCGGTTGCTGCATGGTTGTTTTCTTTTGGATGAATGCAGTCAATTGATGCAGTATTGCCAGCCGCTCGGGGGCAAGGGAAGGGAATCTCTGTTCGAATTTCTCAAACTGTGGAAGCAAGGCTTCAAATAGCATGACCTGTTAAGTTTCTATGACGAAAGGTATTAATTTATCGTAATATTACGATGATAGATTGAGATTTTATCTTTTTTTTACGAGCACCTTGTCAATCTTAATGCCATCCATATCCATCACCTCTAAATCCAGGTCTTTCCAGCTTACTTTTTCTCCGGCTTTGGGAATACGGTGCATCAGGTGAAGGATGAGTCCTCCTACCGTGTTAATACTTTCCCATTCTTTGATAGACCCTACTTCGAAGTATAACGCAAATTCAGCAAGCGGGTACTCCCCATCAACCAGCCACGAGCCGTCCTCACGCTGCACGAGCGGAAAATCCTCGGTATAGAACTCAGAAACATCTCCTACCAGGGCTTTTAAAATATCGTCTATTGTAATGATGCCAAGTACTATACCATACTCATTCGTAACCAGTGCATATTTGGTTCGGGTGGCTTTGAAGTGTTCCAGCGCTTTATAGGCAGAGGTGGCCTGGTCCAGGTAGTTAACTGATTTCAGGTGAGGTTTTAACTGATAGCTCTCATCTTGTGCGCCTACGTAAAGGTCTTTGAGCGTTATGATACCCAGAATATTGTCTTTATCGTTTTCAAAAACCGGATACACTTTATGAAGTTCTTTTTTTACGCGCTCGCGGGTAACCGGAAAAGGATCGTCTGCATCTAAATAAACCATGTCGTTGCGGGTAGTCATCAGGGAGCTGATCTTGCGGTCGCCCAGAGCAAAAACTCTTTCTACAATATCCTGTTCAATTTTTTGTATTTCCCCGCCTTGTGTACCCTCCTGAATAATTGCCTTGATCTCTTCTTCTGTAATGTTGGTCTCCCTGGTGTTTTTAAGATTCAGCATGGTTAAAATCAAATCGGATGTTTTGGTGAGGAACCACACGAAAGGAAACGTAAGCCTGGAGAGAAAAGTCATGAATGGTGCAACTACGCGAGAGATACCTTCGGGGTTGGAGAGCCCCAGCCTTTTCGGAATCAGTTCTCCCAATACCAACGAACAGAATGTTACCGTTAGAAGAACGATGGCGATGGCAAGTTCATCGGCAAATGGTTTCACCACTGCAAATTGCTCCAGGTATTGTTCCAGATCATTCGTCAGGTTCTCGCCACTGAAGATACCGGTCAGTAACCCGATGAGTGTGATACCTATCTGGACGGTGGACAAGAAATAGGTGGGTGAAAGATACAGATTCAAAGCTGCCTTAGCCCCCTTTGCGCCAGATTTGGCTCCCGCCTCCAGCCTCACTTTTTTGGATGACACAAGCGCCATTTCCGACATGGAAAAGAGGCCATTCAATAAAATCAATCCAAGAATAATCAGGATTTCGGTTACATCACTACTCATAAGTCTACCAATGGTTTGTGGCAAGTTACCCACATATTTTTTCGCAGGAACAATACTAACGCAAATCACTTACCACCCGTCACGAATTTCATGGCACTTATATAACTACCTCCATCCACCACCCAACGCTTTGTATAAGTAAACAGAACCCACCTGTTGCTGCAAATTTGTGTTAATTAGTTCCAGTCGTGCCGCCAGCGCATTTTGCTGAATAAGCAGCACTTCCAGATAATTTGCTCGGCCCGTTCGGTAAAGCTCGTGGGCAGTATCAACCGCTTGCAGCAGCACGTTTACTTCGTTTTCTTTTCTCAGCGCAATCTCTTGCAGGTTGCTGAGGTAGCTTATTCCCCGGTACACATCAGCATAGCCCGTTAAGATGGTTTTGTGGTATTGGTACAATGCTTCAACCTGATAGGCGCTGGCATTGGCAAAGCCTGCCTTGATGGCGCTTCGATTCAGTAGTGGTGCCCACAGGCCACCCAAAAGTGTGAATACAAATGATTCGGGTGTATTGAAAAGTAAACTGGTTTTGAACGCCTGAAAGCCAGCGCTGGCAGTAATGGTAAGGTTCGGAAAAAACGCTGCTCGTGCAGCGCGCACATCGGCACGCGCTGCAACTAATTCCAGTTCTGCCTGCCGGATATCGGGCCGGTTGGCCAGTAGTTGCGAGGGAACACCCACATGCAATTTGGTAGGGAAGCTCGTTTTCTCTGTTTTTTGCCGAGCCACCGGTTGTGGAAACCTACCCAACAGAAGGTTGATCTGATTTTCTGTGTCCAATATTTTCTGGCGTACGTCAAATTCCATGGCCTGTGTGTTGAGCAGCTGTGCTTTAAATTGATCTACAGCCAGCGCGTTGGCAGCGCCACTCTCTTTTTGAACGGTAACAATATCCAACGCGCGCTCTTGTAAATGAATGGTGGAGCGAATGATTTCCAGTTCCTGATCCAACGCCTGCAGTTGATAGTATTGCAACGCCATCTCTGCAACCAGATTGGTAACTACCCAGTTTCTGCCTTCCATGCTTCCCAGGTAGCGCGAGATGGCTGCTGCCTTCTGATTGCGGAGTCTGCCAGTGATGTCTGCCTCCCAGCTTGCTTGTAGGCCTACCAGATAGTCGGGTAGGTTAACGGGTACAATTTGCCCCGGAAGGATATCGGTAGTTGCGTTGCCGGCTCCGTCCATGGTGTACAATCCGAACCTGCGAACACCGGCCACACCACCCGCATAGGCGGCAGGCAAGAGTTGTCCTTTGGTGAAAATTACCGATGCTTTTGCCTGCTCCATTCGCTGTAGCGCAATTTTACCATCAGGATTATTGGCAAGCGCGTTTTCGATCAGGCTTAAAAGTGTGCTGTCGCTATAATATTCCTTCCAGCTAAGTAGCGCCATGTTGGAACTGTCGGATACCGGTAAGAACGTTGCCGGAATATTTAACGTGATTTCTTGCGTTGGCAGCGATGTGGTTTTGCACCCCTGCAGCCATCCGCATACAATGCATATTGATATTATTTTAAAAATCTTTTTCATGAGTGCTGGTAATTATTTTTCCGCTACATCATTTCAGAGTAAGGGAGTTGTTTGCGTTTGTTTGGTAGCTTCAATTTTTCTGACAGAGTGACGGAAATTAGATACAGTCCGGGTATGATAATTACGCCAAAGATGGTTCCAAACAACATACCCCCGGCAGCCGCTGTGCCTATGGTTCTGTTTCCAACGGCACCGGCACCGCTTGCTACCACTAAGGGAAGGAGCCCAGCGATAAAAGCAAACGAAGTCATTAGTATAGGACGCAAGCGTAGCCGGGCACCTTCAATCGCTGCCTCCACTGCCGACTTACCCTGGCGATGCAGAATGGTTGCAAACTCAACTATCAGAATGGCGTTTTTGCCCAGCAAACCAATCAGCATAATCATGGCTACCTGCGCATATATATTGTTTTCTAAACCCGTTAGCCAAAGCACTAAAAAGGCGCCAAAGATGCCGATGGGCAATGAAAGAATAACAGGCAGTGGTAGCAGAAAGCTTTCGTATTGTGCCGATAATAACAGATACACAAACACCAGGCAAATTATAAAGATGATGATCCCCTCATTGCCTGTGTTCACCTCATCGCGCGATATGCCAGCCCAGTCGATGTCGTAGCCGCGTGGTAATTTTTCGCTGGCCGTTTGCTGAATAACCTTCAATACTGTTCCGCTGCTGATACCAGGTTTCCCTTCTCCGTTTAATTCGGCTGATGGAAACATATTATAGCGTGTAACTTGGTCTACACCATAGGTTTTTTCTACCGACATGAATGCCGACAGGGGCACCATCTCACCGTCATGGTTTTTTACATACAGCTTTAAAAGATCTTCTGGCAACGCCCGGTATTGAGGCAACGCCTGTACCATTACTTTATACATCTGGCCGAACCGTATAAAGTTTGTGGCGTATTCGCTGCCAAGCATCGTTTGCAATGAGCTCATGGCCGCGTTAACAGTTACGCCTTTTTGTGCAGCACGGTCTATGTCGAACCGAAGCAGGTACTGAGGGAAGCTGGCGTCAAAAATGGTAAAGGCACTGGCAATTTCGGGCTGGGCCTTCAGGTCTTCTATAAACTGACGCACAACGTCTTCCATCTGTTTTAAGTCGCCACTCCCGGTTTTGTCGAGCAGCCGCAATTCAAACCCACTGGCGTTGCCATATCCGGGTACAGCGGGTGGGGGGAAGAATTCAATTTGCGCATCTTTGATGTGGCGTGTTCGCTGTTCAAACTGGGCAATAACGTCTTGCACCGATTCGCTGCGCTGTTCCCATGGTTTCAGGTTAACCAGGCAGGTGCCGTACGTTGCACCCGTACCGTCAGATAGTATGTTGGTGCCTGCCAGGGTTGAGATACTTTCAACAGCAGGAAGACTTTGTCCCGCCTGCTGTATGGCATTCACCACTTCTTTGGTTCGTTCCAAGGTGGCCCCTGGCGGAGTAGTTACGCTGGCATAGAAGGTGCCTTGGTCTTCATTGGGTATAAATCCCGTAGGTACAATGCTTCCCAGTAAGCCACTGCCGGCACAAAACACAATAATGGCTGCATAGGTTATGCTTTTTCTATTTATGATTTGCCCAATCAGGTGGCGATATTTTTCTTCCAGGCCTGCGTACCATTGATTAAACCAGGCAAACAACTTGGCAGTGGGCGCAACTTTTTCAGCAGGTGAATGATGGCCTTTCAAAATAACTGCGCACAAAGCGGGCGTAAGCGTTAGCGCCACTATGCCCGACAAAACAATGGAAATGGCCATGGTGATGGAGAACTGCCGATAGAAAATGCCGCTAGGGCCACCCATGAAGGCCACTGGAACAAATACGGCCGACATTACCAGCGTGATGGCAATAATTGCTCCACTGATTTCGCGCATCGCCTGTTCTGTGGCTTTGCGTGGTCCTATCTTTAAATGCTCCATTTTGGCGTGCACGGCCTCTACTACTACTATGGCGTTATCAACCACAATACCTATGGCCAGCACCAGCGCAAAAAGCGTTATGAGGTTTAATGAAAAGCCAAAGAACTGAATGAAAAAGAACGTGCCAATAAGAGACACAGGCACAGCAAGTGCCGGAATGAGTGTAGAGCGCCAATCTTGAAGAAAGATATACACAACAAGGGCCACGAGGATGAACGCTTCGATAAGTGTTTTGAAAACTTCCCGGACAGAGGCATCCAGAAAGCGCGACACGTCATAGCTTACCTCGTAGTTCATCCCTTCCAGAAATTGTGTTTGCTTCAGTTCGGCCATGCGCTTTTTTACGTTGCTGATTACTTCGCTCGCGTTGGAGCCGGGTAATTGTTTAAGTGCAATGGCCGCTGAGGGTTGCCCGTTCAACTTCGACTCCACGTCAAAATACACTGTTCCGAATTCTACATCGGCCACGTCTTTCATGCGTAGCACGCGTCCGTTGGCATCGGCACGCAACGGAATATTTTCATACTCTTCCTTCGAGCTGAATTTTCCTGAATACTTGATGGTATATTGAAGAGCTTGCCCTTCCTTGTCGGAGCTCTCGCCTATTTTTCCGGGTGCGGCTTCTACATTTTGTTCCTCTAAAGCAGACAGCACATCATCAGTAGCAATGTTGTAGGTCAGCATTTTGTCGGGCTTAAGCCAGATACGCATGGCATATTGCTTGGCACCCAGTAGCGAAGCGTAACCCACCCCTTTGATTCGCTTTAGTTCGGGCAGAATGTTGATGTCAGCAAAGTTGTAGACAAACCGTTCCTGTAGGGAGGAATCGTTGGCGAAAACGTTGATATACATAAGCATGGCGTTTTCTTCTTTGGCAATTTTTAACCCGTTCCTGGTTACTTCGGGAGGAAGTTCGCCCATCACAGAGCCTACCCGGTTTTGTACGTTTACGGCAGCCACGTCAGGGTCCGTGCCTATCTCGAATAGTATCTGCACTACGCCAACCCCATCGTTGCCGGCATCGCTGCTCATGTACTTCATGCCGGGCACACCATTAATGGCTCTTTCCAGAGGAACAATGGCAGCCTTGGTTACTGTTTCTGCATTGGCACCTGTGTACTCCACCGTAACGTTTACTTCGGGTGGAGCAATACTGGGAAACAATGACATCGGAAGTTGAAGTAACGCCAGCAAGCCCAATAAAGAGATGATGATGGAAATAACAATAGACAACACCGGGCGGTGTATAAACTGAGTGATCATAAACGCCAGATCAATTTATAAATGCCAAACTTTTTGACGAGACGTTTTCCATCTCAATTCGGTCGCCTTGCTTCACGCGCTGAATGCCCTCTACTATAAACAGGTCATCTGCCGACAAGCCCTCGCTCACCACATAAAAGTGTGGCAGCCGTATAGACGGTACGATGCGTTTCATAGAAACCGACCGATCTGCATTTACCTGGTATACATAAATATTTTCCTGAATCTCAAACGTAGATTTTTGTGGTATCAGCATAACTTGCTTAAGCGGTTTGCCTACTCGTACTTTGCCGCTGCTTCCGTGTTTCAGCAAATGTTTGGGATTGGGAAACTTCGCTCTGAATGCAATCGTGCCAGTGTTGCGATCAATTTCGCTTTCGGTAGTTTCAACAAATCCTTTGAATGGATATACTTGGTTGTTGGCGAGCAACAAGGAAATTTCCTGCATACCGCCTCCTAGTTGGGTTTCGGCAAAGTCGAGGTATTCTTTTTCGGAAACATTAAAATAGGCGTATACTTCATTATTGTTCGAGATAGTAGTAAGCAGAGTACCCTCGTCAATCAGACTGCCGATCTTGTTTGGTATTCTATTTACGTAGCCGGTAAACGGAGCTCTTACCTGCGAAAGCGTCAATTCCAACTGTGCACTCGCCAGGTGGGCCTTCGCTTCCTCAGCTTTGGATTGAAGAGACAGCAAGTTGGCTTCGGCTAGTTCCAGTTCCGTGGCAGACACAATGTTTTTCTCTACCAGATTTCTCGTGTTGCGTAGACTTACCTCGGCAGCCCTTATTTCAGCCAAAATGCTGTTAAGGGTAGCTTCTGCTTTGGCTTGCTCGTGTTGATAAAACTGATTGCTGATACGAAACAGAACCTGCCCGGATTGAACCAACTGACCCTCATCTATCAGAACGGCTTCCAGGTAGCCTCCAGCTTTTGCGCGTAATTCAATATTTTGCACAGCGTGGATATCTGCCACATATTCGCTTACAACAATAGTATCTTGAACTAACGGATGGGCTACTAAGAACCGATCTTCTTGTTCAGTTTCCCCGGAGGGAGAATTGCAACCGCTGGAAATAAAAATGAGAAGGAGGGGTAACCGTACACATATATGGGCCAAACGGCCACTTGAAAGAGTGATCATTTTTTGATTTGTATTAAGTGATTTTTATTGGACAAACAGCAATAACCACCCAGCCTGCGAGCCCGGGGGTATGTAAAAAAATAAGTTTAACTTAATTAACTGCGGGGAGGCGGTGAGGCAACGTCCAGTGTACTGTTGGTGAAGAACACTACCGGGGGCGCCCATGAACACCGGGCACTACTTGCAAACCGAAGTTGAGAGTGGATAATGAAAGGGTTGAAGTAATACTTGCTAAACTCCAGCGAGCGGTTATCCTCATGGTCCTGCTCATCGTGTTCTTCCACTGCGTTTTCCATGCCCAGCAGCTCTTCCAGCACAAATTCATAGAAACTCTCAATATCATTGTGAGAGAGGTTCTCGGCTATATGATCCGGCTCGGCATCGGGCGAATCAAAACTAAAGTTCAAAAAATAAAGGGCCAGCACCAGGCCAAGCAACCTGTGTAAGTAACTGAATCGCCTTGAGTGGAAAAACTTCATTCGAATACGCAAATATAGTTTTCTTTTGTGCAATTCAGGCTTTCCCATCGAATTCAGTTCCTGCAGTGTTTTAGGTGAAACAATTTTAGTAATTAATCGTAATATTACGATTAATGGAAAAAGATGTTATTGTTATTGGTGGCGGCCAAAGTGGGCTGGCTGTTGGGTATTACCTGCGCAGAACCAACCTGTCGTTTGCCATTCTGGATGCCGCCCCGATGCCGGGAGGCGCCTGGCAGTATATGTGGCATTCGCTGCGTTTGTTTTCGCCCGCACAATGGAGCTCGCTGCCAGGGGTGATAATGCCCGGGGGTGGCAACTACTATCCCTGCCGAGACGAAGTGTTACAATACCTGAAGGCTTATGAAGAGAGGTACCAACTGCCGGTAGAAAGGCCTGTAACGGTATGCCGTGTTGAAAAATCTGAAAACGGTTTTTTACTGCAGACTTCGGCTGGCAACTGGCGGGCACGTGCTGTGGTGGCGGCCACAGGGTTTTACCAACATCCGTTTATTCCAACTTTCGCGGCCACAGAAAAATTCCAGGGCAAGTTGCTTCATTCTTCTGCCTACCAAAATGCAGAGCCGTTTCGTGGCCAGCGCGTGGCCATTGTGGGCGAGGGCAACTCAGGTGCCCAGATTTTAGCGGAGGTATCGCGCGTGGCCACCACCCTGTGGATAACGGCCAAAGAGCCACGCTTTTTACCCGATGAGGTAGACGGCCGCTACTTGTTCGATGCTGCCACCCAGATGTACAACGCCAAAATGCAGGGCAAAACCTATCAGCCTCCGTCTTTGGGCGATGTGGTGATGGTGCCCTCTGTTAAAGATGCCCGCCAGAGAAATGTGCTGCACAGCGTGCGCCCCTTTAAGGGCTTTACCACGTACGGGTTGCTGTGGGATGATGGGCATGAAGAAAAAGTAGATGCCGTTATTTTTTGTACCGGGTTCAAACCCGTGTTGAACTACCTGCCTGCCAACTGGCTGGATGCCGAAGGCAGGGTAGCAACTGTAGAAACAAAGGCCAGGTATGTGGAGGGTCTTTGGTTGGTGGGTTTTGGCCACTGGACGGGCTTTGCCTCGGCTACATTGATTGGTGTGGGGAGGAGCGCCAAAAAAACGGTAGAGGAGATTGAAACCCTCTACCGTTCGAACGAACCGTTAAAATGATTCCTTAAAGCGAATACTTCAGGCCAACGCTTACCGCAACGCCCGGGCTAAAGCGAGTAAAGGTCTGATTTTCTGCCCGGAACCCCTTGTAAACCTCCTCACGAATGTCGTTCATAAGGTTAGATACATTGATGCCTACCGAAGAACGTTTATTAGCGCCCAGCGTCTTGTTAAGGTTGAAATTGAGACTGTGAAAAGGCTCAGCATACACATCGGGGAATAAGCCTGCACCCACAATAGAGAGCGTTGATCCTTTCACGTTGTAGAACAAACCCGCATCCAGCCCGAGGGTGGCATCTTCATAACCAAAACCCGCATTCACAATATATGGAGCCTGCCCGGCCATCTGGCGTGTGTTTTTTAATGTCTCGCCTTCTTTCACATAAGTCAATCGCGAATTATATTCACGATCGGTCATCTCTATCTGAGATTGCACCACTGTAACGTTTCCACTGAAATTAAACTTGCTTAACCGGGGCGCTACGAAATCCAGGCTTTTACGTACTTCCAATTCAACCCCCACCAGTCTTCCATCGCCCACATTTCTGGGTTGGTATTCGGTGCTGGTTTGCTGTTCGGGTATGCGCACCAATTCAATTGGATTATCAAATGCTTTGTAGAAAGCACTTACCGACAATAGTTGCCCATTGGCCATGAAGTGCTCCCAGCGCAAATCAAAATTGTTGATACGTGTTTCCGTTAACTTGCCGTCCCAGTCGTTGTAGGTAAAAAGGCCTCCGTTGAATATTCGATTGGTAATCGGGTCGAGGATTTGCGCAAACGAAAGCTCTTTAAATGAAGGACGCGCAATGGTTTTAGAGTAAGACACCCTCAGGTTTTGTTGATCGTTCAGCGCGTAGATGAAATTGGCCGAGGGGAAGAGATCCAGGGCATCAAGTACTTTTGCATTCACCAGGTTGTTGCCGGTGCCAAAGCTGGCATACTGCACATCGCGGCCGGTATGGCGTTGTACGTAGTTCTCAAGGCGAAGCCCAACAATAGTTTTTAATTTCTGCACCGGAGAAAATTCATTGGAAACATAGGCGGCAGAGTACTGCACGTTGCTATTGTAGGCGTTGGGGTTAGGCACATTGTTTCCGGATGAGTAGTACACGGTTCCGTTGGGGTATAGAAATTCGCTCTTAAGTACATTGTTAGGGTTAAAGTTGAATTCCGGTTGCTGGCCAAAAAACTGAAGGTCGTAGCTCAATATTTCGTAGTCTCTTTCTTTATAAACGTGGCTTAAGCCAAACTTAAGTTTAGCCGCAGACTGAAACAAGCTATACTCTTTTGTAACGTCTACTTTGCCCATGGCGTTTACCTCGTCCAGATTACGCCAAATACGGCTCGGGTTTCCGCCAGCCCCTGAAATAAACGAAGTGTCGGTTGGCGAGAGGGTGAAGGCAGTTTTGCGAATGTCCGGATCGCTCAACTTCGACAACGTAGGAGACAGCCTCCAGTCTATTTTCCAACTGCCATTTGCATTATAATGCTCTCCGTTCAGTAAGATGTTAGTGAGGCCGCGCTGGTTGTACTCCAGGTTGTTCGATTGCGCGATATAGCCGGATTGACCCACAGCTTCGCCATCGTTATCTATTCTAAACTGGCCGGCCCGGCTTTCGCCATTCTGTAAATGCAAAGCCGTTAGTTGTAATTTGTTTTTCTGAGTTTTAAAAGCTACACCTGCCATGCCTCCCAACAACACACTGTTTTCGCCAACAGCACCATTTTGTATCGTGGCGTAGCGAAGTTCATATTCCGAAGGATCAATCAGGCGCTGGTATTCACCATAGGTCATGTCATCGTAAAAACGCGTACTGTTTTTGTAGGTGCCCGAAAAGATGAAACCTAATTTTCTTTCTCCACGCATGCTTAATTGGTTGGCGTAGGAGAGGCCCATTCCATAATCCATAAAACTGGTAGAATTTTGAGCGCCCAGAGTGGGGTCGAATTTTTTCAGGAAGCGATTCACCGTTTGATCGGAATTGCCACTTACCGGAGAAGGAATGGTTTCCTTACGCGCTTCCAATGGCAGCGCACGCATGCCGTTATCGAAGCCGAGGAAGTCTGTTTTACTGCCCTGGTAGGTGATGTAGTTCGGATTAAAATGCATGGACGGATTCACTCCCATACTGAGCGAAACATCGAACACGCGTTCATCCGGAAAGTCTTTAGTTTCAATATTCACAACGCCACCGGTAAAGTCGGCCGACATCTCTGCCACCGAAGATTTCATTACCACCATGTTATCGATCAGGCTGGTGGGGAAGATATCCATCTGCAGGCTGTTGCGGTCCGGGTCAAGGCCCGGTATATCTACATTATTCAATGTTGTTTTTGTATAGCGGTCGCCAATGCCACGAACGTACACGTATTTTCCACCTTCTACCGATACACCCGTTACGCGCTTGGCTGCATCGGCTGCATCAGAGTCGCCTATTTTGCGAAAGTTGGCGGCAGAGATGCCATCCATTACGTTGGGAGCTTTTCGTTTAATGGTGATGAGGGCTGCTTCTGAAGAGCGAATGGCTTCGGCTGTTACCACTACCGATTCCAGAACCTCTACGGATTCTTTCATGCGGATGCCATTGAGCAAATTTACCTGGCCCCCGGTTACCACTACGTTGGTGATGTTGACGGTTTCGAACGATACAAAGGAAGCCTGCAACTCGTAAGTGCCAGCGGGTAAAGAGATCTCAAACTTTCCCTCAAAGTCGGTAATGGTGCCCTTGGTGGTGCCTTTCACGGCTACGCTTACGCCAATTAACCCTTCGCCAGTGGCGTCATCAATTACCTGGCCGCGTACCGAGCCGTTTTGGGCTTGCGCGAACGACATGGTGAGCAAACACAGAATGGCTAAAATGGTAGTTCTGAACATATTCATTTTCAGTTAGATGCTGCAAAGGTAGCGAAGGCCCCAGAGGCCACCCGGTTATAGTTTTGTTACACCAATGTTATGCGAATGTTATCCAAAAGAAGTGCAATTTTGTTGTGCGTTTGGCCTTGAGGTGTAGCTACAAAATTGGCAAATCGGTACGGCTTCAAAATAAAAAAGGGAGCGCGAGGCTCCCTTTTCAGTTCTATAGGTAGAAAAAAATCTTATAAACCATTCAAGCCTCCTGCTTTTCCGGCCCAGGTCCACATCAGCACGCTGGCATCTGCCTTTGTTCCGGTGGTTCCGGCTGTGATTCCGGCTGGGGCAGCGGTAGTTCCGGCTGGCAGGTAATTTAACAGGGCGTCAGCTGCCACATTCAATACCACACCATCGAAAGTTACGTTCGCAGCATTCACGCGATTGATTTTTTGTCCGGTTGCTATACCTGTAATGAAAATGTTTCGCAGAATAACTCCAGAATTTGCATCGGTGTTAATTAAATCCTCAGATACACGGGTTGCGCTGGACGCTACTACCGTACCATTTACAAATGTGTGCTGTATGGAAGCACCATAGGAACCTTCCGGACCATCCAATTCGAAACAGTGGCCCGTAGGGTGCACCACAATAAAATTGTCGGCTGTGCCGGCCCAGGCTTGGTCGGTATCCAGACCATCGTCACCTGCGTTCCAAACTACAATGTTCTTCACGTTCACAGTGCCACCAAACCACTCGATACCATCGTCTTGGTTGGCTACTACTTCAATGTTTTCAATTACGGTTCCGGAACCTACGCCACCCAAAGTGAGGCCGTTGATTTCGTTACCCGCACCGATGTTGGTGCCGCCATGGCGAATGGAAACGTATTTAATCACCCCAGAATTATCTGCATCATCAGACCCACCATATAGTCCGTTGGGATCTGAGGTGGGTATGCCTTCAATCTGCACTTCGCTTACATCGCCATTAGAATTAGAGGCGGAGATGCGAGCCTTACCCAAAATGATGACACCGCCCCAAAGACCATTCACATCAGGTGCCAGATTAGGGCTTTTCACTAATCCGGGAACGATCTGGTCGCTGGTAGACGTGAAGATGATGGGCTCTTCGGCAGTGCCTTCGGCAATTAGTTTGGCACCACGAGCTACCAGCAAAGCAGTTGCATTAGAACCCGTACCCGATTGGCCTTTGATCACGGTTCCTGCTTCAATAGTCAGGGTGACGCCATCCAATACTGTTACACGGCCTGCTAATTCATAAATTTTATCTTTCGTCCAAGTGGTGTTGGCAGAAATGTTGTCTTGCACCACTACAACGGGAAACACAGGTGCCGTTACGGTAAGTACATGTGTAAAAGATGCTGCGTCACCATCGGCATCGGTTAGTGTGAAGACCAATGTGTTGGTGCCAATTTGTTCAAGAGACGTTTCGTAAGAAATGGTAACCGTGGCGGGCGAAGCTCCGGAGATCAGGGTAGAAAGGTTGATCGGGTCGCCATCGTTGACAGTTAATGTAAAAGCATTCGAAGAAGCAAAACCGTCTTGCGCGGTAAGTACCACGCCAGCCACCTGTAGGGTTTCGCCACCAGCAATAGACGCAGTTGCAGGGATACCTGCAATGGATGGAACAGCAGAGGGTGAGACGGTTATTGTAGCCGTTGCTTCATCGGTATCGCCTTCGCCATCGGTAATGGTTACAGTAACGCTACCGGCACCGGGCGTGGCTCCGGCAGCAAAGGTAACTACAATTGAGCCAGAGGTGGCTCCAGCCGTACCATTTGTTTTGATGGAACCTGTGCCACCTTCATCATTGGTTACAGCGGCAGAGGCAAAGCCGGCTTCGGCAGTAAAGTTGAAGGTAATGTCAACAGAGCCGTTCACGGAAACAGAGGTGGCTGCGGGTGTTGTCAGCTCTGGTTCTGCCAGATTGATGGGGTCTTCATCATCGCATGCCCAATTAAGCGCAAGCGCTGATGCAATGGCCAGCATTGAAACAAGTTTTTTCATGGTTGCACGATTTTTGGTTTAGAAAAATTTTCGCAGCAAAGTTGGGCATTGAATGTTACGCTAACCATTCGCAGGCTTTACCAAATTGTTATCGCACAAAAGACAGGTTAATCGAATGTTAAAACGTTTAACCTCTTTGTTTTACAGGTGGAAACTAATTTTGAAACGCGTTAGAAAGATGGGGGGTGGCAATTGGGGGAATGGAAATATCAATTCACCTTACGCTGCCGCTCTTTGTGTATCTCAACCATCTTTTTTACCTGTAAGGTGGTTTGTGCAAGCGAGTCTTGCGATTTTTTGTTGTTGATGATCTTCTGCTCTAAAACCAAATGCTCGAGTTCGTTTTCTTTTAAGGCGTTTTGAAGTTGCACCTTCTGCTGTTCGTTATTTGTCAATTTGCTAGAAAGTGTTTTGCTTTCGCTGGCTAACCTTTGGGCTTGCTTTTCTACAGCCTCCACCGCGCGCTCGGCTTCGTCTATCTGTAGCTGGATCTGGTCGCGGTAAAATTTCACACCGAACCGGTATACCATCTGCTCTAACTCCTTGTTCACAATTTCAATATCGTTTACTTTCCACTCGCCCTCCAGCAAACCTAACCATACCTTTGTTTTTTCATCCGTGCCGTTAATCGTTGCATATAAAATAGCCTCCTCGTAAACCGTGCCGTCAACCACTGGCTCGGTTATCGGCTGGTATTCTCCATCCGTTACTTTGGTTTTACCGATGTCTTTCAAAAACCTACTCCACGCGTCTGCTATCGCCTCTTTCCTTCCTGTTAATTCGGTGCCAAAGCCGGTGGCTTCTTCGCTCCTTATTTTGGCGGTCTGTTTTTGTACGGTAACGGTCTGAGCCCACAAAGGCAACATCAAAAAAAGACCGATAACAGAAAATGAAAACCTAAACATGGGTATGCTGTTAACTTGATGTTTCAAAACTACTAATAATGAGCCAAAAAGTGTTGATAACCGGTGCCTCGGGATTGATTGGAACCCGGCTAACAGAAATGTTGCTGCAAAAAGGCTACCAGGTTGTTCACTTGGGTCGGGCACCTCGGCAAAAACCTGTGCGTTGCTTTGCGTGGGATATTGACGCGGGCACTTTGGACATGCGCGCTTTCGAAGGCGTGCAGAGCATCATTCACCTGGCTGGTGCAGGTATTGCAGATGCACGGTGGACCCCTGCACGGAAAAAGGAAATACTGACCAGCCGCACCCAGTCTACCAAGCTGTTATTTAATGCGCTGAATACAGCAAAGCACGAAGTCAAAAATTTTATCTCTGCCTCGGCCATTGGTTACTATGGTTTCTCAAACCGGGCGGAGCCCCTGCAGGAAAACAGCGATCCCGGAAGTGATTTTCTGGCCTCGGTGGTAAAGGCTTGGGAAGCTGAGATCAACAGTATTGAGCGCCTGGCCATCAGAGTGGCCGTTATCCGAATAGGGATTGTGTTGAGTGCCCAAGGGGGGGCATTAAAAGAAATGGCCAAGCCCATACGTTGGGGCGTTGGAGCCCCATTGGGCACTGGCAACCAGTGGATGAGTTGGATTCACCTGGAAGACCTGTGCCGCTTGTTTTGCTTCGCACTGGAACGCGACAACACCGCTGGCACCTACAATGCGGTGGCGCCTTACCCGGTTACCAACCGCGTGTTAACGCGCGCCATCGCACATCAACTCAAGAAGCCACTTTGGCTGCCCGCTGTGCCGGGTTTTGTGCTGCGTGCAATATTGGGCGAAATGGCGGACATGGTGTTGCAAGGCAGCAACGTGTCTTCGCTGAAGATTGAATCGGAGGGCTTCGAGTTTAAATTTCCGAAGCTGGAAATGGCACTGGCCGATCTGCTGGCGAACTCCGGAAAATGAGATTAATTCAGCGTAGGTGCGGGTACCTCTTTTACTTTCTTTTTCTTCGCAGACTTTTCTTTTTTCTCACCCGCTGCCTTCCGCGATAGTTTTTTCAATTCTTTCTTCAACTTGCCAGCCAACTTACGCGATGACTTTTTAACGGCCTTGGTGGTCTTCTTCGATGCCTTCTCTATCTCGAGCGATTCAATAACCTGTGCCACAGAGGCCTCAACCTTCGACTGAATTTCTTTCTTCGTTACTTTTTTCATAGCTACCAAAGCTACGTGTATTAGCCCAATGTTAAGCACATTAACAAAAACTTAATATTGCCTCAGTTTAAGAAACCAAAGTTGCATCAGGATAAACCGTTGGGTGCAGTGGCTACAAATTCGAGGGTATGGTTTTACTGCCGTAGCAACTCGCGCGAGATCACCATTTTCTGGATTTCGGTAGTGCCTTCATATATCTGGGTGATTTTGGCATCGCGCATGAGTCGCTCTACATGAAATTCTTTCACATAGCCATAGCCACCGTGTATTTGCACCGCCTCGGTAGTTACTTCTTGCGCTATCTGCGAGGCAAACAATTTGGCCATGGCGGCTGCTTTCACAAAATCTTTCTTCTGGTCTTTCAGGTAGGCGGCCTGCCACACCAGGAGGCGCGCAGCATCAATTTTAGTGGCCATGTCGGCCAGCTTAAACTGAATGGCCTGGTGTTCGCTCAGGTTCTTTCCAAATGCTTTGCGTTCTTTCGAATATTTAAGTGCCAGCTCGTATGCGCCTGAAGCAATGCCCAACGCCTGGGCTGCAATGCCAATGCGGCCACCGTTAAGGGTGGTCATCGCAAAGGTAAAACCAAAGCCATCTTCACCAATGCGGTTGGCCTTGGGCACCTTTACATCGGTAAACATCAGCGAATGCGTGTCCGATCCGCGAATGCCCATCTTATCTTCTTTCTTGCCCACCACAAAGCCGGGCATTCCCTTTTCCACAATCAATGCATTGATGCCTTTGTGGCGTTTGGCGGCATCTGTTTGCGCAATCACGATGTAAACACTCGCACTATTTCCGTTGGTAATCCAGTTTTTCGTTCCGTTGAGCAAATAGTAATCGCCCTTGTCTTCTGCTGTGGTGCGCTGGCTGGTGGCGTCAGATCCCGCCTCGGGTTCCGAAAGACAGAAAGCGCCAATCACTTCGCCCGTGGCCAAACGCTTCAGATACTTTTCTTTCTGCTCTTCGCTGCCGAATTTCTCCAGCCCCCAACATACCAGCGAGTTGTTAACCGACATACAAACAGAAGCGGAAGCGTCTATTTTCGAAATCTCTTCCATGGCCAACACGTAAGAGATGGTGTCCATGCCGCCACCGTTGTACCTGGGGTCGGTCATCATACCCATGAAGCCAAGTTCGCCCATCTTTTTTATTTGTGCAGCCGGAAACTTTTGTTCGGTGTCGCGTTCGATCACGCCTGGCAAAAGTTCGGTTTGTGCAAAATCGCGGGCGGCTGCCTGCACCGCCAGTTGCTCTTCTGTAAGCTGGAAGTTCATCTCGGAAAAGGTTTGTACAACTTAACAAATAAAACGCCCTGACGTTTTTCGTCAGGGCGCAAAATTAAAATCTAAAACGGTTGAAATGCGCTTTCGCGCGAATTTTTAGTCGCGATCGGAACCGAGGAACATCATCACGTAGTAGAGCAATGTGGTAACCGCACCGATGGCCGCCACTACGTACGTCATAGCTGCCCATTTCAAAGCATCTTTGGCCATGTCGTGCTCCTGGCGCGTAACAATGCCTCTGGCTTCCACCCAGGCGAGCGCACGCTTGCTGGCGTCAAATTCCACAGGCAGGGTAACGATGGCAAAGAGCGCGAAGACGGCATAGCACACAATGATGATCAGCAATGCGGTTTTCCACGGTAAAAAACTACCGGCAAAGAAAGAACCAAAGAGCATGGCCATCATCATGAAATTCAGCACCTGCGCACTTACGTTCTGAATGGGCACCATGGCCGAACGGAATTGTAGCATGCTATAGGCTGTGGCATGTTGTACTGCGTGGCCACATTCGTGGGCGGCCACTGCCGTGGCAGCAGCATTGCGGCCATGAAATACTTCCTGGCTCAGGTTAACTGTTTTGTTAGCCGGATTGTAGTGGTCTGTAAGCTGACCTTCCACCGACACCACCTGCACATCGTGTATGCCGTGGTCTGCCAGCATCAGGCGGGCCACTTCAGCACCTGTTAAGTCGCGCGTTAAATGTCTTTGAGAATACTCTTTGAACTTGTTTTTCAGGCGCGAGCTTACAATCATGCCCACCACCATGAAGAACACCCCGATAATTAAAGCACCAAATCCCATAGTTATTATTGTTTACGTATTCCTGATTTTTTCTACAATGGCGGAGGTGGAGTAGCCAGGCACAAAAGCGATGGTACGCACCTCTCCACCCGATTTTTTTACAACATCTGCGCCAACAATATTTTCTGCCAAATAGTCACTCCCCTTCACCAAAACTGCGGGCAGCAGTTCCGAAATCAAATTTAGAGGGGTGTCTTCATTAAAAAAAACCAATAGATCCACGCTTTGCAGGGCGGCCAGCACGCGTGCGCGGGCATTTTCGTCCTGAATGGGCCTCGAGGGGCCTTTGAAGCGCGAAACGGAGTCGTCTGTATTAAGGCCCACCACCAACCGGTCGCCCAGGTTTTTTGCTTTCTCCAAGTAGTCAACATGCCCCAGGTGCAGCAGGTCGAAGCAGCCATTGGTAAAAACCACCCGCTCGCCCTTCGCTTTCCACTCGGCCACTTTCTTTTTGGCTTCGGGCAAGGTTTTTATTTTGTCTGCCGTATTTTCCATCGCATCATCCAATAGCTAATGGCCAAAGATATCACTCCGCCAACAATCAAAATCAGCGTTTGCCAGGCGTGAAAGATAAACACAAAAGCCACCGCATCGGTTTTTTTCATTTGATAAAGCGACACCAACGCCAGGGGCACCAATGTATGGTAGGAACCTGCTCCACCAGGCAGGGGTACCGCCATGGCAATAGCCCCCACAGCAAACAAAGTCATTACAGCACTAAAGCCTAGCCCGGCCGTTTCCGGAAAAGCCTTGATGACGAAGTAGCTCATCACAAAATACAGCGCCCAGATGGCCAGCGAATGAAAGATGAAAACACCTTTGTTTTTTAGGCGGAAGATGGAAAGCAACCCTTCTTTGAAGCCGATGATGATCTTTTGAAGTCCTTCATTTTTTCTGAACAGATAAAGGGCAACGGCTATGCCTGCAACCATTAGCAGGCCCAGATACACCCAAATGGGAATGTGAAAACCGGACCCCGAGGAGGCGATGGGGAGCGTATCAATAAACGAACTCAACTTTTTCCACTCCACAAAAAAGGAAACGATGATTAATAGTACCAGGCACAGCAGGTCTACCATGCGTTCCACTACCACCGTGCCGAAAGAAATTTCAACGGGTGTTTTTTCCAATTTATAGAGGTTGTAGCACCGCGACACTTCACCGCCACGGGGTATAGCCAGGTTCACCAGGTAACCAATCATCACTGAGAGGAAACCATTGCCCAACGATACATGATTACCGGAGGGGATCAACAATAGGCGCCATCGTTCAGCCCTTAGGAGGTGGCTGATCACGGCTGCTGCTGCCATCAGCATGAGGCAGATCTTATCTGATTTCAACCAGGTTTGCCACAGAAAGTCTGCCTTGTTTTCGCCCTCGCCCACCGCTATGCTGCGCAGCGAAAGCCACAAAAGAGCAACCGTTAAACCCCCTAATAAGAGGTAACGAATAATTCTTTTAACACGCGAAGCCAAGATGCGGGAATTTGAGCTTCTAAAGTAAAGTTTTTAGGCCAGCTTATTGTCTGGCGTGGGAAATACAATCCAAGGCTTGAAAGCCTTCGCGGTTTCGAAATCCATAGAGGCGTACGAAATGATAATCACCACATCGCCTACCTGGGCCTTGCGGGCCGCTGGGCCATTCAGGCAAATGGTGCCACTGTTACGCTCTCCGCGAATCACGTACGTTTCCAGCCTTTCACCATTGTTTACATTCACCACCTGCACCTTTTCACCTTCAATCAGGTTGGCAGCTTCCATCAGCACCTCGTCTATGGTAATGCTTCCCACATAATGAAGTTCTGCCTGGGTAATTTTTGCCCGGTGGATTTTGGATTTTAATACCTGGATGGTCATGACTTTTCGTATGCAACAAATAGATTATCGATCAATCGCACATTCTCCACATAGGCCGCCACCAGCAGGATGGCGTTATTCAGGTTTTGGGGTGTAACGTTTTCGGCTTCCATTAAGTTTTCGCGGTCGGCCAACGCCAGGTACTCCAATTGTGCTTTGCCCGACTGGGCGATATGTTCTATCGCAGTTTGTTTTACCTCTGGCCAGCTTTTGCCTGCTGTTAATTGCTGGCGTGCGTTCTGCAGCGTCTCAAATAAAATCAACGCATTTTTCCTTCCTTCGGCCGACAGCCGCTGATTGCGCGAGGAAAGTGCCAGTCCGTCTGCCTCGCGAACGGTGGGCTCACAATGAAGTTGCAGATCGAACTGAAGTTCATCTACCAGCCTAGAAACGATGAGAAACTGTTGATAATCTTTCTGCCCAAAGTAGGCATGTGTTGGCTGCACAATATTGAAAAGTTTAGCTACCACCAGCGCCACGCCACTGAAATGGCCAGGCCTGAATGCACCCTCCAGCGTTTGATCGAGCGTGCCAAACTGAAACGAAACGGTAGCGGGCTTTGAATACATGGTGTCGTTGGAAGGAACAAAGAGCACATCGCAATTTTCTTGTTCCAACAGTTTGATGTCTGCCGCTAAGGTGCGGGGGTATTTTTCAAGGTCGGCCGGGTTATTAAACTGAATCGGGTTTACATAAATGCTGCAAACGGTGAGGTCGTTTTGCTGGCGCGAGGTGCGGATGAGGCGCAGGTGACCCTCGTGTAAGGCGCCCATGGTGGGCACAAAACCGATGGAGACCGGGCCTGTTTTGCGGGACCTTAAAAAGGCCCTAATTGGCCCAATTTCCTTGAAAATCTCCATTTCTGGCGGTTTTTGAGGGGGCGCAAATATAGAGGTTATGTTTGAAAATAAGTTGAAAGGGGGGTTATTTTTCCGTACCTTTGCATCTCGATTTTCTTTCCCTAAAAAATAACAACATGTCAAAAATCCGTATTCTCTATGTAGCCAGCGAAATCAATCCCTTTCTGCAGACTACGGAAGTAGCCGACTTTGTTCGGAAGCTTCCGCAAGCCATGCAAGAGAGAGGGATGGAGATTCGTATTCTGGTGCCGAGGTTTGGGTTGATTAACGAAAGGAAGAACCGCTTGCACGAAGTAGTTCGCCTGTCGGGTATCAACATTGCAGTGGGTGATGAAGAGAAGCCTTTGATTATTAAAGTTGCCTCTATACCGAATGCCAAGTTGCAGGTGTATTTTATCGACAACGAAGATTATTTCCACCGCAAGTCGGTCTTTCACGATAAGGAAAATAATTTTTACGAAGACAACGATGAGCGCGCCATTTTCTTCTGTAAAGGAGTGATTGAGACGGTACGTAAATTAGGCTGGGCACCAGACATTGTACATTGCAACGACTGGATTACCAGCTTCATTCCTTTGTACCTGAAGACTACATATAAAAACGATCCGTTGTTTAAGAACACCAAAACCGTGTTCACCATTTACAACAACAGCTTCACCTACAAGTTTAAGGGCGATTTGTTGGGCAAGGTGAAGATGCTTGACATTGAAGACAACATGCTGGGCCACCTGAAAACGGCCGATTACGAAGGTTTCATTAAATTGGGCGCGCAATGGTCTGATACGGTTTCCGTTGCGGGAGACAATAAAAAGCTGGAAGGTTTAGTTAAGAAGATTAAAGAGAAGAAAGTTGAAACCATCGAGAAGGACGATAACTACACGGAATCGTTTTATAACCTCTACACGGAACTGGTGGGTTGATACAACCCGCCTTTTTTCGCTTTTACTTGTTTTACTACTGGCAGCGTGTGCAGACAACCCGCTGGAGATAGGCTTTAAGAAAGAGCCTAGAAACTTTGAGGTGCTTTACAGGGAATTGCCCGTAGAGACGTCTACTTTTCTGGCTGACTCGTTGCCTAGTTTCAACAGATTTACCTCAGGCTCCAATAGGCTTTTGCTTGGTAGTTACCAAGACCCGGAATTTGGAGTTGTTACGGCTGAAATATATTCTCAAATCCGTCCGTCAACTCCAACAAAAGTATTAGAGCCAGGTGCCATCTATGATTCGGTCACCTTAAAGCTAAGGCTGGATCTTTATCGTTACGGTTCTTTGGATGTTACTCCTCAAACGTACAAGATTTTTCAGATTACCGAGGAGTTGCTCAATGACCATGACTATTTTAATCGTTCTTCCGTGGCTACCGGACGCACAGAAATCGGAAGAACCGGAATTACCGTCAATCCAGATTATATTGACCAAATTAGAGAGGCTAATCGAAAAGATACCATCTTGATTAGCACCACGCTAAGTCCGGGAGTTGGCAAGGTATTATTTGATATGCTTGCCACTAGAGATTCAACGTTCACAAACTTCACCTACTTTAAGAAAGCCTTTCCCGGTATCGCCTTAGTTCCTGATGGGTCGGATAAAATTCTTGGATTTGATCCTTCTTCGGCTCTATCAGAATTAGTTGTCCATTACCATGTAGATACGATCAAATACAATTATGATTTTTATTTCAGCGAGGTAATGGGGTTCAGTAGAATTACATCCAACAGGCAAAATACGGCTTTGTATAAACTGGCAACTCCTTTGGTTGAATATGCTCCTGCTGGCGAAAAAAACTACGTTCAATCTGGCGTAGGTATTTATTCGATTGTTGATTTTGATCCGTTGTTGAGGATGAAAGACACTATCTCCAATTTAGCATTTAACGCGGTTGAGATTCATATCCCGATAGAGAGCTATACATTGAAGACCCCACCGCCAGAAGGCGTTGCATTGAGGTTGCTAAACGATGATAATTCATTTGCGGGTAGTCGTAAACTTTTTTTCGGCCAGTATCTCGTCTCCGAACAACTCACAGATGGATTATATATCAAAAATGATCAGTCATCAGGCTCTGTTTTGTTTCTAAATGAAGCGAAAACTTATTATACAGGGAACATTACCTTATTTGCTCAGGCGCTTATCACTGAGAATGATGCGGAGAAGAGATTCTCTCGTTTCGCTTTCTTCCCTACCAATCCTGAAAGTTCAAAGTCTTTAGAAAGGTTTTATTTTGATAAAAATAAGGTGAAGTTGAGAGTTTATTATACAAAAGCCTTAAAGCAAACTGATATAGAATAGCATGTGTGGAATTGTTGCATACATAGGCCCACGCCAGGCCCACGAAGTGATCATTAAGGGCCTTAAACGCCTTGAATACCGCGGCTACGACAGCGCTGGCATTGCGCTGATGAATAACGGTTTAAATGTCTACAAGAAGAAAGGTAAAGTTTCGGAGCTCGAGAATTTTGTAAAGGGCCAAAACCTGAATAGCCACATCGGTATGGGCCACACGCGCTGGGCAACCCATGGCGAACCCAACGATGAGAACGCCCACCCTCACTACTCGGCAACAAAAAAACTGGCCATTATCCACAATGGCATTATTGAAAACTATGCTGCCCTGAAGCAGGAGTTACTCAACAAGGGTCATCAATTTTTGAGCGAAACAGACACCGAAGTTTTTATTCACTTCATCGAAGACATTAAAGAGAAAGAAAACTGTTCTCTGGACGAAGCGGTACGCCTGGCGCTAACCAAAGTGGTAGGTGCTTACGCCATTGTAGTAATGTCCCTCGAGAACCCCAACTTATTAGTGGCGGCCCGCAAAGGGAGCCCGTTGGTGGTTGGTGTAGGCAAGGGAGAATTTTTTATGGCCTCCGATGCCACACCCATTATCGAGTACACCAATGAAGTTATCTACCTGAATGACCAGGAGATAGCCATTGTTGACAATGGAAAGCTCACCATTAAAAACACAGCTAACCTTCCGCTCACACCCTACATTCAAACGGTAGACCTGGAGTTGGAAGCCATTGAGAAGGGGGGCTATGACCATTTCATGATCAAGGAGATTTTCGAACAGCCGCGCTCCATTATGGACTGTATGCGGGGCCGTTTGGATTCGGCCACGGGCAGATTGGTGCTGGGCGGCTTGCGCGAGTACGTAAACAAACTGGTGAATGCCGACAGGATCTTGATTGTTGCTTGCGGCACCTCATGGCATGCCGGCCTGGTGGCAGAATATTTTATTGAAGAGTTTTGTCGTATACCGGTGGAAGTGGAATATGCATCGGAATTCCGTTACCGCAACCCGGTAATTCGCGAAGGCGATGTAGTGATTGCCATATCGCAGTCAGGCGAGACAGCCGATACGTTGGCCGCCATTGAACTGGCGAAGTCCAGAGGTGCTATTATATTTGGTGTATGTAATGTAGTGGGTTCATCCATACCCCGGGCCACCCATGCAGGAGCATATACCCATGCCGGCCCCGAAATAGGCGTGGCCAGCACGAAGGCATTTACCGCGCAGTTGACGGTGTTGAACCTGATTGCGTTGATTGTGGCGCAGAAGAAAGGCACCATTACCGAGCAGAAGCTTCATGAAATGCTGGTGGAGATGGAGAACATTCCTGCCAAAGTAGAAAAGGTGCTTCAGCAAAATGAACAGATAAAAGAAATTGCGTACGAGTTCAAAGATGCCCGTAACTTCATTTACCTGGGCCGGGGTTACAATTTTCCGGTTGCCCTTGAAGGCGCTTTGAAACTCAAGGAGATATCGTACATCCACGCAGAGGGTTACCCTGCCGCAGAAATGAAGCACGGGCCTATTGCTTTGATAGATGAAGAAATGCCGGTAGTATTTATTGCTACCAAAGACAGTTCTTACGAAAAAGTGGTTTCCAACATCCAGGAAGTGAAGGCGCGCAAGGGCCGTGTAATTGCCATTGTTACCGAGGGCGACAAGCACATACCGAAAATGTCGGACTACGTGATTGAAGTACCTGCCACACTCGATCCGCTGATGCCGCTGGTGTCAGTTATTCCGCTTCAGTTGCTTTCTTACCATATCGCTGTGATGCGGGGCTGCAATGTAGACCAACCCCGAAACCTAGCTAAGTCGGTTACGGTGGAATAAGGCTGCGCTGTCGCCATTTTGGTTTAATTACAAACATAAATGTGTTTTGAACTAGTTCACAATAGTTCCGAACTAGTATAGTTCCGAACTAGTCCACAATAGTTGTGAATTGCAAGCTAATGTCGAGAAGCAATTGACCAGACCGTTCAAAAAGGGCCAGACATCATATTTGGATATAGCATTTGAGTTGTAAACGGCTACCTATGGGCCACGGGTGTTGGAAGATATGATCGTCTGCAAGGGTTTCCCTGCCCATGTAGCGATGGAGAAAATGCACACCCCGGCGCCAACATCGTTAGTGCCCTATGCCGATGAGAGAGGTAGGGCATGACTTATTCCAAAAATCGATTTAGTGCCTATCTGCCTTTAGCAACTCTTGCCCATCCGTTTTGCTATTTTTGCTACCAAAACGCCACTTAAGAATGCACAATAATTTGAAGATTGCCGTTGTAGACGATCATCATCTTTTCCGTAAAGGGTTGAAAAGTACACTAGAAGAAGATATTTTTCATGGTATTGTGATTAGTGAAGCTTCGAACGGAAAAGAGGCCATCGATTTGGCTATTCAGTATCAACCTCAGATTATGTTTATGGATGTGAGTATGCCGGTGCTTAACGGGTACGAAACTTCAAAACGTATACTATCCCTTTTCCCAATACAAAGATTATTGCGCTTACTACATTTGATGAGATCCCGTTGATTATCAATTTATTCAGAATTGGCGTAAAGGGGTTTCTGAGTAAGAATATTGACGCCCCTATTATTGAAGAGGCCGTTCGGGCTGTATTGATGGGCGACTATTATTATCATTCGAAGTATGATGAGTTTATATCTAGGTGGCTTCGGCAGGAGCTTGATGTGGCAGTTCCCCAACTAAACTTTACAGAAAGGGAGTGCCAACTAGTTGTTCATATCTCTAAAGGAGAAACCAGCAATCAAATTGCACAAAGGTATAACGTAAGCCCTAGATCAGTCGATTCAGGACGTGCCGAACTCATGCGAAAGATTGGCGCTTCTAATACTAGCGAACTAGTAGCATTTTTTTACAAATGCGGCATGCTTACGTCAAAAGCATAGATAAATTGAAGTAGATTCAAAAATCCATACATTAAGCATGCACCGTATTTCTACGGAGCTGGCCCTGTTTTTTTATCAATTTGAACAGGTTTCTGTCCTAATTCAATTCTTGTATAACACACGTTATATTTTATTTCTTTTCCCATTCAACAGTATTTCCCATTCAACAGTATCATTAGGTTTTGAGATTGCATGACTTGCAGAATAGCATCTGTAGGGTAAACGAATTTACTTTCAATGCCTAAACCTCTGAGCAACCTAAGATTACTATCCTTATTGATTGTCATCCAGTTTAGTGCGGTTAAGTTGAAGGCACAAACATTGGAATACAACGGGCAACTTTGCGCCAACAGTTCGATCAATTGTAATAGCTAAGACTTGATCTGACAGTCGGGCTGGCATTGCTTCCTCACAGGCAAAGGTAGCCACCGCTCCAAATAAGTCAAGGGCTTCGCGAGTGGCCGCGCAAAATCCTTCGCACAGCCAAAGC
>JBMOLS010000063.1:0-36798 GCA_049324055.1 Bacteroidota bacterium | reverse complement strand
GAGGGAAACACCATCGACATACTGAACGACATGCCGAATGTGGATTACGAGCGCACATTGAAATCGGTACCCGGCCTGGTGGACCTGATCAACGAGTTTCACCGCGGACAGGAAACAGCAGTCAAATTATTTCTGATGGAGTTTGCGCTTCACGGCTTGGCAGAGTTCAGCATGATCAGTAAAAACTACCTCACGGCCGGGCTTCAATTCAAAGACTTGCTCAGCAGCATGTTTACAATGCCTAAAACCGGACAGATAGACGAGGAGGACGATGAAGACAATGATGACCAGGCAATGGGTGGCGGCAGACGCTGATATTTTTCAATCTTGCTGTATGATCCGTTGCTATGAAACTTCAGGAAACGCTTTTGCACCAGCCCACCGAGTTAGCCGCCCTGAAAAAAAGGGTGGCGCAGGGAGAGGGCCTGCACCTAGAGTTTAAAAGAAAAGCAGCATTCCCTGAAAAAATAGTTCGCGAATTAATTGCCTTTGCCAATACGGAAGGCGGCCAGTTGTTGATTGGTGTGGATGACGATGGCTCCTTACCTGGGGTGAAATATCCGGAGGAAGAAATTCACACGCTGGAAACGGCTCTGCGCATGCACTGCCGGCCGCAACTCAGCTACGAGAAAAAAATCATCGCACTCTCCCGGAAGAAATTTGTAGTTGCCTTCGAGGTGCCGGTAAGCAACCGAAGACCTCACCGGTTGGTTCAACAGGGTGAGCCACCGGCCACTTACATTCGCGTGAAGGATACCAGCGTGAAAGCCAGCCGCGAGATGCAGGAAATTGTGAGACGAAGGAAATCTGCACGCAACATCCAGTTCAGGTACGGGCATCACGAAAGTGTGCTGATGAAATACCTGGCCGAACACAAGAATATTACGCTGGCCGAATTTTGCAGAGTGGCTTCCATAAAGCCGTTCGTTGCCTCGCGGAAACTGGTAACGTTGGTGCTGGCCAACGTGCTGAAAGTTACACCCGGCCAGCCCGATCTTTACGCCCCGGTGGCGGGGTAACAAAAAGATTAAATCGAATACTTGTTTTTCTTCGCAACGTTTTGTTAGCTTTAGCTAATCAGATTGATGTCGCGAAGTACAGATTCCATACAAGGTAGTTTTATGCCACTGTAGGGAACTTGTCTTCGCGATTTTTTTATACCTACTTTTTAAGCTATGGCAAAGAGCAAGAAAGACAACCACGCATCTGGTAAAGCGAACCGGAAAATTTTTGTGTTAGATACCTCCGTTATTATTTACGAGCACAACAGCATACTGAATTTTGATGAGCACGACATAGGGATACCCATTACCGTGCTGGAAGAGCTCGATAATTTCAAAAAAGGAAACGATACCAAGAACTTTGAAGCCCGCGAGTTTATTCGCCTGATCGATAAACTGGCCAAGGACCAGATGCTGCATCAGTGGAACCCCATTAACGGTAAGGGGAAGGGCAATTTTAAGGTTTTGATGGACACCAGTGGCAACGGCTCGGTGGATGCAAACAAAGTTTTTAATGAAGACAAGGCCGACCACCGCATCATCAACGCTGCACTACAGCTTCAAAAAGAAGAAAAAAACCGCAAGGTGATTCTGGTGTCGAAAGACATTAACCTGCGGCTGAAAGGAAAAGCCCTGGGCCTGCAGGCCGAAGATTATACCACCGGCAAAATTCAAAACATCAGTTCGCTTTATACGGGCAGAACGGTGATTGAAGATGTAGACCCCAACATCATTAACCTGCTGTACGAAAAAGGTTACTGCCCACCCGATGAGGTGCTGGCCAGCCAGCATAAGCCCATGAAAAACCACTACTACATTTTAAAGAGTGGCAAGAAATCAGTGCTGGCTTTCTACAACTCAGTAAACGGCATGGTAGAACAGGTGGAGAAGCGCAGCGCCTATGGCATAAAACCACGCAATGCCGAACAAGCCTTCGCCATTCATGCCGTGCTGAAACCAGAAATAAAACTGGTATCGATGCAGGGTGTGGCAGGTACCGGCAAAACTTTGATAGCACTTGCCGCTGCGCTTGAGCAAAAGCGCGACTTCAAACAAATCTACCTGGCACGGCCTATTGTGCCCTTGAGCAACAAAGACATTGGCTATTTGCCGGGCGACATCAAATCGAAGCTGAACCCCTATATGGAGCCGCTATGGGATAACCTGAAATTCATACAGAACCAATACAGCGAAAGCGACAAGGAGTATTCCAAAATCACCGAAATGGTGCAGAACGAAAAACTGGTGATTACTCCCTTGGCATACATCCGCGGGCGCAGTTTGTCTAACATCTGCTTCATTGTAGACGAAGCGCAGAACCTGACACCCCACGAGGTGAAAACCATCATCACGCGAGCGGGCGAAAACACCAAGATCATCTTCACGGGCGACATACACCAGATAGACACGCCTTACCTGGATTCGCAAAGCAATGGCCTTTCTTACCTGATAGACCGGCTGAAAGACCACGAGCTTTATGCCCACGTAACACTGGAAAAAGGCGAACGCTCGGAGCTGGCCAACCTGGCCAACGAGCTGCTGTAAACCCCGCAAAACCTTCGCAAGGCAGGTTGCCAATTTCTTAATTACGACAATTGGTGAGGGGGCGCAATATTTCTTGCATTACCATCAAAAAAACACGGCCGAACCTGTGAAAACTATCCAAAATAGCTAATTCGGCCTCGCTACCGGCTGTAAGGTTTGGCCCGCTTTTGCCAATAAAATGCCCCCCATGCATTTAAGACCCCAAACCTTAGCTGCCCCAAACAGGGCCGTTTTTACCATGTTGCGTCTACCTCGTTTCTTTGGCGTTGTAAAGTAAAAAAACAAGTACAACTATGTGGCTTAAATTGATGTTTCGGTACTTCGCAGAAAGCAAGAAGATTGAGTACCTGAAGGAGAACGGGATTATGCTGGGAACACGCCATAGAAACGGACGCAAGGTTTACCTATACATGGTAAAAGATTTCTTTGTGGAGGTAACTTATCAGAACGATGATGTGGACCTTCAACCCGAAAAAATGGAAACTTTCTCGAGCCTGGACAACCTGAATGCCTACCTGGAAAAAGAATTCAGAACAGCTTTCTAAAACTTAAGGAAAACAGAGTGATTGAGCAATCAATCACTCTTTAATACCATCGGCCAGAACAATCACTTTGTTCTTCAGCACCTCTACCACCCCACCGGTAATTCTTACATTTGCAGAGGCGTCTTTGCCCTTGTATTCTACCACACCCTCTGTCAGCAAGCTCACCAAAGGAGCGTGGTCTTTCATAATCTGAAACGAGCCATCGGCACCAGGAAACGTAGCCAGCGTTACTTCGCCTTCAAATATTTTCTTCTCGGGTGTGATGATTTCTAAATGCATAAGGAGAATTTGAAAATTGATCCATTGGAAAGTTTGCACATGTGGCTGCACTCAAACTCTCCAAAGGATTCGTTACTGCTATTTCGCCTCAGCCAACAACTTCTCGCCCTTGGCAATGGCTTGTTCAATGGTACCTACCAGGTTAAAGGCCGCTTCAGGCAGATGGTCTACCTGTCCATCCATAATCATGTTAAAACCTTTGATGGTATCTTTAATATCCACCAACTCACCCTTCAAACCCGTAAAGGCTTCGGCTACGTGGAATGGTTGCGACAAGAAGCGCTGCACACGTCTTGCGCGGTGCACCACCGTTTTGTCTTCATCACTCAATTCATCCATACCCAGAATGGCGATGATGTCCTGTAATTCCTTATAGCGCTGCAAAATCAGTTTCACACGCTGCGCGCATGAGTAGTGCTCGTCACCCACTATATCGGCACGCAAAATCCTTGATGTGGAGTCCAAAGGGTCTACAGCAGGATAGATACCCAATTCAGCGATCTTACGGCTCAATACAGTGGTGGCATCCAAGTGCGCAAATGTGGTAGCGGGGGCAGGGTCGGTCAGGTCATCGGCAGGTACGTATACGGCCTGCACAGAAGTAATAGACCCGTTCTTAGTAGAGGTGATGCGCTCTTGCATGGCACCCATTTCGGTAGCCAGGGTAGGTTGGTAACCCACGGCAGAAGGCATACGACCCAACAGAGCCGATACTTCAGAACCTGCCTGCGTAAAGCGGAAGATGTTGTCAATAAAGAAGAGGATGTCGCGGCCTTTGCCAGAACCATCGCCATCGCGGAAGTATTCAGCTACCGTAAGACCCGACAGGGCCACACGTGCGCGGGCTCCGGGGGGCTCGTTCATCTGTCCAAACACAAAGGTAGCCTTCGATTCTTTCAGGCGATCGTGGTCTACCTTGCTCAAATCCCATCCGCCTTCATGTAGCGACTTCAAAAACTCAGGCCCGTAATCCACAATACCTGCCTCAATCATTTCGCGCAGCAAGTCGTTACCTTCGCGGGTTCTTTCGCCCACACCGGCAAACACTGAAAGACCAGAATACGCTTTCGCGATATTGTTGATCAATTCCTGAATCAATACGGTTTTACCCACACCGGCACCACCAAACAAACCAATTTTACCCCCTTTTGCATAGGGCTCAATCAAGTCGATTACTTTAATACCGGTAAAGAGAACCTCGGTAGAAGTTGACAAGTTTTCGTAGGCGGGTGCAGCGCGGTGAATGGGCAGCGACTTGTCGCCTTTAGGCTGCTGTATACCATCAATAGCCTGGCCTACCACATTGAAAAGACGGCCTTTGATGTCTTCGCCAATAGGCATCTGAATCGGAGCCCCGATGTCGGTCACCTTCATTCCTCTCACCAGACCCTCGGTTCCGTCCATCGCAATGGTACGCACGCGGTCTTCGCCCAGGTGCTGCTGGCACTCCAGCACCACCACGGTGCCATCGGTTTTGGTTACGGTGAGTGAATCTAGAATATTGGGCAGTTTGGATCCGGCTTCGTCAAACGCAACGTCTACTACCGGACCGATTACCTGGGTGATTTTACCAAAATTAGCCATTGACTAAACAATTTACTTTTTAGATCGGAAGGATTGATTCTCTTGATTTTCAGCGACTTTAGAACCCTTTTGATGGGGTCTTAAAATCCGAGCGCAAAAGTAGTGGTTTCGATGGCTTTGCCAAAGGTTTGCCTTTCAAAAAGAATCAGTTTTTAACGCAAAAAGCACCGATTTTACCTGAGCGTGCTACGCAGTTCGATGCGAAACGTAGTACCGGCATTTTCTTCGGATGATTTCACAAAAATGCGCCCCCCGTGATACATTTCGATGATGCGCTTGGCCAGCGCCAACCCCAGCCCCCAGCCCCGTTTTTTGGTGGTAAAGCCTGGTTTAAAAACATTGGCCAGATTGGTTTTGGGTATACCCTTGCCGGTATCAGAAATATCGATCAGCACACGGTTTTCATTGCCCCGCAGAATTTTGATGGCGATGGTGCCCGCACTGCCCATGGCATCTACGGCATTTTTACACAGGTTTTCAATTACCCACTCAAAAAGCGGGGCGTGCACCTGTGCCGAAATGGTTTCGCTCAGCGTGTACAACTCGAAATTAATGCGCGATGATACCCGCGGCTGAAGGTAACTGATCACGTTTTGAATGAGGCTGTACACGTTCTCCTCTTTCAATACAGGTGTAGAGCCAATGCTGGAGAAACGCTCGGTTACTACCTTCAGCTTCTTTACATCTTTGTCTAATTCTTCGGCAATGCCGCGGTTTTTTATTTCAGGGTCATCGCGCAGCACTTCAATCCAGGCCATCAGAGAAGACAAGGGCGTACCCAACTGGTGCGCGGTTTCTTTGGCAAGCCCCACCCACACACGGTTTTGTTCGGCTGTTTTAGAATAGTTGAAGGCCAGGTAAGAGATAAAGCCAAAGATGGCAATCACCGAAAGCTGAATATACGGGTAGGCTATCAACTGCGTAAGCAGAAACGAGTTTTTGTAATACACATACTGCTTGCCGAAAATTTCCTGCGTGCTGGGGTCTTTCAATAATATTTCGATGGGCGGGTAGGTGCGCTTCATGTCGATCAATTCCTTCACCAAAATGCGGTTGCGATTGGCCAAAGACAAGTTAGAATCGATGTCGATATTGGCAAAAAAGACAAACTCCCCCTGTTCGTTGGTAAGAATGGTGGGAATGGAACTGTTTTTATTGATGATCTCTTCGGTAATGAAAAGGATATTGTTGTCGGTGTCGTTAATGGTGTATTCCAGGGCACGCGCATACAGCTTTACCTGGTTGCGCTCCCGGTCTTTCAGTTGGTTAACTAACACGTTGGTATAATAGATCGACCCAATACTGATGATGACCGAAACCACCAGGATAACCCATTTCAGGTTGGAGTTGTCTCTGTAGAACTCCATAGATGCCAGGGTAGATCGCAGAACAGCCATGCGCAATCAAATTAAACAAAAAAACCGGATGAGGTATTCATCCGGTTTTCTGAACACGGTTTGTATTTCTACAAGATCATTTCATCATAAACCACTTGGCCAAAACCTTGTAGTTTACTTTAGTGCCCGTCATTAAAATACCCACGCGGTAAATGCGGCCCGCTATCCAGGTGGTGAAAAGGAATCCGCCTACCAGCAATGCCATCGACAAAACAAGCTCCCAGGTGGGCACTCCAAAGGCTATGCGCCCTACCATGGCTACCGGTGCCGTAAACGGTATTACCGACAGCCAGAAGCTGATGGGCCCGTGCGGATCGCGCAGTACGAACATAAACAACCCGAAATAGCCAATCAATAGCGGTAACGTTATCGGGAACTGAAACTGCTGCGACTCTTGAATAGAATCGACAGCAGACCCTACTGCGGCAAAGAGTGCTCCGTACAGCAGGTAGCCGCCCAGGAAGTAGAACAAAAACAGAAAGGCCACCTTGCCAAAAGGTATCTGGCTGATGTTGTTGAGGAAGGCGGGTGCCGGTGTAGACTGTTTTACGGCTTCGGCCTCCTCCTCGCTCAACTGTTGCGTTACCTGCTCCATGGCCTGCTGCTGCGGCATCTTCAAACCAAAATAACCAAGCACCGAACCGGTTACGGTGGTGATGAGTATGATCCAGATGAGGAACTGCACAATGCCCACCGAAGCAATGCCGAGGATTTTGCCCATCATCAACTGAAAAGGCTTTACAGACGACACCACCACCTCTACAATTTTGGAAGTCTTTTCGTCTATTACGCCTTGCATAATCTGGATACCATAGATGAACACAAACATGTACATCAAAATACCAAGGGCCATTCCTAACCCGTATAGAATACCCGTGTTGCTGGACTTCTCCTCCCCGCTCTCCGACAGGCTCACTTCGTTAACAGATACTTTGGTGGTGCGTATGTCGCGCATGGTTTCTTTGTCCACGTTGTAGCGCTCCATCTTAAAGTCCTTCACTATATCGGTAAGCATGCGCTCTATGTTGCCTATTTTTTCCACGCTCTGGCTCTCTTTGGTATACAAAGTAATGCCTTGCGGGTTATTGATATCGGTATTGGGTATGTACAGCAGCGCAAAATGATCCGACTCCTGAAACACCTTTTTGGCGGTTTCTATCGATCCCTCCATTGGCAGGATGACAAACTTCTTTGAACTCTCCAATGGAAACTTGCCGGTTTCATCCAGCAATTGAATGGTGTCGGGCTTGGCGTTTTCTGCCTCGCGAATCATAAAATAAATTAACCCACCCATTACGGCCGGAATGATGAGCGGCACAATGATGGTGGTGAGTAGAAAGGATTTTTTCTGTACGCGGTTCAGGAATTCGCGCTGTATTATTAACCAGACTTTGTTCATGTTGTAATGGGGTTTAGGCTTCCTGTAAATGTTTCAATAGCGCTTCGTCACCTTCGGCCTTTACCAGGCTGATGAAGATTTCACTCATGGTGGGCAACTTCTGTTCGAAGCGGTAAATCTCCGCCTGCTGAATAAGCGCCTGCAGCAAGTCGTTGGGCGAGGAAAGTGTTTCTGCCTTTATTACCGACTCGAAATGATTCTCTGCCACAGGTTTGGTTCCTGTTACCTGAAAATTTCCATTACTCAGGTTAATGCTCCCCTTGTGTTCTACCAAAAAGGTGTTGGTTTTGTAGCTGTCTTTCACCTCTTTTTTGGAACCCTCCAGCACTTTTTTCGATTTGTTGATCATTGCAATATGGTCGCACAGCGATTCTACCGTTTCCATTCTGTGGGTAGAGAAGATAATGGTGCTGCCCTGGGCTTTCAAGTTGAGTATTTCATCGGTAATCAACTGCGCGTTAACGGGGTCGAAACCGGAGAAGGGCTCATCGAGGATAATGAGTTTGGGTTGGTGGAGAACCGTGGATATGAACTGCACTTTTTGTGCCATCCCTTTCGAGAGGTCTTCCACTTTTTTGTGCCACCAGTCTTTGATCTGAAACTTCTCTAACCACACTTTAATCCGCGAAAGCGCTTCGTGGCGGCTAAGGCCCTTGAGTTGGGCCAGGTACAGCAGTTGGTCGCCCACTTTCATTTTTTTATACAACCCGCGCTCTTCCGGCAGATAGCCGATTATTTCGATGTGTTTTTCGTGAAGTGGCTCTCCGAATATCCGTATTTCGCCCGCATCGGAGTTGATGATCTGGTTAATGATACGGATGAAGGTGGTTTTGCCGGCACCATTGGGGCCTAACAAGCCGTAGATGGTTTTTTCGGGTATCGTTAGGCTTACCTGATCGAGCGCGGTATGCTGTGCGTATTGCTTGGTTACGCCTTTGGCTGTTAATGCTTCCACTACTGTTGGGGTTTATATAAACCGATAAGTAGCGAAAAAACTACGAGAATTACACGGGGGGCAGATTAGAATTTTGGCTTGGGTGGCGAGGGCTACTTTTCTTTGAAAACGATTTTCCCAAGCGATACGTCCAGATCGAAAGTGAGGGCGTTTTTGCTGTCGCGCTCGTAGGCCGCATTGACAAACGTGTTAGCGCCAATTTTGTGAAGGCTCTTGGAAAGGTTGACGCTGCACAGCCACGATTCGTTTATCTTCACCATTACGGGCACTTCGCTGTCGGGTAGCATGATAACCAGGTTACCGGCCCCTACGCTGCCCACAATGTGGTTGTTCACCAAAGGTCTTTCAGAAAAATCGAGGAACATGTTGCCAAAACCCACATCGGCCAATACCAACTTTGATTTGGCCAGGTGCATTTGCCGCACGTTCAAAGACCCTACATCTACCTTTACGGCAAAGGTGTCCATGGTTACTTTGTTTTCCAGGCCCGAACTGTAGGCTACGTTTACATCGGCACTACCGGTATTAATTTTCAACCTGCTGATAGCCAACCCCGACAGGTCTACGCTTGCCAGGCCGAGGCCATACTCCAGGTCGAGCACGTAGGGCTTGGAATCGGTAAGGTAAACCTTCCACAGTTTGTCGTCTATTTTTTCTTCGCCACCAAAAACCTGGTAGGTAATCATTTTACCCACCCCTTTCTGGCTTTCGTGTTCGAGGGCTAATTTTACCAGGCAGGTGCCGTTACGGATTTCGTTTTTGAAAGAGTGGGCGTACTCGTCCAGGTCCTGGTTGCTATAAATATTAAGAATGTCGCTGCTTTGGCTGGGGCGTATGTAGCAATTGCCGGTTTTTGCTTTCAGGCTCAGCCTAATGTCTTTGCATTGTTCGGGGTTCTCCACAGTAAACTGCTTTTTGATTTGCGCAAAAGCGCCACCAAAAAGGCCTACGGTTAAAATCCCTATCGACAGAAGTTTCCCCATGTCTGGCTTTGTACGGTTCGGTTAGTGTTCCGGTTGAGCGATGTAAGAAAACAGCGCAAATTGCCGGAAATAAACAGTTACAATTTGGTTTTAACGCACAAAACCGCTCAGGGTTACCGAAATTTTAGGGATGGCATACCTGTTAAGAAAGGTACTCCTTCATGCGTTCGAAAAATCCCTTTTCGCTGTTGTCGGGGTGAGGCTGAAAGTTGGGCGAGTTTCGCAGGCTCTCCAGTTTGGCCTTCTCTTCGGCCGTCAGCTTTTTGGGTGTCCAAACCTGCACGTAAATCAACTGATCGCCCGCACCATAGCCGTTGATGTCTTTCAAGCCCTTGCCACGCAGCCGCAGTATTTTGCCGGCTTGGGTGCCTGGTTCAATTTTCAGGCGCACTTTGCCGCCAATGGAGGGAACTTCTACCGTGGTTCCGATGGCTGCATCGATAAAGCTGATGTGCAAATCGTAAATAATATTGTTGCCATCGCGCTTCAGCACCTTGTCTTCCTGCTCTTCAATGACGATTAGCAGGTCGCCCGGAAGGCCACCGCCCGGGGCCTCATTCCCCTTGCCCGACATAGATAGCTGCATGCCCTCGCTTACCCCGGCAGGTATCTTAACCGTAATAAGGTCTTCTTTAGAGACCAGTCCTGAACTATCTACACCGGGAGGGCGCTTGTCAATAACCTGACCACTTCCCTGGCAATTAGGGCACGTACTAGAGGAGACCATTTGCCCCAACATGGTATTAACCACCTTGCGCACCTGGCCGGAGCCCTGGCAAGTGGAGCAGGTTTTGTAAGAAACACCCTCTGCACGCACCAGGCGGTGCACTTTAATTTTCTTCTCTACGCCATTGGCAATTTCTTCGAGGGTAAGCTTTAGCTTAATGCGCAGGTTAGAGCCTTTGCGCTGGCGCGACCCACCTCCACCGAAAAAACTATCGAACGGACTGCCACCACCACCAAAGATATCTCCGAACTGACTGAAGATATCCTCCATGTTCATGTGGTGCCCTCCGTAGCCGCCATTGCCCTGGCGGGCGTGGCCAAAGCGATCGTACTGGGCACGCTTGTCGGCATCGCTCAACACCTCGTATGCCTCAGCTGCCTCTTTGAATTTTTCTTCTGCCTCTTTGTTGCCCGGATTCTTGTCGGGGTGAAACTGAATGGCCACCTTGCGGTAGGCCTTTTTTATTTCTTCGGCAGAAGCATTTTTGCTTACGCCCAGTATTTCGTAGTAATCTCTTTTTGCCATTTTCCTGCAATTAAATCAGATCAGCGCCTCGAGCGGGTTTACACTTCACCCAACGGATCTAACTACCCACCACCACTTTCGCGAAGCGAATGACCTTTTCGTTCAGCAAGTAGCCTTTCTCTACCACATCCACAATTTTTCCCTTCAACTTCTCGTCCGGGGCCGGAATTTGGGTAATGGCCTCGTGCAAATCGGGATTGAAGTCGGCCTCTTTGCCGGTTTCCATGGCCTTTACGCCATATTGCTCAAGCGTTTTTTTGAATTTGTTATGGATCAGAAAAAAACCCTCTGCTTCCTTATCGTTTTTGTCTTTGAAAGAGTTCTCAGCCCTTTCAAAGTCATCGGCAATGGGCAGTAGTGCCTTGATCAGTTGTTCGTTGGCGGTTTGAATCATCTCCAGCTTTTCTTTGGCTGTCCTCCTCCGGTGGTTATCGAACTCGGCATATAAGCGCACATATTTGTCCTTTGCCTCTGCCAAATCGTCTTGAAGTTTTTTCATAGCACCTGTATCCTGCGTGTTTTCTACAGCCTCGGGTGCTGTATTTGCCTGTGATTCTGCTGTTTCGTCAGCTTTTGTTACCTCTTTTTCCGATTCAATCGTGTTGTCCATTACGCTTCAAACTTGGTTAGGTCGCAAGATGACAAGAATTTTGCCAACCCCGGCAAAGTGTCAACTTGGCGGTTTTTAGTGCAGGTGTTTCCAGATCAGGTCTTTCAACTCGGCAATGCCCTGCTGGGCTACCGATGAAATAAACAAAGAGGGCACTTCTGGGGGTACTTCTTTTTTCAGCTCCGCCCTCAACTCGTCATCCAGCATATCGCTTTTGGTAATGGCCAGCAGGCGCTTTTTATCGAGCAGCTCGGGGTTATACTTGCGCAGTTCATTCAACAGTATCTGGTATTCCTCCCGGATGTCTTTGCTGTCGGCAGGAATCATAAACAACAACAACGAATTGCGCTCTATGTGACGAAGAAAACGAATACCGAGTCCCTTCCCCTCGGCCGCGCCTTCGATGATGCCGGGTATATCGGCCATTACAAACGAACGGTCATCGCGGTAAGGAACCACGCCCAGGTTAGGCGTAAGTGTGGTAAAGGGATAGTCGGCAATTTTTGGTTTGGCAGCAGAAACCACCGAAAGCAAAGTAGACTTGCCTGCGTTGGGGAAGCCCACCAACCCCACATCGGCCAATAGTTTCAGTTCCAAGATAACCCACTCTTCGCGGCCGGGTTCGCCTGGTTGTGCATGCTGCGGTGCCTGGTTGGTGGAGGTAGCAAAAAACCAGTTGCCTTTGCCGCCACGCCCCCCCGGTGTAAGAATAAACTCTTCGCCATCGGAATTGATTTCGCAGAGTACTTCGTTGGTATCGGCATGCCGTGCCACCGTGCCCAGGGGCACTTCAATAATTTCATCGCGGCCGGCCGCACCCGTGCGATTTTGCGCTTCGCCCGGATGGCCGTTTTCCGCCAGAATATGTTTTCGGTATTTCAGGTGCAGCAACGTCCACAGTTGTGCGTTGCCTTTCAGAATCACGTGGCCACCTCTTCCGCCATCGCCCCCATCGGGGCCTCCCTTCTCTACAAATTTTTCACGATGAAAGTGCAAGCATCCCGCCCCGCCCTTGCCCGAACGCGAATGAAATTTTACATAGTCAATGAAGTTGGGCGAAGACATAGGATAAAAGTAGGGGAAAGATTATTTCACGTGCTTATCGAGCACCTGGCAAATGTTGGCAAAGATGCCATCGATGGTGCCCACGCCATTCAACGCGTTGAGTTTGCCCTGCTGCTGGTAGTAATTGGCAACGGGCAGGGTCTCGTCCAGGTACACCTGTATGCGGGTGTTGATCTTGTTCTCGTCTTGGTCGTCTGTTCTTCCGGAAGTGAGACCGCGGTTGAGCAGGCGTTTCTTTAGTTCTTCGCGGGGCACTTCCAGCGAAATCATGCACGAGATGGGTGTGCCTTTGCTATTCATTAATTGATCGAGGGCTTCTGCCTGCGCCACCGTGCGGGGGAAGCCATCGAAAATATACCCATTCACTTTACCATCGTTTCTTATCTTATCGTCTACCATGTCGATCACCACCTGGTCGGGCACCAGTTTGCCTTCGTCCATAAATTGCTGCGCCAACTTTCCCAATGGGGTCCCTTCCTTCAGATGCCTACGGAACAGATCACCTGTAGAGATGTGGGACAGGTTATACTTCTTAATGATGTTTTCGCTCTGCGTTCCTTTTCCTGCACCGGGAGGGCCAAATAAAACAAGATTGATCATGAGGTAGGTTTTAGGTAACTAAAATAGCGTGTGCATCTGCGAATATACGAAAGCGAAGTCTAAACCTTTACGTACAGGTGGCGCAGGTTGCGGCCCAGCCCATCGTAGTCCAGCCCATAGCCAAGTGCAAACTCTTCGTCCAGATCGAAGCCTACATACTTTACGTCAATGTTCTTTTCGCGTGCTGGTTTTTTGCGCAGCAAACTCACCACTTCAACCGACCGTGCTCCGAGGCTACGCAGTTCGTCTACAATGCGCGTGATGGTAAGGCCATTGTCTACAATGTCTTCCACAATAATAACGTCCTGGTTAAAAAGGCTCTCTTCGTGGCCTATAAGTGTTTTTAGCTGGCCGGTGCTGTTGGTGCCATTGTAGGAAGACACCTTCACAAAAGAAACACGGCACGGCAGTGTAATGTGCTTCAGCAAATCGGCTGCAAACATGAAAGAGCCATTGAGCACGGGCAGAAACAGGGGTGTTTTACCTTCGTAGTCGCTGTTAATTTGCGCAGCCAATGCCTGCACTTTCTTCAACAGCTCTGTCTCCTCTATCCTCTTTTCGAATTGTAAGTCTTTTATCTGCATGCATTCCCTTTGGCGGGGGTGCAAAAATAGAAAGGTAATTCACAATGCAAAAAAGCGAACGGGCGTAAACGATTGAACATGCCGGCTAACCGGGTGTATTTTTTTCTTGCCAGGTTTGCAGCAACAGGCGGGCGGCTTCGGGTGCCGACTTTTTGTGCGACCGTACATCTTCTTCCAGCTGATGCCGCAATGCTGTCATGCCTTCGGACTTTTCTACTAATTGCCTGAGTTCCTGATCAAATGCTTCGTGCATCCAGTTAACCTGCTGACGACTGCGGTTTTCATCAAAAACTTTTTTTTGCTTCGCCTCTTCGCAGAATTTTTCTACTGCGCCCCACACTTTATCTATGTCTCTTCGTTCAAGAGCCGAGCAGGTTAACACCGGCACTTGCCAACCCCACGGGTGCGATGGTAAAAAATGAATGGCCTGTTGCAGGTCGGCCTGAGCACTTTTAACGCGGGCCAGGTTGTCGCCATCGGCTTTATTGATCACCAGCGCGTCTGCCATTTCTACAATGCCCTTCTTAATGCCCTGCAGTTCATCACCCGCTCCGGCCAGCATCAGCAGCATGAAGAAGTCAGTCATGTTGCGCACGGCCGTTTCCGACTGCCCCACTCCAACGGTTTCAATTAGTATTACTTCGTATCCGGCCGCCTCGCATAATAATATTGCCTCCCTGGTTCGGCCGGCCACACCGCCCAGCCGGCCGCCACTAGCGGTGGGGCGTATAAAAGCCCGCTCGTCTTTGGCCAATTCTTCCATGCGGGTTTTGTCGCCCAATATGCTGCCGTGCGTGCGTACGCTGGTAGGGTCGATGGCCAACACCGCCACCTTCTTTTTCAAACTGGTAAGGTATTTACCCAGGGCCTCAATAAAAGTACTCTTGCCAACGCCTGGCACTCCGCTAACACCTACCCGAACCGATTGGCCGGTGTGGGGTAACACGGAATGTATAAGTTGTGCAGCCAACGCCACATCGTCCGGTTTCTGGCTCTCAACGAGCGTAATGGCCTGGCCCAGCACAACTTTATCGCCACGCAGCAAACCTTCAGCAAATTGTTGAACAGACATCTGAACCTTGCGCATAGTAAAGAGCAGATAGGAGTTCCAAAGCTAAATATTTAATTTTAAGCACACGGCTTTACCACTATCCACGCTATGAAGAGATTTCTGATTGATTGCGTTTCGGCAACGGCATTTGTATTTGGTGTTTTGTGGGGCATCAAAGAAATATCCAGTCTCAACTTGTTCAACGCCTTCGACCCGCTGGGGCAGGCACTGGGCGATATGGAATTTTCAGACATCGCCTTTTCAACCATACGCGAAGATCCACCCATAGATACCAATATAGTGATTGTAAACATCGGGGAGCTTTCGCGCAGCGATGTGGCCCGGCAAATACGCGCCATTGCCTCGTGCAAACCTAAAGTAATCGGCATAGACAGTTTTTTTAACTGCCCCGGTGGGCTAACTGATTCGCTCAGTTGCCCTGAACTGTACGACACACTTGCCTATAAAGCCTTTGGCGATGCTATTGAGCAGGCAGGCAATGTGGTATTAGTAACCAAACTTTTACAAACCGATTCGTTGGTGGCTCTGCATGGCGACATAGACATTTACGACTCGCTGGAAACAACTGACCCCGCCCTTCGCAGAAATGCGATAGAAGGTTACGCCAGCCTGGAAACAGATGCCGCAGACCAGGAAGACCTGAAGTCGTGCAGAAGATTTAACCCAAAAATGGAGGTAAACGGAGAAACACTCTATGCATTCTCCGTGCAAATGGCCATGAAATACGATTCAGTGAAAACAAAAAAATTTCTGGCCAGGGGGAAGAAAAGCGAAATCATCAACTACCGTGGAAATATTGTAGACTGGCATGGGGCATCCAATTTTGCCAGCCGCTACATGGTGCTGGATGTAGAGCAGGCCTTGGATACCTCTATGTTTGTGCCCAGCATGTTGAAAGATAAAATTGTGATCATGGGTTTTCTGGGTAAGGACTTACGCGACACCTCTTGGGACGACAAGTTTTTTACACCCCTCAATAAAATCTATGCCGGCAAGGCACGCCCCGATATGTATGGTGTAGTGGTGCACGCCAACATTGTTTCTATGATTCTAAATGAAGATTACATAGATGAATTGCAGGAATGGCAGCAATACGCCATCGCCATCCTGGTGGTCATGCTTAATGTGGCGTTGTTCTTGAAAATCACCAAGCGCATACCCATTTGGTTTGACCTGATCAGTCTTACCGTGCAGATTATTCAGGTACTGCTGTTCTCCTTCCTGATGATAGAGTTTCTTGACTGGTTCGATTTTAAGCTGGATATTACCATTACCCTTGCTGCGGTGGCACTGGTTGGCACGTGTTTTGAACTTTACAGCACATTTCTGAAAGCTTTTGTGGCTTTTTTTGCGGAATTAGGCTTTGCAAAGATTCCTCCGCTTACCAAAGAGAAAGAGGAGGTATGAAAGGCATCGATAACAACATAGAATTTGTAACTTTGAATTTAATGCAATCCAAACCCATGAAAAACAGCAGTTTAATTGTTTTGGTAGGCTTCATTTTCACCTTTTATGCCGCACAGGCGCAAGACTATGCCTTCAAGGTAATGGCCAACAAAGGCACCAACGAGGTAAAATCGGGCGACTCTTGGCAGGCCATAAAACCGGGCTCAAGCCTAAAATCTGGCGATGAGTTGAAGGTTTCCGAAAACGCATACATCGGCCTTATACATGCTACCGGCAAACCCATGGAGTTACGCCAGGCTGGCAGTTATAAAGTAGCCGATCTGGCTGCCAAATTAACCGGTGGCTCTTCTGTTCTGAATAAGTATACCGATTTCATATTGAGCAGCAACGCAGAGGGGAAGAAAAACAAGCTGAGCGCTACCGGAGCGGTACACCGCGGCCTGGAAGATATCAAGGTGTTTTTGCCCGAGAATCTGTACTCTGATGTGTTTAACTCTTATGCCATCATCAACTGGGAGTCGAGCAAGAGTGGCGGCCCTTACGTGGTTACCTTTAAGAACATGTTCGATGACGAGCTGGCCAAAATTGAAACACCAGAAACCACTGCCCGTATAGATCTATCGGCTCCCGAGTTCGCCAACGAGTCTGCCATACTGGTAGAGGTAAAGTCTAAGTCGGACGGGAACAGTAAGTCTGAGCAACACCTGATTAAAAAGATGAATAATGCCCAGCAGGAAAAGATAAAGAAAGACCTCGCTGAGATTGGTGGAGAACTTGCAGAAGCAACTGCACTCAACAAGTTCATTATGGCAGGGTTTTACGAAGAAAAGAAACTCTTCATAGATGCTATTACCGCGTACGAAGAAGCCATTAAGATGGCCCCCGATGTGCCTTCCTACAAAGAGGCTTACGAAGAGTTTTTGCTGCGCAACAAACTAAAGTTGCCCAAGCAATAAAATCTTAAAACGACTTTCGCAAAAGTAGGAGGCTGCTCAAAAGGGCAGCCTCTTTACTTTCTACTTTTCACGCCCATTCGAAGTTGATTTTTCAAAACATTGGTTTTTGAAACAGCCTCTTTTATTGCGCGGCCGGTGGTTTGGCTGGCAACGATATTGTCCTAATTTTGTGATCTAACTTTTCACTTCCATGAGCGTACTCGTTAATAAAAATTCCCGCGTAATTGTACAAGGTTTCACCGGTTCAGAAGGCACCTTCCACGCGGGCCAAATGATTGAATATGGCACCAACGTGGTGGGTGGTGTTACTCCCGGCAAGGGTGGCCAGGTACACCTGGGGAGGCCGGTTTTTAATACCGTTAAAGAAGCCGTTGAAAAAACCGGAGCCGATGTGTCTATCATTTTTGTTCCGCCCGCCTTCGCAGCCGACTCGATCATGGAAGCGGCCGATGCAGGCATCAGGGTAATCATCGCCATTACCGAAGGAATTCCAGTAAAGGATATGATGATCGCCAAGCAATACATTAAAGACAAAGGCGTAACGCTGGTGGGCCCCAACTGCCCCGGTGTTATTACACCAGGCGAAGCCAAAGTAGGTATTATGCCAGGCTTTGTCTTCAAGAAAGGTCGCATTGGTATTGTTTCGAAGTCGGGAACGCTAACCTACGAAGCTGCCGACCAGATTGTAAAGGCCGGCTTGGGTGTTTCTACTGCCATCGGCATTGGAGGCGATCCGATCATCGGCACACCCACCAAGAATGCGGTGGAACTGCTGATGAACGACCCGGAAACAGACGCCATTGTAATGATTGGCGAAATTGGCGGTAACTACGAGCCAGTAGCCGCCCGTTGGGTGAAAGAAAACGGGAACAAGAAACCGGTGGTGGGATTTATTGCCGGGCAAACGGCACCTCCTGGCCGGAGAATGGGCCACGCGGGCGCCATCATTGGCGGGGCAGAAGATACAGCCGCGGCAAAAATGAAAATCATGCGCGAGTGCGGTATTCACGTGGTGGAGTCGCCAGCACTGATTGGCGAAACCATGTTGAAGGCACTGAGCAAATAACCGAATGACGATCTTAAAAAAGAAAGGGTTGCCGGTTGGCAACCCTTTCTTTTTGCCTCGGTAGCAATACTACTGCGGCAACAATTGCTTCTTTCCAATCAGCAGATCTTTATCTGCTGAAGACCCACGGCTTGAAAAATATATTTCTTTTTGCGCTGGACCGCGCAGCACCCAGTCTCCGTCACGTTTCCAACCTTCTATGGTGGCAAGTGTAGCGCCTGCGCCCTCTACCGTTACTTGCACATCGGGCGAAGCGGAAGTCGTAAAGTCATCTGCAAAGCCCGAAAGGTTTTTTACTGCCAGGTGGCCCAGGTAGTTCGACACCTTTTGCAGATCGGCCGGAGTACCATCCACCAGCCAAACAGAGTCGCGTTTCTCCAACACAAAGCTGGAATCGGCCGGGTATCGAAAAGAAATTTTGGTTACCAGGTCGCGTGGAACGCGAAGAAAACTGCGGTTGCGCCAATCACTGAATGGACGGCTAAAGGTGGTTTCGAGGAATCCATCTACCACATACACCTCGTCTTCGTCACTCAGCCGCACATACGTGTAGGCACCACCGCCATACATGCCTCCGGTGCTCTGGTTAAACCCCGATTTTCCCAAGTGAACATTCGCCTGCAGGTCTGTTCCGTAGTACACCGATACCTGGGTGCCATTCTCTCCCACTTGGTAGGTATCCCACTTCTCCTTCTTTCGGCTCACCATCCTTTGGGCCTCCACCTTCTGCAAAAGACCTAACACACTTTTAACGGAACTCTCGTCTGCTAACCACTTCTTACCCTCTTTCTCCACCATCCATTGCCTTCCTTCACGAATCAGTCTTACCACCTCACCCTTTCTGCTGGCTGGCGCCACACGCAGCTCTGAAACCTTGGCTGTGTCCAACACTACCAACTCCTTGCGCAGGTTCGATTCCAGTCGCGGAGAGCGGAACATCTTCAACAGAACGAACAGACCTACCAAGGCCAACAAGGCAACGACCAGTATCTTATTGTTAATCTTCTTCATAGTTCCAACTCATTCTCTTTAAACGCTTCATACGGTTTTGTTGAAAGCGAACCAGCCCATAAGCTACCACCAACAAAATGGGCAAAGCGAAATTAGTGTACTTCAAAATGGTTTTGGTTCCGTCCTCCAACTCATCTATTGGCCGCGAGGTTACGCCTTTGGTGCGTAACGCAATCAGTCCCGTATCGTCCGACAGCCAGTCGATGGCGTTGGACAGCAGGTTTACATTATCAGGTTGCAACCTGCGGGGTTGCTGGCTTGCACCGTTCACCGGAAAGTCGCCATCGGCAATTACCACCATTTTCGATTCGGTGTTGCCAGCTAATTTTCCTTCAAGAGCCGCGCCCATCACAATTTGCTGCAGAGGCAGGTCTGCTTCGGTCCACTGTTTTTGCACATCAAAATACTGCGGGGCGGGCATCACGTTCGATTTGTCGGACGAAAAAATGAGGGGTGTAAAGCGTTTGGTTGTATCGCCAACAAATTTTACCGAACTGGCAAATTCAAATATTACCGTTTCCAGCCCGCTGGTAACCGGATGCTCCGCGAACTTGCCCACAATGGGCAAGTAAGGAAACGCTATCTGCGTTTGCATGGTGAAAAAACCTTGCTGCTGTTGAAGGGTTACGGCTCCACATTTGGCATCTACCACAAAGTTAGGTTCAACCTCCAGTCCTTTTATCTTCAGCCAGCCCTCTAGGCCGTTGGTAACTTCCGAGCCAAATGCATTTTGAAGGTTGCCATCCACGCGGTTCAGGGCAATAGCCAGTCGGCCACCCCGCGCCAGAAAACTGTCGAGTCTGGAAATGTCTGCGCTACTCAGGCTGTCGAGCGGGCGCACAATCACCATCGTTGTGATGTTTGGCGGAATATCGGTGGAGTCTGTTAACGTTACTTCCTGCGTGGTGTAGAGTACCTGCAGTTGTTGGTTCAACTGTTGCATTTCGCTCAGACCCGGTTCGCCATGGCCTTGTAAAAAACCGACCACCGGTTTTTCGGTTACCGATATTTTTTTGATGGCCGTTGATAGCGCATACTCCATGGCTGCGCCCGGCTGCATAAAAGGAATTACCTCTTGTTTGTCGTTTAGAGAAACGGTAGCGCCCAAAAAAGCCTTCTGCTGTTTCACCTGGTCTTTCTCGCGCACGTTAATCATTACCGGCTGAATGCCATTTTGCACGGCCTCCGTTTCATAGGCTTCTTTTTCATTCGGGTTCACAAACTCGTACTGCAGCATGCCATCGGCATGGTTGGCATATTCAATCAGCATCTCCTGAAAATCTTTCCGGGTTTTACTGATGCTGGGTGGCAGATTTACCGAGAAGTAGGCTTTCACGGTTACAGGCTCCTCCAGGCTGTTCAATATGTCGAGCGTGGCGGGGCTTAAGGTGTACTGTTTGCCCTCGGTAAAATCGAAGCGAAGGTGAAATTCATTCGACACCAGGTTAAGCATCAACACAATCGCCATCACCAGAAAAACAGATATATAAATCTTTTTCATAATTAACCGGCATTTCTTTTGGTTAACGACAGTTCGGAAAGAAAAAGGCCCACAAAAACAATTGAAAGAAAGTAGACCAGGTCGCGTGTATCTATCACTCCGCGCGAAATGCTCTCGAAGTGACTCGATAAGGATAAGGTATTGAATAGCTGCGATATGAACCCCGTGGTGCTGCCTGCCAGTACCTCAAATAGCAAATGAAAAAAGAGGCCAATAAAAAGCGACATCAAAAAAGCCACAATTTGATTACCTGTAATGCTGCTGGCATACAGGCCGATACTGATGTAGGCAGCACTCATCAGCAGAAGCCCGAGGTAGCCGCTTATTATCTCGCCTAAGTCGATGTTGCCAATATTGGCCAGCGTAATCACATACGGTAAGGTAAAGGCCAACGCGATGGCTACTAAAAGCAGGGTGGAGAGAAATTTCCCAACCACCACCTCACGGTCGGTTACAGCCTTGGTTAGCAGCAACTCAATGGTGCCCGTTTTCTTCTCTTCAGCCAGCAGGCGCATGGTAAGGGCGGGTATAAAGAAAAACAGTGTCCAAAAAGCAATGCTGAAAAACGACTGCAGGCTGGCCTGGCCCACAAAAAATACATCGGATCCGTAGAGCCAGGTAAAAAATCCGCTGAATCCCAGAAATAGAATCAACAGTATGTATGCAATGAGCGAATCGAAAAACGACTCCAGTTCTCTTTTTGCGATAACCCAGATAGCATGCATATCAATTCATGGTTAGGTTTCTGAAAATATCTTCCAACCGGGTTTCGAGGGGTATGAGTTCGCTCAGCACCCAATTCTTTTGCACGCAAAGCTGAAACACCTCGCGCTTGCACGAGGTGCCCGTGCGGGCATGCACTTCGAAGCGGTTCAGGTTCTTGTCGATCAACTCCACACGGTCTGCGTTCTTCAGGCGATTTAACTCGTGCTGTACTTCGGCAGCGGTGGCATCTTCAATGCGTACTTTCAGTATCTCGGCACCTTCTGCCTGCTTGCGCAGGTTATCGGCCGTGCCATCGGCCACGATTTTGCCTTTGTTGATGATGAGGATACGATCGCAGGTGGCCTCCACCTCAGGCAGAATATGAGTACTCAAAATCACCGTTTTCTGTTTACCCAACTCCCGAATCAGTTTTCGTATTTCTACAATCTGGTTCGGGTCGAGGCCCGTGGTCGGTTCATCCAGTATCAGCACTTCGGGGTCGTGAATCATGGCCTGCGCCAGCCCCACGCGTTGGCGGTATCCTTTCGACAGTTCGCCAATCTTCTTGTGCTTCTCGGCATTCAGCCCGCATACTTTTATCATTTTGCGCACCCGGTCCGGAATTTGCGATCTGCTAACCCCTTGCAGCGAGGCGCAAAACTCCAGGTAGTCCATCACCGGCATGTCGAGGTAAAGCGGGTTGTTTTCGGGCAGGTAGCCGATGTGTTTTTTCACTTCATCGCCCTGCAGGGCCACTGACTTATCGCCTACAAAGATCTGTCCCTCGCCAATGCCAATGTAGCCGGTTATCATTTTCATGGTGGTGCTTTTGCCCGCACCGTTGGGACCAAGAAATCCGAGGATTTCACCCGCCTTCACCTCGAAGGAGAGGTTGTCTACCGCCCGCTGCGGGCCATAGCGTTTCGATAGGTTTTCAATACGAATGTTCATTCACATCATTTTTTTGAGAACCATGAATAAAATTATGAACGCACCGGCACAGAAGGCACCGGTATTTTTTTTGACGGGTGCAAAAATAAATTTTTTAGAAAAAAAAGAAAGGCCTCCTTTTCAGGAAGCCTTTCGGAGGAAAAACAATGATTAAGGCTATTGTTCTACCAGCCACATAATCAGGAAGATCAAACCGGCAATCCAAAGGGCAGCACCCAAAGGCCAGAATATCCACGTTGTCAATGCTGCGGCAATCAACAATATCAAACCAATCTTCAGATTCTTGTCCATTGCTTTAGCCTCTTCGGCCTTGTTGGGGGCAAGTTCTTCTTTTGTGTGTTTCTTAATTTCTTTCTTCAGATCCTTCAGGTCTTGCTTCAACTCTTTGCGCAAAGCCTTTGCATCTGCTGCGGGGGCATCTTTGCGGGCCTCGTATTTCTCGGCAATGGCCTGCACTTTATTCAGCAACTGGTTGTGGGCGGGGGCTGCAACGGGCTCGCTGTTGGCTTGCAACTCTTGCGGTGCCACGGCCAATTGCTGCTCCTGCACCTCCATCTGGGCAGCTACAATCTGTTGCTGCACCTGTTCCATTTGCGCGTTCTTCTTCCCTGCATAATAGTTGTGCTTATCGAAGTGGTAAGCATACTTGTTGGGGGCACAGGAAGCCAGTGCACCAACGGCCAGAATAAAAAGTAATAGTTGCTTCATATTAATTGTTTTATTTGTGACTGCTAAATTTAGAAAATATCCTGTTGAAAAAACGCTTTTCGAACTCCCAAAAAAAGCGGAATTGCCCAAAAATAAAACCGTAGAACAAAAGGAATATGTTGTAGATCGGAAAAATGAAGACCCAGTAAAGTATGGAAGCGGTGAGGGGCACTACGCCATCGGGGAAAAGGTATTGAAAAACCGGTCGTTTGAGAAAAAGTACCGTAAAACCCGTGCAGGCAAAAACCACCAGGATGATGATTACCTGAAAGACGCTGTTTACTTTCCAACGCGCCTGTAGGTTTTGCGCCCAACTCATGCTGCCAAATATACAGCTTACCGGTTGCGTTGCTACGGGCTAAAGAAAAGTATTCCAGATTTCTGTTGACGGAGCGGGTGCCGAAATCGTTATTGGCTCTTTGCGCACCGGGTGCACAAACGACAACGCGCGGGCGTGCAGGCAAATGCTGGCATCGGGGTTGGGTGTGGGGTAGCCGTATTTCACATCGCCCACAATGGGGCAGCCCATATAGGCCAGTTGCACGCGTATCTGGTGCGGCCTCCCCGTTATGGGCTTCACTTCCAGCAGCGACCAGCGACCTACGGTTGCCACTAACTGATACGATAATTCCGAGCGCAAGCCCTGCGGATACTCCCGCACATAGGCGGTGGTTTTATTTTTCTTTTCATCTTTCACTAACCAATGCACCAACGCGCCTGCCGGTTGGGTCGGTGGAGCCGCCACCACAGCCCAGTAGGTTTTGGCCGTGTCGCGGTTTCGAAACAGCTCGTTCATTCTTTCCAACGCCTTGGAGGTGCGGGCCAGGGCTACCACCCCGCTCACGGGCCTGTCGAGCCGGTGCACCACCCCTATGAACACCGCACCCGGCTTGTGGTATTTTTCCTTCACATATTCTTTGGCCAATTCCACCAACGGAACATCGCCCGTTTCATCGCCCTGCACCAACATGCCCGCGGGCTTGTTTACCACCAGCAGGTGGTTGTCTTCAAACAATATATCGGGCATCTTCTTCAAGCAGAATCGTTAACTCAAAACTTCAGACTTTTTTAATCCTTGAATTCGGAGGTAAAGTGGAAGCGGATGTCGGGAAAGTTATCCTGCACCATTTGTAACCAGGCGCGGCTCTCGGCCATAAACACCAACTTATCGTCTTTGTCGCGGGCGATGTGGCGCTGTTTCGAATCTATGAACTCGGCCAGTTTCTTCTCGTTTTTGCTGCTGATCCAGCAGGCTTTGTAAATGTTCTGAGGTACAAATTCCACGGTGGCACTGTATTCGTTCTTCAGGCGGAATTGAATCACCTCGAACTGCAGGGCGCCCACTACGCCTACTACTTTTTTCTTACCTAATTCATAAGTAAACAATTGCGCCACACCTTCTTCCATCAATTGCAGCAAGCCTTTCTCCAGCTGCTTGGTTTTCATGGCATCTTTGTTCACTACTTCTTTGAAAATTTCTGGCGAGAAGCTGGGGATGCCGGTGTACATCAACTTCTCTCCTTCGGTTAAGGTATCACCAATTTTCAGGTTGCCGGTGTCGTACAAGCCCACAATGTCGCCCGGCCAGGCTTCATCCACGGTTTCACGGTCTTGCGCCATAAAAGCCGTGGCGTTAGAAAAGCGAATAGGCTTCTCTTGCCGCACGTGGTAATAGTTGTTGCCGCGCTCGAACTTGCCCGAACACACGCGCAAGAAAGCGATGCGGTTGCGGTGTTTAGGGTCCATGTTGGCGTGTATCTTAAAAATAAAGCCTGTGAATTTGTTCTCTTGCGGTTTTACCAAACGCACTGTTGTTTCGCGCGGAGCAGGTTGGGGCGCAAAGCGAATAAAGGTGTCGAGCAATTCTTGCACGCCAAAATTATTGACGGCACTGCCAAAAAATACGGGTGCTACTTTTCCATCCAGATAATCCTGCACGTCCAGGTCGGCATAGACACCGTTCAGCAGTTCAACATCGGTGCGCAACTGTTTGGCATTGGTTTCACCCACATATTGCTCCAGCACCGGATCGTTGATGTTAGAAATCTCTATGCCTTCGTCTTCGATGGTGGTTTTGCTGGGTGTAAACAGTTTCAGGCTTTTCTCGTACAGACTGTACACGCCTTTGAATGTTTTTCCCATGCTGATGGGCCAGCTCAACGGGTGCACTTTTATGTTCAGCTTCTGCTCTATTTCGTCCAGCAGGTCGAACGGGTCGCGGCCCTCGCGGTCGAGTTTGTTGATGAAGCAGAGCACCGGTGTGTTGCGCATGCGGCACACTTCCATCAATTTTTCAGTCTGGGTTTCCACACCCTTCACACAGTCGATCACCATGATGACACTATCCACGGCCGTGAGTGTGCGGTAAGTGTCTTCGGCAAAATCCTGGTGACCGGGCGTGTCGAGCAGGTTGATCTTGATGTCTTTATAATTAAAGCCCATCACCGAGGTGGCCACCGAAATACCACGCTGTTTTTCTATTTCCATCCAGTCGCTGCGGGCGTGGTCTTTGATTTTGCTGGACTTTACCGCCCCGGCTTTTTGAATAGCACCCCCAAACAGCAGCAATTTTTCGGTAAGTGTGGTTTTACCGGCATCGGGGTGGCTGATGATGCCAAAGGTTCTGCGTTTTGCTATTTCTTGTTCGAGGGTCATTCGCGTTGAAAAATGAGGGGCAAAAGTAATATAAAAATGATGAAGTTAATCTACGAAATGATGCATCCGGGATGGACACACTTACGTTTTTAACAAGAAAAGAAGAACAAATGAAACACAATCTCTTTACTGTTTTCTTGCTGTTTGTCGTAACAGCCTCCCATGCACAATCAAGCAATGCGGATGAATCCACCCAAGCCACAAAAGAAGAGTATCTGATGTTGATTGTTCAGACATCGTATAGAAACCTCGTGGCCGGGGCAAGCATTTCTATTTATCAACCGAATGCTGATCAGCCTTCTGTGATCAAGCCCGACAAAAAGGAGGATTTTAGAGTTAGGATATTATAAAAGAGCTCAATGCACTCGGACAACAAGGTTGGTCTCTGGTTAATTCGCATCACCGAACGTTTGAGGTCAGCGGAGAATCAGGAACCTCCAGCGAGGAAACCGTTTACATCTTTAAAAGGAAAATTCCCGCCTAAATTCGGCTCAGCTGATCATCCAAAATCCCTTTAGAAGGAGGTAATTTTAGTTACTTTGGTTTTCAGAAATCAGAACCAAAATAATTATGCAATACAGAAGATTTGGCCGCACCCACTGGCAGGTGAGCGAAATGGGTTACGGTATGTGGGGCCTGGCCGGCTGGACAGGCACCGACCAGGCTGAGATGGAAAAGGCGCTCGACCGCTCCGTAGAACTGGGATGTAATTTTTTCGACACGGCCTGGGCCTATGCCGCAGGTAAAAGCGAGCAAATACTGGGCGACCTGCTGAAGCGGCACCCGGACAAAAAACTGTACGTGGCTACCAAGATACCCGCCCGTAATTTTAAATGGCCCGCCAAACCCGAGTACAAAATTGAAGACACCTACCCTACCGACCACATTATTGAATACACCGAGAAAAGTTTGAAGAACCTGCGGGTGGAACGCATCGACCTGCAGCAATTCCATGTGTGGGACGACAGTTGGGCGCACCGCGATGAATGGAAAAAAGGAATTGAGAAGTTAAAACGCGATGGTAAGGTGCAGCACTTCGGCATCAGCGTAAACCGCTGGGAGCCTGCCAACGTACTACAAGCACTCAAAACCGGCCTGATTGATGCCGTGCAGGTGATTTACAACATATTCGACCAAAATCCGGAAGACGAGTTGTTCCCGCTCTGCCGCCAGCTCGACATTGGCGTGATCGCCCGCGTGCCATTCGATGAAGGAACGCTGACGGGCACCCTTACCAAAAACACCGTCTTCCCCAAAGACGATTGGCGCTCGACTTACTTTGTGCCCGAGAATCTGAACGCCAGTGTAGACCATGCCGAGGCGTTGCGTGCGTTGATACCCGCTGGTATGACCATGCCCGAAATGGCGCTGCGCTTCATACTCTGCAATAACGATGTGCACACCATTATTCCCGGCATGCGCAAAATCAAAAACGTGGAAATGAACATGGCCGCCAGCGATGGCAAGAAGCTGGATGAAGCCCTGCGCTTGAAGCTAAAGACCCATCGTTGGGACAGAACACCTACGGAGTGGAGTCAGTAATACCATGAAGGCCGTTGTCTACCACCAATACGGAGGGCCGGAGCAACTGCAGTTGACCGAGGTGCCGATGTAGCGGGCTTTGCGGAAGCCGTGGGCAGCGATTGCCACAATTGGAAAGTGGGTGACGAAGTTTTTGGAGACATCGCCTCTGCCGGCTTTGGCGCATTTACGGAGTACGTGCTGGTGCCAGAGAAATCGCTGGCGCGGAAATCACCGAGGCAATCCTTCGTTCAGGCGGCTGCGTTGCCACAGGCTGGCCTGCTCGCCATACAGGGGCTGCGGTTTCATGGTGAAGTGCAGAACGGTCAAAAGATTCTTATCAACGGAGCAGGCGGAGGCGTGGGCCCGATTGCGCTCACTTATGCCAAACACAAAGGCGCGCACGTAACCTGCGTGGATCGCGAAGAGAAATTCGAGATGTTGCGCGCATGCGGTGCCGACCATTGTATTGACTTCACAAAAACCGACTACACCCAAACGGGCGCTCAATACGATAAGATACTGGATGTAGTTGCGCACCGCTCTGCCAGCGACTACCAACGGGCCTTGCAGCCCAATGGTGTCTTTGCCATGATTGGCGGCTCCATGAAGGGGCTGCTGCTGCGCATGATGCTCATTGAGCCCGTGTTGTCAAAATTCAGAACGAGAAAGTTGGGCATCATGGGGTACCAGGTAAACCGCACCCATCTTGATGAACTGGCGCACCTGGCCGACAGCGGATCGATCACCGTGGTGATCAGCCGCACATTCCCGCTGCATGAAATACGCGAGCCCTTTGATTACTTTATCTCGGGCAAGTTCAAAGGAATGATTGTGATGGAGGTGTAGTATCTACTCAAACAAAATCGATTGGTATTTTTTGGGATCGCGCAGCACCTGGGAGATGCCTTTGCTGACAGAAAGCAACGGTTGCTCATCGAGGTGTACAGGCAACTGTATGGTTTTTTGCAAGCGCTCGCTCATACCGCGCAACAGCGCACTACCACCCGTTAAGTGGATGCCGTTCTGATAGATGTCGGCTGCCAATTCTGGAGGGCACACCTCTAATGTTTGAATGATACTCTGTTCAATGGTTTTGATGGACTTATCTAACACAAAGGCTACTTCTTCGTGGTTGATCTGGCGCGTAACGGGTATGCCTTCCATGATGTCTTTGCCCTTTACCTGCATGGGGGCAGGTGCATTTTTCAATCCGGGCAAGGCAGCGCCCACCTGAATTTTTACCTGCTCGGCTGTTTTCCAGCCGATGGCCAGGTTGTGGCTTCTGCGGAAGTAGTCTTGAATTTCTTCTGTAAACGAATCGCCTGCGGTTTTGATGGACTGAAACGTGGCCACGCCCGACAACGAGATGATGACGATTTCGGTAATGCCCCCACCTATGTCGATCACCATTTTGCCTTCCGGCTCGCGTATGTTAAGCCCCATGCCTACTGCGGCCGCCAAGGGCTCGAACACGAGGTGGGTCTTTTTCGAGTTGAACTGGTCGAGTGCATCGCGCAGGGCTCTGCGTTCTACCTCGGTGGTGCAATAGGGCACACCCGAAACAATGTGGTCGAAGCTGGTGAACCAATTCTTTTTGTACACGCGGCCCACCAGTTGGTTAATCATTTGCGAGGCCGACTCATAGTCGGCAATAACACCCCAGCGCAGCGGCTTTACCGGCTTCAACTGCTCGTGGTTCTTTTCGAAAATCTGGTAGGCCTCGTCACCCACGGCTTTCACCGCGTGTTTCTCTTCATCGAACACAATGAACGAAGGCTGCGCCAGCAGTATCTGCTGCTCGTCTGTGAGCAAGGTGTTGTTGTTGCCCAGGTCGATGGCGAAGCTCTTGTTTTTGATAAATGGTAACATAGGCAGTGGATGAGCCTCAAAGGTAAAGTTTGGCTACCAGCTTAGCACCTGCACGCGCGCATATTTTCGCGGAGCGGCTCAGTTCTTTTTACCCGCGGTTTTGGCGGGTGCAGCCTGCTTCTTTTGCTGACCAGGCGCAAAGGGTTTGGCCGATTGGCTGCCGGTAATTTTTTTGGCCTGGCCGGGCGGCAGGGGCTTGTTGGAAACAACGGTAGTGGTGGTGCAGGCTGCCACAGACAGACAGATGATCGCGATGAGGAAACGAAAAATAGATTTTGCCATAAAAAGTTTTGAAATGGCCGGCAAGATGGATAGCGGGTGCATAATAAACATTACCATTTCGACCAGAAACTTACAGATGCCACCAGCGGTGGTGAATGAGGTGCTGAACTGCGGCAGGGATTGCAGCGGAAAGCCCGCAGCGCGCGGGCCGGTGGGCAGCCGGACTTGCAGCGGAAAGCCCGACCCTGACTTTGCCCTGACGTTTGCCCCGCTTGCGTGTCTGTCTGGTCAGGGGCAAAGTCAGGGCAAACGTCAGGGGGCCGCCCTGCAACAGGTGCTTCGAAAAAAAGACGATATAGTAGTGAAACGGGTCAGACTTTTACTGCCATTATGCCATTGTGTCACCTTTTTGCGGAAAACCACCCTTGGCACAACCATTGATCAAGGGTTTTTGCTTTGAAATAAGGAAACAAAAACTCTACATAACATGGGAAAGATTATAGGAATTGACTTAGGAACAACCAACAGTTGCGTGGCCGTAATGGAGGGCAACGAGCCGGTGGTGATTGCCAACAGCGAGGGCCGCAGAACCACGCCATCTATTGTTGGTTTTTTGGATAATGGAAAAGGCGAGCGCAAAGTGGGCGACCCTGCCAAACGCCAGGCCATTACAAACCCGAAGAACACGGTGTCGTCCATCAAGCGCTTCATGGGCAAGAAGTTTGCCGATGTGGGCGAAGAGAAAAAGATTGTATCGTACCAGGTGGAAGCGGGCAACAACGACACGGTACGTGTGCGCATTGGCGACCGCCTGTACACCCCGCAGGAAATTTCTGCCATGATTCTTCAGAAGATGAAGAGCACGGCCGAAGATTACCTGGGCACCACCGTTACGGAAGCGGTTATTACGGTGCCGGCCTACTTTAACGATGCTGAGCGCCAGGCTACCAAAGAGGCAGGACAGATTGCCGGCCTGGATGTGAAGCGCATCATTAACGAGCCCACAGCTGCGGCATTGGCCTACGGCCTCGACAAGAAGAATAAAGACATGAAGATTGCCGTGTACGACCTGGGTGGTGGTACCTTCGATATTTCCATTCTCGAGCTGGGCGATGGTGTGTTTGAGGTAAAGTCGACCAATGGTGATGTACACCTGGGTGGCGATGACTTCGACATGCGCATTATGAACTGGCTGGCCGATGAATTCAAGGCTGAGAAGAATGTAGACCTGCGCAAAGACCCCATGGCGTTGCAACGCCTGAAGGAGGCGGCAGAGAAAGCCAAGATTGAGCTCTCCAGTTCGCAGGAAACGGAAATCAACCTGCCTTACATTACATCGATTGACGGAGTGCCCGAGCACCTGGTAAAGAAGCTAACGCGTGCGAAGTTTGAGCAATTGTGCGATGACCTGATTCGCAGAACGCTGGAGCCATGCAAAAAGGCTATTGCCGATGCGGGCATCTCTGTATCGCAGATTGACGAAGTGATTTTGGTGGGTGGCTCTACCCGCATACCGCGCATTCAGGAAGAGGTGGAGAAATTTTTCGGCAAGAAACCTTCGAAGGGTGTAAACCCTGATGAAGTGGTAGCAGTAGGCGCAGCCATTCAGGGTGGCGTGTTGACGGGCGAAGTGAAAGATGTGTTGCTGTTGGATGTTACGCCTCTCTCTTTGGGTATTGAAACCATGGGCGGTGTGATGACAAAGTTGATCGAATCGAACACCACCATTCCTTCGAAGAAGTCGGAAGTGTTCTCGACTGCCAGCGATAACCAGCCTTCGGTGGAGATACACGTGCTGCAGGGCGAACGCCCCATGGCGCGCGACAACCGCACGATTGGCCGCTTCCACCTGGATGGTATTCCGCCCGCACCGCGTGGTGTGCCGCAGATTGAAGTAACGTTCGACATTGATGCCAACGGCATCCTGCATGTTTCGGCCAAGGATAAAGGCACCGGCAAAGAGCAGAAGATACGCATTGAAGCTTCTTCGGGCCTGACGGACGCAGAAATTCAGAGAATGAAGCAGGAGGCGCAAGCCAATGCCGAGAACGATAAGAAGGAGAAAGAGAAGATCGAGAAAGTGAACCAGGCAGACTCGATGATCTTCCAGACGGAAAAGCAGTTGAAGGAATATGGTGAGAAGCTTTCGGATGGCAACAAGAGCGCCATTAACAATGCGCTGGAGCAACTGAGGGCCGCCCACAAGAGTCAGGATCTGGCCGGCATTGACAATGCAATGAACGCGTTGAACGCTGCATGGGGTGCCGCTTCGCAAGAAATGTACCAGGGCGGTGCACAAGCGGGCGCTAACCCTGGGGCAGGTGCCAATGCCGGAGGCGCAGGTGCCAGTGCCAACGCAGGCGGAGGCGATGCCACCGATGTGGAGTACGAAGAAGTGAACGACAAGAAGTAAATTTCTATAATGATGAAACAGAACTGCCGGGGTGAACACTCCGGCAGTTTTTGTTTGTAAGCACGCTGATATGAAAATGAAAGGCTTATAAGGAATAAGAAAGGACAACCCAATAGCCCCTATTTCTAATCTCGAAAGGCCGGGTACCCACCATCATTGGGTTTTTACCTGCATCAAAGTTTTTGTAAACATCTGTCATGCCATGAAAGTAATTGACATGTGCTTGTAGATTGCCTTTCAACTTCAGCGTTAAGGCTGCCATCCATCCCGCCTCCAACTGGTTGCTGAGAAAATCTGGGCCCGTGTGAGCAAGATTATCTCTGTTAGGTAGCCAATACCGGGTACCAATGCCGGTGGCAATAGAAAGCTTTCCATTAGTTCCGGGGATGTGGGTTGAAAGAAGAACCGGTACTTCAAAATAGATGTGATGGCTAAAACTTACCGTTGCATCAATAATCTTTAAATGGTATAATAAGGAGGAGGTGGTATCGTGGAGTGACTCAGCTTTAAGTTTGATATTAACTCCAACTTGTGTCACTAAACTTAATGATCGACTGACTGGCTTTGATATTCCAAGGCCAGCTCTGATTTCTGCGCTGGTAAACTTTGAAAGCGCCTTGTAATCATTGGTAGAAAAATAAGATTGACCAAGCCCTAAAAAAATGGAAAGCCCTACTCTTTTGCTATTAGCAGTTTTTTGTGCCTGCCCAGCAGACAGGCACAAAAAAACAGTAATCAAGGACAGAACCCATTTCATTCTTTTAGGGGCAAGTTATTACAATCCAGTTGTTTCCAATTCCCTGACTCTTGGCTTCCCCATAGAAAGACGTAAAGGGGTTATTAGGTTGAGGCTCATTGAATAGCCAATCTCCGACTGAGAAATCGGTTACAAGAGACCCAGCATCATTTAGTGACTCATCATTCAGAGGTATTGGGAAGAAACGTGGCTCTGAGGTTGACGCACTAGTAGTTAAGGATAGCCGTTGATATGCCCAAATCGAAAATGCAATATTCCTGTATTCCAACTGAGTATTATAGCCACTCCAATTGCAAAAGGTTCCAGATCTTCTTGTGCCCCATACCAAGATTTCAACTCTGTAATCATAGTAGGTACCACCACTGCCAGGTGTCGCTTGTCTGTAGGATCTGGCTCTAAAATAGGCCTTACGATCGTCCTTACAACCACTCGGGTTGTAATAGTAGGAATTCTCCATGGTGGTTGCGCATGCTTCATTTGTTCTGCCGTCAGACAAAAGGTTAATATCCTGAATGTCCATGTCATGCACTTGAATGCCAAGACGGCTTAATTCTGATGGATCACTATTTTTCACTGACACCAAGCTTTCGTATTTATCCTTAGAAGCAGAGAGAATTTTATTTTCCGTAACCTTCACAAGATGACCGTTAATTTCATAAAGCCCATTTCTATTTACTATTGATTTCAAAGCTTCAATTTGAATTTTAGGAGTAAGGGTACTGTCACTAAATGAAAAAACATCCTCGTACTTTGATAGAAACTCGGAAAAATCTTTTTGTGTCTTTATGAGTTCTAACTCAGCGTGAGCTTGATTTATAACCGTTCTCATTGAAACGAACGAATTTTTAGACTCCCAAGCTTTAAATTCTGATCGTTCATTTTTGAAACCTGTGATAATGTTTTGCTTAGATCTTCGTGACTATCAAGTTTTAGCAATGCGATCCGAAGATACAATGGGAGCAATTCGTTGGTCTGGGTGATCGGTACATGCGAAAGCGAGGCAAAATAATGCGAAAAGATTCAAAATTGTTTTCATAAGATTTGGGTTGGTTGAACAAGAACTATTACGTGACAAATATCTCGAGAAGGTCAATAGAATTGTAATAACTCTTAACGAATTCTAAATCAATCACTCGTAAAATATTACCTGCAAAAAAATGAGTAAAAATACTTAGTCATGTGTTGTTCACATTTGAAGTAGGGAAAAAACGTAAATCATTACTATTCAGTTGAAAAAGTTTTTTTTATATGCAATTAAACATAACCTATGCGAGGTTCATTAATCTTTTCTTTCTATGAAAATCTTACACCCGTGAATTAGAAATCATCAACTCTGTCAAGGTTAAAAAATCTTTATATATTGCCGGGCGAACAGTGTCCGTAAATTTTCCATGAGATTCCTCCGTGGGGATTGATCGTTCAGCCGCTTCAAGTGAACCAGCAAAAATTCAAGGTATGCCACTGGTAGTTTTATTTTGTCATTTATCGGAGCATACGGTCATTGGTTTGCAATTTGGATGTTTTACAGCCGGAAGGCCCGTATATAAGGCATCACCAAACGAAACAGACTATGAAAACAAAAATGTGGATGATCGGGTCATTGTTATTGGCATCTGTGCTAATCACGGCCTGTTCGGATGATGATGCCGCGCGGGGTCGTGTAAAACTCTACCTGACCGATGCACCAGTTGATGGCGCCAATGTAGACGCGCTGTTCTTAGCGGTAACGCGCATTGAAATGAAGGGCAGCGGCAACTGGGTAACGGTAAAAGAATTCGAAACACCTCTGAGTATCGATATCCTGGATTACCAGAATGGCAATTCGTTTTTTGTGACGGAAGAATGGCTGAATGCCGACACCTATACAGAGGCCCGGCTGATTCTGAGTGCCACGGAAGAGGGAGGTGCACCCAAGTCTAACCCCGGCTGTTATTTGTTGATGAAAGACGGCACCAAGAAAGAGTTGTTTGTGCCGAGCGGAGCGCAGTCTGGTTACAAATTGAAAGGCTCTTTTACCGTGCCTCCGGATGGAACCGTTGCTGTTACGCTGGACTTTGATGCCCGCAAGTCGGTGGTGTCTGCCGGCAACAGTGGCAAAATGTTGTTGAAGCCCACGGTGCGCCTGGTAGCCAATCAGGAAGCTGCCTTGCTGGAGGGCAATTTTGCCGAACACAGTGCCTACTCGAAAGTAGTGGTGTACGCCTATGAGAAGGGTACTTTCTCTACCAGCGAAGCCGCTGAGCCCGCCAGCGGAGAGACGAGGTTCAAGAACGCCATCAGCAGCGCGCTGGTAAACAATGAAGGAGAATTTACGCTGGCATTTATGACGGCAGGTGAATACGATCTGGTGTTTGCCGCACACAACGCGGAAGGGGAATTTGTAGACCTGCTTGGCAAATATGAGGATGTTACGCTGGCTGCCGGAGCAAGGTTGGATGTATATGTTTCGCTCTCCCTGTTGATTGAATTGAATTAACGCAGGGACTTGGCAAAGTCAGATAGAAAAATCGCCCTCGCTGCCGTGGCAGCGAGGGCGATTTGTTTCAAACCAAATGGCATCTCATCTCACCGTTGCTGCTGCGGCTCAATCATCTCACGCAGTTTATCCATCATCAGCGGCCCCGTAGGTTTACCCACCGACATGCTGGTTAAATAGGCTGCATGCGGAATGGAGTCATGCTCGAAGAAGGTGGGCTTCAGAATGTAGCCCAGGGCATCGTTGCCCAGGCCCAACACAAAGCGCGGGCCGGTGGTCATCATCCTTTTCGTTTCGAGGCCAAAGTAAGGTGCGGTTTCGCCCGGATGCGTGGCGAACTGGGCGGGCCCGATGCTGAACCAACTTACCTCGGTTTGCACTGAGTCGCCAATGGCGCGGGGAATGGTGCCGATGGCCGACAGTTGTTTCCATCCTTCGTTTTCCACGGGCAATAGCAGCCGCGCGCTGGCAAAACGGATGGCAGTCTGTTCCAACGTATCGGCTTTGGCAAGCGCCTCGGCAACGGCTGCCGCCAAACCACGCCCACGCTGGTCGGCCTTTTCAAAGGTGCCTTCCCCATCCACTGGCTGCACCCAACCGCCAATAGCACCCTGCAGGAAAAGCGAAGTGCCCAGACCCAACTTTTCCATCTCGCGGTAGTAACCTCCCACGTAGTCGGCCGACACTTCCGAATACGAAGCATCGAGGTAAGTGGGGTGACAGGCAAAGTTGGTGAGGGTAGCCAGGGGTTGGCCCGCCTCCGAGCGGAAATGAAGGATGCTGACAGCCCGGTCGATTTCTTCGTTGCAGATGTTCTCCACCCAACCCTCTCCAAAAACCGTTTCAGCGGCCAGCGCCACAGCAGGCTGTGCTTGTTCGTGCGCCAGCTTCACTTGCCGGGCGGCCGTCTCGACCAGGAATTTCATGTAAGCACTATCGACACCGGTGTGCTGGTAGTCGCTCCCCCAAATGCCCACCACGTCCGGGCCGGAATGGGTATGGGTGGAAGACACCACTAGCCTTTCGGCCGGGAAGTTGGTGATGGCTGCTACCTGTTGCCGAATGCGCAACACATCGGTATACAATAATCCAATACAGTCGATGGTAACGATGGCCACCGATGCGGTATCGTTGTGCACCACGATGGCTCTGGTGTAGAGACTATCGTGCACACCCGTGAATTTTCTGTTCTGCTTATCGCCCGCGATGTAGGCACCGATGGGCGGATTAACAGATGCTACCGATACGCCCACCCGAAGTGTGTTAACAGGCGCTTGTTGTTTGGAGCCGCAAGCCGCAGCCAGCCACACTGCCAGCCAAAAGGCCAACGTTGTTGCCCGATTGATTTTCATACTCATGGATTTTGGATGATTTGTATTTTCCCATCGCCCAAGCTGGCCTCGCGACCGCGCAACAGGTGATTGTGCACCTTGCCTTCAGCAAAATTCAATACCTGGCTGACGCCAATGCCTTTCTCTTCGCCCCACGTAATAAACAGCAGACCTGGCGCCACGAATTCCGCCACATAGGTTTCGTTTTCGAATGCGCCTTTTTCATCTCCTGCCATGGCTTCCCAATGCAAAGTGGAGTCGGTGTCGAACGTAACGTGGTATACACTCTCGCCATATTGATAGGCGATTGTTTTGCCTACCAGCTCTCGCGGATGTTGTGGCACCTGTTCTCCGGCCGGAGATCCACACGTCCAC
>JBMOLS010000062.1:171728-240407 GCA_049324055.1 Bacteroidota bacterium | reverse complement strand
GATGAGCACCCGGCCATTACCGTAAAACGCATCGACAATGGAGAATACTCACGGTGGCTGGTCGATGAGGCCAAACCGGGTGACGTGGTTAATGCAGCAGGCGTTTCGGGCCTGTTCACCCTCCCCGCGGACACTACCGGCTTAAAAAAGATAATCTTTATTGCGGCCGGCAGTGGCATCACACCCATACACTCACTGATCAAGGAAGTGTTGCATTTTCATCCGCACCTGCAGGCGTTGCTGATCTACAGCAATCGTTCCGCGGCAAGCACCGTATTTCTGGATGAGCTGAAGCAGCTACAATCCAAATTTCCTTCGCGCCTGGCTATCGAATGGCTTTTCAGCAATGCACAGAACCTGTTGCGTGCGCGCTTAAACCGGCTTTTGCTGGAAGAGTTTTATCGTCAGTATGTAAACGAACCCTTACGCACCTGGTTCTATGTTTGCGGCCCGGAAGACTACCGCGAAATGGTGACCATTACCTTGCTAACGGAAGGGGTACCGGCCGATCACATACGCAGAGAAATATTTCACTCACCCCCACAGGAAAACCCACCGCAGCCTCCGGACAAGAAGGAACATACGGTGAAAGTGATCCTGAAAAGCGTAACACATACTTTCAAAGTAAAGTACCCGATCACCATCCTTCAAGCGGCCCAACGTTTGAACATCGCCATTCCCTATAGCTGCGAAGCCGGCCGGTGTGGCGCTTGTGCTGCCACCTGCCTGAAGGGAGAAGTCTGGATGAGACGAAACGAAGTGCTGCTGGACAGTGAAACCGAAAGAGGCCGGGTGCTTACCTGTACCGGCTACCCCATAAAAGGGGATGTTGAACTCCTCTTCTAGAAAAAAGCAACCTTCTCAAGACGCAACGCATCTTATTTTTGCAGATGGTTGTGTAACCTTATGCCGGTTTACAAGTCTTGTATTGTGACATCTACCTTTTTCGGCCTATGATCACCAACGTACTCCTCACCGCGTGGCGCAGTCTCCAGAAAAACAAATTCTTCTCCTTCCTTAACATTGCCGGACTGGCCATTGGCATGGCGGTATTTCTGCTCATTGCACAGTATGTTCACTTCGAACGCAGCTTCGAAAACTTCATTCCCCAGGCAGATAACATCTATCGCGTAAAGCTGGAGACTTACCTGAACAAGGAGCTGGTAATTGCCAGCGCTGAAAATTACCCGGGCGTGGGTCCGTCACTGAAAAATGAATTTCCGGAGGTGAAATCGTTTGCCCGCCTGTATAACCTGGGCTATAAGAACAACGTCATCATCACTTATGAAGATGCGCAACCCAACCCTATCGCGTTCAAGCACCGCAGGTTCCTGTATGCCGACTCTGCCTTCCTTCCAATGATGGGCTATGAAATGGTTCAGGGCGATGCGCGCACGGCCCTGGCGGAACCGCACACGGCCGTTGTTTCAGATACCTACGCGCGCATGTATTTCGGCAGCGAAGATCCGATCGGCAAAAACCTGCGTCTGCAAGACGATGACTACAACAATGAATTGGTGAAGGTAACAGGAGTGTTCAAGGCGCTTCCACCCAATACCCACCTCAAGTTCGATGTGCTGTTCTCGTACACAACACTCTACGCACGCGGAGAGTGGGCACCCAGTCGCTACGATCAGAGTTGGCAGCGAAAAGACATGTACACGTTTGTAGAGCTATTGCCTGGCACCGATGCCAAAGCATTAGAAGCCAAACTTCCCCCGTTGGTAAGCAAGTTCAAGCCGGGTAACCAGGAGCGCAACCTGGAAGATATTCTCACGCTGCAACCATTGCGCGCTATTCATCTTACCTCTAACCTGGCCGAGGAGCCAGAGGCAAATGGCGATGAACGCATTGTGTCTTTTCTGGCCATGATCGGAATTTTTGTATTGGTGATCGCATGGATCAACTACGTTAATCTGTCTACAGCCAAAGCCATGGAACGCGCCCGCGAGGTGGGTGTGCGGAAAGTAATGGGCGCGTTCCGTTACCAGTTGATGCGGCAGTTTCTGGCGGAAGCTGCACTGGTCAATTTGATTGCCGTAGCCACCGCATGCGCGCTGGTAGTGGCTGTATTGCCGGTCTTCAACTCCATCTCCGGTCTGTCGCTCGATGTTAGCTACGTGTTTGCCACCTGGTTCCTGGTAGCCATTTTGTTGCTTTGGATAATAGGCACGGTGCTTTCGGGTTTCTACCCCGCCCTGGTTTTGTCATCGTTCAAACCCGTATCGGTATTAAAAGGTAAATTGAAGAACAGTGCCCGCGGCATCTTACTGCGCAAATCGCTGGTGGTAGTTCAATTCATGGCTTCTGTAGCCTTGATAGCAGGTACGTTCATTGTGTACAACCAATTGAACTACATGATGAAGCGCGACATCGGGATGAACATTGACCAGGTTCTGGTAATAGAACGACCGGGTATCTCATCGCGCGACCGCAATGCGTTCAACTCCGCCATCGATGTGTTTCGCGATGAAGTAAAAAAGAGCCCCGATGTGCAGGGCATTTCCGCCTCGGTAACCATTCCGGGCAAGCAGCGGGAGTACAAAGCGGTGATCAAAAAATATGGCGCATCCGATGAAGATCAGATTACCGTGCGTTTCAACAGCATGGACTACGATTTCATCGATGTATTTAAAATGAAGTTAGTTGCAGGTCGTCCGTTTTCGGAGGAATTCACCACCGATCCGGATACAGCGGTCATCATCACAGAATCGACCGCCAAAATGATGGGCTTTACCAATCCTGAAGAGGCGATAGGTCAAACGCTGGCAATTATGGCCTTTCAGTGGAATCCCATTGTGGTGGGTGTGGTGAACGACTACCACCAGGTGTCGCTGAAAAAGGCATTGGACCCAACTGTTTTTTACTGCACCAAATACGGTGGTGAATTTTATTCTTTACGCGTACGAACAAGCAACATTCCCCAAACCATTTCGCACGTGCAGCAGGCCTGGGAAAAAGCCTTTCCCGGCAATCCGTTCGAATACTTTTTCCTTGATGATTTTTTCAATCAGCAATATGAGAACGAAAGAAAATTCGGGAAGCTGTTTACTACGTTTGCCGGTTTGGCCGTAATTGTAGGTTGCCTGGGTCTTTTCGGATTGTCTGCCTATACCGCCACCCAACGCACCAAAGAAATTGGTATACGCAAAGCGCTGGGCTCCTCAGAAGGCGGTATATTCTTTTTGCTCTCGCAGGAATATGTGAAGCTAGTTGCGCTATCCATACTGCTGGCAACACCGGTGGTGTGGTGGGTAATGAACAACTGGATGCAAGGCTTCTCTTACCGAACGGAAATTCCGGTGTACATTTTTGCAGTAGCGGGAATTTTAGTGCTGTTGATTGCCTTGCTTACCGTCAGCTTCCAAACATGGAAAGCTGCCCGCATCAACCCGGTTGATTCCTTGCGCTACGAATAAGAAACAATCTGAAACTCAGTATTCCACACTCGTTAGTCCGAATGCGTCACTGTTTCTTTACATACCCATCATGACAAAGGCACCCCAGTAGTAAGGCTCTTTGTATTTGGTCATGAGTTGTTGTTGTGCCTGCTTGAAAGCTTTTTGCTTATTGCCGGTCTTCACCCAGTTATTATAGAAGTGGGTCATCAGTTGTTGGGTAGCCTCGTCATCTACTTTCCACAAACTCATGATCAACGCATTGGCTCCCGCTACCTGAAATGCACGTTGCAATCCGTACACGCCTTCACCGGCCTTTACATCGCCCAGGCCCGTTTCGCACGCACTCAAAATAATCAGGTCGGTACCGTTTAAATCCAGGTTCATGGCTTCATAGGCCGTCAGCACGCCATTGTCGTTGCTGCTGAGGTTCACACTGGCAGCACCAGTCATGGTTTGAGCTGCCCCACTCAACAGCAAGCCCGAGCGCAGCAACGGATTCTCTTGTGCGTTCTCAAGCGACACGCCCACTGCTGCGCCCTCTTTCACTTCGCTGTCTTTCAGAAAATAGCCGTGTGTGGCAATGTGCATCAAGGCAGGAGCTTTCACGGTTTTTAACATGGCCTCCGTGGCTTCTTTTTGCAGCACCTGCCTGGTGGTATAGCCATTGGCTTTCAGCACCTTGTTGATTCCTTCCACCTCTACCTTAGTGCCCGGCAATGCTGCCACACTCGTTCCACCATAGTCGGGGAAACCAAGCAGGAATGCATCTTTTTTCGGTGCCCCGGCTTTGCGCGATTTGATACCCAACAGGTCTTTCGAATTGCCCAGCATCACCAGATCATATTGCGACAGCACGTAAGCGCCACCTGCCGTTTTCAGCGTATTGAGGTTAATCTGGTTGTACACACCATCGGCCGAAACGTACACAGTCTTTTTACCCGCCAGGGCCGGCTCAATTTTGGCCCAGTATTGGGGGTAAGAATATTCATCCGCCAGCTTTTGCTGAATGGCGTTGCGGTAGAACTTGGCATAGCGCGTGTCTAACTGTGCTCCATTTTCCATAACAACCCATTGCGGTTGCTCCATATTGCGGGCCAGCACCAGCGCTACATACCGTGAGTCTGCGGTAAAATCCTGATCGTAGCTTCTTACCTGTATGATCTCCACCACGGCTTCCTGATCGGTGAGCACATCGCGAATCTCTTTGTAGTTCACCTTTTGCGTGGTATAGCCGGCCGAAAAATCTTTCGATCGCTCCGACAGCGACTTCTCCATTCGGTTAGCCGCTTGTTCCATCGAGTCGAGGTTGATCTTCTGCTCGCGGATATCTTCCTTCGACAGTGAGTAATAACGAGCCAACGATTCTTTCTGGTCGAGCCAGGTGAGGTAGTCTTTAATCAGCGCCTGGTTGCCGCTTCTCAGAATGGCGTTCTTTACTTTGCTGGTGGCATTCAGCAAAAGAGCTTTGGTGGCGGTTTGGTAGTCGTATACATCTTGCACAATGGCGGGGCGCACGTCACGCACCTCGATGGCAAAATTGTAAAAGCGTTGAAACCGAGGGAAGGTGATATCCCAATACTTGGTCTTCTCGGCCTCGCTCATGGGCGGAAAATAGGTATTGATGAAATCAAGCGTTTTATCCATCACCACTTGGTAATGATTGTAAGCCTTCTCCCACTGTTGCATCTTCCAGTAAAGTATGGCCAACTCCTCGCGCGAACGCGCGTAGTCGGGGTGGTTGGGGCCCAATGTCTTCTCTCTGATCTCCAATGCACGCACCAGCAACGGTTCCGCTTCCGTATATCGTTTCTGAATGCGGTAGAACCAACCCTGGTCGCCAATTACTTTGGCATAGCCGGGGCTCTCTTCACCCAGTTTAGATTTGTAAACAGCCGCTGACCTTTTCAGGTAGTCCTCCACCTTGTCGGGCTTATTCATTTGCACGTAGAGTAACGCCAGGTTGTTAAGCACCCCCGCATAGTACGGATTGGAAGATCCAAGGCCTTTTTCCAGCTTCAGATAGATGGCTTCCGACTCTGTAAACTTGCCCGTTTTTTGGTAAAGCAAGGCCAGGTTCGACTGAAAGCCAACGGTGTTCTTCAAGCTCTTCTTCTTGGCAGCTTCCATAATGCCCACCACCTGCTGCAGATTGGCGATGGCTTCATCGTAGCGCCCCACCTCCGCCAATAAAATGGCTTCGTTGTTCAACACAGTGGCATATTCCTGGCTCTGCGCACCTACCACCTCTTTGGCAATGGCCGCGGCTTGCTCAAAATCTTTTTCAGCCTCATTAAAAAATGCAAGTTCCTGGTACAACACAGCGCGATTGTTAATGGATGCAGCGTAGCCGTAACTTTTCTCGCCCAACGTTTGGGCGCGGATATCCAGCGCCTGCTCCGTGTATTGCGATGCCGTGTTGTATCGGCCCAGGGTGGCATACAGAAGTCCGAGGTCGGAAAAAACTTTGCTGTAGTTAATGTCGTTGGTGAGGCCCTCGCTTTCGTAGGCTGCCTGTGCCACCAGGAAATAATACTCGGCTGCCTTGAACTTGCGCACCTCGTATAATTTTTGGGCGGTGTTCAAAATTTCGCGGCACCGTTGCGCAGGCGTTTTGGAGTTGTCTTCTTTCAGCAGAAGGTTAGAGCCGGTATACAGCGCTTTGGTGGTGGCTTCATCGCTGTCGCGGATGTCCATCATACCGGAATTATCAATTACCGAAATGGCATAGTTAAAATCGGTGGAGTCAATGCGGTCGCGCTCGGCATCGGCCTTGCTGGCGGCTCTGTCTTTCAAAGCGGCTTTTCCTTTATCCAATCTTTCTTTCAGAAAACCTCCTACCTGGGCAGCGGCCGAGGAGAAAACAAATACGAAGCCCAACAACAAATAGCGCATACAGAAAATAAGGTTTGTGAATGTAAAAGTACAAAGGCGCGAACACTTCATTCAAAAATCGTTCCGCTCCTTAATCGTAAAAGTTCGTCAGGAGGTTACATCAGTTGTGCTCCTCGAAGTCGATGGCCTCAAACTCGGAAAAGGGTTGGTGAAATTCACTGATATCCACAGGCTTCACAAACTCGCATACCTTCGATGCACGCATCCACAGATCCTGCACGGCCGCATTGTAGTGCGCAGCCTCAATGGCTTCACGCGATTGCCACTCGAATATCTCTATGATGCAGCCGTCCGCAGAACGCATCACAACCGGCTTGCGAGAGGTTACAAAGCCTTCACCCCGCAAAACCGGCAGGTGATGCCGAATGATGTCGAGCACGGCTGCCTCCTGATCGCGAAAGGGCTTGTAGGCCACAACCACAATTCTGCCCATATGGTTAACGGTTTCCGGCTATGAAGTTAATGCGAAAATTGGCAGAAGAAAAGCCTGTTGCTGAGTGGCCGATCGCCAACGCATCCGAAACAAATGCCGTATTTTGTCCCCGTGAAACTACACAAGTCTACTTCGCAAGCCGTTATCGATTCGCTTACGCAGATTTTTGCGGAAAACCGATATGCCGACAAGGTGATTGAAAAGGTGCTGAAGCAAAACCCCAAGTGGGGTGGCCGCGACAGGCGCTTTATTGCCGAAACCACTTACGACATTGTGCGGTGGTACCGCCTGCTGCGGGAAGTGACGCAGGCCGAGCCGCACGACTTCTGGAAACTCTTAGCTGCCTGGTGCATGTGGCGCGAATGGGAGCTGCCGCCCTGGGATGAATTTAAGCACATGACCGCCACCGGGTGGCGGGAAAGATGGAAAGAAGCACAGAAGGTAAGGAAGCTGCGCGAGTCGATACCCGACTGGCTGGATGAGTTGGGAGCGCAAGAACTGGGTACGGCTTGGGATGTTGAGTTGGCAGCCCTGAACGAGCAGGCCCCAGTGGTGCTGCGCACGAATACACTCAAAACAAGCCGCAAAGAATTGCTGCACGTGCTGGCGGCACAAAAAGCCGAAACGGAGGTTATTCCGCGCTATAAAGACGCACTGCTATTGAAACAACGCCAGAATATTTTTCAGTTGCCCGCCTTTCGCGATGGCATGTTTGAAGTGCAGGATGCCGGCTCGCAAGAAATTGCGCCATTCCTGCGGGTGGAGCCGGGTATGCGCATTATCGATGCCTGCGCGGGGGGCGGGGGTAAGACTTTGCACCTGGCGGCTTTGACTCAAAACACCGGACGGATCATTGCCATGGACACCGAAGAGTGGAAACTGGAAGAGTTGAAAAAAAGAGCGCGCAGGGCTGGCGCCACCAACATAGAAGTGCGCACCATCGACTCCACCAAAGTAATCAAGCGACTGGAAGGTGTGGCCGACCGGTTGCTGCTGGATGTGCCCTGCTCTGGCCTGGGCGTGTTGAAGCGAAACCCCGATGCCAAATGGAAACTAACGCCCGACTTTGTCGATAAGATCAAAGAGATGCAGCAACAAATTATCTCAGAATACAGCGTAATGGTAAAACCGGGCGGATACCTGGTTTACTCCACGTGCAGTCTTCTGCCAAGCGAAAATGAAAAACAAGTGCAGACCTTTTTAGAGAACAACACATCGTTTCAATGGGTGGAAGAAAGAAAGATACTTCCCTCGCAGGGGTTTGACGGATTTTACATGGCGCTGCTGCAACGCGTGGGCTAAGTTCTATCGAAGCGGAACGTAGACCACCCGCTTGGTATCAAAAAAATCCTCTTCAAAAAAATCGGTGATGTTGTAAATGCTGTAAGGGCGTTTGAGTTCGTCCATTTCTTCCTCAAGGTCGCCTCCCTTTAGGTAGAGAATCCCATTGTCGAGTTCGTGCAGCGATTTTACTTTCGATTTGTTGCTTACCCAGTTGTAAAATTCCCTCATACGGGTAACCGCGCGGCTCACCACAAAGTCGTATCGGCCACGAATCAACTCACCCCGGGTTTGCTCCGCCTTCACATTGGTAAGGCCCAACGCTTTTGCCACTTCTTTCACCACCGTAATTTTTTTGCCGATAGAATCCACCAGGTGAAATTGTGTTTTGGGAAACAGGATAGCGAGTGGTATACCCGGAAAACCGCCCCCGGTGCCTACATCCAGCACATCGGTGCCCGGTTTAAACGCACACACTTTGGCAATGGCCAACGAGTGCAGCACATGGTTGGTGTAGAGATTTTCCACGTCTTTGCGCGAGATCACATTGATCTTGTCGTTCCAATCTTTGTAGAGCGGCCCCAACTGCGCAAATTGTTCCTTTTGCCTTTCGGTAAGGTGCGGAAAATACTTTTCGATGATGGCAGAATCTTGCACGGTGTTTTCTAATTTGGTGAAAATGGCCACTCAAAAATAATGAATACATCTCTACTGCACCGGCTAATCTTTACTTTCATGGCGGTTATTGCGTTGCTGGCGGCTTGCTCGCGTAAGCCAGCAGCCAGCGAAACAACCTCGCTGCAACAGCGTATCGATTCATTGTTTCACCTGAAGCCAGATTTTAGCGGAGTGGTGCTGGTGGCCGAAAAAGGGAAGGCAGTTTATCACCGGGCTTTTGGTTACCGGCATTATGCAAGCAAGGTTCTCAACGACACCACTTCCATTTTTGAACTGGCATCGGTATCGAAGCAGTTTACGGCCATGGCCATTATGTTATTGAAAGAAGAAGGCAAACTACAGTACGATGATTTACTGGACAAATACATTCCCGGCTTGCCCTACCCCGGCATCACCATTCGGCATTTGCTAAACCATACCTCGGGCCTGCCCGATTACCAAGCTATTATGGATAGGTATTGGGATAAAACGAAAGTGGCCGGCAACGATGACAACATCGCTTATCTGCAGAAGTACCAGCCTGCCAAAAACTTCGAGCCCGGCACGCGCTACGAATACAGCAACACAGGTTATATGTTGCTGGCCAGCGTGGTGGAAAAAGTAGCCGGTGAAGACTTTATCCACTTCTGCCGCTCCAGAATCTTTCACCCGCTGCAGATGAGGCATACCGACATTCGCACGCTGGAAGAAAAGAAAAAGCTACCCACCATGGCCTGGGGCCACCTATGGGTAGACGAGCAGCAACAATACATACAGGCCGACTCGTTTCCGGCATTCAACTATTCGCTTTGGTTGGGGCATCGTAAAGGGCCGGGCCGCATCAGCGCCACCACCTCCGACTTACTGAGGTGGGATGTTGCCTTGCATGCAGAACATCTCATTTCAAAATCTGCTTTACAGGAGGCCTTCTCGCCAGCCATTTTGAAAGACGGTAGCACGTCTGCTTATGGGTTTGGCTGGAGCCTGCGAACACACCCCACGCTGGGAACCATTGTAGAACACACGGGCAACAACCCCGGATACAAGACCAAGATTGTTCGCTATACCGACAGCCAACGGTTGGTGGTGGTGCTTTGCAACAATGCCCACCGCGACATGGATACGCTGCTGAACAATATTGAACTGCTCCTCACCCACTGACACAACAACTGTCAGAGGGCTGTTGCTACAAGCAAAAGAAGTTCACAAAGCCAAGGCATAGGCTGATACCTTACTTTGTTTGGGATTCGCCCCGCTGATACCAGGGCAAATCCCATCACAAAAAATTTATTCTTTGGTTTCCACGATCACCACCTTCTCCATTACATCGCCTGCGCGGATGGCATCAACTACGTCAAGGCCCTCGTAGACTTTTCCAAAAACAGTGTGGTTGCGGTCGAGGTGGGCGGTGTTTTGTCTGTTATGACAAATGAAAAATTGCGAGCCCCCAGTGTTGCGGCCGGCATGAGCCATGGAAAGCACGCCCCGGTCGTGGTATTGGTTTCCGCCTGTCAGCTCGCACGGTATGGTGTAACCAGGACCTCCGTTACCAATGCCATTGGGGCAACCGCCCTGAATCACAAAATTGGGAATCACGCGGTGAAACGTAAGCCCATCGTAAAAACCTTTGCCCGCCAGTGTAACGAAATTTTTTACGGTGTTGGGAGCATCCTCTTCGAAGAACTTGATCTTCATCACTCCCTTTTTGGTATGTATTTCTGCTGTTTGCATGATGTCTTTTTTGCAGAACAAAGGTAACCCCGATTCTGGGTGTATGAAAACAACGCCCGAAATACATTTCGTTCTCCGCTTGTACAGCCATTGGCAGCGCGAGCCGGCAAACTGAAGGAAAATAAACCGTACCTTTGCGTTATGTCAATCGAATCGAGCAAAGACCTGCTGCGCATGAAAGAAGTGAGTGAGGCGGTTGGCCTTACGCTGAAAAAAATGCGCGAATATGCCCAACCCGGTATGTCAACGTACGAATTGGATGAGTATGGTGGCGCGCTGCTTCAGTCATATGGTGCGCGGTCTGCGCCCAAATTAACCTATGGTTTCCCCGGCTGGACGTGCATCAGCCGCAACCACGAAGTGGCACACGGCCTGCCCTCGCGCAACCGGTTTTTGCAAGAAGGCGACCTGGTGAACATTGATGTGTCTGCAGAAATGAATGGCTACTGGGCAGATAATGGCGGCTCTTTTGTTTTGGGCAAGGATACCAGGGGACACACGCATCTGGTAGATGCCTCCAGAAATATTCTGGCCAAAGCCATCCGGAATATCAAGGGCGGAGTGCGCATAGCCGAGTTGGGCAGAATGATTGAAATGGAAGCCAAGAAGTCCGGCTATCGCGTTATTAAAAACCTGGTGGGCCATGGCATTGGCCGCAGCCTTCACGAAGCCCCGGAAGAAATACCGTGCTTTTACGACCGCCATAACCTGGGCCGCTTTAGAAAAAACTCGGTGGTAGCTTTAGAGACCTTTATTTCCACTGGTGCCACACATGCCCACACAGCCTCTGATGGGTGGACCCTTACCACACGCGATGGAAGTTATGTAGCCCAGCACGAGCACACGTTGGTGATTACCGATGGCGAGCCCCTGATTCTGACAGAGGCCAATGCCATCCTGGACTGAAGCGGCAACGCCCAAGGGGCGATGACTTTTATTGCCCCGGTTGGGGATACCTACTCGCGGCATCATCGGCCACCAGCACCCAATCCTGGCCATAGCCGGAAGTAGGCGGCACAAATTCCATCGTGGCTTTCTTTGGCATTCTACCTATTTCCTTCACCTCGCCATTGCGCGGGTTATACCAATAGGCCGCTATCTCTTTGCCGCTGATTTTTCCCATCTGGACCTGAATAGTATTACCCTGTGCGGCATACACAAAGAGGTAATCTTGTCCCCGGGTGGCCTGCAGGCGATTGTTATTACCACCCGCATTCAACAACAGTGTCTGATCGGGCATGCGTTCAAAAAATGGTCTGGATTCCATGAGCCTGCGCAAATATTTCATTTGCAGCGCCCCGGGTAAATCGAGCGCAACATACCACGGATAATTGGGCCCATTTACAGGCGTGCGATGGGGAGCATACATTTGCCAGATGTCGTGGCAGCCATAGGTATGGCCGAAGGCGCCTGCAAACACGGCAAGGTAGGCATGCTTGCGTACATCGTAGGCGCTAGAGGTACCCAAATCCTTTGCGTTGAAGCAAACAGGGTGATCTTCATAGATGGTTTCTCCATCTATTACAGGCTTCACGGGCTGCCGTTGGTAAGCCACCTGCAGCCGATCCCACACGGGGTTTTCGCGGCAATGGCCCGTCTGAAACATGTTGAAATCCAGCCAGGCATCTGAGTGAAACCATTTGGAGGATCCCCCATCTTCCATATCGTTGGGCTGAGGATGAAAAGTCATCAAAGCCTTATCGTTACCTCCGGTGCCTTCGGCAACTCCTTCGGCCATTGCCCGCCAAACGGCCACATCGGCTTCGTGCCTGGGATTGCGATCGCCACCCAATATCCAGATTATATTTTTTTGATTTTTGTAACGTGAACCAATCCATCGGCCATAGGCCTTTGCATTGGATGTATTGAAAATTTCCGGGCCTGTGCCCCACCTTTCTTTAAATAGCTTATCGCCCCACGTAGGCAGAAGCCCTACGTATAAACCAAGCTCTTCAGCCTTCTGTATCACAAAATCTACATGCTGAAAATAGGCTTCGCGCGGGCGCGTGGGGTCATCTTCCTCCAGCGGAACCTCCCCGTAAAAATTAGGCGTATGTAAACCATCCAGCTCGGCCAAAGCCACCGCCTGTATCACCGTAAACCCATGCATAGCCCGGTGCTGAAGATACTTTTCAGCCTCCTCGCGACTGAGGCGATGGAAAAGCTCCCATGCCGTATCGCCCAGCCAAAAGAACGGTTTACCTTCCTGGGTTTCGATGTACCGGCCATTAGCACTTACGCGCAATTGGCCCTGGGTGCCTACCGCTACACTCAGCATCAGGCACAACCCAATCAAAGTTTTTCTCATGATCCTCATAATGTTTTACTAAAAATACCGAATTGTTGCCAATGCCTCTTCAAACAAAAGGCGCTGGTAGTTGAAAAAACTTTCCACATCTTGCGCTCCTAACCATACGAGGAGTAAGGCCGTGAAAGGTTTTGTAAGGATATTGTATCAGGTGTGGGTATCATTTGTATTCACATTCTTTATGCTGCTTTTTTTGCCTGGCATCATCTTACCCGGCTTTTTTGGCCCACGTGCGGGCGTAGTAACGTTCTTTTTCATGAAGTTGTGGTCGTGGGTTTTCAGCAAGCTGAACCGGATACCCTATGAGACGCTGAACCGCCACCATATTGAAGGTGGCAAAGCCTACATCTACGTAAGTAACCACACCTCTTTTTTAGACCTGCCCGGCATTGCCATGACCATACGGGGGCAGTTCCGGCCGCTCGCAAAAAAAGAACTGCTTAAGTTGCCGGTGTTTGGATGGATTACGCGTGTTACTTGTGTGGTGGTAGACAGAAGCAGCAACGAGAGCCGCAGGAAAAGCATGGACCACCTCAAAAGAATTCTCTCGCTGGGTATTTCCATCTTAATTTTCCCTGAGGGAACGCAGAACCGAACCAAAGAAAAACTGCAGCCATTTTATGATGGAGCCTTTCGCATTGCGGTAGAAACACAATCGCCTGTGTTGCCCCTGGTAGTGGTTGGCGCCAACAAGCTAATGCCTCCGGGAACCATCCCGCTTCGCCCGGGAAAAATTAAAGTCGTAGTTGGTAAGCCCATACCAACGGAAGGCTTAGCCTTAAGCGATGTATCTGCACTGAAAGAGCGGGTTCGAAACGAAATGCTGGCCATGCTGGCCGAGCACCTTCCGGCCTGATTGTTTTTTCAGGATGCCTTGTTAAATTTGATGGCATGGCAGCCCCCACACCCGCTCAACAAAAATACCCATGAAGATATGGCTCCTGGTTTTTGCTGGCGGAGGCCTCGGTAGCATGGCACGTTATGCAGTGGGCCGTGCAGTAGCCACGTTTTACCAGGGTTCTCTTCCGTGGGCCACAGCCACTGCCAATGTAATGGCCTGCCTGCTTCTCGGTATTGTTATTGGTATGGCAGACCAACGCCAGTTGATTTCGCCCATGGGCCGTTTATTTTGGGCGGTGGGTTTTTGTGGTGGCTTCAGCACCTTCTCCACCTTCAGCAGCGAAACCATCACTTTGCTGGGGCAAGGTTCAATCGCAGGCTCTCTTCTTTATGTAGCAGGCAGCGTGGTGTTTTGCCTGTTGGCCACGTGGGCGGGCTTGGCCATTGGAAAAATGATCTAGCAAATTCCCCCTGCCGCTATTTCGTTGCGTTAGGTGTAGGCTGATTGAACATCGGGCCAACTTCCTCTATCAGAGGTTCCCGTAAGAGGTAAGCCAGCGCCTCGGCTTCAGACGCAAAGGGTTTAAAATCGGTACGCACCACCAGGTTAAAACCTTTCAGAATCATCATCTTGGGTCGGTTTAAACCTACCAACGCATTGCGAAGGATGAGGTGGCGCACCAACTCAACCTGGCGCTCCATATGCCGCACAAAGGCAGGCGTAACATAGGTATTGCTGAAACAGGTAAGAATGCACTGCGGTTCTGTTTCAGCCAGAGTAACGTGGGTGGCCTCGGTGCCCAATGCAATCATTCCGGCCTCGCGCAACCCGGTGTAGTCAATACACAGAATCCCCCTGCCTTGCACGGTGATTTTCCGAATCCTGTTGTGAAGTTGAATGGCTTCCATCACCCGATTTATCACGCGTCTTTTACTAAAATAAAAAGCCCTCAAGCTTTCGCCCGGGGCCTTCAAAGCTCTTTATGTAAAATACTATACCTTGATCTCTACGTCCACTCCGCTGGGAAGTTCCAACTTCATCAGCGCATCTACTGTTTTTGCGCTGTTAGAATAAATGTCTACCAAACGTTTGTAGGTGCAAAGCTGAAACTGTTCGCGCGACTTTTTATTTACGTGAGGCGAGCGCAGCACAGTGAACTTTTCTTTTTCGGTAGGAAGAGGAATGGGGCCGCTCACTACGGCACCGGTCGCTTTTACCGCACGTACAATTTTCTCAGAAGACTTATCCACCAGGTTGTGGTCGTAAGACTTCAATTTGATTCTGATTTTCTGATTCATAATCTAAACGTCTTTTAGATATTATTTTGCGGCAACAGCGCCTTTAACCTCTTCAATCACTTTGTCTGCCAGGTTCTTTGGCACCGGTGCATAGTGCGAGAATGTGAGCGATGCCGAAGCACGGCCGGATGTAAGCGTACGCAGGTCGGTGATGTAACCGAACAACTCCTTCAAAGGAACATCCGCACGAATCAACTGACCACCGCCACGGGTATCCATACCTTTCATTATACCGCGTCTTCTGTTCAAGTCGCCAGTAACAGAACCTGTATATTCATCGGGGCAAACTACTTCTACAGACATAATAGGCTCGAGCAATATCGGAGCACACTTAGATGCGGCCTCTTTAAAGCCGATTCTCGCAGCCAATTCGAACGACAGCGAATCAGAGTCCACATCGTGGTAAGAACCGTGGAACAAGCGTACCTTCATGTTATCGATAGGGTAACCTGCCAACGGACCGTTTACCATGGCCGATTGGAAACCTTTTTGAACTGCGGGGATGAATTCGCGTGGAATCACACCACCTACGATATCGTTCACAAACTCCAGACCGTCCTTGTCGCCTTCCTTCAGTTCGCGGGGGCCAATCTCGAATACGATGTCGGCAAACTTACCGCGACCACCGGTCTGCTTTTTATATACCTCTTTATGCTCTACCGACTTGGTAAGCGCTTCTTTGTAGGCAACCTGAGGAGCACCCTGGTTGATCTCCACTTTAAACTCACGCTTCAGACGGTCGATGATGATTTCAAGGTGCAACTCGCCCATACCACGCAAAATGGTCTGCCCAGTCTCCTGGTCGGTATGCACCCGTAAGGTAGGGTCTTCTTCTACCAGCTTGGCAATGGCCATGCCGAGTTTATCAACGTCAGCTTGCTTCTTGGGCTCGATGGCATAACCAATAACCGGCTCGGGGAACACCATCGACTCGAGAACTACTTTGCGTTTCTCATCGCAGAGCGTATCGCCAGTCTTAATATCTTTAAAGCCCACTACTGCACCAATATCGCCCGCTGTGAGTCTTTCAATCTGATTTTGTTTATTGGCGTGCATCTGGAACACACGCGAGATGCGCTCCTTCTGCTCCGAACGCGAGTTGTACACGTAAGAGCCAGATTCGAGCACACCAGAGTAAGCACGTATGAAGCACAGACGGCCTACAAACGGGTCGGTTGCAATTTTGAAAGCCAACGCGGTAAATGGCTCTTTCTCATCCGGACGAATAACCACTTCCTCGTTGGTGTCGGGGTTAGTGCCCACAATATTGTCTTTGTCGAGCGGTGAGGGAAGCAACTCCATCACATAGTCAAGCATGGTTTGCACGCCTTTATTTTTGAAAGACGAGCCACATACCATGGGAACAATCTTCATATCGATAACTGCCTTGCGAAGGGCAGTCAGGATTTCTTGTTCGCTGATTGAGTTAGGGTCTTCGAAGAATTTTTCGATCAGCGTTTCGTCATACTCAGCAACGGCCTCCAGCAACTTCTCGCGGTATTCATTCACCTCATCTTGCATTTCTGCGGGGATGGGTACCACCTCGTAAGTCATGCCTTTGTCGTGCTCATTCCACACAATGCCGCGGTTGTTTACCAGGTCTACCACACCACGGAAGTTGTCCTCGGCACCGATAGGCAACTGCAGGGCTACTGCTTTGCTACCCAGTTTCTCTTTTACCTGCTTGCACACGCCTAAGAAGTCGGCACCTGCTCGATCCATCTTATTAACGAAACCGATACGTGCCACTTTGTAATTGTCTGCCAGGCGCCAGTTTGTTTCCGACTGAGGCTCAACACCATCTACGGCACTGAACAAGAACACCAGACCATCCAACACACGCAGCGAACGGTTTACCTCTACGGTAAAATCCACGTGGCCGGGGGTATCGATAATATTAACGTTGTATTTGTTTCCGCGGTAGTTCCAGAAAACGGTGGTAGCGGCTGAAGTGATGGTGATACCACGCTCCTGCTCCTGCTCCATCCAGTCCATGGTGGCGGCACCTTCGTGCACTTCACCAATTTTGTGGTTTACACCGGCATAGTACAGAATGCGCTCGGTGGTAGTTGTCTTACCCGCATCGATGTGTGCAGCAATACCAATGTTACGGGTGTATTTGAGATCTCTCGCCATGAAACTCGCTGTGGATTAGAAACGGAAATGAGAAAATGCCTTGTTCGCTTCGGCCATTCTGTGGGTATCGTCTTTCTTTTTAATGGCGGCACCTTCACCCTTAGAAGCGGCAAGGATTTCGGCAGCCAGTTTGTCCATCATGGTTTTTTCGCCCCGCATGCGCGAGTAGTCAATCAACCACTTAATGCTGAGGTTGATTCTGCGCTCGGGGCGAATTTCCACCGGCACCTGAAAAGTGGCACCACCTACCCTGCGGCTCTTTACCTCTACAGAAGGCATCAGGTTATTCATGGCACGCTTCCAAACCTCCAAACCAGGTTCTCCACCTGCTTTCTTCTCTACAATTTCAATGGCATCGTAAAAGATGTTATAGGCAACACTCTTCTTGCCTTCTTCCATTAGGTAGTTTACGAACTTGGTTACCAGGGTATCCTGAAACTTAGGATCAGGAAGCAGGTATCTTTTCTTGGGTTTTGACTTTCTCATCGCTGGGACAAATTATTTTTTAGCGCCTTTTGCAGCCGGGGCAGCAGCACCCGCCTTCGGTCTCTTGGCACCATATTTAGATCTGCTCTGAAGGCGACCATTTACGCCTGAGGTATCCAGTGCACCACGAATGATGTGGTAACGAACACCGGGAAGGTCTTTTACCCTGCCACCACGAATCAGCACGATGGAGTGTTCCTGCAGGTTGTGGCCTTCGCCCATGATGTAGGCGTTCACCTCTTTGTGGTTGGTAAGGCGCACACGGGCTACTTTGCGAAGCGCAGAGTTAGGCTTCTTTGGGGTGGTGGTGTACACGCGGGTACAAACACCCCTGCGCTGGGGGCAAGAATCGAGGGCAGGCGACTTTGACTTGAAGGTCAATTTCTTCCTTCCTTTTCTTACAAGTTGCTGAATGGTAGGCATTTATATTTTCTTTTTAAACCCTTCAAAAAATTAGGACTGCAAAGGTATCTAAAGTAAAACAGGATGCAAAACTCTTGTCATAAGTTTTTTATACCCCAAGAACCCTAAAAAACGCCCGATTGTTACTACGCTTCCCCCATGGTTCCGCCAAAATTCATGGGGAACTGGGGCGCCTCGCTGGTCTGTTTAATGGCCCCAAAAGCGGCTTCATACTTGGCAATATTCTCCTTCAGCGCGGCCAGTAAACGCTTGGCGTGCTCGGGGGTAATCACAATACGCGACTTTACCTTGGCTTTTGGCACCCCCGGCATGAGCCGGATAAAATCAATCACGAACTCGCTGTTAGAATGCGCAATCATGGCCAGGTTAGAATAAATGCCCTCTGCTATTTCCTCGGTTAACTCAATGTTGATTTGGTTTTGAGGCTGCTTTTCTTTCTCGTTTCCCATAGTCTAAAATTTGTGTTTTTAAACAAAATGTGCGAACGGAACCCCATTCGCACATTTCTTGTTCACGACTCTTAGTTCTTGAACCTACCCTTTCAGGCGGGCAGTCATCAATCCTGCAATTCGCGCTCTCTGCGTGGCGAGGCGGTCATTTCCTTGAGGCTCTCATATTCATCTTCGGACCCCACAATCAGGTCGTTGAACCTGCGTTGACCAGTACCTGCCGGAATCAGGTGGCCCACAATAACGTTCTCCTTCAAACCAGCCAAATGATCGGCCTTACCGCGAATGGCGGCCTCGCTCAATACTTTGGTGGTCTCCTGGAACGAAGCGGCTGACAGCCAGCTTTCCGTCTTCAACGAGGCCTGGGTAATACCCTGCAACGTAGGTCTGGAAACAGCCGGCATGGCATCTCGCACCTCTACCAACTTCTGGTCTTTTCTGCGCAAGGCCGAATTTTCATCGCGCAACTCGCGGGCGGTGATGATCTGGCCGGGCTTGAAGCGTTGCGAATCGCCTGCTTCGGTTACCACTTTCTTATCGAGAATAGCATCGTTCAACTCGCGGAACTCCAGCTTGTCTACATACTCTCCTTGCAAGAAGCTGGTATCGCCAGAGTCAATGATTTCAACTTTCTGCATCATCTGGCTTACGATGGCTTCGATGTGCTTGTCGTTGATCTTCACGCCCTGCAAGCGGTATACTTCCTGAATCTCGTTCACTAAATACTCCTGCACAGCAGTAGGTCCTTTGATGGACAGGATGTCTGAAGGTGTGATGGCGCCATCCGACAGCGGCTGGCCTGCCTTCACAAAGTCATTGTCCTGAACCAAGATGTGCTTCGACAGCGGCACGAGGTAGCGTTTCTGCACACCATCGCGGCTTTCTATGAAGATTTCGCGGTTACCACGTTTGATACCACCGTAGGTTACCACGCCATCTATCTCGCTCACAACGGCAGGGTTAGACGGGTTGCGCGCCTCGAACAATTCAGTTACGCGGGGCAAACCACCGGTAATATCGCGCGATTTGCCAACAGCGCGAGGAATCTTGGCCAACACCTGACCGGCTTTGATCTGATCGCCAGCGTCTACCGCCAAGTGAGCACCCACCGGAATGTTATATCCTTTGGTCTCTGTTTTTCCCTTCACGATGATAGCCGGGTTCTTCGTCTTATCGCGGGTTTCGGTAATTACCTTTTCGCGGTGACCGGTCTGTTCATCGGACTCTTCCTTATAGGTGATGCCTTCAATGATAGATTCATATTCAATTTCACCATCGTACTCAGAAAGGATTACCGCGTTGTACGGATCCCAGTTACACAACTCATCGCCCTTCTCAACTTTCTGTCCGTCTTTAACCAGCAGGAATGATCCGTAAGGAACGTGGTTGCTTATCAACACACGACCACCTTTTTCATCCATGATCTTGATTTCACCGGTACGGCCCATCACCACCTTCACATTGTTACCATCTTTATCGGTGGTATCAACGGTGCGAATGCTCTCGAATTCAATAACCCCCGGGAATTTCGCCTTGATGCTCGCCTCGGTAGCTATGTTCGATGCCGCACCACCTACGTGGAAGGTACGGAGTGTCAACTGCGTTCCAGGTTCACCGATCGATTGCGCGGCAATTACGCCTACCGCTTCACCTGCCTGCACCATTTTACCGGTAGCCAGGTTGCGGCCATAACATTTTGCACAGCCACCCACCTTCGATTCGCAAGTGAGCAGCGAACGAATCTCTACTTCTTCAATGGCTGTCTCTTCAATTTTCTTCGCCAACTCCTCGGTAATCTCGATGTTGGCTGGGCAAATCAATTCATCCGTAATCGGATCGTAGATATCATGCACCGACACACGACCAAGGATACGCTCCGACAAAGGCTCTACTATATCTTCATTGTCTTTCAGGGCGGCTACTTTCAACCCACGCAACGTGCCACAATCTTCTTCGGTAATTACCAGGTCTTGCGCCACATCCACCAAACGTCTGGTCAGGTAACCTGCATCGGCTGTTTTCAACGCTGTATCGGCCAAGCCCTTGCGGGCACCGTGTGTAGAGATAAAGTACTCCAACACGTCCAACCCTTCCTTAAAGTTCGACAAAATAGGGTTCTCGATGATGGAACCAACCGAACCCGCCAGGTTTTTCTGGGGCTTCGCCATCAAACCGCGCATACCACCTAACTGGCGAATCTGTTCGCGCGAACCACGTGCACCAGAGTGCATCATCATATAGATGGAGTTAAAGCCTTGCTGGTCTTCTTCCAACTGCTTCATCAGCGCGTTGGTCAACAACGTGTTGGTACGTGTCCAGATATCAATTACCTGGTTGTAGCGTTCGTTGTCGGTAATCAAACCCATCATGTAGTTGTTCCACACGGCATCCACTTCTTCCTGGGCGTTGGCTACCAGTTTCTGCTTCTGCTCAGGCACCTTCACATCATTCAAGCCTATGGACAGACCACCTTTGTAGGCCATCTGGAATCCAATCTCCTTGATGTCATCCAGGAACTTGGCCGTCTTTGCCTGGCCGGCAATTTTATATACGTCTGCAATAATGGTTTGCAGTTTTTTCTTCGTTAGCAACTCATCCACAAAGCCCACTTCTTCGGGAACTACCTGGTTGAAGATAACGCGACCTGTTACGGTTTCGATGGTCTTGCGAGACAGTTCACCGGTTGCCTTATCGCGGATGTTTACTTTTACCTTGATGATGGAGTGCTTCGATATGCGCTTCTCATTGTAAGCAACAATCACTTCCTCGGGCGAGTAAAATGTTTTTCCTTCACCCGGCTCTCCTTTTCTTCCCTTGGTAAGGTAATACAAACCCAACACCATGTCCTGCGAAGGAACGGTGATAGGCGCCCCGTTGGCGGGGTTCAAAATGTTATGCGAAGACAACATCAGCAGCGATGCCTCTAGTATCGCTTCCTGACCCAGCGGTACGTGTACGGCCATCTGGTCACCATCAAAGTCAGCGTTAAAGGCTGTACATACCAACGGGTGCAATTGAATGGCTTTACCTTCAATCAGTTTGGGCTGGAAAGCCTGAATACCCAAACGGTGAAGTGTTGGGGCACGGTTCAACAGAACAGGGTGTCCTTTCAAAACGTTTTCCAGGATGTCCCATACTACAGGATCCTTCCGGTCTACTATCTTCTTAGCCGACTTAACGGTCTTCACAATTCCTCTTTCAATCAGCTTGCGGATGATGAATGGCTTGAACAACTCGGCCGCCATGTCTTTAGGAAGACCGCACTCATGCAGTTTCAATTCAGGGCCCACCACAATTACCGAACGACCCGAATAGTCAACGCGCTTACCCAACAGATTCTGGCGGAATCGACCCTGCTTACCCTTCAGCATATCGCTCAACGATTTCAACGCACGGTTTCCATCGGAACGCACCGCGTTTACTTTACGTGAGTTATCGAACAGTGAGTCAACTGCCTCCTGAAGCATACGCTTCTCGTTGCGAAGGATTACTTCGGGCGCTTTGATGTCGATCAATCGCTTCAGGCGGTTGTTACGGATAATCACACGTCTGTACAAGTCGTTCAGATCGGAGGTAGCAAAACGGCCACCGTCTAATGGTACCAGCGGACGCAATTCCGGAGGAATAACGGGAACCATCTTGATCACCATCCACTCGGGTCGGTTTTCAATACGGGTGTTGGCTTCGCGGAAAGCCTCTACCACCTTCAAGCGCTTTAACGCCTCGGCTTTGCGCTGTTGCGAAGTGTCGGTAGCAGCCTGGTGACGCAGTTCGTAAGATAGTTCGTCCAGCTTCAGGCGAGACAACAACATTTCTAACGCCTCCGCACCCATCTTGGCGATAAACTTCTTGGGGTCGTTATCGTCAAGCATCTGGTTTTCGCGGGGCAGCTTGTCTACAATATCCAGGAATTCTTCTTCGGTAAGAAAATCAAGGCGGTTTACACCGTCTTCTTCTTTGATACCGGGTTGAATCACCACGTACCGCTCGTAATAGATGATCTGGTCGAGTTTCTTGGTGGGAAGACCCAACAAGTAGCCAATTTTATTCGGCAGCGAACGGAAATACCAGATGTGTGCCACCGGGGTTACCAGTTCGATGTGCCCCATGCGCTCACGTCTTACTTTCTTTTCGGTAACTTCCACACCGCAACGGTCGCAGATAATACCTTTGTAACGGATGCGCTTATATTTTCCACAATGACATTCCCAGTCTTTTACCGGGCCAAAAATCCGCTCGCAGAACAGGCCGCCCATTTCGGGCTTGTAAGTGCGGTAGTTGATGGTCTCGGGTTGAGTTACCTCACCATGCGAACTCTCCAGAATCGATTCAGGAGAAGCCAGGCTGATGGTAATCTTCGAGAAGTCGTTGTTGATTTTCTTATTTTTTCTGAAAGACATTTTCGTAGTAGTTAGTCTTTAAGTTTCTCTTTCCAGTAGTTCTTAGTTGCTAAGTTGTTGGTTGTTAGTTTTTAATCACTACCAACCAACAACTAAGAACTTCTTTAATCCATCGTAATCTCCAAAGCGAGACCACGCAATTCGTGAACAAGCACATTGAACGATTCAGGGATATTCGGCTTGCGCATGTTCTCCCCCTTCACAATCGACTCGTATGCTTTTGCACGACCAATTACATCATCCGACTTGATGGTGAGGATTTCTTGCAGGATGTGCGAAGCACCGAATGCTTCAATTGCCCAAACCTCCATCTCACCAAAGCGCTGACCACCAAACTGTGCCTTACCACCCAACGGCTGCTGGGTAATGAGCGAGTAAGGTCCGATGGAACGTGCGTGCATCTTATCGTCAACCAAGTGGCCGAGTTTCAACATATAAGCTATGCCTACCGTTACAGGCTGGTCGAACTTCTCGCCCGTTAAACCATCGTAGAGATACGTTCTGCCGTAATCGGGCAGACCTGCTTCCTTCAATTCTGCCTGCACATCTTCCAGACGGGCTCCATCGAAAATGGGTGTGGCATACTTCCTTCCCAGCTTCTTACCTGCCCATGCCAATACCGTTTCGTAAATCTGGCCCAGGTTCATACGCGAAGGTACACCCAGCGGGTTCAGACAGATATCAACCGGAGTTCCATCTTCCAGGAATGGCATGTCTTCTTCGCGAACAATACGTGCTACCACGCCCTTGTTACCGTGTCGACCGGCCATCTTATCACCCACCTTCAGTTTGCGCTTCTTCGCCACATATACTTTTGCCAACTGAACGATACCGGCTGGCAACTCATCGCCCACCTCCAGCGTGAAGCGCTCACGCTTGAAATCGCCCGAGATGACGTTACGCTTGTTCAGGTAGTTCTTCACCAATTCTGCTACCAGGTCGTTGGTGTGGTCATCGGTTGTCCAAGCCTCCAGGCTAACGTCCGCAATCAGGTTCACTTCTTCGGGAACATTGTAATTACTCTCATCGCGGTAGATGTTCTTATCGGGGAAGAGATTGCTCTCAATCACTTTAGCAGAGAACTTAACACCTTTGCTGATCAACTCATCGCCAAACTTATGCTTTACACCCTGGCTGGTTTTGCCCGTTAGCAACGTGGTGAGCTTCTTGATCATCTCAGCACGCAACTCGGTAAGCTGCTTGCTGTAGCGATTCTTTAGCGCATCCAGTTCCTTCTTCGACTTCGAGCGGATGTCTTTATCGCGCTTCGGACGAGAGAACAGTTTGGTGTCGATTACCACACCCTTCAATGATGGAGGTGCCTTCAACGAAGCATCTTTCACATCACCTGCTTTGTCGCCAAAGATGGCTCGCAGCAGCTTTTCTTCAGGCGTAGGATCGGTCTCCCCTTTGGGGGTGATTTTACCAATCAGGATATCACCTTCTTTTACTTCGGCCCCTGTGCGTATGATGCCATTTTCATCCAGGTGCTTCACAGCCTCTTCGCTTACGTTCGGGATTTCAGAGGTCAATTCCTCTTCTCCACGCTTCGTGTCGCGAACTTCTAATTCGAATTCTTCGATGTGGATGGATGTGTACACATCATCGCGCACTACGCGCTCTGATATCACAATGGCATCTTCGAAGTTATACCCCTGCCAGGGCATGTAGGCTACCAGCAGGTTGCGGCCCAAGGCCAACTCTCCATTATTGGTAGCATAGCCCTGCACCAGCGGCTGGCCCTTCACCACCTTCTCACCCTTCTTCACCAAAGGGGTAAGGTTGATACAGGTGTCCTGGTTAGTTCTGCGGAACTTGATGAGGTTATAGGTTTTGAACTCATCGTCAAAACGAACCAATTGCTGCTCTTCCGAAACCTCATACTTAATCACAATCTTACGCGCGTCCACAAAGTCAACTACTCCGTTACCTTCTGCGAGAATCAACGCGCGCGAGTCTATGGCTATTTTTCCTTCCAGACCTGTGCCCACAATGGGCGCCTCGGGGCGCAACAGGGGCACTGCCTGCCGCTGCATGTTCGAACCCATCAAGGCGCGGTTGGCATCGTCATGCTCAAGGAAAGGAATCATGGAGGCGGCAATCGAAACGATCTGATTAGGGGCCACGTCCATGTATTTTATTTCATTCGGCTCCACCACAGGGAAGTCTCCCTCAAAGCGTGCCTTCACTTTTTCTTCGTCAAACGTTCCATCTTGCTTCAGGCGTACGTTGGCCTGCGCAATGTTGTGCGTATCTTCCTCTTCAGCTGTCAGGAAGATGATCTCTTTACCCTTCACCTTTCCATTGTCTACCTTGCGGTAAGGCGTTTCGATAAAGCCCATCTTGTTCACCTTGGCATGAACGCAGAGAGACGAAATCAAACCGATGTTCGGACCTTCCGGAGTTTCAATGGTACACAAACGGCCGTAGTGGGTGTAGTGTACATCTCGCACTTCGAAACCTGCACGCTCGCGCGACAAACCACCGGGACCGAGGGCTGACATTCTACGCTTGTGCGTAATCTCGGCCAGCGGGTTGGTTTGATCCATGAACTGCGACAGCTGGTTGGTGCCGAAGAACGAATTGATAACCGAAGACAAAGTGCGCGCGTTGATCAGATCAACCGGCTTGAAGTCTTCGTTATCGCGCACGTTCATACGTTCTTTGATGGTACGGGCCATACGGGCCAGACCCACGCCAAACTGAGAGTAGAGTTGCTCACCCACGGTGCGCACACGTCTGTTGCTCAGGTGATCGATATCGTCAACAACGGCTTTCGAGTTGATCAGACCGATCAAATATTTCACGATCAGGATGATGTCTTGTGTAGTCAACACACGTTGATCGGAAGACAAATCCAAACCTAATTTTTTGTTGATACGGTAACGGCCTACTTCGCCCAGGTCGTAGCGCTTCTCGCTGAAGAACAAGCTCTGTATGATGTCGCGCGCGGTTTGTTCGTCAGGTGCTTCGGTGTTACGTAACTGGCGATAGATGGTCTCTACGGCTTCCTTCTCGGAGTTGGAATTGTCTTTTGCCAGGGTGTTGAAGATGATGTGGAAATCGCCCACGTTTACATCTTCGCGATGCAGAATAACCGACTTTACGCCAGAATCCAGAATAACGTCTACATCTTCAGCGGTGATGACGTGGTCGCGCTCCAGTAGCACTTCGTTACGGTCTATCGATACCACTTCACCGGTATCTTCATCCACAAAGTCTTCCGTCCAGGTTTTTAAAACACGGGCGGCCAACTTGCGGCCTACTACTTTCTTCAACGTATTCTTATTAGCCTCCACTTCTTCGGAGAGACCAAACAAGTCTAATATCTCTTTATCGGTACCGTAGCCGATGGCACGCAGTAGCGTGGTAATCGGGAACTTCTTCTTACGGTCGATGTAGGCATACATCACCGCGTTCACATCGGTCGCAAATTCAATCCACGAACCTTTGAACGGGATGATACGGGCCGAATACAATTTGGTGCCATTGGTGTGCTTGCTCATGGCGAAAAACACACCGGGCGAGCGGTGCAACTGCGATACGATGACACGTTCGGCTCCGTTGATAACGAAAGAGCCTTTCTCGGTCATGTAGGGGATGTTACCCAGGAACACTTCCTGCTCAATGGTTTCGAAATCTTCGTTGTCTTCATCGTTGCAGGTAAGGCGCAACTTGGCCTTCAGCGGAACAGAAAACGTTAAGCCACGGTCAATGCACTCATCCACCGAGTACTTGGGGGGATCGATGGTATAATCCACAAACTCAAGCACGAAATTTTCGCGCGAGTCGGAGATGGGGAAGTTTTCTGCGAATACTTTGAAAAGGCCTTCGTTCTGGCGCTTTTCTGCAGGCGTTTCAATCTGCAGGAAATCTTTGAAAGATTGTAACTGCACATCCAAAAAGTCAGGGTAATCTAAGACTTTATCGATGTTAGAGAAATCAATCCTGTTGTTAATCGTCTTCTTTGCCAAGGTACTGTAAGTTTAATGTCCTGGATTCGTGTAAAACAGGGAAGTGGGTACAAACGGACAAACCCCACCTCCATGCTGACGCATGGTCAGCATGGGGATTGGGGTCTGAATGCCGCTTCAGACGGTACCCTTCGTCTTCAAGAAGATTATTTCAACTCTACTTCGGCACCAGCCTCAACGAGTTGCTTCTTCAGATTTTCGGCTTCGTCTTTAGGTAATCCTTCTTTGATCGTCTTGGGAGCGCCATCAACTACGTCTTTAGCTTCTTTCAAGCCAAGACCAGTCAATTCTTTCACAAGCTTCACAATCTGCAGCTTGTTAGCACCAGGGCTCTTTAATACCACATCGAAGTTGGTCTTCTCGGCAGCAGCAGCGCCACCACCCGCAGCCGGGCCAGCAGCAACTGCCACCGCAGCAGCAGCAGGCTCGATGCCGTAAGTTTCCTTCAGATAAGATGCCAGTTCGTTAACTTCTTTTACAGAAAGTTCTACCAGTTGGTCGCCAAGTGATTTAATGTCAGCCATTTTAGTAAGTGTTTAAAATTTTTAAATCGGTTAATTATTTCGCGCGTTCTTCCAATGCTTTCACCAACCCGGCCACAGTTTGCTTACCGCTCAGCAGAGCAGACAATACATTCTTGGCAGGAGACTGGAGCAATGAAATAACATCGCCAATGAGCTCGTTTTTGCTCTTGAGCTCGCTGAGCATAGTAAGGTTTTCCTCCCCGATAAACAGGTCGGAGTCGATCGAAGCAGCCTTCAATGTGGGCTTGCCTTCTACTTTCTGCCGGTATTCCTTAATAATGCGGGCAGGCGTGTTGCCGGCCTCCTTAGAAAAGATTACGCCCGAGAAGCCGTGCAGTACTTTTGCCAACTGATCTACATTGCTGCTGCCGTTTTTCTCTAAGGCTTTGCGAATAAGGGTGTTTTTATACACACCATACTCTACACCTGCCTTAAAGCACAACCTGCGGAAGCCGTTGATCTGCTCAACAGTGAGACCGGAGGCATCGGTAATGTAGAAGTGAGCATTCTGCGAAAACTTCTCAGAAAGCTTATCGATGATTTGCGCTTTTTCGTCTCTGGTCATGGTTTCAATTAAATTACAGACCTGCAATCGTACTCTTATCGATCCGAATGCCCGGGCTCATAGTTGACGAAAGGGTAACACTTTGTATGTAAGTACCTTTTGCCGAGGCCGGCTTCAGCTTTGCCACCATATTGATAAGTTCAGCCGCATTGTCTTTGATTTTCTCTGGGCTGAAGGAAGCCTTACCTATACTGGCATGGATAATTCCTTGTTTGTCGATTTTGAAGTCTACCTTACCTGCTTTCACATCCTTCACGGCTTTGCCAACTTCCAGGGTTACAGTTCCCGACTTCGGGTTGGGCATTAAACCACGGGGGCCCAACACCTTACCTAATTTACCTACTTTCGCCATCACGGTAGGGGTACAGATAATCACATCGATATCTGTCCAACCGCCTTCGATTTTGGTGATGTATTCATCCAGACCTACGTGCTCGGCACCAGCATCTTTGGCTTCCTGCACTTTGTCAGGCGTGCAAAGTACCAACACACGTACTACTTTACCCAAACCGTGGGGCAGGGCTACCACACCGCGCACCATCTGGTCTGATTTCTTCGGGTCTACACCCAAACGGATGTCAACATCCACCGAAGCATCGAACTTGGTGAAAGTAATATCTTTCAAAACTTTAGCGGCATCCTCCAGAGAGTACTCCTTCTCGGGGGTATATTTTGCTAAAACTGCTTTTCTGTTTTTTGATATACGTGCCATGGCTGGTTAGTTCTTCTGTGATTATTTTTCCCAGGGTGCGGTGCCGCTAACAGTTACACCCATGCTACGGGCTGTACCTGCCACCATCTTCATAGCCGACTCCACCTTAAAAGCATTCAGGTCGGGCATTTTGGTTTCTGCAATTTTCTTGATCTGATCCCAGCTGATAGAACCCACTTTTTGACGGTTAGGCTCCTTGGAGCCGCTCTGAATTTTGATGGCCTCTTTAATCAACACCGCTGCGGGAGGCGTTTTAATAACGAAGTCGAAAGACTTGTCGTTATAAATAGAGATAAGCACTGGCAATACCTGACCGGGTTTGTCCTGGGTACGGGCGTTGAACTGCTTACAAAAATCCATGATGTTCAAACCCTTCGAACCGAGGGCCGGACCAATGGGAGGTGCGGGGTTGGCTTGGCCACCTTTCACCTGCAACTTCAAATATCCTACAATTTCCTTTGCCATATGCTTTGCAAAACTTCTAGTCTAATTTTTCTACCTGCATGTAACTCAATTCCACCGGTGTGTTCCGGCCAAATATCTTCACCATTACATTCAACTTCTTCTTGTCTTCGAATATCTCTTCTACCGAACCTGTAAAGCCGCTGAATGGTCCATCCATTACCTTTACCGACTCGCCTTTGATGAACGGCTTTTCCAGCTTTTCTTCAAACTGGTCTACCTCATCTACCTTGCCGAGAATACGGTTCACCTCGCTCTGGCGCAAAGCCACCGGGTCTTTTGATTGGCCGGTGCCGTTGCCACCCAGAAAGCCGATTACACCGGGGATGTTGTTTACCGTGTGAAAAGCCTCTCCGTTAGACAGGTCGGCAGAAACAAGTACATACCCCGGGAAGAAGTTGCGCTCGCGCACCCGCTTCTTTCCGTTTCTCATTTCGTACACTTTTTCCGAAGGAATAAGTACCTGCGGAATAAATTCCGTAAGCTTAGAGCGCTCAATCTCTGTTTCCAGGTAAGATTTAATCTTCTTTTCCTGGCCGCTGATTACGCGGAGCACATACCATTTTAGCTCGCCCATCGCTACTTATCTTAAAATTCCCGGTAAAACCAGGTTAATATGTTCTTAAAACCCAAATCGATCACGCCAATGATGATGGCAAAGATCAATGACGCTACCAATACCAGGATGGCACTGCTTTGTAACTCCGAAAACTTGGGCCATGTAACCTTGTTTCGGATTTCGTCAATCGACTCCAGAATGTAGCTTTTTACCTTTTCCATCGACTTTCGCGTTCAAAAATTCATTTCTCACACAACCAGCGAACTCCAAAATTCCTGGCTTTGCTTGCACGGGTGCCTGGATTCGAACCAAGATCAACGGTTTTGGAGACCGCTATTCTACCGTTGAACTACACCCGTTTATCATTTAAAGGAGTTTGCCATTGTTGCCTAAACCCCGTCTAAATCATTCCTTCCGATATCGGGATTGCCCCCTGAATTTCCTCCACACGTACCCAAAACTCAAAAGGACTGCAAAGGTAGAACAAAGAGGTATAAAACAAAAGCGTTTCCAAGAAAAATCTTGGAAACGCTTTTTATTTGATTATCAGGTATTTGCCTGATGATGCCTCAGCAAATGCTTGGGCATCGCGGTGCAGCCTAAATCTTAGTCTAAGATTTCAGTTACCTGACCGGAACCTACGGTGCGGCCTCCTTCACGGATAGCGAAACGAAGACCTTTCTCCATGGCGATCTTGTTGATCAGTTCCACCTCGATAGAGATGTTATCGCCAGGCATCACCATTTCTACGCCAGCGGGCAACTTTACCTCGCCCGTAACGTCTGTAGTGCGGAAGTAGAACTGAGGGCGGTACTTGTTAAAGAATGGCGTGTGACGGCCACCTTCTTCTTTGCTCAACACATAAACCTCTGCCTTGAACTTAGCGTGAGGGGTTACAGAGTTAGGCTTGCAAATAACCATACCACGACAGATCTGGTCTTTTTCAATACCGCGCAACAACAAACCTACGTTATCGCCAGCTTCGCCTCTGTCGAGGATTTTGCGGAACATTTCCACACCGGTGATGGTGGAGGTCAGGTTCTCAGCGCCCATACCCAGAATCTGAACAGGGTCGCCCGTTTTGATAACACCACGCTCGATACGACCAGTAGCAACCGTACCACGACCGGTGATCGAGAATACGTCTTCTACAGGCATCAGGAAGTCCTTATCGATGGCACGAACAGGAAGAGGAATGTACTCATCCACAGCCTTCATCAACTCTTCGATTTTAGCAACCCACTTGGCATCGCCATTCAAGCCACCCAACGCAGAACCGCGGATAACAGGAATTTTGTCGCCAGGGAAATCGTAAGAAGAAAGGAGTTCGCGCACTTCCATTTCAACCAGGTCAAGCAACTCAGGGTCGTCAACCAAGTCTACTTTGTTCATGAACACCACCAGGGCAGGTACACCTACCTGACGAGCCAACAGGATGTGCTCGCGGGTTTGAGGCATAGGGCCATCGGTAGCAGCTACCACCAGGATAGCACCGTCCATCTGGGCAGCACCGGTAACCATGTTCTTCACATAGTCCGCGTGACCCGGACAGTCTACGTGTGCGTAGTGGCGGTTTTCAGTCTGATACTCAACGTGCGAGGTGTTGATGGTGATACCACGCTCTTTTTCTTCAGGAGCGTTGTCGATGGACGAGAAATCGCGCTCTGCAGCGAGACCTTTCGTTGCCAATACTTTGGTGATTGCCGCAGTCAACGTGGTTTTGCCGTGGTCTACGTGACCGATGGTTCCTACGTTAACGTGGGGCTTGGAGCGGTCAAATGTTTCTTTTGCCATATTTGAAAATCCCAGTTAAAAGTTTAAAGTGTATAAATAATTAAAGTGTTTCCGCTTTAAATACGCTTCTCCCGCAAGAGAAGATGCACCCTAAACATGTTAAGCCTTTCGGACAGGGTTTTTGCCATACGGCAAGTGAACTTTTTCAGGGTGTTATCGATGGTCGCTACTCATCCACCTCAAAAAAATCCGTCACAATATTTCAAAATACAAACAATTGCCCGGTGGCAATTACTTTTCAGTTCGGTTTTTCGGCCATTCATCGTCTCGGGCTCCGCGACATTCATCGTCTCGGGCTCCGAGACATTCATCGTCTCGGCTCACAACCTCTTCCTTACCAAAGAACAACTTTTCGAGCTGTTGATGAGGATTGAATGCTGACGTTTCAGTCAGCATCGAGACATTCATCGTCTCGGGCTCCGAGACATTCATCGTCTCGGCTCACAACCTCTTCCTTACCAAAGAACAACTTTTCGAGCTGTTGATGAGGATTGAACTCACGACCTCTTCCTTACCAAGGAAGTGCTCTACCACTGAGCTACAACAGCAAAAACCGTTGTCGGTTGTTCGTTACCCGTTATTCGCGAAATCGAACAACGAATAACTATCCACGACAACTTCACTCAGAGCGGGAGACGAGGCTCGAACCCGCGACCTGCAGCTTGGAAGGCTGCCGCTCTACCAACTGAGCTACTCCCGCTTGTCCACCGAAGCTTTAGCCCAGTTGGACAAGCGTCCATCCAGACTGATTGGGGTTCTTCGTGGAGGCCCTTCTTTGCTTAAGCTTCGAAGGGCAAGTGGGGAGAACAGGATTCGAACCTGTGAAGACATAAGTCAACAGATTTACAGTCTGTCCTCGTTGGCCGCTTGAGTATCTCCCCGGTTTCAATAAATATTAGAACGATGCAAAAGGCCCTTTTTGGGGCCTTTATGCGCTATTTTCGGGCTTGGCGCCAAAAAATAGGAGTGCAAAATTATACGCTTTTTCGGTTTAGACAAACGCGCACCGGCAGATTTGACGCTTTTTTCGCAAAGCTTACATGATGACAAGTTCCTTCACCACTTCGGCACCAAACTCTTTTCTAAAAACCGCTATGATCTGGTCTTTGTGCAAGTTGAGGTCGTGCTTCATGGAGGGGGAATCCAGTTCTACAAAGAGCACCTTGTTTCTGATGAACACCTTGCGCGTTCTTTTGGCTATGGGCTTACCCACCAGGCGCTCCCAACTACTTACCAGGTTGGCTTCATCGAATTTGGATTTGATGTGGTAAGACTTCAGCAGTTCCTGTATGGCATCGCCAACATGCTTAAATTCTTCTTTTTGCCGCTTAGGTGCCATTGGCGTGCATATCGTTAAACCCACAGTTGGCAAGCTCTATTTCGAAGTCTGGCAAAATAAGCCCGCCACACAAATTTGTATCGCAACCTACACCTCGACTGTGGGTGGTGCGGTCAAATTTCAAACTATGATAATGCCAACCGAACTTGAAGAACTCATCGTCCGTCATTTGCTCGATATACGCTCCCCGCAAGGTGATTGGCAAAATCATATTCAAAGTTACGGAATGAGGCCTTAACAATCTACGCAGGCCGAACAGTGCCCGCCTCTACCAGCAACTTCCTCATCTGCCGTGTAACATGGCGCACCAGTTCCCTCGTTCGGTCGGGGCGGGCATCGGTGATGAATAGTTGACCAAAAGTTTCTTCATTAATCAACTGAATGAGGCGTGCAATGCGGTCGTCATCCAGCTTATCAAAAATATCATCGAGCAGCAGCAGGGGCTTAAAACCTTTTTTCTGATGGATGATTTCGAACTCGGCTAACTTCAACCCGATAAGAAACGATTTCTGTTGACCTTGCGAGCCAAACCGTTTCAGCTCTTGCCCATCCAGAAGAAAGGAAAAGTCATCGCGGTGTATGCCGGTGCTGGTGCGCTGCATGGCCAGATCGCGCGCCAGGTTAGCGTGCAACAATGCAGCCATGGTGGCCTGGTCTGCATCGGTTTTGTATTGCACATCGGTTGTTTCAGCAGGGTTGTTGGAAAGGAACCGATAAAATTTCTGAAGCGCAGGGCGCAAAACATCTAAAAATTGCCTGCGGGTTTGTGCGATGAAGTCGCCAGCGGCTGCCAGCGGCCGGTTATACGTTTCTAGCAGATCGTAATCGGTTTTGCCGCGCTCTGCAAATTGTTTGAGGGCGGCATTGCGCATTTTCAGGTAGTGGTTGTAAACAATCAACTGCTCCAGGTAGGCACCGTCTATCTGCGAAATAAGTCCGTCCACAAATTTTCTGCGCACCTCGCTGCCATCCCAAATCAGCTCAATATCGTTGGGGGCCACCAGCACCACCGGGTATTTGCCTATGTGGTGAGAAAGTTTCTGGTAGTCGTTGCCATTCTCGCGCACAATTTTTTTGCTACCCGCCTGCATCGAACAAAAAACTTCCGCTTCGCGGTTGTCTCTCACAAAATGGCCTTTGATGGAAAACACCGACTCGCCTGTGCGCACATTAAAGCTGTCGGTGGCGTTTAGAAAACTTTTGGTGAAAGACAAATAGTAAATGGCATCGAGCAGGTTGGTTTTACCGCTGCCATTTTTGCCCAGCAGGCAAAATACTTCACCCTCCAGGTCAAGTTTCAGATCTTCGTAATTCCGGTAGTTGTAAAGTTGTAGTTTTTGAAGTCGCACCCGTTACTCCGTTTTCTTGCATACCCGCCTTGCGGCACTTGTTTTTTGGCTCATCAACATTCGTTTGGAATTTGCTACAGATAAAGGCTATTTTCGCAACTCCAATAACAATGATATATGGCTACAGCTACTTCGGCCAAAGGCAAAGCAACCAAAGAAAAAACATCCTACAGCAAGGAAACCTACCTTTTTTGGTACGAAAGCATGCAGTTGATGCGCAAGTTTGAAGAAAAATGCGGTCAACTGTACGGAATGCAGAAAATTCGTGGCTTTTGCCACCTCTACATAGGCCAGGAAGCTTGCGCGGCAGGGGCCGTGAGCGCCCTTACCAAAGACGATAAGTGGATTACCGCTTACCGCGACCACGCACACCCGCTGGCGCTGGGCACTTCGCCCAATGCGGTAATGGCCGAATTGTATGGCAAAGAAACGGGCTGCTCCAAAGGCAAGGGCGGCTCCATGCACATTTTCGACAAAGAGCGAAATTTCTTTGGTGGCCACGGCATTGTGGGCGGCCAGATTCCGCTGGGCGCGGGTATCGCTTTCGCGGAAAAATACAACAAGACCAAGAACCTGTGCATCTGCTACATGGGCGATGGGGCCGTGCGGCAGGGAGCCTTTCACGAAGCCCTGAACCTGGCCATGCTATGGAAGCTGCCGGTAATATTTGTGATAGAAAACAATGGCTACGCCATGGGCACCTCGGTGCAGCGCAGCTCTAACGTAACAGACCTTTATACGCTGGGCGAGGCTTACGATATGCCTTCGGAGCCGGTAGATGCCATGAACCCCGAATTTGTGCACGAGGCGGTGGCCCGCGCGGCCGAACGTGCGCGTGCCGGTGAAGGCCCTACCCTGTTGGAATTCCGAACCTATCGCTACAAGGGCCATTCCATGAGCGACCCGCAGAAATACCGCAGCAAAGACGAAGTGGAAGAATACAAGCAGCGCGACCCGATTGAAATTGTTAGAAAGCGTATTCTGGAAAACAAAATGGCCACCGAGCAAGAACTGGAAGCCATCGATGCCAAAGTAGTGGCGCAGGTAGACGAAAGCGTGCGGTTTGCAGAAGAATCCAAATTCCCCGATGCATCAGAGGCGCTGACCGATATTTATTCCGAGCCCAATTACCCCTTCGTGCTGGATTAACCTGCTTTTGATTAATAACAGTGAATTCTTAGTTTTGCGTCCCGCTTGAAAAGGCGGGACTTTTAATTTGATAACATGGCCAAGAAAGAGACCAACCAGGATTTGTTAGAGAACCCGGAAATCATTGCCGAAAAGGTAGAAGGCGTTGAGCATTGGATAGAAAGAAACCCAAAAATTGTAGTTGGGTTTTTAGGAGCAATAGTACTACTTGTGGGTAGCTACTTTGGCTTCCGCTATTTTGTCGACAGCCAGAACCAACAGGCCCAAAGCGAAATGTTTCAGGCCGTGCGCTACTTCGAGGCGGATAGCCTGAATCTGGCCATGAAGGGCGATGGCAACAACTTGGGCTTCGAGCAGATTATTGAAGACTACAGCCTTACCGAGGCCGCCAACCTGGCTAACTTTTACGCAGGTGCTATCTGTCTGAAGCAAGGTAAGTTTCAATTGGCTATTTACTATCTGGAAGATTTCAGTTCGAACGATATTCTTGTTCAAGCCCGGGCCTTCAGCCTTCGTGGCGATGCGCACATGGAGTTGAAAGAGTATGAGGAGGCAGCCAAGTATTACAGCAAGGCGGCCAATCACAAACCCAACAAGTTTTTTACACCTGGGTATTTAATGAAAGAAGCCCTTGCTTACGAGAAACTAAACCAGAATGAAAAAGCCATCAAGGCTTACGAACGCATCATTAACGAGTTTTGGGATAGCTCAGAATATCAGAACGCGCGCAAACTGAAGGCACGCCTCGAAACGAATTCTTAGCAATTGCTACGATTACACATAAAGGGATGGCAGAAACCGTCCCTTTTTTATTACTTCACTTTCAAACCGGAATTTTTATACATCATTTGGGTTAAACACAACCATTTATGGCAGGCACACTCAAGGCTGGCAAAGTAAAAACGGCCGACCTCTCGAAAAAGAAATTCGGCATTGTGGTAGCTGAATGGAACGAAACCATTACCGAAGCCCTCTACGAAGGCGCCTACCATTCGCTGCTGGCACACGGTGTAAAGAAGAGCAACATTGTGCGCAAGAATGTACCAGGCAGTTTCGAACTAACGCTGGGCGCCCACTGGCTGGCCGACCGCAAAGACATTGACGCGGTTATTTGCCTGGGCTGCGTAATACAGGGAGAGACTCCCCATTTCGACTACATCTGTCAGGCCGTGGCTTACGGCATTACCGAGGTGAACATCCTATCGAAGAAACCGGTAATTTTTGGCGTGCTCACCACGCTAAATCAAAAACAGGCCGAAGACCGGGCAGGGGGTAAATTGGGCAACAAAGGCGAGGAGGCTGCTATTACGGCTGTAAAGATGCTTTCGTTCTGACAACCCTTAAGATTATCCAAAAGAGGTATTGTCCGCCATCTGCTGGTTGTGGTATCTTTCAAGTATGTATAAACTAGCCATCGTAGACGATGACGCACGCATTGCCAACGCTTTGCGCGAAGCCTTGCTGGAGTTCACAGAAATTGAATCGGTGATTTGCAGCTATAGCGGTTTGAAATTTGCGAAAGACCTGGCAAACATGCCACCAACTGCGCGGCCTGATGTAGTTGTGATGGACATTTCGATGGGTGTGCCCGATGAAGGCATTCAGGCCACGCGCCAAATCAAGCTGAACTTTCCCGACATTGAAGTCATCATGTTCACCATTACAGACGAAGATGAACGGATTTTTGAAGCCTTTAAGGCGGGCGCCATGGGCTACCTGCTTAAACACGAAGACCCGGCATTTATTCTAAAAACCATTACCGATGTTAAAAACGGAGGCGCGCAAATGTCCCCGGGCATCGCCCGAAAAGCCATTCAATACCTGGCGCCCCAACCAGCCCGCACAGCGCCTGGGTCCAACAAAAACGAAGGGCTAACAAGCCGGGAAAAAGAAATTCTGGACCACGTGGCCAGTGGCCTCACCTACACGGCCATTGCCGACCAATTGTTCATCTCCACGCAAACGGTGAAGAAACACATGATGAACATTTTCGATAAGCTACAAGTAAAAAACAAAGTGGAGGCGCTGAAGAAAACCGAGCGCATTCACTAACAACGCTGTTGCTAAAGTGCGAACTTCAGGTATACCAGTGTACCCTGCCCGCCTCCCGATTGAATTTCTAATGTAGCACTAATCTCTTTTGCTCTTCGCTGCATATTCTGCAGGCCATAATGGCCATCAGGGCCGTGGGTGGCCAGCGTAAAGCCCCGGCCATTGTCGGTAATGCGCGTAACCAATTGGCCCAACTCATCTTTATGCAACGAGACATCTATGCGCGTTGCCTCGCCATGTTTCAGGCTGTTGTTTACAGCCTCTTGCACAATGCGAAACAGGTTAATGGCCTGCATCGGCTTCAGCCTTATGCCGGGGCACTGGCTGCAGAGGCTCAGCTGAAAGTGAATATCCTCAGTGGTTTTTTGTATCCGCCAAAACAGGTTGTTGATTTTATCACCCAACTGTTCAACCGTTACTTCCTCTTTATTCATAGCCCAGATGGTATCGCGCAACTCGGCCATAGTAGAAGTCACACCATTATTTAAGTTGGTAAGGGTATCGCCAGGTATTTTCATCTCACGGTTCAATTTTTTAAGTCCTAACGACAAAGAGGTGAGTTGTGTGCCAATGTTGTCGTGCAGGTCCTGGGCAATGCGCTCTTTCTCTTCCTTAATTTTATGTTGAAAGGCGGCTGCTTCCAGTTTCTTACGGTACCCCATGCGTTTATAATAAAAAACAATCAGTAGTGATATGATCAAAATGCTGGCAATGGCCTCTATCCAAATCAAACGTTGGCTATCTTCAACTTTTATCTGGTTAATGATGTTCGCCTGTCGCAACAGTTCGTTTTCCTTTTCCTTTTGCTCTGTGCGGTGCTGCACAAGCAGGCGGTCGTAGTCGGCTTTTTGCTTGAAGTTATTTAGGCTGTCGCGGATGATGTAAGCTCTTTGCAAGCGGGTGAAAGCCTGCCGGAAATTGCCGTTGGCCGAATCGAGCCGGGCTTGCGACCGCAACAAACGGCTGAAGTAGTGGGTAAAGGAGCCCTCGCGTGCCAGCGCAAATGCCCGGTTGTAGTTTTCTGCGGCCTCTCTCCACTGCTTCCTCGCAAAATGTAAGTCGCCCAGTGCGGTGTGGCATTCCATCATGCCGCTTTTGTCGTTTTGTGCGGTGTAAAGGGTCAGTGCTTTGTTGGCATAGTAGAAAGCCTTCTCAAAGTTTTTCAGGTGAAAGAAAGATTCACTCATGTTTACAAAGATGTACTTCGCCTCGTCTATGTTTTCACCGTAAGGTGTAGCCCGCAAAGCCTTTTGGTAGTTAGCCAGGCTCGAGTCGAGCATCCGTCTTTCAAAAAAAGTGCTGCCCAGGTTGTTGTACACACGGGGGAGTTCTCCCCACTGTTTTGTTCTTTGGTACCATGCAATGTTTTTACGCAGATAGTAGATGGCCTGATCCCAATTTTTTATCTCGCCATAGATCAGGGCAATGTTGTGTTCCAACCTGTTTACACTTTCCTGATCGCCTGTTTCATTGGCCAGGCTGAGCCCATCGAAACACGCACGAAGAGCAGGTTCGTAGCTGCCCAAAGACCAATAGCACACACCCATGGTTTTATAAGACAAGATTCTTCCCCTTTGATACCGAAGGCTGTCGGATAAATGGAGCGCTTCTTCTGCATAGGCCACGCCTGCCAGGGGGTTGATGCTCCATAAAGAAAATGCGAGGTCGTTGAGTAATTGAACTCGCACGGTGTCTTTGCGTGTGTTACTCAGCAGATTCACCAAACTATCGGTCTGGGCGTGTAGCGAAAAGAAGACAGTGGCAGCCAGTACGCCTGTTAAAACGCGGGTGCGCCAGCCGGTCAAGGCATCACTGTCAGTTGTGGGGGTCATCGCGGGTTCAATCGTTGCCAGGATACAAAACTGGATTCGGTAAAGGAAAAATAGTTCAATTTGGGGCAAAATAAAAAGTCGGCCCTTGCGGGCCGACTTTTTACTTACTAACTACTAACAACGGCAGGTGTTACATGTTCTTAACGACCTCTTGCCCAAACTCTGAGCACTTGAGCAACGTGGCGCCTTCCATCAACCGATGAAAATCGTAGGTTACTTTTTTGGAAGAAATAGCTCCTTCCAGTCCTTTAATGATCAGGTCGGCTGCTTCCTGCCAGCCCATATATTCCAACATCATCACACCTGAAAGAATAACCGAACCGGGATTCACTTTGTCTTGCCCGGCATATTTTGGAGCCGTGCCGTGGGTGGCTTCAAAAATGGCAAAGCCGGTTTTGTAGTTAATGTTGCCACCGGGCGCAATACCAATACCACCCACAATCGCTGCCAGAGCATCGGAAATATAGTCGCCATTCAGGTTAAGTGTGGCCACCACCGAATACTCATCCGGCCGCAACAATATCTGCTGGAGAAATGCATCGGCAATGGAGTCCTTCACCACAATTTTGTGACCGTTGGCGTTAATTTCGCACCAGGGGCCACCGTCAATCTCTTTGGCGCCAAATTCATTTTTTGCCAAAGCATATCCCCAATCGCGGAAGCCACCCTCGGTAAACTTCATAATGTTGCCCTTGTGCACCAGTGTAACGTTGGGCTTTTTGTGTGCGATGGCAAACTCTATGGCCGCGCGCACCAGGCGCTCGGTTCCTTCTTTAGAAACAGGTTTAATGCCAATTCCCGAAGTTTCGGGGAATCGGATCTTCTTATACAGTTTAGGGAACGCATCCTTGAATGCGTTCAAAAACTTTTTGTTGTCTTCGGTACCTTCCTGGAATTCTATACCTGCATAGATGTCTTCGGTGTTCTCGCGGAAAATCACCATGTCTGTTTTGTGTGGTTCTTTAACAGGCGATGGAACGCCTTTGAACCAACGCACAGGCCGCACGCATGCGTATAAGTCCAGATCTTGGCGAAGGGCCACGTTGAGCGAACGGATGCCGCCACCTACGGGTGTGGTCAACGGGCCTTTGATGCCCACCAGGTATTCCTTAAAGGCAGCGAGCGTTTCATCAGGCATCCAGCTTCCGGTTTTGTTAAACGCTTTCTCACCGGCCAGCACTTCCTTCCAGTTGATTTTGCGTTTGCCCTGGTATGCTTTCGTTACGGCAGAATCGAATACGTGTTGAGAGGCGGGCCAAATGTCCACCCCGGTACCATCGCCCTCTATAAAAGGGATGGTGGGGTTATCGGGCACGGTTAACTTGCCATTGCTGATGCTGATTTTCTGATCGCTCATGTCTGAAATATCGGTTATGTTAAAAAGTTGTTGAAATGGAGTGAATAAGGGTGCGAAAATTAGGAAAATAACCTCAGATTGAAAGAAATTTAAGGACGATAGGCATCGTTATTGCACCATTTATACCACCCTATGCGCCTGAAATCGATTGTTTTTATCGCCCTGCTTTTACTGGCCGGAAATGCCTTTTCGCAGCAGGTTTGCCTGAATGCGGAGGAACAAAAACTTTACGACTTGCTGATGCAGTACCGCAAGTCAAAAAAATTAAAGTCCATACCTCTCTCTGCCAAGCTTACGCGTGTGGCACAGGCCCATGTGCGCGATCTGGCCGAAAATTATGTGTACGAAGAGGACCCTGTCTGCAACCCGCACAGCTGGTCTGACAAGGGCGTGTGGACGGGCTGTTGTTATACCAACGACCATAAACAGGCCCAGTGTATGTGGGATAAGCCCAAAGAAATTGCCGGCTACCCCGGCAACGGTTATGAAATTGCCTACTACAGTTCTGCGGGCGCCAATGCGGTAGAGGGCCTGGAAGGCTGGAAGAAAAGCCCGAGCCACAACCCGGTGATGGTTAACCTGGGTACCTGGAGTAAAGTGGAGTGGAAGGCCGTGGGGATTGGCTTCTACAAAGAGTATGGAGTAGTTTGGTTTGGCGAAGCGGAGGACCAGGAAAGCGACCTTGAACTTTGTGAGTAAGTACCCGTGCAACCGACCTAGTACTTTTCGTCTTCGTTGGGAAAAGATTTCGACTTCACATCCTCCACATATTTTCCTACTGCTCCGGTAATCACTGCGTTTAAATCGGCATACCTGCGCAGAAAACGCGGCTTGAATTCTTGTGTAATGCCCAGCATGTCTTGCATCACCAACACCTGCCCGTCCACATCGGGGCCAGCACCAATACCTATCACGGGAATGTGCAGCATGACAGCCACCTTTTTTGCCAGGTCGGCCGGTATTTTTTCAAGTACCAGCGCAAAAATGCCGCACTCCTGCAGCAACAAGGCATCCTCCAACAACTTATTGGCTTCCGCTTCCTCTTTGGCCCGTACCGAATAGGTACCAAACTTATAGATCGATTGAGGCGTTAGTCCCAAGTGGCCCATTACCGGCACGCCCGCACTGAGAATGCGCAACACAGAATCCTTCACCTCGCTGCCGCCTTCCAGTTTCACCGCATGGCCACCAGATTCTTTCATAATGCGAATGGAGGAGCGCAGTGCCTCGCCCGAACTGCCCTGGTAATATCCAAATGGAATATCTACCACCACCAACGCACGCTTTACAGCTTTTACCACCGAAGTGGCATGATAGATCATCTGATCGAGCGTAATGGGCAGCGTGGTTTCATTGCCGGCCATCACATTCGAGGCCGAATCGCCCACCAGAATCACATCGATACCGGCTCCGTCAATAATTTTTGCCATGCTGTAGTCGTAGGCGGTGAGCATGGCAATTTTCTCGCCCCGGTTCTTCATTTCCTGAAGCTGGTGCGTAGTGATTTTTTTGATGTCGGATTTTTTGTGAACAGACACGTTGGATCATTTAGTGGAGGTACACTGCACTCTTTTTACCCAGCACCACTTCAACATGATCGGTAAGCGTGGTGGCCAGAGCGTAACCCGTGTAGGTGGGCATTATCGGAAAGGTGGTGTGGCTGCGGTTTACCAACACAGCCACTTCCATCTTTTTCACATCCATGTTTAAAAAGGGTTTCATGCCATAGGCCAGCGTTTTGCCGGTGTTTAACACATCGTCTACCAGCACTACGCATTTTCTTTTCAGCTCTTTGCCATCGGCATCTACCTCTATCGGGCTTTGCTGCGGTGCGCCTTTGTCGACACTTACTTTTACCAGGCGGGCCGGAATGCCCGATATAGCCTCGAACTGTGCTGCCAGCAGTTTGGCCAGCACGTAACCCTGCCCATCGATACCGGCAAACACGATTTCCTTTTCTTTGAAGTTGTGCTCCCACACTTCAAAGGCCATGCGTTTAATTTTTTGGGTAACCTGGTCGTTATCCAGAATCAGGCTCTTCTCACCGACCTCGCTCATGGCAATGGCAATACTTTGCTGTCTTTGAACGTAGAGAGAATGACGGTAGACTGGAGGCTGTCTACCACTTCGATGTTGGTAACTTTCTCCAGCATCAGGTTTTGGTAGGCCGGAATATCTGCCGCCACCACCTTCAGAATAAAGTCGGCCTGCCCGGTAACGTGGTGGCACTCCACCACCTCATCAATCTTCCGGATGGCCTTCATGAATTTTTCGATATTGTCTTTGTTGTGCCCTTTCAAAGTAACCATTACAAATGTACTAACCCCCAGTCCCACCGTGCTGGGATCTATCACGGCATGGTAACTTTTAATGACGCCCGCAGTCTCCAGCTTCTTTACCCTTTCAAGGGTGGGGGCAGGAGAAAGCCCGATTTCCTGCGCCAGTTGCGCATTGGTAATGTTTGAGTTGGTCTGCAGCAACTCCAGTATTTTGCGGTCTATTGCGTCCAATTTAATTTTCATAACCGTTTGGCATCTTTACAATTCGGCAAGAAAGATAGAACAAAATACCATGCCCCGAAAACGCGGGAGACTCGCAATTTTTAGCGCACCACCAGTCTGCGAACGATGCGTTGGCTGCCGGTTTCAACAATCAAAATGTACAGCCCGGCATTCACTTCGCGGATATCCCAACTGAACTGATTCAGACCCGGTTGCACCACTGCCTGCTGCGAAGCCACCTTGTTGCCCGCAGCGCCTATGATCTGCATAGTGACTACGCCCTGGTTTTTGGCTACCACATCGAATTGAAGGTAGTCTGATGCGGGGTTGGGGTAAGGTGTAAACAACACCGGCTCGTCCTGAAGGGAAGTGCATTGCGCGTTGTTGAAGGTCAGCTCATCGTTTTCAGCAGCCAACTCCACACACACATAGCCGGACGACACACCCAATAGCGACTGACTCAACAAAATTGTTGACGTGGTGCCAGGCGGCAGGTCTGCATTCACTGTTTCGCGGAAACGGGTGCCATTGCCCAGGTCTACGTTCACATCAAACGTCCGCACGGTATAGTTGCTGTTATTGACAATCTGTAGTTGACTCCTTAGCGCGCCCGTTGCATTATCGGTAAGTAATTGAAACTGTTGCAGCGCCAACTCGGTTCTGGGAACGATGGCGTTTATTTGTTGTGAAAAAACATCTGTGCAGCCCTCGGGGCTGATGGCCACCAAATCTATCACATAGCCGCCTACCTCATTGAATGTTTGCACCAAATCGGCATCTGTTGAAATCACCTGATCATTGCTTAACCATTGAAACTGGGAAGCACCCACCGAACTATTTGTGAAAGCAACCTGTAGAGGAACGGCACCCTCATTGGAAGACGCAGTGAACGAAGCAACAGGCTTGGGGTTGATCGTTATATTTTTAACCAACTGGTAAGTACAGCCCGATTCGTTTGTAACGCGCATGCCCACGGGCAGTGTTCCTTGCGAAGAAAATACGTGCGACACAACCTCTCCCGCAACGTCCTCATCGGCAAAGGTCCAGTTGACAGCCTTCACGGGATCTGACGGAGATTGCGCAAGGCTTATAAAGGTAGTCTTCCCGTTGGCACAAAGCCCTTCCACCTTAAAATCGAGGGTGGGCACCTCTGGCACGGTAATCGTTCGGCTGGTTCGAGCCATGCAATCGTTCGTTGCTGTTACCGTTAGCGATGCACTGACCGTACCCGGGAAGGGGAACACGTGGGTGGGAGCTTGCACGTTATAGGTTGTGTTGGCGATCTGCCATCCCCACGCCTTGATTTGTCCGCTGCTGATGTCGCGAAAGCGTACCGCCTGGTTAACACAGAGCGCCTCTGTTTCAAAACCAACTATGGGCGACTGCGCAATGGTAACCGATTGCACGGCAGTGGCGCTGCAACCCTGGTCGGTGGTAACCGTTAGGGAAACGTTGTAATCGCCTGCCGTCTGAAAGATGTTGGTAGGATTCTTACCGTCCGCAGCCTGTCCATCTCCAAAAGTCCACGCCCACTGCTGCAAATTGCTGTCATCAGGCACGGGTGTGGCATCGCGAAACTGCGAGGGCGACCCCGAGCATGAGAAGGGAGGCAGATCGAGCGTGAAAGCGGGCTGCGGTTTGGAGTAGATGGTTAAGGTTTTTGTTGTTTCGCTGATGCAGCCATTGGTGCCAGTTGCTTTCAGGTTAATGGAATAATCGCCTGCATCGACAAAAGTTATTGCTGGGTTTGTTTCTGTTGAACTGGTGCCGCCCAAATTCCACTCATAACCCGCAATATCGCCAGCGCTTAGGTTGGTGAAAACTGTGGCAGCCTCCTCGCATGTGCCCGTCATATCAAATCCAACCGTGGGCCCCTCCCCTACGTTGGGAATCACCTGAACCATTTCGTCTGAGCAGCCGGGAATGGAGGTAACCAACTTGATTACCTTGTCGCCACCGGAGGTGAAGGTGTAGGTCATATCCCGGTCGGTCACTACTTGTTCATCATTAACAAACCATTGATACGCAAGGTTACCATCAAAATTATCGACTGTGTTGTTGGTAAAAGTGAAGGCGTTGTTGGTGCAGATGAGGCCGGCAAGAGGTTCGAAAACCGCGTTGGGTGGAGGAAAGATTTTTGCAAAATATTCAAAAAAGTTGGTGCACCCGTTGCTTGACGTTGCCGTAGCTCTTACGTTGTAATCACCGGGGGCAAACTGATGGAGTACGGTTTGGCCAGTTCCAGTATTGCCATCTCCGAAATTCCAATCTACTGAGGTAACACCGGCTGTTTGATTCTGAGCGATAAATTCAACAGCCGATTCTGAACAAATCTGTCCATTGGTTACAATTTCCAAACTTGGCGCCTGAAGATTGGATATAACTACATTTGCTGAATGAACCGAACGGCTTCCAGATGCTCCGGTAACGATCAATTCAATCAACTTGTTGCCCTCCAACCCATAAGAAACCCATTCGGGCTGGCTTATTTCTGAATAGGTTTGACTTGCGCCACATACCGACTGGAACACCAATGTTTTAAATTGGTTGTTGGCCGTGCCCACGCCTGCAATTACGCTTTTGCCTTGAAAGCGAAAGGGATAAATGCCCACCAAAGGGGGCAAACCAGCATGTGCAATAACTTCGGGGGTTTCACTTACATCCAGGGTTTTGAAGTCTGCGATGGTGATTGGATCCAATTCATTTGAAATTACAGCAAAGAAAGTCTTCCCTTCCGGCTGAAGACGTACGCGATAAGGCTTGTTAACCCCAGGAAGATTGTAGACGGCTTGCGCAGACAGCGCACCCAGAATATCTGCACCGAATGAAACCCGGTGAATGGCATTGGTTGAATAAGAGGTTACCAGGGCAATCCACTCGCCTTCTCTGTTGATGAGCGAAAAACCTGGCGCTAATGAAATGGAAGGAATGGCAGCGCTTACAAATACCTGCGTGGCCAGGTTAACCGGGTTTAGCAACGAGCTGCCATAGTTGACCCTGATAAAAACGCCATTGTTCCTCTCAAGGATCACCAGAATGTAGTCGCCATTCTGCTCCACAATCTCCAAGTCCCAAAAACGCCCGAATACCCCGTAACTGCCCACATTCTCAGTAACAGGCATATTTTGAAGAGAACTTCCGAAATTGAGCCGCACCAGCCCGTAGCCATTGTCGTTAAAACCTACAAAACCAACCCAGTTATCGCCATTGCGATGTACCACAATGTCTTGAGGGAAGACTAATGAATTACCCGGGTTGCCCATATCTACCACTTGGGGCGTGTTGAAAGGGCTGTTTCCAAACTCAAGGCGAAATAATTTTGGGCCGGTTTGACTTACCGCAAAACCAAACCAATTCCCCTGATCCTCCACCAGTTCGTACCCAAAACCATTCACAAGGCCTGGCAACGCCACGGGACCTAATTCTGCCTCAAAGGCTCGAATATCGTTGGCGCAAAAATCCCATTGATAAAAGTTAGCTCCGGCTGAAGTGTTTGTTAACTCCAGGCGCTCATCGGTGCACCCAGCGTTAGCAACCGAAAAGCTGGCAACGAGGGGCTGTGCAAGGGCGGCCTTGGCAAAAAGCAGAAACAGAAAAGCGACTCTTATCATATGTTAAGTGGGCTGGGAGTTGACACTATACCCCGCTGGAACTACTAATCTTATTCAGCAGCAAATCGTAACCGTTTTTTACCAACGTCATATCTCGATATTTGGCTGCCAACCTGCTTATGGTGGCAACATTGCGCTCGCGCCCATTTTTTAGCAAAACTGACAATTCTTTAAACGAATTTTTTATATCATTCCTATGCAGCAAAACTCCACCCCCTTCTGTCTTGATAATATCAGAATCATCTCCAATACCGGGTTCGAGTAAAATGGGTAATCCATTGGCCCAATATTCTCCATTTTTTATGGGCGAGCAAAATAGCCGGGAAGGTACGGGCTTGATGGTGCTGAACGCAAAGTCTGCCGCAGACAGGTATTTAGGCACTTCATGATGTGGAACCGATCGCAAAGTAACACGCCTCAGATCAATACCTGCCTTTTTTAAACGAGCGGTGACGAAACTGTGATCGTCTCCGGTTAAAATGATCAGGTGAAAGTTCCGGAAATGAGAGAACGCACCGGCATACAAAGCAAAGGCATCTTCATCATAATAAATGCCCCCAAATTTACCCACATAAATGCCCGCAACAGTGTCTGCACTGATTTCCAGTGCGCGCCTCATAAGTGATCTGACGGTGCCATCAAATGCGAAGTCTTTCAGCGAAACACAGCACGGCACGCACCAGAGTCGTTGTCTTTCAACCCCTTCTCTTTCAAGTTTTTTTAAGTAATGGCTGGATACCGTGACAATAAAATCTGCTTTCCGCTTTTGCTGATTTTCAAACCACCGCTCAATCAAATATCTGGGGTCCCACCGGCTCCAGACTCCCGATTCCACCATACTTATTCCATGGGGCTCAAATGACTCTACCACAAACGGGATGCGATGCATTTTTGCAGCCATGAATCCGATGGCTCCCGCTAAAGGTGATCGAGCAATAATCAGTTGAATTTTGTTCTGTTTACAAAGTTGTGAAATGATGCAAGGGAATTTTATAAAGTCATTGATTTTAGTAAAAAATACGTTCGCCCGGGTTTTAGAAATCAGCGGCCTGTGCGCCACCTTGGGAATCTTCACTTCACTCCAATCGGCACGCTCAACGGAACAGAATAAAATAGATTCAACAAGAGCGTTTTCCGCAAGTATATGAAGATGAGGCAACACCGTAGACGAGGAGATTCCCTCGTTGGCTCCCCAATAGCTAAGGTACAGAATCTTCATTTAGCAAAGTTCTTCATCAAGAAAACAAATGCATTCTTCCATTGTCCGGCCGCCACGAACGATAAAAACATTATCTTTTTTATGCGCAGGTGCAGGTACCAAAGAGGCAAACGCCCGAGCCTTTCTCTATAGTTGGATTCTATCTTTTTGTAAAGCGCCCCATATCCCAGAGCCAAGCCTGCAAGGTTACTCATAGCAGAATTACCATGCTTGCGATACTTCAAAATAACTTCGGGCGTGGCACGGTACACATTGCCATTTGCCGCAAGTTGAATATAAAACCAGAGGTCCTCGGCATAGCGAAGTGTTTCATCAAACTTGATATTTTTTAATACCGAAGTTTTCACCATCCAAGTGGGGCCAAAAAAACAACGGCCTGTCAGCAGGCACAACTCTTTAAATACATCGCCATCTACTGTGGGCACCCATACTTTAAACAAAGTCGACAAATCGGCTGCAACCACCTGCACGGCACCATCAACAAAACTACTGTTATAGGTCTTAAAAACCTTCAGCCTACTTTCCAGGGAATGATCGGTTAAATAGTCGTCACAATCGAGAAAGCAAAAATAGTCTCCAGTCATTCGGCTGAGTCCCACATTTCTGGCGGCCGAAACGCCCAGGTTATAAGGCTGGAAAAAACAACGGATTCTGGCATCTGTGTAGGTTCGCATAATTGCCGCGGTATCGTCCAGGCTTCCGTCATCAACAATTATTAGTTCCCAATTACAATGAGTTTGCCGTAATACCGAATTTACAGACTCCCGCAAAAACCGGCTGCCGTTATACACCGGCATGATTACCGAAATAAGATCACTCATAGGTAATGTCACCCACCATCTCCGAGGGCAGCAAAAGGTAATTGGATTTATCTAAATCGCTATGTACCTCAATTTCCTGAATCGAATGCAGTTCGCCCACGGCATTAATACGAAAAAGGGCATAGTTCCACCTCCTAAAATAAGCCATTAACTCCTGCTGCCGCTGCACACGAAACGTATTCTGGCTGTTATATACGGGCAGTATTTCGCAAAGTATTGCGGGGCGGTCGCGTTCAATCAGCCACGCAAGTTCTTGCATCACCTCCAGTTCTGCACCTTCAACATCAACTTTCACAATACCCACACGTGCGGGCAATGCTGCTTTTACCGATGCACCTGAGATTACGGGCACATAATTCTTTATCTTTCCATAATTTTCTCTGAATCCCTCTACCATAGTGGCAGCGCTATCGTCAACGCTATCCGCCATCAATATACCCATACCGCTGCGCGGGCCAATGGCGAAGGGAAAAATGGCAGCCTTCCACTGATTTACGCGGATAAGTTCGCGAACGTAGTAAACGCAGGTTGAATTAGGCTCGAAGCCAATATAGTTGCCGTATGGAAAAACACCCTTATAGACTATCAACGTCTGCCCCACATTCACGCCAACGTCTACAAAAGTTGTTTCCGGAAACAGAACAGAAAGCCGTTTCAGAATAAACGGCATCCACGGCTCTTTCGAGAACAAGTGCACAAACCCTAACTCGCCCAATAAAGGTATGCTGAAAACTCGATCAGCAACCCTACGCTGAACAACGAAATTAAAATAACGCAGCCAGCCAAGGCGTTTTAATATCCTTACTACCCAGATCATTTTTCTTTCAGTTGTTGAATAAAGTTATCTATTTCCACCACATGGTGGTCGTAACCGTTAGCCAATGCAAAATTTCTTCTTACCTGCACAATGTTTTCTTGCAAGTGCCGGGCAAGGTCATTAAGCACAGACGAAAAAAGACCGGGTAATTCCTCGTTAGAGTCGGACATAAAAACCAGGTTACGCTTATCCTTATATTCATCTGTGTAGTTCATAACTACCGGGCAGCCTGTTGTCAGAAACTCGAGTATCTTATGATGGTTTGAGTTGATATCTTTTTCATCCCCGCGGTAACACATCAAAAACAGGCTGCAATCCACGAAATGTGCGGGCAATTGGTTAGACGGCACCCGCCCCACCAGTTTACAATGGGGCATATCTGATAATACTTTTGCCAAGTACGAATTAGGTGAGTAAGGGCCAATAAATTTGAAATTGATATCGGGATGACTTTTTACAATTTTTATGAGCGTTGGGATGTCGATACACCAGTTATCTAAATTGCCAACATAACCAACTGTTATCGGTTTATTGCCATGCCGCAACACCGGCTGATCGAAAAAATAAGGAGCAACGCCATGGTTTACCTTTTTTTTGGGCTTATCAATGTGATTAAATCTGGCCATAATCATATCAGATACGCTGAGTAGTAGATCAGCACCTCTGGCAAGCTCTTCTTCAAGTGGGGCTCTGTGAACATCAACAGCATGATAAATATTTATGTCAGCATTAAAAATGGCGAGGTTTTGAAAGCGGAAGGGATCAAAGCTCCACACAACGTTAAACCTCCCGCCCGCTTTGCTATTAATGTGATTGGATAGTTGCCTGTTAAGAATGTTCCGCATAAATGATGGCAATCGGTTAATCCCCCGAAATGTTTTATATTCTATTGCAAACAGGTTCGGCACGTTGGTTTGAAGAACAACATCTTCGGTGCTGGGGGGCGAAAGGAAGAATACCTTGTTACCGGCACGTGCAAGCGCTTGTGCATAGTGATGCTTGGAAACAGGGATGTGTCCCCAGGGTTCAGGTGATATAACTAATATGTTCTTGTTTTTAAGAAACTTCATGCTTTTTTAAACGCTTGTACAACATCCACAGAGGCTTTATTAAATTCAGAATCCAAAACCTTTTGTACACCGAAGTGTCCACCGGATAGTCGGTATGTAACCGCACGGGGGCTCGCATCAATGCTTCGAAATCTTCTGTGGTAAGCCCTAGTTTCTTAAGAACAAAAGCAAAATCTGCGTCAAACAAATCCTTATTGTAAGGTGGTTTATTTATTTCTTCCAAAGCCTGAGGTCGGGTCATTTGGCCTGAACAAATAAGATTAGACAGGTGTGCTTTCCTTTTATCAACCCCAAACTTTTCAACCAGTATGTAACCCTGGTAAAACCTAGTAAATATAGACTCGTAGTGCTTTCCTCCATAATCTTTCCAGCCAAGTTCATCCTTGATTGTTTGTTTTGCCTTTTCTTTATTGTAGTCTACATAGTTTAAAAGCGGAACAGATTCAATTCCTCTCTTTTGTACCTGTAGCTTCAGGGCAGTGCTTAGTAAAGGGAATGTTTTAAGGGGCAGCCTGCCAAACCGCTTGTTGATGGCCCTGATATGGACATGATCGCGCTTATTGTAGTACCACCGCTCGGGTAAAATCAGTTCGGTTGCATTGTTGTGTCCACTTAGAATGTATTTAATATTGTGTTTAATGGCAAGCTTATATAACGTGGCCAACATGGCGTGGTCAGTAGGTATTTCAAGGTCTATCACAGAAGCCCGAAAAAAAGCCAATTGCAATTCTCTGAATTCCTCCCAGTCTACAACCAGGGTATGTAAATCAAATTCAAGTTTTCTAACAATATTTTCAATGTTTTTAACGGCAAGTTCAGAATTCCAGCCGTTGTCGAAATGAACCAGCAGGGGTCTTAACTTCAGTTCCTTTACTTTCAGCGCCAGATAAGTACTATCAACGCCTCCGCTAATTCCCAAAATACAATCGTACTGCCTTCCGGCACCTGCCGCTTTGATTTGTGCTACCAAAGTTTTAAGAATTTCAGGATTATTTCTTCTGTCTTCCCAAATCTTCTCCTGTTCATCATACTTTTGGCAATAGGTGCAAATGCCCTGCTGGTTAAACCCGATGGCCGGATCATCGCGCTTGTCCAAAATACAACGTGTACACTGCTGATAAAAACTTCCCGGCTGCATCTCAGCTACTGAAAGAAGTTGGTTGGCAAAAGCCATATAGTTTGTGTGTGCGTTAAAATACCGATTGAAGAACTGATTGATTTCTGTTCTATTGAAGTGCAACAAAAGAGAATTTCGGATGTGCTCTGCTATTTGAGACACATCGGTCATTACAGGAATAAGTTTGCCGGTAATGGGTGTAACAATTTCCGGAATGCCATTTACATCGCATGAAAGAACGGGAATACCCCAACTTATTGCTTCCATCATCGATACCGGAAGCCCCTCTGATTCGCTTAAGGAGATGAAAAGATCTACATGATGGCACCGGTAAAATGCCTGAATCTCTTCGTTGTTAACTTCGCCTCTCAATTCGTAGATAACTTTTGAAGGCAACTGCTCTGCCTTGCGCCTGACTAACGAAGCCTCTGGCCCATCGCCAAAATGAACCCAACGAACAGGCATATCCAATTTTTGCAGAACATCGACAAGCAGCGATATCCTTTTTAATGGAATAAGGCGCGCGCAACTAACAACAAGTGGTTCGTTGTATTTCACTTTATCTGAAGGTAGGCCCCCACCACTTACCCCCAGGTAGCTCATTTCTATTTTTTTTGCTAAGGTAAAGGGTACATCTTGTTTAAAATGCTTTTTGCCATGGCGGCTAATAGCATAAACGGCATCCAGGTATTTTAACCTGTATTCCTTGAAAGATACGCATCCCTCATACTGCCTATCGTTGTAGAGGTCAAATCCGTGCGTACGCGAGACTGACTTTTTTATAATCCCTTGCCTTTTCAACTCAGCCAAAGCAAGCGTTGCGTCAACAAACCAGTAGTCATAAAAAAGCGCATCTGCCAGATTTTTTTTTTGCACAAAGACTTTTAGTGGTTGCACTTTGGTAAGTTCCAATATGGCATGGCCAACAAAACTCTTGAAATACCTGATGTATTTGAAGCGATGTTGCGAATGCACCAACGTCCATAAAAAGATACGAACAGTCGGGAAGAAGAAGCGGGCAAAGAGCGTCTTTATTTTGGCCAGGTCAACCGGTGGAAATATTCGCTCTACCGATACATTTACCGGTAGTTGGGATGTCTTGGCATTGTGCCCCGTTAACGATGGCAGCACATATATATGTTCAAAGTGCCCTGAAAGTATGGGTAGCTCTTTTTCAACCAGTGGATCTGGGAAATCCAACGTAAGTAATACCAACGTCTTCTTCATTCTCTGATATCGGTAAGAAAATTCAAATATAGGCCGGCCTTTACCGAATAATCGATTTTTCGAAGGGCAAGCTGCCTCATTTTTTCGGATACGTTCTCAATCTCGTACACACGTTTTGCGAAATCGACTATTGCCTGCAACTTGATGCCGTCAGCTGGTTGCACCTGAAAATAAAAATCTTTCATTTCAGGCATGTCTAAAAGATCTGTATCATCATAACCAAGCACAAAGGGTAGGCCTCGACCCCAATACTCGCGTACCTTCAGGGTACAGGCCTGTTTAAGGAATCCCTCAAATCCAAGAGAACTTATGCCTATATGGCAATCGTTAACCAGCAGGTTGAGGTCTGCCTGTGTTTGCAGGGGCAATAGGGTCATGTTTCTATTTTGCGAAAGTTTTTCCTTATAAATCGCAGCAATACCTCCGGCCACAAAACAATGAACATTGCAGGTTGCCGCCTGCCTCATGATGTCATCCAGCACATCTAATCCATGCCATGGCGCATCCGAACCTGCCAAGAACAACAAGTTTAGGCTGCGTCCATCGAATTTCTTAACCCGCTTTATTGGCAGCCGATTCACTTTAATACCATTACTTACCACCACAGTTGGCACATTAAAGTTGCTTCTTGCCTGCTGATGCGCTGCTATTTCCCCGGTAACGCAAACGAGCCCTTTTGCCAGAAGCCTTGCGGATTTTCCAAACAACCGCTCAGACCAGTAACTGTACTGATAGTAAAAGGAATTCTTTCTTCTGATGTTCAACTCAAGTGCCTCTATTGTGTTGTGTTCAAACACAACGGGAATTCTTAGACTTTTTAAATACCACCAAAAGAAAAAGTCAGCTGTTGGATATCGCAGAATAATAAAATCAACCTGCCAATGTTTAGCCTGTGCGGCCATTGCCTTGTATAACAGAAAGTGAGAGACGACTGCCTCCAGGCGCCAAAAAAAAGGAATTTTAGACAGTTTGGAAATTATTTTGGCGTTAACCAGAACCACATCTGGGCGAGGGTTATTGTTTTTGGCATCTCTTAACTCGATCGACTTTATCTGAACATCCAGACCAGCCAGTTTCATGCAGTCGATCTTATCGTTCAACTTATTAACAACACCCTGGGTTGGTTTGCCGATGTTCAGATAAATAACCTTAATTGCCATCGTTACCCGTTAGAAAAAACGAACGCACGAAAAACAACATCAAAACCACGGAAAGTACCGACAGATAAAGTATCGTTATATGAAACATCCATCTGATCTGGATGAGTCTGAATAGCCAGATTAACTGACAGGAGAAAAAAATTACGTTTGAAATGGTAAATAAAAGAATGGTATGCTGAACCGGCTGCGCAGAAAAATAGCAATATGAAAACACGGCTAACCTTAGTAAAAAACCGGTAATCTGAAACACGAACAGGCTTTTCTCTTTGCGCAGCACATAGTAGACCGAGTCCAGAGCGATGTATATGAGCTCAAAAATACAGTATATGGCCAAGTACTGAGCCAGTTGCCCTGCCTGATGCCACCTAGAGCCAAAAATAAACGAGAACAACTCCGGGCCGAATACCATGATGAGGGAATAAGGCACAAGGGCCGCCAGTAAAAAAAAATAGACAAAACGTATCACCAGACTCTGCAAGGCACGCAAAGACTCCTTGTTAAGCTCTACCGCTCTTTTGTAGAAAACCGAAGTGGCTGAGTAGGCCAGCAACCGCTTTGGCAAATCCAGCAGGCTGGTAGCCATTGAATACAAGCCGATCAGTTCCAGGCCATACATAAAAGATATAAAGAAAACAATGAGTTGATCTGACAACAAACTTACCCACATGCCGGGTAGGTTAAATACCGGATAGCTTCGATACTCCAGCAGGGTACCCCACAACTCTGAAAATGGTTTGGGTTTCAAAAATTCCAAAACCTTTTCCCGAACCACGAGCTTCCAACTTAATAGTATGCCCGATATTTTACCAACGAAATCGCCCAATACTAAGCCAAGCGTTGTTCCTTGACTAACCCAACCCAACCCCAAGTTAAATACACGCACAAAAATAAGAACTCCGGTATCTAACACGGCCGATTGTCTGAAAGCATTCAGCCGGTATTGCCATTGCCCCATCACCTGGTTAACCACCAGTAGAAAAACCATAACCGGAATGAGCCAGGCAAAGGGGATGATTGCCTCAGCGTTGAGGAAGGTTAACACTGGCGAGGCCCACCAAAAAAAACCTGCACTAAGCACTATACAAAAGACAAGCGCACTTAAAAAGGTGAGTTGGGTAAGTTTGATGGCTCCTGAATTATCAGGCAGTTGAAGGGCCTGAGGCAAGCGCAAGCCGGCCAGCAAAGCAAGGTTTGCACTAAATGCTGCAAAAAGAGAAAACACGCCATAGGCTTCGGGGCCGTAAATGCGGCTGAGAAGAGGGGCAATTACCATCTGCACACCAATATTGGCCCCTGCGCCCGAAAGCAAAATGGCGTAGTTGCTAACAAAGGAACCATTCTTGCGAAGCCCCGCTAATACCCTTTTGGAATAGACTGCTATGGCTTTCCAGCTAATCAAATCTTCTGATAAAGTTGTTCTTCCAGCTCACTCGGGTCTGGATAGTTAACCAGCACTGAATTGAATCCCCCCTTAAAAAAAAACATGGCTCCGGCTGCCACAGCGGAAGCTCCTCCCAAAGATACAGCGTTTCGGAAGTCTGAAATGGTGTGTGCTCCACCACACGCTACTACAGGTATATTTACCTCTGCGGTTACCTGCCTGAGGAGTTCCAGGTCGTAACCTGTTCTGGTTCCGTCCCTATCGATGGAAGTAAGTAAAATCTCTCCCACTCCTAAACTCAGTACGCGCGCCACAACCTGCTGAAGCGTTCCATGTACCTTCTCGGAACCATTTTTTGTGTAAACGCGGTAGTGTCCCAGCCAGTCTTTTTTGATGTCTAACGAGGCAATCACACTTTGTTTTCCTATCCGTGCTGAGAGACTCTCTACAATTTTGGGACGATAGAAAAGCGATGTATTGAACGAAATCTTCTCGATGCCACATTTAATTATTCGCTCGGCAACTTCAACGGACGCAATGTGGCCGCCATATGCCAGGGGCATAAAGCTTTCAGACGCCATGTCTTCAATTAAAGAAAAATCGGGTTGTGTCCTTTTTCTCTTCGAGGTAATGTCTAGTATAAATAGCTCATCCACCTCTTTATCGTTAAGTATCTTTATGGCATTGATGGGATCGCCAACATAAATTGGCGCACCAAACTTTCGGGTAACCACCGCCTTGCCGTTATCGATCATTATCAGGGGGATGACACGGATTCGCTTCATAGTGTAAGGAAGTTTTGAAACAATCTCATTCCAAACCTGTGGCTTTTCTCCGGATGAAATTGTACACCGAAAATATTTTCCTTCTGAAATGCGCAGGCAAATCTGTATCCATAGTGCGCCTCGGCTATCACCTGATTTTTTGATTCAAAATCAAAATGATAGGAATGTACAAAGTAAAAACGGGCGGCTTCAAACCCTCTGCCCAACGGCTGCGTCTTTATAAACTCAACATCAGACCAACCCACATGCGGAACAGGGTGCCCAGGTGCATCGTTAAATTTTACTGTTCTGGCCTCTACCCAACCTAACCCGTTTACGTTTCCTTCATCGCTGTGTTTTGTCATGAGTTGGGCACCCACACAAAGGCCAAGCACATTTTTTTTTCTTCCTAAAACTTCATTTTCCAGAACTGGTATCAAACCTCGCAATTGCAGTTGTTCGGCACAGTAGCCAAAAGACCCTACCCCGGGAAGTATCAGGTGGGTAGCGTTCAATATGTCCACTTCCCGCGAGGTGACCACAGAATTGAACCCAACCTTTTTAATGATGTTTCGGATCGCCATCAGGTTACCTACTCCATAATCGATAATTGCTACCATCGCGAGCCAATCTCAATAGGTGTGTGCAGAACCCCCACCGCCCTTAAAACACGAATGGGGATAAAAAATATGATGCGGGTAATCAAAAAGAGTGCCTTCGGTAAAATATCCTGCTCTGTAGCAAATTGCTTGTGTTCTGCCCTCGGGGTTTTCATAATTTCGTCCCATTCTGAAGAGGAAAATCCCAGTTTCTTGGTTACATACTGGCAGTCTTCTTGCTGCAACTGTTCAGGATAGGGGTCTTTTGAAAGTGCCTCAAGTGCTTGTTGGCGGGTAAGCTGGCCAGATAAAATTAAGTTCGACAGGTGTGCCTTCCGCTTATCGATACCAAATTTCTTGGGCAAGTAATAGCCCTGATAAAATCGGGTAAAAACAGATTCGTAATGCTTGCCTCCATAATCCTTCCATCCCAAGGTATTTTGAACTTCTTTAACCACCTCTTGCTTGCGGTAAGGGATAAGATCCAGCAGGTTAACTGTTCTTATTCCTGCTATGTTTTCGTAGAAATATCGCTGAAAAAGTCCCAGCCGTGGCAGCTTGCGTAGCCTGCCACTGCCATACACTTTGTGAATGGCCTTTAGGTTAACCAGATCCAACTTATTTTTATACACCCAGCCATCGGGGTTGATTGATTCGCTCACTACGTTGTTACCGGCAAGAATATACTTAATGCCTTCTTTGAATGCAATTTTATTCAATGCCGCAAAAATAAACTGGTCAGTAGGCGCCTCCACATCAACCACCGATGCTTTAAAGTAGGCCCGTTGGATATCCCTGAATTCTTCCCAGTCCATTACAAATGTGTGAAGTTGAAATTCCAAGCGGTTCACAATCTGTTCTATGTTTTTTACCGCTAATTCTGAATTCCAGCCGTTATCGAAATGTACGAGAAGCGGCCGCAAACCTTCGCGCTTTGCCAACAGTGCCAGGTAGGTGCTGTCGAGGCCACCGCTAACACCCAGAATACAGTCGTATTTTTTTCCTTTGCCCACTTTTTTAATTGTTGCGATGGCCTTATCAAACTCATTCTTGAGCACTGCTGCACTTCGATTTACTGTCTTGGCTGCTAGTTTGTCGTAGTAGTCGCAGAAGTTACTTTCGCCTTTTTCATTGAACGTGATATTGGGAACAGTGGTGTCAAGCACTGTTCGGGCACACATTTGATACGTACTGGACGTGGGGCTTAATGCAGACACCGTTATCTATGAATTTAATCCCCAAAATTAAAGCGTCTTACTCAGTATCGGTGGGGTTAGCACAAATTATTAGAAGCTACCTCAAAAATACCACGTCATCGCGGAAGAAGGGAAGCAGTGTCTTCTTTTAAACCGAAAATTAAATTGCCATGGTCGTTCCCGCCTTGTAATGACGGCTGTTATCATTTTTTGAGATGGGTTCTAAATGGGTCTTCTCTTGGCCCACAGGGCAAAACCAACACCTACCGCAGAAGCCACCAGGTAGTAGCCGTTTACCCAGGCTGGCACCCACGTTCCGGAAATAAGGCACAAGGGCAACGAAACCCCACCCAAGGCCAGGTAATAGCCCAGACGGTACGCGGGGGTGTGCCTGTCGAAGTGGGTTAATAATTGTTTGGAATTCATATAACTGATGAGTCGGAAAAGCACATAGTTGGCAAAAATAGGCAGGCTTAGGGCAAGCAGCATTGGCTTGCCAATCGCAAAAAACAAGGGCGAGAAAAAACGCAAAAAGGCTAAACTAACAAATGTAATGCACTTGAGTGACTTCAGGCCAAGGGTGTTATGTAAAGAAAATACGACCGCCAGTATAGCATACCACGCATACCAAACCGGGTTACCCACGGAATCTAGCAAGTAGGTTGCCAAGACAAATGTAGCAAACCGTACTATAATGAACAGTGCTAACTCAGACCCTGAGAGAGGGCGGGTACGCCTACGCTCGCCCGCTGTCTTAAGAGCCAGGTAATCATTTGCCAGATAGCCAAGTTCGTAGAGGGCAATAAAAGCCACATAACCAACCAACAGGGTGCTAAAGGCCAGCAGACCATCCTGTAGCTCGTGCCACAGCAGCAGATAAGCCGGAAGCCACTCATACATAAAGTGAAAGCCGAAATCTTTTAGCGTTCGCAATCGGGTGGCTTGGAAATAGAAAAACGGAATTTGAACAATCCTTAGCTTCATAGTCTGCTATGGCTCTAATCAAGTAGAATAAACTTCGGATTAAGTGGCCGCCAAAAATTTTTCTTTTCTTCACTATAAACTACAACAAATCTCTCTTGCGCCATTTCCACCAGCCGATAGTCTGATTTATTGTCGGTCACCACCACCAGTTGGTGAATGGGAGTTGTTAAATTTATAGCTTCTACAACATGATGTTTCTTACCAGTTAAGTCCATACTCATTCTCCCGGTGATTACGCCATTACGCTCTTCAAGGCCTGACGCGTAGTAGCCTACATTCAATCTGTGTGCAATTGCTTTCACAACAGGCTCCACACTTGATGATATTAAAAAACGTTTACTGCTTTTCCGATGTTGAAGAATTTGCAGCACTTCCGTATTAAGCCTGGGCATTAAAAAATCTTCCATAAAATCGGTGGCCCACTGTTCTACCATATTTTTAGGGTATCCTCTAAGCAAAAAGATTACTAAGCGCCTTATTACATCAATACCGGTAACTTTGCCCAGAAGTTCGAGCGTGTAAAAAGCGGGCGAAAGCCGACTAGTGATCAACAAAAAAAACTGGTGCCGCAGCCTGTTGGTATTACCTAGCAGGTAATCAACAAAATCAAATGTCGTGTTTGATTTAAACAGGGTATCGCAAACATCTATAACCAACACCTCTGAATACGGTTTATTGGAAGCTGTGCTCATGACCTGTTTGTTGGCCTCGTAGCCCAAGGTTGAGAAATGATAATAAGGGCGATGAGGTAAAAGGGAATTAAAGGGATACGGTAACGCACCAGTGATCCGAAATTAAAAGTAGAAACTCCAACACCGAAGGCAAAGCCCAGTGCAAAAATTAGGCAAAATACAACATCGGAATTCTGCCAGTTACGCGCCAAATTTTTTCTGTACCGTAACAAAAGGTAAACGGTAACCAGCAGGAGCAAGGTGCTTTCCATCGAAGACAAGATCATCAGAATATTGGCCGCCTCCCATGGGTAGGGCCTGAACAGAGCCACGTTTATTGCTTTTGGGGCCAACTTCACCATACCCCACATGGTTCCGTCCAAATCGCCTAATGTATATCCGGAGCCTGCGTCTCTGCCTGTCCAGTAACGAATGTCGTAGGCTGTAATACGAGAAGTTTCCGCTAACCGGTCAAGGGCATAACGCTTATCTCCTTTGCCCACCTCTGCAATCAACAGATAACTGCTTCCAACTACTACCACCATAATAGCCGGCCAAAAAAGTGCGCGCGCCATACTTGATCTTACCTTGTTGTAGTGAGACATAGCCACCCAGAAAACAACGGCCGGAAAATATGCCTGCAACACAAATTTGCGTATCACAAAAACGCAATACAAGGACAGTAGTAGCACAACGACAGACGATACAGTGATTTTCTTCATTACCACAATGCGGTTAATGTGGTAGGTGGCTGCCCCGATACATGCCAGTGTAATGGTATCTTTTAGCAGCCCCGATCCCCAAAAAATCACAGACGGGACAAACAAGCAGGCAACGGCAAAATATCTGTGCAGGTGCGGGTATTTTTGAAAAAAAGTCAAAAAAAGCATCCACCCCCCCATAAAACCCACTACAGAGAACAGAATAGCCGTAGCCGAGTAAGTTGAAAAAGTAAGAAGATCAAAAATAAAGGCAATACGAATGATGAAATAAGATCGTGGATCGCGGAAGTACCATATCTTTTCAAAGTAATCATACAGTTCGGGTTCTAATTTGCCGTCTGCAAAGAAGAGATGCAATCCTAAGGAAGGCGATTTCATGAAGGCTTCCCAAATATGCCTGCTGCCATGCACGTGGTAGATAAAGGTGTCTCCACTACCATAGTAAAATTGGTAGATAAAGCCCAACGCCAACGCACCCACAATTTTCAGGGTGAGGGCCGGTATAAAATAGACTCTGTTGAGGGGCGATGTAACAAACGGACGAAGCGCGTACGCTGCGGCATAAATAAACACCAAAATTATAGGCGTAACGATCAGGTCTCTTAGTTCCAAGCCTCAGATTTTTTCCAAATTTAGAATAAAAGGAAGTCAATACTTACCTTGCTGTTTTTATAGAAAGAGCTATGCTTTTCAACTCAATAGAGTTCCTTCTATTCTTCCTTATTGTAACCACGGTTTTTTTTGTCTTACCCCACCGATTTCGCTGGATACATCTGCTACTAGCCAGTTGTGTTTTCTATTGCGCATTCATTCCGGCCTATATTCTCATTTTATTCTTTACAATTGTTATAGACTACCTGGCGGGAATCTGGATAGAGGGCGCGGGCAACGCTGCAACTAAAAAGCGATACCTTACCCTTAGCATCATTGCCAACCTTTCTGTGCTGTTCTTTTTTAAATACTTTAATTTTTTTACCGAGAACATAAATGAGGTGCTTCTGTCTTTGGGTTTGGGGGTCGAACCATTCCCCTATCTGAACATCATTCTACCAATAGGCCTGTCGTTTCACACTTTCCAGGCAATGAGTTATACCATTGAAGTATACAGAGGCAACCAAAAAGCTGAAAGACACTTGGGGCTGTACAGCTTGTATGTGATGTTTTACCCGCAATTGGTTGCCGGGCCAATAGAACGACCTCAAAATATTCTCCCCCAGTTTAAAACCCCTAAGAAGTTAGTTGCCTCAGAAGTTTTTGCCGGACTCCACCAGATTACGTGGGGGCTTTTTAAGAAGGTGGTGGTTGCAGACCAGTTTGCAATCTATTGCAATTCTATCTACAACAACTGGGAGTTAAACACAGGGCTGACCCTGGTGCTTGCCACGTATGCCTTTGCTATTCAGATTTATGGCGATTTCTCAGGATACTCAGACATTGCGCAAGGATCTGCGCGCGTAATGGGGTTTAAACTCATGGACAACTTCAATTTGCCTTATTTTTCTAAAAGTGTTACCGAATTTTGGAGGCGCTGGCATATGTCTCTTTCGTCCTGGTTGAGAGACTATCTTTACATTTCTCTGGGTGGCAACCGAATCAGCAAAACGCGCACTAAAATCAATCTTTTTCTTACCATGACTCTTGGCGGGCTGTGGCATGGAGCCTCTTGGAATTTTGCCATATGGGGACTGTTGAATGGTGCCTATTTAAGTGCCGAAAAAGCCATGGGCATTGGGTCTCCAAAAAAATGGTATACTAAGATCTTTGCCGCTTTTGCAACTTTTAATCTCATTTGCCTGACCTGGGTTTTCTTTAGAGCCTCTACTTTTGAACAAGCCACCGGAATTCTGAAAAACATCTTGTTTGCGAGCCATTTTTGGACGGTCAGAATCCAGGACACGGGCATCTTTGCCAGCATGATTTTCGGGTTAACCACCATGTTGCTAATTGAATTTACGTGGCTACGTAAAACCAGTGCCTGGCAATTTTTTACCGTGAAGAATTGGTTCAAATCACTATTTTGGATTTTAACACTAGTTATCATTATCATTTTGTTTGGCGTATCCGGTGGAGACCAATTTATTTACTTTCAGTTTTAAAGAGACCACTAAAACGGTTGGGCTCGTCACACTTTTGGTGGCCGCATTGTTGGTCTTCGACAGAATTGCAGTTGCTTTCCTCGACAAGCTATACATGCACGTAAGAACGGGACAAACAGGTGGGAAAATAAATCAATACCTGTTACTGGAAACCCAACCCGATGTTTTGATAATGGGCAATTCGCGCGCATTATACCAGATTATTCCAGATAGCATATCGCCCACTGCCTTTAACATTAGCCACGCAGGCATGGGGCCGGGATTTCAGACAGGGTTGCTTTCGATTTTAGCGCAAAAAAACAGGCTCCCAAAAAAAATTCTGCTGCACATAGAACCCTCCGATTTTACAACAGAGCAATCTAACACGGATATACAAAACCTGAAGTTTTACTACCATGAAAATAGTTATGTGCGCGATCAAATTAACAGAATTTCGAAGTACGAAAAATATAAGTTCTGGTTTTCCATGTATCGTTACAATGGCAGATTAATGCCCCTGATTAAAAATCTGGTTTTGAACCGAGAAGAGGCAAAACTCGGAGGATATGAATGGATTTCCCCAACACCACAGGACAGCATAAATACAATCTACTCTTATGAAAAGGCTAAAGCATATAAAGAGGCTGCTTTTGATCAAGATCAATTGCTGTTTCTGGAAGCGTTTCTGGACATATGTGCGAAACATAACATTCAGGTTGTGGCCTTTACGTCTCCCTTATTTAACCATCTTAACCAATTTCCAACCGCAACCCATCAACTTGTTCAGTTTTTGACCCCAAAAAACATACCTTTAATCCGACTTACAGACGCAGAGCAGGCGGTACTTTCTGATCCATTTCTGTGGAAAGATGCTTTTCACCTCAATCATACCGGAGCGCAAATCCAATCGCGGCTAATTTCCGAAAAGCTGAAAAAGATTTGGCCCAATTGAATGTACCCTCAATCCCCCCTCTCCAACTCCTTCAGCCGCTTCTTCGCATCTTTAAACGCTTCGTCTTTGCGGCCCGACTTCTTCTTCACTTCTTTAAAATAATACTCGGCCATTTTTTTATCCTTCTGCTTGGTGGCAATTTCGCCCAACGCAATCAGCGAATAAAGATAGTAACCCGTTTCAGTTGCCCCGTTCTGCTCGGCATATTTGGCGGCCAGTTGATAGTACTTTTTGGCCTCGTTCAGATTTTTACGCACATCGTTTAGCTGCCCCAGAAAAAAAGCAGCATAACGGCCGCTGGTGGCCTCGTAGCCCACGTAGCCGCTATCGATGCGGTTCAATATCCGCTTCGATTCTACCTCTAGGTGGTTAAACATTCCTCGGCTATACAGCATACGGGCATAGTAGCGGTGAAAATACGGATTATCGGGGTAGGTCTGGTGCAGGTATTCGGCCAGTTGAAACGCCCGAACCGGGTCGTTCTCGTAGCTGTTTAAAATACGCATCAGCCACACCATGGCTTCGGTGCGCGTGTAGAACGCGTTATACGACACCTCCTTCAGTTGCTTCAAGCCCAATGCCTTGTCGCCTTTCGGAAAAAACCACATGATGGGTTTAAGGGCCGAATAGTTTTCGGGCACCCACACCGAAAAATAGTTGTACAGCGCATCGCCAAAGAGCAACTCGGGGCTCAGGTAGTTTTTCTCCTTGCATTCTTCCAAGTAGTTCAGTGCTGTTTTCCCCTCCGTTGCCGCCTTGCGCCAATTCTGGCGCTCTTCGTCCGAGTAGAGGCGGCCCTTGAATCCGTGCGCAGCAGACAGAAAAAATGCAGCCTCGAGTTTATACTCCGGGTAGTTTTTGTGGAGGTTGCGCGCCACGCGTATAGTGCTGTCCATGTAGGCCAGAAAACGATCATCGTGGCTTTTGTTTTTGGTGTCGGGCATAATCTTCCACCACTCGCCCAGGCCAATTAAAAAATAAGGCAGCGGGTGCCATTTATATTTTTGCATAAACCACCTAAACTGCTTTTCGGCCGCATCGAACTTAAAGTTGTAGAGGTCGTTCAAAGCCTGTGTGGTCTCAATCTGTATCTGTATGTTCGATATCAGGATGATGGTGGTGTCTTTGCGTGCGCCTTTTTGCTGGCCATGCGCTAAAGTGGCCGTTGCCAGCGTTGCCATGCACGCCAGTGCTGTATACCTTGCCCATCTGTTTATTAACCTCTGCATAAACGGGTTCAAAGAAACAAAAACCACCTCATTTTACATTTGTTCGTTAACGCGTTAATCCAGACCTATGCAAACGTCACTCGAATCCAAATCGTTATTCTCGGCCGATAAAAAGCTCACCTTTCTGCTGCTCTGTCTGTCAACGTTTTTGTTACTGTACGTAAAGGTGGCTTTTCTCGAAAACGAAACGGCCGCCTTCGAGTTTCTGGCCGACCGGCCCGAGGGCTCAATCTTGCAGCTCATCAGCGCCTTGAAGTTCGTGGCCGTTCCCGTTATTTATCTTTGGAAATTCACCGTGATAGGGTTTGTTATCTGGGTGGGGTGCTTCCTGTTCGGCTACCGCGTAACCTTCAGCCAGTGTTGGGGCATCGCCATTGTTTCAGAATTTGTTTTTCTAGTGCCCGAAATTCTTAAAATCGGGTGGTTTCTGTTTTTCGTGCCCGACCCTACCTACAACGATATTCGGGGCTTTTATCCGCTTTCGTTGATGAATTTCTTCGACTACGCAGACATGGATACCCGATACGCCTACCCTTTGCGGGCCCTCAACCTCTTCGAACCGCTTTACTGGTGGGCGCTGGTGGCGGGTGTGCACCACTTCGCCCGAAAACAAAAGACCGTTGCCTGGTATATTGTGCTTTCTTCGTATGTGTTGCTTTTTCTGCTTTGGCTCTGGTTCTACACGGCCGTTTATAAATAGCCAGAAAACCAAATGACCGCAATTTCAACAAAATTATGGCCGCAAATAACCATCCACGCGGGCGGCAAACGTTGTTCTATTGACTATTTTCGCCCTTTATTCGTTCGTTAAATTTTTGCATACATGACATTTCAGAAGGCCAATAACTTTACGGGTTGGATTGTTTTCGCCATTTCGCTGATCACCTACTGGCTTACTTTCGAAGAAACAGCCAGCTACTGGGATTGTGGTGAGTTTATTGCCGTTTCGTACAAACTCGAGGTTTCTCACCCCCCGGGGGCCCCTATGTTTATGCTGGTGGCCCGGCTTTTCTCCTTCCTCGCCCTGGGCGATGTTACCAAAGTGGCCTACTGGATCAACGCCCTCAGTGTGGTGGGGGGTGCTTTCACCATCCTTTTCCTGTTTTGGTCTATTACGTTGGTGGGCCGCAAAATCATGGGCATTACCAACCCCGCGCAGTTGAACGAAGGACAAACATGGGTGCTGATGGGTGCCGGTGCGGTGGGTTCGCTGGCCTACACATTTTCTGATTCGTTCTGGTTTTCGGCTGTGGAAGCCGAAGTATACGCTATGTCGTCCTTCTTCACCGCTCTGGTGGTGTGGATGATGTTGAAGTGGGAGGTGATTGAAGACGAGTCGAAGGCCAACCGCTGGCTTATTCTGCTGGCCTACATGGTAGGTTTATCTATTGGTTTCCACTTGCTCAACCTGCTTACGCTGCCTGCGCTGGGCCTCATTTATTACTTCAAAAAATACAAGCCTTCGCGTTGGGGCATCATTACTGCCATGGCGCTCAGTGGGGGTCTGGTATTGTTCATCAACGACTTCATTATTCCCGGTCTGCCCTCGCTGGCCGGTCACTTCGAAGTATTCTTTGTAAACAACCTGGGGCTGCCGTTTGGGTCGGGGGTAATTGTTTTTGCGGCCCTATTGATTGGCGGTTTGGTTTTTGGCATCCGCTACAGCCACCTGCAAAACAAACCGCTGCTCAACACCTTCTTTCTGGCCACCACTTTCATCCTCATCGGCTACTGTTCTTACGCCACCATTGTCATCCGGTCTAACTTCGACCCGCCCATCAACGAAAATGCCCCGAAAGATGTAATGAGTTTTGTGCGTTACCTTAAGCGCGAGCAGTATGGAAGCAGGCCTCTTTTGTACGGCCCCTACTTTACGGCCGATATTATTGGCCTGAAGGAAGGTGCGCCCGTATACACCAAGGGTAAAGACAAGTACGAGATTACCGATAGAAAGCTGGAATACGAATACGACCCTGCCCAGCAAACCATTTTGCCACGCGCCTGGAACCCCGAACACAAAGCCGCCTACCAGCGCATACTAGGTTTGAAAGAAGGCGAGAAGCCCACCTTTGCCCAAAACATCTACTACATGTTTAAGCACCAGATTGGCACCATGTACATGCGCTACTTCATGTGGAACTTTGCCGGCCGCGAAAGCGATGAGCAAGGTGCCGATTGGCTGGGGCCCAACAGTTGGTTTGAAGAGGTGCCCGAAGCCCTCGCCAAAAACCGGGGGCGCAACAACTTCTTCATGATACCCTTTGTGCTGGGCCTCATCGGCATGTTCTACCAGTTCACGAAAGACACCAAGGGCTTTGCCGTGGTGGGGATGATTTTTGTGCTGCTGGGTATTGCTATTGTGTTCTACCTGAACTCTCCACCCGAAGAGCCGCGCGAACGCGATTACATCTATGCTGGCTCCACCTATGCCTTCACCTTCTGGATCGGCCTGTCGGTAATTGCCCTGGCCGATTGGATGGGCAGGGCCATTAAAAAAATGCAAACAGCAGCCGTGGTAGCAACCATCATCGGGCTGGCAGCACCGGTGCTGATGCTGGCCCAAGGTTGGGACGACCACAACCGCTCCGACCGCTTCTTCTCCGTAGACTCAGCCAAAAATTACCTCGCCTCATGCGCGCCCAACGCCATCTTATTTACCGGTGGCGACAACGACACGTTCCCCCTCTGGTACGTGCAAGAAGTAGAGGGCTTCCGCACCGATGTGCGCGTAGTGGTGCTCAGCTATTTCAACACCGATTGGTACATAGACCAGACCATGCGCAAAGCCTACGAGTCGGAGGCGTTTAAATACAGCCTGTCGTTAAAGCAATATCAGCAGGGCGGGCCAAACGACTACCTGCGGTTTACCGACCTCAAAATTCCAGCCATCGATGCCGCGCAGTACATCAATCTGCTCAGTAAAGACTATCCGCAACTGAAATACGAAAACACCAACATTGTGCCTAGCAAAGTCTTTTCACTAAATGTAGACCGCGATCATGTAATCAACCAGCACATTGTTCCTAAAAACCTGGAAAACAAAATCGAGAGCCAGATGCAGTTCCGTCTGCTTAAAGGCGGCCTGGAAAAGAAAGACCTCGCCATCCTCGATTTGATTGTAACCAACAATTGGGAGCGGCCCTTGTATTTCAACCACACTTCGTTGTCGCAAATCAACCTCGACCTGAGCCAGTTCGCCATTCAGGAAGGCAATGCTTACCGGCTAATACCGGTAAAAAACCCCAACCCGGACAAAGATTTTGTGAACACCGCGGTCACGTACGATAACATGATCAACAAATTCGGTTACCGCGGACTGGACAACCCGAAGATCTACTACAACGAAGACTACCGTGGCTTTGTGCTGAATCACCGCAGCGCCCTTAATTCGCTGGCCAGCGCGCTGATAGATGAAAACCAAATGGAACAGTTGACCACCACCGAAAAAATAGCTACCGAGGGGCCTTCTGAAGATAAACTGGCCCTGGCACGCAAAGTAGTTCTCTTTAACCTGGAAAAAATGCCCGATGCAGCCATTCCTTACGACCACACAACAGCCAGCACCGTGGAGTTGCTCTTCCGCGTGGGCGAAAAAGAAAAAGCATTGGAGATAGCCAACCTGTTATCCAAACGGGCCGATGAAATGCTGGGCTACATAATCGGCAAGGGCTATGGCGTAACGCTGGAACTACGTAAAAACGTATTCATACTAAATGAACTGCAGCGGGTGATGTACGAAAACGGGGAAGATGAATTCGGCAAGAAACTGGAAGATTTGTACGAAAAACACATCAACAACCTGCAGATGCAGTAGCCTTTCAACGCTCAATCGAAAAAGGCCGGTGGGAACGCGTAACTCACCGGCTTTTTTTGCCGCAAAAGGTTCGCGCAGTGCCACCAAAAATATATTTCCACGCGCCAAACCCGCGCATCCATTTTTTACAGAACTTTCCTTTACCTGTAAAAACCTATGGAAATTTCTGTTATTGCCGTTTTCGCAATCGGGTACCTCTGTATTGCGTTCGAACATCCTATTCGCATCAACAAAACAGCCTCTGCCCTTCTAACGGGGGTACTCTGCTGGACCATTTACGCGCTGGCTTCGCATGAGCCTGTGTCTGCGGAACTATCGCACCACCTTAGCAAAATTGCCGAGATA
>JBMOLS010000062.1:0-171628 GCA_049324055.1 Bacteroidota bacterium | reverse complement strand
TATTCGCATCAACAAAACAGCCTCTGCCCTTCTAACGGGGGTACTCTGCTGGACCATTTACGCGCTGGCTTCGCATGAGCCTGTGTCTGCGGAACTATCGCACCACCTTAGCAAAATTGCCGAGATACTTTTCTTCCTGCTCGGGGCCATGACTATTGTGGAGTTGGTAGATGCCTACCATGGGTTCCGCATCATCACCGATCGCATACAGACCAAAAACCCCAAAGCGTTGCTGTGGCTTATCTGCTGGGTAACGTTTTTCCTGTCGTCCATACTCGACAACCTGACTACTTCCATTGTGATGGTGTCGCTTATTCGCAAGTTGATACCCAACAAAGACATGCGCATGTTTTTTGCCGGCATGATTGTAATTGCTGCCAACGCGGGTGGCGCCTGGACACCCATTGGCGATGTAACCACCACCATGCTGTGGATAGGTGGCCAGATTTCTACGCTGAATATCATGACCATACTGTTTGTGCCCAGTGTGCTTTGCCTGCTGGTGCCGTTAATCTACCTTACTTTTACACTGAAAGGAAGCCTGGGCGAAACTCATGCCCACCACCACGACAAAAAAGAATCTGAAGAGCACGTAGCAGGCAGTACGGTGATGCTGGCCCTGGGTGTAGGTGCGCTGGTGTTTGTGCCGGTATTTAAAACCATTACCCATTTGCCCCCCTACATCGGCATGATGCTGGGGTTGGGCGTACTTTGGGTGGTGTCCGAACTCATCAACCCACATGCCGATGAGGCCGCGCGTAAGCCTTACACAGCGGCAGGGGCGCTTGCGCGTATTGATTCTTCGAGCGTATTATTCTTCCTCGGCATTTTGCTGGCGGTAGGTGCGCTGGAGAGTATGACGTTGCTGGGACGCTTTGCCACGTGGCTCGATCAAACGGTTGGAAGCCAAAGCCTAATCGTTACCCTGATTGGATTGCTGTCGGCAGTGATCGACAACGTGCCTTTGGTGGCCGCCAGCATGGGCATGTACAGTATGGAGCTATACCCCACCGACCACTTCATTTGGGAGTACCTGGCCTACTGCGCAGGCACCGGTGGAAGCATTCTCATCATCGGCTCGGCTGCGGGCGTGGCCGTAATGGGCATGGAAAAAATTGATTTCATCTGGTACCTGAAACGCATCAGCCTGATTGCCATGCTGGGCTACTTTGCCGGATGCGGTGCCTACCTGCTGATTTACCAACTGATACACTAAGGCCTCAGCGCACCAGTTGCTTCAACGCCAATTCAAACGAAGCTTGCGCTATGCGCGTTTTGCCTTTGTTGATGGCTTGGGTGCGCTCCAGCGCTTTGCGTATGGTGAGGGATATGTCGTTGAAGATATCCGCATCGTTCATGCTTACCTCATTTTCCATGAAATAGGCGAAAACACGCGCCATGCCGCAGTTGGCAATAAAATCGGGGATGACCGAAAACTTTTCATCGGCATATAACCCGGTGGGGCCAAAAAATATTTCGGGGTCGGCAAACGGCACATTGGCCCCGCACGAAAATACCTCTACCCCTGCGCCTACCATTTTATCAACCTGCTCTTTAGTAACCAAACGCGAGGCTGCAGCTGGCACAAAGATGTCGAACTCCAGATCCCATATCTTTTGGTTGGCAATATCGAATGGCAACAACTCGGGAGAAACAATTTTGGTGCCCTGACGGGCCGTTACCAAATCGGTAATGTTTTGCAACGTGTAGCCTTTCTGGTTGATCAGTCCACCCTCGCGTCCTAAAATCCCTACCACACTGGCCCCCATCTGTGCCAGGTAAAAACCTGCGGCCGCACCCACGTTGCCCCAACCTTGCACCACCGCGCGTTTGCCTGCTATGCTGCCACCCCACAATTCGTAATAATGCTTTACTGCCTGTGCCACGCCATAGCCCGTGCACATGTCGGCCACCGTATACTTTTTCTGCAACGAAGGCGAGAAGCGTTCGTCTTCAATTACTTTCACCACACCCCTGCGCAATTGGCCAATGCGGTTTACCTTCTGCGGCTCGGTGGGCTTGTAGTGCCCGGTAAACACACCTTCTTGCGGATGCCAAATACCCACATCTTCGGTAATGGGTATTACCTCGTGAATTTCATCCACGTTCAGATCGCCACCTGTACCGTAATAATATTTTAGTAAGGGCATCACTGCCTGGTACCAGCGCGCCAGCACACCCGCTTTACGCGGATCGTTGGGGTCGAAGTTGATGCCCGACTTGGCACCACCAATGGGCGGGCCCGACACGGTGAACTTCACCTCCATGGTTTTGGCCAACGACTCCACCTCGCGCTTGTCGAGGCCCAGGCGCATGCGCGTACCCCCACCCGCTGCGCCACCGCGCAACGAGTTGATTACCACCCAGCCCTCTGCTTCTGTTTCAGCGTCTTTCCACTCAAATACAATTTCAGGGCGTTTATTCTCAAATTTCTGAAGTAGTTCGCGCATCACATCTTTTTTGGTGGCGGCAAATTTAATGGAAAAGCCAACAGTGCCGCGTGCGAGAACGATTGTTCTATCTTTGCCCCAATTTATTCATGAACCTCGTTATCGACTACGGCAACACGCGCGGCAAGGCCGCTCTCTTCGATGGGTTTTCACTGTCCGAAAAATCTTTCTTCCACACACCGGCCGAACTGCAGCAGTGGGTGAAAGACAAACCCGTAGACCACATCTTGGTGAGCAGTGTTAAAATACCAGCCAAAGTTCTGCTGGCAACCATAGCCCATAGCGGCAAAGGGCTTGTACTCTCCAACACGCTGCCTGTGCCGGTGGTAAATCGTTACCAAACGCCACACACGCTGGGTGTAGACCGGCTGGCGGCCGCCTGTGGTGCCATACAGATTTTTCCTGCCACCCCAGTGTTGGTAATTGACGCGGGCACCTGCATCAACTACGAATGTGTGGACGCGCAAGGACAGTACCTGGGTGGCGCCATTTCGCCCGGGCTGCGCATGCGCTTCGAGAGCGTGCACCGTTTTACTGCGCGCCTGCCGCTGGTAACGCCTGTAGCAGATGCTCCCTTGGTGGGCAATACCACCGAAACATGCATTCAAAGTGGCATTGGCAACGGCTTGATAGAAGAAATAAACGGCATGATTAGCCGTTATGAGGCCAAATACCCCGCCATACGGGTGATACTGTGTGGGGGTGATGCCCCTTTCTTTGAAAACTATATGAAACACCCCATATTTGTAGCCCCCGATTTGGTGCTCATGGGCTTGAACGGGATTTTGCAGCATAATGTCACAAACTAAGCTCCTTCTTGCAGCCATACTACTGGCAACTGCCGGACATCTGGCAGCCCAGAGCGCCCGCAGCCCTTTGTCTTCTTTCGGAGTGGGCGATTATTTTGGCAATGCCCTTGCTCATAGCCAGGGAATGGCGGGTGTGGGCATCAGTAATCCACAATACTGGTACCTGAACAATCAAAACCCGGCCTTGTTGGTATTCAACAACCTGACCACTTTCGAAGGGGGTATGATGGGCGAACGCAAAAACGTCAGCAATGGCGAGATATCAGAATCGAATACCAACGGTAACATGACTTATCTGATTCTTGGCTTTCCCATCAAGCGAGGCCGTTGGTCTAATTCCATAGGGTTAATGCCCTACAGCACCGTGAACTATAAGTTTAGTTATTCTGATGTCATCAACGGCAGTACCAATACTGTACGGGTAACAGAAGAGGGCTCGGGAGGGATCAACCAGGTTTCATGGTCGCATGGGGTGGCCCTGCACAAATATTTTTCAGTAGGCGCACGCGCCAATTACCTCTTCAGCGGCATTGAAAACCGCTACACCAACCGGCTCGAAGAAACCGACCAGGTGGCCATCTTCACGCCTTCTGTCTACCAGCGTTATAACTATTCCGACTTTAGTTTCACGGGCGCGGCCTCGTTGCACATCGACTCCTTATTCAAGAAAAATTACCGACTAAACTTTGGCGTTGTGTACGATTGGAAAGCCAACGTAGACACACGACTCTTCGAAACATTGGAGATGCGCAATGCGCTGGGCGTAGTTGATAGCACCGTGCTGCGCAACAACGAGCCGGGTAAAACGGTAATGCCTCCACTACTGCAGGCCGGCATTTCGTTTGGCCGGGGCGACCGTTGGGTAGTTGGTATTGATGGTGCAGTAGTAGATTTTACGCAATTCGAAACCGGCTTTAGCCAGTTGAATACTACCTTTCAACGGGGCAAAAAAATTGCAGTGGGCGCAGAGTATACACCCAATCCCGTGTCGCTGGGTAACTATCTGAAGCGGATTACTTACAGAACGGGCGTTAGTTTTGAAGAAGCACCTTATTTGATAAATGGCAACCCCATTAATGATTTTGGCATTAATTTTGGGCTCTCTACGCCAGTTAGCCGTTACTCCAGTCTCGACTGGGCCTTTCGTTGGGGCAAACGTGGAAGCATCTCAGAGAATGGCATAGCGGAGAACTACTTCAAAATTTATTTTGGTGTGACTTTTAATGATCAGTGGTTTATAAAAAGAAGATTCGACTAGCAATGAAAAACCTGAACTACATGAAAAACCTGATGACTGCTGGGCTCATTTTGTTGATGGCAAATGCGGCCTGGTCGCAATGCAAGGAATTCAAATGGCCTGAAGACAGGGCGAAGGCCGAAGAACAACTGGCCATTTATGGCGATGCCATCAAGCAAGGCAACTACCGTGGTGCTGTGCCCGGCATTCAGTGGTTTCTAAAGAATGCGCCTGATTTCAATACTAAACTATACATTGAAGCAACCGATGTATACAACCGCCTGGCAGGTGCTGAGAAAGATGCCGTTAAAAGACAGGTACTGGTAGATTCGCTGATGTGGCTGTATGATGAGCGCATCCGTATCTGCGGGGACGAGGTAAATGTACTGAACCGCAAGGCCATCTACGCTGCGGTTTATAATGGTGGCAAAAAAGAAACAACAGCAGATGTGTTGAAATTGCTGGATCGCGTGTATGAAATCAGTGGTACACAGGTTTTAGATAATAACCTCGACTCGTATTTTAAGATTGTGTATGCCAACCACACCCTTCTGAAAAACCTTTCGGAAGATGAAATATTGGCCCGCTACGATAAACTGATGGGTGTAATCGATCAGAAGATCAAAGTAGCCCAACAGGCCAACAAAACAGCTGATGTGGAGAAGTACAAGCAGTTCAAATCCAACGCTGACGATCTGCTGGTGAAAATGGTAACGGTAAACTGTGCCTTCGTCAAGAAAAACCTGGAGCCTAAGTTCCGCCAAACACCCGATGACGTTGCTCTGGCCAAGCGCATCTTCACGTTCATGCTGAATGATAAGTGTACCGATGATCCCCTGTGGCTGGAAGCGGCAGAAGCCATTCACAAAGTGGAAAAAGACTATGGTCTGGCCAAAAACCTGGGTGTAAAATACTTCGCCATGGGCAACAGCGATAAGGCTGAAGCTTTCTTTAACGAGGCGTTAACTCTCGCAGCAGATCCCGCTCAAAAAAGCGAAACCCTGATGTTGCTGGGAACAGTAAAAGCCAAGGCGGGATCAAAGTCAGCGGCACGCGAATACTACCGCCAGGCTTTGGCTGCAGATCCTTCTAACAAAGAACCCTACGAGCGCATTGGCGATTTGTACAGCAGCTCTGACGAGTGCTTTAAGAAAGAAAGTATGGCTCAAGACCGTCTCATTTACATTGCCGCTTACGATATGTATGCGCGTGCTGGCAACAGCCAGAAAATGGCCGCTGCCAGAGCTCAGTTTCCTTCCAAAGAAGATATATTTCTCTACAACTGGAAGGCTGGTGAAGAGAAAAACACCGGGTGCTGGATTGGCGAAACGGTATCATTGCGCACCCGCGACTAATAGCAGTAAAAACTAAGAAAGAGGCTGGCTCACAACGTCAGCCTTTTTCTTTGCATAAAAACCATGCGTCTACTTTATTTTTTTTCTTTTTTGCTAACTCTGCTGGGCGGCTGCGGGCCAGCAGAAACACCTCCGCCCGTGGCATACGATGGCCCCCTGAGCGAAGCCACCGATATAGAATTGTTCTATAACGAAGAATCGCTGCTTAAGATGAAGATGGTGGCTAAAAAGGTGCTTGAGTTTCAAAATGGCGACCGCGAATTTCCAGAAGGCATTTACCTGGAGTTTTATGACGAACGTGGAAAAATAACCTCTACCCTGCGGGCCAACGATGCCTACTACTTCAAGCAAGACGACCAGTGGCGCGGGCGTGGTAACGTGGAAGTAAAAAACCTGGAAAAAAAAGACCAGCTGAACACCGAAGAGCTTTTCTGGAAGCCGGGCACCCAGCGCATCTTCACAGAAAAGTTTGTTACCATCCGCCAGGGGCGCGATGTAATCTATGGCACCGGGCTCGATGCCGCCCAGGATTTGAGCGAATACACGCTGAAAAGCCCCGAGGGCGAGTTTGAAGTAGAAGAAAACGAATAACGCACCCCATGAAATTACCTGATGTCATTCTTCTATCGCTCGCTGCCGCCTTTCTTATCATTGGCGTTTACGAGATCATGCGCTGGGGCGTGGGCCCTGCCTACTGGAGCATCATGCTGTCCATCATTCTTTTCTTCGCCTACACCTACCGCAAACGCAAAAAATAAAGGGGCGCTCTCCACCGTTATCGCCCTGCGGGAGGCATTTAACCCACTGAAAATCAGTATCATTTATTGCCCCTTATTCCGTCAAACCCGCTTGCTCAATCGGGTAAACGGTTTAAATTTGCGGCTCTTTAAATTCGAATAACTATAACAATTCTGGTTTTATGGCATTGATTGGAACGCTGAGGAATAAAATGACCAAGTGGGTGGTTGGCTTTGTGGCCGTGGCAATTGTTTCCTTCATTTTGAACGACCTTTTTGGAAACGGACCCACCGCACTTTTTGGCGGACAAGACAATACCGTGGGCGAAATAGCCGGACATGAAATCACTTTCGAGGAATTTCAGGCTGCCGTGCAGGAACGCGAAAACAATTACATACTGAACTTTGGCCGCCAGGCAGGCGAGCGCGAAATGGTAACCCTGCGCCAGCAAGCGTGGGATTTGCTGATTGCACGGTATGCCATCACGCCACAGTTCGAAAAAGTAGGCGTTCAGGTTACGGCCGATGAGGTGTGGGATCTGATACAAGGCCGCAACGTAGACGAGAATGTGAAACTCTCGTTCACCGACTCAGCCGGCAACTTCGACCGCACGCGACTCATTCAGTACCTGCAGTCCATCGACAATATGCCGGTAACGGCAGAGCCCCGCATTCGCTGGGATTTGTTTAAAGCAGACCTGGCCCCCGCCCGCGCCCGCCTGAAATATGAAAACCTGTTGCTGAAAACCAACTACATAACCGAAGCCCAGGCAGAACACGACTACCATCTGCAAAATGATGTAGCAGAGGTAAAATACCTCTACGTGCCGTTCTTCGCGCTACCCGACACTGCTGTGAACGTGGCCGAGAGCGACTTGCAGGCATACTACAACCAGAATAAAGAAAAATACAAGGCAGAACAAACCCGCAGCCTCAGCTACGTTACATTCCCGGTAATTCCTTCGGCACAAGATTCGGCCGCTATCCGCGAAGAAATGAACCGCCTGGCGGCAGACTTCGCCAACACCACCGAAGATTCTGTATTTGCCTCCATGAATACAGACGGTACCAACCCATATTCCAAATACAATGTGGCCAGCCTCCCCACATACCTCAACAACCAACGCGAAAGCTTGCGCGCATCGCAAATCATTGGCCCGGTGTTAGATGGAAACACATACCGCGTTATGAAAATTGTAGAAATCGGAAACGATACAACCTACCAGGCCAAAGCAAGCCACATTCTGTTTAAGTGGACCAGCGATACAGATGCAGCCAAAAAAGAAGCACGCGACAAAGCCCGCAAAGTATTGGCGGAGATCAAAGCGGGAGCAGACTTTGCCTCCAAGGCGCGCGAACACGGGCAAGATGGAACAGCTACCCGCGGTGGCGACCTGGGTTGGTTTGGCAGCGGCCAGATGGTTAAACCTTTCGAAAAGGCCGTTTTTGATGCCAAAAAAACCGGTTTATTGAACGATGTGGTAGAAACGGAATTCGGTTATCACATCATCAGCGTAACCAATACCAAGGACAATACTTTCTACACCGTGGCAACTATCGAACGCGAAATTACTCCGAGCGATGAAACCCAAAATGAAGCCTTCCGTAAGGCAGACCTGTTTGCTACCGACCTGAGCGGAGTGAACGACTTCAAGCAGCGTGCAACAGAACAGAAACTGCTGGTGTTTGATGCCAACGATATAGCCACCAGTGCACGCACCATTAACAACCTGGGTGAAGCACGCCAGGTGGTAACATGGCTCTTCCGCGATGCCAAAGAAGGCAAGGTGTCTACCGTGTTCGATCTGGAAGATCAATACGTAGTGGCGGTGATGACAGGCGAAACAGAAAAGGGCTATAAACCTTTCGATAAAGTGAAAGAAGAAATCACCCCGCTTGTACGCAACCAACTGAAAGGCAAAAAAATTATAGAGCAAATGGATGATCAAACCAGCCTGGAGGACCTGGCCAAGAAGTTCGGCAGCGAGGCGGTTGTAAATACATCCAGCGACCTGAAGATGAATTCGGGTGCTCTGCCAAGCGTAGGGTTCGATCCGGTGGCGGTTGGCAAAGCATTTGCGCTGGAAAGTGGCAAGCGCTCGAAGCCCTTTGTTGGCGAAAATGGCGTGCTGATTATCGAGATGCAGAACAAAACCATTGCACCTGCCATTGGCGATTACACCATGTTCCGCAATCAACTGTTGCAGGCAGCCAATGCGCAGAGCAGCTACGCCATATCCGAAGCCCTGAAAGCAACGGCCAATATTGAAGACATGCGCTACAAGTTTTATTAAGCGATTAGTTGCAAAAAAACGCCCCACTCCGGAATTTTTTCCGGGGTGGGGCGTTTCACTTTTTATGAAGGAAGAACAAATTGCCCAATTCCGCGAGAAGCTAGACCAGCACTACGCCTGGCCGGCCATCTATACGTTTAAGTTCATTGTGCCTACTGGTGCCGAACAGCACGTTATTGCCCGAATACCCAACCACGAAGCGCAGTTCAAATCATCGAAAAACGGCAAGTACACCAGCCTCACCTTTCAAATGATGCTCCCCTCGGCCCAGGCCGTTATAGCGGTATACCAATCGGTAGCCGACATAGATGGGTTGATAGCGCTTTAAGAAGGCTTAGCCCGTCAGATTATTTTACCTTCGTGCCGTATTTGTTCGTAATTTTAATTTATGTGGAAAGAAGTAAACAACAGGCTGGAACGCACCTTTACATTTGCCAATTTCTCTGAAGCGTTTGCCTTCATGACGCGCGTGGCATTACTGGCCGAAGCGTATAATCACCACCCTACCTGGACAAACACGTGGAATACGGTGCACATTGCGCTGAGCACCCACGATGCGGGCAACATCGTAACAGAAAAAGACCGCAACCTGGCGAAGGCCATTGATCAGTTGACCACACGTGGATAGCGAAAAAACATCTCTCTACATTGTGCCAACCCCTATTGGCAACCTGGCCGACATCACGCTGCGCGCGTTGGAAGTACTAAAATCGGTAGACGTAATTCTGGCGGAAGATACGCGCACTTCGGGGCGATTGTTGAAGCACTATAACATAGCCAAACCGTTGCAAAGCTTTCACATATTCAACGAACACAAGGTGCTGAACGGCCTGATAGAGCGGTTGCAGAAAGGTGAACACATGGCCTTGGTAAGTGATGCCGGAACACCCGGTATAAGCGATCCGGGCTTTCTACTGGTGCGCGAAGTGCTGAAACACAACCTGAAGGTAGAATGCCTTCCGGGGGCCACTGCCTTTGTACCTGCGCTGGTAAAGTCCGGATTTCCAACCGACCGGTTTGTATTCGAAGGATTTCTACCCCACAAAAAAGGCCGCCAGACTATCCTTAAGCAGTTGGCTGCCGAAACCCGCACCATCGTACTTTACGAGTCGCCCCACAGGTTGTTAAAAACACTGGAACAGATTGCCGAATGGATGGGCGCAGACCGGCCTGTTTCGGTTTCGCGCGAACTTACCAAACGCTTCGAGGAAACAAAAACAGGACCCGTTTCGGAACTATTGACCCATTTCTCCCAAAAGGAGGTAAAAGGAGAAATTGTAATTGTAATAGATGGCCAAAAAGAAACCTAAACAACTCAATCCCTTGGTGCTAGCCGGCATAGCTGCTGTTTTGCTGATAGCCGCCTGGCTTATGCAATCGCTGCCGGTATTTATTTTCGTGGCGCTGGCCCCCTTGCTGGCCGTGGCCGAACAAACTGACGAGGGTAGCGTGTGGAGTAAAAGCGAACTGATTGTCATTGCATTGTCGGCAGGCTTTTGGGCAGCCGCTTTATTCAGAATGGAGGCCTTGGTGCCTGCTTTGGTTCAGGGCATTGCCTTTGCGCTCTGTTTCGTGGCCTTTGCCTTTGCAAAGAAGCACCTGGGTGCCAGGCTGGGCACATTGCCTTTGTTGTTCTTCTGGCTCGCAGGGGAATACGTACTGCTGAAACTCTCCCTTTTCGACCGGGCCGTCTTCCTGGCCGACAGTTTGCAATTAAAAACCACATGGGCGCGGTGGACGGTGCACACCGGGTACCTGGGCATCAGTTTATGGATCCTGCTGGCCAACTTCAGTCTGCACCAGGCAGTTTTGCGCGGAACCCTGCATCGGCCCTTTTTGGTTGCCTTTTTTTTGGTAGTGTTGGCACCTTTGGCCTATAACGTTTCGTTAAACACTCCTGGAATTGACCGCCAGGCTTTGGAAAGATTATATGGCAATGGAGCAGTTGATTCATTGCCTCCAGAATATGTTAACAGGGGCGAGTGGATAGCCAGAACCGCAGCATGGATTTCGGTGTTAATTCTCTTGTTTGCCTTGGTAAAAAGTAATACCCGGAAAAAATGACGGATCTTAAAAAAATTGAAGAACAGGTAGTGCTCCTTACCGATGAAGTAGGTGAGTTCATTCGCACCGAGAGCAAAAACTTCGACAAATCGCGGGTAGAACAGAAAGAGGGCTTCAACAACCTCGTATCGTATGTTGATAAAGAGTCGGAACACAGGCTGGTAAAAGCCCTCACCAAAATCTTACCGGGCGCAGGCTTTATTGGCGAAGAAGGCACCTCCATCAAAAGCACCAACGAATTTACGTGGGTGATCGATCCACTCGATGGTACCACCAACTTTACCCATGGTCTTCCGCCTTTTGCCATCAGCATCGGCCTGCTCAAACAAAATCGCCCGGTGCTGGGCGTGGTGTACGAAGTGGTGCAGAAAGAATGCTTTCACGCCAGCGTGGGTAATGGTGCCTGGTGTAATAACGAACGCATTCGTATCTCTCCTATCCAGTTGCTTAGCGAAAGCCTACTGGCCACCGGTTTTCCTTACTACCAATTCGAGAAGATGGACGCTTACCTTGCCATTATTCGCACATTTTTAGACAAAACGCACGGCATTCGCAGACTCGGTAGCGCAGCCGTTGACCTGGCCTACGTGGCCTGTGGGCGATTGGAGGGTTTCTTTGAATACAACCTGAACCCGTGGGATGTGGCTGCAGGAGGCTTTATTGTAGAAGAAGCCGGAGGAAAAGTGACCGACTTTAAAGGCGGCCCGGATTACCTTTTTGGCAGAGAATTGGTAGCAGGCGGTGGTGTACAGCCCGAGATGCAAAAAATCATACACCATATCTGGAGTCGTTAACCGTTGGTGCCTACTACTCCAAAAGTGGTATTGTATCTCGCTGCGTAAATTCTTTTCTTTAAGAAGTTCAAACCCAATACTTATGCAATTATATATTAAACGCCAGGCCTTATTACTGTGCCTCTTTAGCGTGCTCATTTCCGGCATCGCCCTGGGGCAGCCGTCCCTCAACGAAGCGCTTCCCATTGCTCCGCAGATACGGAAAGGAAAACTTTCCAACGGACTGACTTACTACATACGACAGAATAGCCGGCCCGAAAAAAAAGTTGAGTTGCGATTGGTGGTAAAGGCAGGGTCCATCCTGGAAGATGACGACCAGCAGGGCCTGGCGCACTTTACCGAACATATGGCCTTCAACGGATCGAAGAATTTCAAGAAAAATGAATTGGTATCTTTTCTGCAATCTATTGGTGTGGAATTCGGTGCCGACCTGAATGCCTACACCAGCTTTGATGAAACCGTTTACATTCTTCCCATCCCTACCGATAAGCCAGAGAACCTGGAGAAAGGTTTTTTGGTGCTAGAAGACTGGGCCAGCACGGTTTCTTTCGATCATGCCGAGATAGATAAAGAGAGAGGAGTTGTGCTGGAAGAAGCGCGCCTGGGCAAAGGCGCCAACGACCGGATGAACAAAGTAATCTATCCCAAACTCTTCGAAGGCTCCAAGTATGCTAACCGCCTGCCCATTGGCAAAGAAGATGTTCTGCAAAACTTTAAGTACGATGCAATCAAACGATTTTACAAAGACTGGTACCGCCCTGACTTGATGGCCGTGATTGCGGTTGGCGACATTGACCCTGCCGCGGGCGAAAAAATGATTCGTGCACATTTTGAAAAGCTGAAGAACCCAGCCAAGCCCCGCCCCCGCGAGTATTTTAAAGTACCCGGTCGCACGCAATCGGAAGGCGTGGTGGTTACAGACAAGGAAGCTACGAATCACTTTCTCCAGATTTATTATTCTTACAAAACCACTAAGCCAGATGTTACGCTGGGTGACTACCGGGCATCGATCGTTCGCAGTTTGTTCAATTCATTACTCAACCAGCGCCTGGCAGAGCTTACACAGAAACCTAACCCACCCTTTCTGTTTGGAGCCACCGACCTGGGCGGTTTCGTTCACAACCATGAGGTGTTTAGCAGCTTTGCCGTGCTGAGCAAAGAAGGCCCTCAAGCCGCCATGAATGCACTGATACAGGAAAACGAACGGGCCAAAAAATTTGGGTTCACCGCCAACGAACTAGACCGGTCTAAAAAATCGTTGATGCGGTCCATTGAGCGTGCCTACAACGAACGCGAAAAGACAGAATCTGAAAACTATGCCGATGAATACATCCGCAACTTCCTGCAAGAGGAGGCCATTCCGGGAATTGAAAAAGAATATGAGTACTATCAACAATTTTTGGAAACCATATCGCTGGATGAAGTGAACACCTTTGCCGCCAAGAATATCCCCTCGCAAGAAGCCCGCTTGGTGATTCTCAACGGTCCGGAGAAGGCGGAGTTTACCATACCCACATCAGCGCAACTGCTGCAAATGGCGGCTGAAGCTGAAAAAATTCAGGTAGCGGCCTATGAAGAAAAAGCAGTAGCCAACGCGTTGATGGAAACCCCACCTGCGGCAGGTACCGCCAAAGAGGTAAACGTAAACAAAGAGCTGGGCTATACAGAAATCGTGTTTGCCAACAACGTGCGTGTAATTCTAAAGCCCACCGACTTTAAGAACGACCAGGTGCTGATCAGTGCTACCCGTTTTGGCGGCCAATCGCTTTACGATTTAAAGGACAAGTTTAATGCGGCCTATGCCACCACGGCCGTCTCGCAAATGGGTGTCAAAGATTTTTCGCCCGTAGACATGCGTAAGATATTTGCCGGCAAAACCGTTAGTGGCGGCCCCCGGCTGTCGCAAACGAGCGAAGGCTTTTCCGGCCAGTGCGGCTCGGCCGATTTAGAAACCTTGCTTCAGCTTACACACCTTTACTTTACCGCGCCCCGCAAAGACCCTGACCTGTTCAACTCCTTTGTGTCTAAGCAGCAGGCCTTTCTGCAAAATATGATGGCCAATCCGCAGGTAGCCTACCAAGATTCACTGCAAAAAATTCTTTATAACAACCACCCCAGGGGTCCGCGGTTCCCCAAGGTTGAAGATTTCGCCCAAATTAACCTCGACAGGGCCCTTGAAATCTATCGGGAACGCTTTGGCAATGCCAATGGATTTACGTTTATCATTGTGGGAAGCTTCGACTTGAAAGCAGCGGGCAACCTGGCCGCTACGTATCTGGGCAGTCTTCCGTCTGCAGGCAATGCAGGTACCTTTAAAGACCTGGGTATTCGCCCAGTAACAGGCGTAGTGAAGAAAGCAGTGTACAAGGGCACAGAACCTAAAAGCTACATTTCGCTCAACTTTACCGGAGAAACTACCTACACGCAGGAGGCTGCCCTTCATCTGCAGGCCTTGGTAGAGATACTCAACATCAAACTGATTGAAACCCTTCGCGAAGAACTGAGTGGTGTTTATGGTGCGGGTGCAAACGGAAACATGTCGAAAATACCTTACGACAACTATTCTATTTCCATTTCCATGCCTTGCGGCCCGGAAAATGTAGATAAGCTGATCAAGGCTACGTTCGATGAAATTCAAAAACTGAAAGACAACGGGCCGCTGGAAGCAGACCTCGCCAAGGTAAAAGAAACCTGGCTGCAGAAATACCGGGAAGATTTAAGGGACAACAGCTACTGGCTAAACAAATTGCAGCAACTGATTGAAATAGGCGGAACACCAGGCGATATTCTGACAGCCGAAAAAAGAATCAACGCCATTTCGGCTAAAAACGTAAAAGATGCCGCCATACGCTACTTTAAAACCGACAATTACGTGCAGGTTGTACTGTACCCTGAAAAATAGGGGATAGAAAAAATAAAAGAGGCTGCCTCCTTACAGAAGCAGCCTCTTTTATTTTCAGCACACTACTCGCACTTTAATGCGTTAACAGGATTAACAGCGGCCGCCTGAAACGATCGGTAGCCCACCGTTACCATGGCCACCAATAACGTCAAACCTACACCTGCCAAAAAGAGCGATGGCCCAAGTTCAATTTTGTAGGCAAATTGATTCAGGTACTGACTCATGGCATACCAAGCAACAGGCGCGGCCAGTAAAAATCCAATCAATATCAGCTTGATAAATTCTTTTGAGAAGAGGTAGAGTATGCTGGGCACCGAAGCACCTAATACTTTGCGCACGCCAATCTCTTTGGTTTTTTGGTTGGCCATGAAGGCAGCCAGGCCAAACAAGCCCAGGCACCCGATGAAGATAGCCAATGAAGTGAAAATGGAAAGCATAACAGACATTCTGCGTTCACCATCGTAAAAGCCACGAATTTGTTCATCTAAAAACTCGTAGCTAAAAATATGGTCGGGGTAAGTCGTTTCCCACCTGGTTTGCACTTGCTTGATCAAATCCTGCACATTGCCTGTATTTACCCGGATGGAGAGTGTTTCGTAGCCACGAATACGGTTCATCAGCACAACAGGTTCGATAGTAGCAGCCAGCGAAACGGTATGAAAATCGTTTACTACGCCCACTACCGGCAGCGATCTGCCCCACATGCGTATTTGCTTGCCGATGATTTCGCGTGGATCGTTGAAGCCTGTAGTCTTCACTAATTTTTCATTCACCAGAAAGCCGGTAGCCGTATCGCCATCGGCAATCTTCTCTCCTGCTAAGAGCTTTAAACCAAACAAATCCACATAATTACCATCTACCTGCTTTACTTGCGTGCCGAAATAATCTTCTTTACCCTCCACCTGAAAGTTGGTGCCTGCCACACTTCCAGATGAAGGTGGTGTGCTGTTCAAGCTCGCATCTTCCACACCGGCCAGTCTGCTTACTTCATTTTTTAGCGCCCGCATTTTGCTGGTTCCATCCACACCCGCAGGGCTTTCGCGTTCGGGAATGGGGACGTTGATGATGGCGTCTTTACGAAAGCCGAGGTCTTTTTTCTGGAAGTAATTGGTTTGGCTAATCAATACCAATGTGCCAATGATAAAGATTTGAGAGATGGTGAACTGCACCACCACCAACACCCTGCGCAAGTGGTATCCGGAAGTATTCTTGTTGCTGAGCAGATTCTTGAGAGCCAACACCGGATTATAGGCAGAAACCACAAAAGCAGGATATACGCCCGACAGAAGGGCAACTGCCACGGTAACACCGATCAGATAAACCCATACCCATACATCGGAGGCCAGATTCAACGCCAGGTTTTGCTCCAGAAACGGATTGAGGAAGCCCAGGCTGAAATGGGCCATGAGCACCGCCACCGCTACCGAAAAAATGGTAACCACCGTGGTCTCGCCCAGAAACTGTTGAACCAACTGCGCGCGGGTGCTGCCCAGCGATTTCCGTATGCCCACCTCTTTCGAGCGTTTGATGGCCTCGGCTGTTGCCAGGTTAACAAAGTTGATACAGGCCGTTACTACCAGGAATATGGCAATGATGCCCAACGAAAGCAATACCGACTTGGAAACGGTGTTGTAGTTGTAGTTGCTGAACCTGTCATCGTAGTGAAGTTCATGGAGGGGTTGAAACAGATAGGTGGCTTCATCGCGGTTGTCATCGCCCAAGTATTTCTTCACAAACTCGGGAATACGCGCCTCCAGCTTAGCGATCGATTCGCCCTCTTTCAGCATAAAGTAGCATTGCTCATCGCTCCAAATGCTATTCCATCCTTTCTCCAGCGATTCTTTCTGAATGGTAGCGTAAGACAACATGAGCGAAAACGGAAAGTCGGTGTTGTTGGGCGCATCTTCCATAATGGCAGTGATGCGGTAATCCTGATTGTCGTAACGTATCACCTCGCCCACTGCATCTTCCTTATCGAAGTACTTGAGTGCGAGTTTTTTTGAAATAACGGCCTCGTTGGGTTCATCCAAACCTTTTAGTGCATCGCCCATCAACACGGCCCGGTCGAACATCAGGAAGAACTGGGGTTGGGTAAATACCACACCTGCATTTTCTTCGAACTTGCGTGGAGCGCCCTCTTTTTGCGGCACCGTTACCAAACTGCCGGCACGATAGGAAGTGAACAACACATGTTCTGCCTCGGGAAAATCCATTTTGAACGCATCGGGCAGAACGGTGGGCACACCTGAGGTATAATTATTCCCACTATTCCCCTTCGACTGCATGCCCACGCGGTAGATGCGATCGCCTTTGCTGTGGTATCTGTCGAAATTCTGGTGGTGGCGAATGAGCAAGAAAAGAACCAGGCTGCTGGCAATGCCCAGGCTTAGGCCGGCCATGTTTACCAGGGCCGAACTCTTTTTGCGCCATAAGTTTCTGAAAGCGGTAGTGAGGTAGTTCCTGATCATATCGTGGGGTTGAGCTTTTTTAAGACGGATATCAGACTAAAAAAGTTTTGAAAGGCTGCTTAGCCCGGGTGTATAAAGTTTAAAATTGGTCAAAAAAGAAAGAGTGGCCCGCAGCCCTGCCATCAATACGAGGCAAAATTTGGACAATTGACTACAAAAAACTGAACTTGCAGGCGCAAAGGCACGTTTTGTAAACGAACATGTTACAGCAAATCATCATCGCTGCACTCTTTCTGGCCGCTCTGTTTTTCCTGGGCCGCATGGCTTGGATGTCGTTCAGATCAAAAAAAGCCGTTGGGGGATCGTGCGCCAAGTGTGCTCCCGAAAACCAGCGAAGCCGACAAGTGGTTTAACATTGCTTTAACAGCGGGCGCCACAACCCGATGGGCTGACTTTCAGTAAAAGTGTTCAACTGAAAGACCCACATGAAAAAATTAATAGTTGCTTTGCTGCTGACGGTGGCACACACCGCATATCCGCAACATCAAGACGCTGCCATCTCGCAAATTAATCAGGATGTTTGGGTGCCTTTTATTGAAGCATTGGGAAATGCGGATATAGAGGCATACCTGGCAGTGCATCACCCCAGCGCCATACGTATTTCGCTAGATCGAAATGGTATCTTTCAACAAGGCGAGGCGTACTTCGGCCAACTGCGCAACCTTTTCGGCAAAATCAGGCAATCGGAAGGCCGGCAGCAAATTCAATTTCGTTTTTCAGAAAGAATCTTCTCAGATAAAGTAGCCTCCGAAAAAGGGTACTACAAATATGTCTACGAAGCAAAATCAACGGCAGCGTCTCCGTATGCAGCAAAAATCATCTACGGATCCTTTCACGTTATTTCGCAGAAAGATGAAAACGGCCGCTGGAAAATTCTCCTCGATTTCGATTACACCAACCAGGAACAAAAGTATAATGTAACCGAAAAAGAGTTCCTGGCCGCCATGCCCCTTTAGGCAAAAACACGGGTGCCTTCCGTGCAGTTTTTGCAAATCTCTATTTCGCTGCGCGAACGCAACAGCGACTGCCGGAATTTTTCGTAACGTTCGCCACGCCAAATGTCGGCAAACGGCTGGTCTTTAACGTTTCCCATTACAAACTGCGCATCCTTATCGAAACAGCAGGGCACTACGTTACCATCCCACGTTACTACGCAACTGTGCCACATCTTCCAGCAGTTATTATCGAGTTTGTTTTTCAATACATAAGTGCCATCCGGTTTTCTGCGATACCGTGCATACTTATCGATGGAAGGTATCAACGGAGAGCCTTGCTGGTAATTGTAAATCTGTGCTGTCTTCAACACCAGGTCGTCCACACCCATTTCAGCAGCTATTTTTTTTATCTCGGGAATCTGGTGTTCGTTAGGCTTTACTACAAGAAACTGAAACACAACCCGGGGGGTAATACTTTTTAATTTCTTCTTCCACGCCAATACGTGGCGGGTACCTTGCAACACCTTGTCTAACTGGCCACCCACACGGTACGCCTCGTAGGTTTCTTGCGTGGTACCATCTATCGATACAATCAATTTATCCAGTCCTGATTCCACCGTTTTACGGGCCGCGTCTTCATTCAGGTAATGTGCGTTGGTAGAAGTGGCCGTATAGATATTTCTTTGGGCCGCATAATGAACCAGCGGCAGGAATTTGGGATGCAGAAAAGGTTCGCCTTGAAAGTAGAACGTAAGGTAACTTAACGTGGGTGCCAGTTGATCGATCACCTTCGTAAATACATCTTCTTGCAACATGCCCGTGGGCCGGGTAAACGAACGGAGTCCGCTGGGGCATTCGGGACAGCGCAGGTTGCACGAGGTAGTTGGTTCAATAGCTATGCTTACCGGCATACCGGCATGCCTGGCCTGTGACGTAATGCGCGAACGATAGTAACTGCCCAGCACCCTGGCCCCGTTCAACAAACGGGTAGGCGTAAGTTTGCCAGAAAGATGAAGGGCATCGCGCAAAAGCATTACGCCACCAAAGGTAAGTCAATCCGGAAACATGCACCTTCTCCGGGATTAGAAGAAACCATGATTTTTCCTTCCATCTTCTCAACGGTTTCCTTCACTATGAACAGCCCCAGGCCCGAGCCGATGGGCCGGTCTGACGCGCGGAAGAACATCTCGAAGATTCTATCCTTAAATTCGTTATTAATGCCCAGGCCATTATCGGCCACCATCACCTGCATGGTATTGCCAACGCGGTTGATCATCACCTTCACCCACGGTTTTTCCTGGTTATAGTTGTGGTATTTAATGGCGTTGGAAATGAGGTTATTCAAAATTACCATCAACCGCACCCGGTCAATTACTACGGGGCCGTCTACCCGGATGTGTTTCTTGAATTCTATCCGGTCGGCTCCGTCCATGTAGCGCAGGTTGTCCACAATCTCGTCTACCAAAACCGATATGCTCACCTTCTCGGGGCGCAAATTGGTACGCTGATTACGCGCATATTCAAACAACTCCAGCAAAAAAATCCCCATGCGGTCGGTTTGGTTTTCGATACGCGAAAAGTAAGAGAGCGATTTGGGGTCATCGCAATCGCGTTGGGCCAAATGGGTAAGCCCTTTTATGGAGTTAACAGGAGCCTTCAGATCATGCGAGGCGCTGTAGATGAACCGATCGAGTTCTTCATTCGTTTTTTGAAGCTCGATGTTTTTTTGCTGAATTTCTGCCGTCAGCTTTTTATACCTTTTCTCTGCATTTTCGTGCATGTTTACCACCAGGAAGATAAGGCTTACAGTTACAATCAGGCTGGTGAGCAGGTTAACAATAAAACCGTGGCCCACCACCAGTGTGTTGAACCGGAACTCTGCCAGCAGATTGAAATTGGTAACAAACAGGATGCTGAGCAGAACAAGGGGCAGCAAAATAAACAGCCAGCGATAGGCATGTTCATGTGCTTCGAACACAAGTGCGGCCGTGGCCACCCACGGAAAGAAGAAAAGATAGATGCCCAGCTCTTTTGGGGTAATTAGCGAATAAACAAAGAAGAAAATGTTAAGAAAAGCGAGCAGGAAAATTTTGGCCACGCGATGTCTGCCGGTTTCGTTAATGACATAGGCCAGGAAAACGAAAGCAGTCATCAGCCCATCCATCACGGGCAAAATAACCACCCCATCCAGCAGGTCTTCTCCCGCATGAAAGAGACCTATGACGGAACCCAAAAGTGTGATCTGCGAAAAAAGAATATTGCGCTTGTTGCGGTAAAGCGTCTCCTCATCCTGGCCGTAAACACGGCTCAGCCGAGACCAGTTTCCCACCGAAAGGAAGTTAGAAATCATTTTTCTCTCCGCGAAGATAATCAAACCGTCCACTCCAGTTTCAGCAAATGATTAAATTGCCGTGATGTTTATCCGCCTGTTTCCGCTGGTTTTGCTCATGATAAGCGCCACCCTGGCGCTTGGGCAAGAAGCACATCTTTCTGAAAATGCACAGATTTCCATTATCACCTGCGGCCCTTATCAGGGAGAACTCTACTCGGCATTCGGGCACAGCGCCATCCGCGTGCACGACCCGGCCCTGCGTATTGACCGTGCATACAATTACGGTGTTTTCGACTTTGACCAGCCCAACTTCTATTTGAACTTTGCCAGGGGGCATTCGTACTACAAACTGGGTGTGTACCCCTACCCTTGGTTCCGCGACATCTACATTTCTTACAACCGTTTTTTGCACGAACAGGTGTTGAACCTCACCCCCGTTCAAAAACAAAAAGTGTTCGATTTTTTAGAGTGGAATGCACTACCCGAAAACAGCAGCTACCTCTACGACTACTTTTATGATAATTGTGCCACGCGTGTGCGCGATGTGTTTGTAAAGGTTTTGAAAGAAGATGTGCTTTTCGATAGCACCTTTATCACCACCCGATACACCATTCGCGAATTAACCGATCTGTACTTACAAGAGCAACCGTGGGGCGATTTGGGCATTGACATTTGCCTGGGCCTGCCAATGGACAAAAAAGCATCGCCTTTTGAGTATATGTTCTTGCCGGACTACATCGAGCATTCGTTCGATCACGCGTTCGTAAAGAAAGATTCTGCTACACTGCCCCTGGTGAAAGAAAAAATCAGCGTTTATGAATCTGTTCCTCAAAAGCCGTTTCCGGCATTGCCGCACCCACTATGGTTCTTTGGTTGCTTCTTTGCAATGGTGGCTGCGTTTACCTATAAAGATTGGAAACGAAAAAAACTCACCCGCTGGCTGGATGTAACACTGCTACTGGTAACCGGAAGTATTGGCTTGTTGCTGCTCCTACTTTGGGTGGCCACCAGCCACCAGGCAGCCGCACAGAACTTCAATTTGTTATGGGCCTTGCCCACTCACTTACTGGCTGTACCTCTTTACCTGAAAAACCATAAATGGGCCATTGGTTATTTTCAAGTAGCGTTCTTAATTACCGCTATGCTTTTACTTGGCTGGTTGTTATTGCCACAACAACTGCATCTTTCCCTTATTCCAGTGGCAGCCGCCCTGTTATTGCGTTGGTGGGTAGTCAGTTGGTGGCTGAAGGGTGCAGCCAGGGCAGTGTAACTATAAATGAGGTTCCGCTCTGTGGAGCTGACTGCAGATCAATATGGCCGTGCAGTTTTGCAACCGCTTCTTTCACAATGTAAAGGCCTAAACCCGATCCTTTCGATCGTTCATCTGCCCGGTAGAACATGTCGAACACTCTGTGCACATGTTCGGGCATTATACCCTTTCCGTTGTCGGTTACTGTAAGCGTCCAATACCCATTGGTTCGTTGAGCGGAAACAGACACATAGGGCATTGTTTGTTCGAGGTTGTGATATTTAATTGAGTTGGAGATGAGATTACTGAGGATTACCTGAAGGCGGGCTCTATCGGTAAGAGGACGCCCTTCTAAATCGATGTGATACTGGAAAGATATCTTATCGGCACCCTCCATAAAACGCAGGTTGGATACCACATCGCGCACAGTACTTGCTATATCCAGGGGTTCAAGTTTTATTTCCATACGCGCATTTTTGGAATAGTCAATGATCTCACCAATAAAACTGTCGAGTTTTTCGATTTGGCGGTTCATCATCCGCAGATACGCGGGAGTAGTGCTAACAGCCTCTTGTTGCGCCAGATTGATCAGTCCTTTGATCGACATGAGCGGGGCCCGCAGGTCGTGCGAGGTACTGTAGAGAAACCTGTCGAGATCGGCATTGGTTTTCTCCAACCTCATATTCTTCTGCTGCACTTCACGCGCCAGGTCGCTCAACCGATTCTCTGCAGCCTCATTAAGTCTTACCATGAAATCAATACAAAACAATATCATGAGGGTGCTCGAAAACAGGTTCAGCAGAAAAGAAAGCTCGATATCCTCCGCTCGAATAGACAGATTGCCGAGCAATTTGAAATCTGATAGAAAAAGCAATACAATCATTATTAGCGGTAGACCCATGAAGGTGTAACGCATATATCTTTCGTTAAAATCAAACAACGCAGCCGCTCCACATGCCAAGGGTAGGTAAAACAAGTACACGCCAATTTGCTTGGGTATAAGCGATGCATAAGCTGCCAGGGCCAGATTCAAAACTGTTAGCACGGTGATCTTGGCCAATCGATGTTGTCCCTTGCTATTCAAGCCATAGCCGGCAAAAATAACCAATGTAAGGCCCAGGTCGATCAGTGGCGCTATACGCAGCCCGTCCAGGGCGTCACTGGCTGTATGTATTAAAGCCAATACTCCGGCAAATAGCGATAGTCGGCTGAAAAGAACATTTCTCTTTCCGGCAGTATACCTACCAACATCCAATTCTGATGATGACGAAATTTCGCCCATGCGGGCAAGTTAGAATGTCTCCAGCCAACGATTTTGGCAAAAAGCCTAAATAGCTTACACCTATGTTGTTTTGATTATAGATGAATGGGCCGGTTGGCAGTGGCCGCCAGGCAAGCCTCACGCACGGCTTCCATGTAGGTAGGGTGCGCATGACTCATGCGTGCCACATCCTCGGCTGATGCACGAAACTCCATGGCTGTAACACCAGCGGCAATCATATCGGCAGCCCGCGCCCCAATGATATGCATACCCAAAATCTCGTCCGTATTTTTATCTGCCAATACTTTTACAAGCCCATCGGTATCCATGGAGGCGCGGGCTCTTCCCAACGCCTTATAAGGAAAGCTGCCCGATTTATAGGCCCGGCCGCTGGCCTTCAGTTGTTCTTCGGTATAACCCACGCTGGCTACTTCTGGCCACGTATAAACCACTCCCGGAATCAACAGATAGTTGATATGCGGCTTTTGGCCGGCCAACTGCTCCGCCACGTAGACGCCTTCTTCCTCTGCCTTGTGGGCCAACATGGCGCCACGCACCACATCGCCAATAGCATAAATATTGTCTACTTTTGTTTTCAGGTGATCGTCTACCGGTATTTTTCCTTTATCGAGTTCTATGCCAATCTTGTCGAGGCCAAGTCCATCGGTGTAAGGCCTTCTGCCTATACTCACCAAACAATAATCCCCTTTTAACTCTACTGTTTTACCCGATTTGTCTTCGGCCTTCAACAGCACTTCTTTCCCTTTGTTTTCTAACGCTACCACTTTGTGGCCCAGGTAAAAATCCATACCCAGTTTTTTAGTTGCCTTCTGAAGTTCTTTACCCATGGTGCCATCCATGGTGGGGATGACGTTGTCTAAAAACTCAACCACCGATACTTTCGACCCAATTCGTGCATAAACAGAACCTAATTCCATCCCGATCACGCCTCCACCCACCACAATCAGATGCTTAGGAATCACTTTCAACTCAAGCGCCTCCGTGCTGGAAATAATTCTTTTCTTATCGAAGGGTGCGAAGGGCAAAGGTGTAGGCTTCGAGCCTGTAGCGATGATCACCTTCTCGGTTGTAAGAAGTGTTTCCTTGCCATCTTTCGCAGTAACCTTTACGGTGTTCTTATCCACAAATGAGCCTAAACCCTTATGCACGTCTATCTTATTTTTCTTCATCAGAAAGGCAATACCATCTACATTGGCCTTCACCACATCGCCCTTGCGTTTGATCATTTGCCCAAGATTGGGCTTTGGCTCGTTGATATCGATGCCGTGTTCTTTGAAGTTGTGAAGTGCGTTGTGATAGTGTTCGGTGGAATCGAGCAGGGCCTTGGACGGTATACAACCCACATTGAGGCACGTACCGCCCAGGGTGTCGTACTTTTCTACAATGGCTGTTTTAAAACCCAATTGTGCGCAACGAATGGCTGCTACATAACCACCAGGGCCAGACCCAATAACTACAACGTTGTATTGCATGATGACAAATTTCTGTTGACTAAAAATTACACACCCAAAATCAGCCTTCCCGGATCTTCCAACATTTCTTTAACGCGCACCAGGAAGCTAACCGACTCGCGACCATCAATAATCCGGTGATCGTACGAAAGAGCCAGGTACATAATGGGGCGCACCACCACCTCGCCATTTTTCACCACAGGCCGCTCCACAATGTTATGCATACCTAAAATAGCCGATTGAGGGGGGTTAAGGATAGGCGTTGACAACATGGAACCAAAAACCCCACCGTTGGTGATGGAGAACGTGCCTCCTGTCATCTCTTCGATAGAAAGCTTGCCATCGCGACCGCGGGTAGCCAAACGCACCACTTCCGCTTCAATCTGATTCATGGCGAGCGACTCTGCGTTGCGGATCACCGGCACCACCAACCCGCGCGGAGTGGATACAGCAATAGAGATATCGCAATAATCGTGATACACAATTTCATCGCCATCAATGGAGGCATTCACTGCGGGAAACTCCTTAAGGGCAGCACACACGGCTTTAGTGAAGAAAGACATAAAGCCCAGTCCCACGCCATACTTCTCTTTAAATTGATCTTTGTAGCGGGAGCGCAACTCCATGATCGGCTTCATGTCTACCTCGTTGAAAGTGGTGAGCATGGCCGTTTCATTCTTCACTGCCACCAGTCTGCGGGCAATGGTCTTGCGCAAGGAGGTCATCTTCTCTCTGCGCACACCACGCGTGCCTCCGGTTGCAATAACCGGTGCAGCGGCAGGGGCGGCAGGTTTGCTTTCTTTTGCCGGGGCGGGTTGGGCTTTGGTGGCATCTTCTTTTGTGATGCGGCCACCCACACCCGAGCCTTGAACCGTAGCGGGGGCAATTCCTTTTTCATCCAGAATCTTGGCAGCAGCCGGTGAGGGGTGGCCAGCCGCATAAGATGCGCCACCAACGGGTGCACTGGCGGCAGCCGGTGCGGCCGCTGCAGCCGTTGAAGCGGCAGGTGCTCCCTCCATTACCTCAATGCGGCAGATCAGACCACCAATCGGTAACGTTTCTTTTTCTTTCGCCACAATGCGCAGAATGCCATTTGCCTCCGCAGGCAGTTCGAAGGTGGCTTTGTCCGACTCCACTTCGGCTATCACTTCATCCAACTTTACAAAATCGCCATCTTTCTTCAGCCAGGTAGAAATGGTTACTTCCGTGATTGATTCTCCCACGGCAGGCACTTTCATCTCCTTCACACTGCCTGTTGCCTTGGGTGCGGCAGCCGGTGCTGCTGGTGCCTCTTTGGGTTCTGCACCTGCTGCATCTTTGATTTCACAAATCACTTCTCCAATCGGAACGGTTTCGCCTTTGGCCTTCACTATTTTTAAGGTGCCGGCCTGGGGTGCTGTCAGTTCAAAGGTAGCTTTGTCAGACTCCAGTTCGGCTATCACTTCATCCATCTTCACCGCCTCGCCATCATTCTTCAGCCAGTTGGCAATGGTTACCTCCGTAATCGACTCGCCAACGGTGGGTACTTTAACTTGTTGTGCCATTCAATAATAGTTTAGAAGTGGTTATTAAATTTCGAACGCCTGACTCACCAATTTGTCCTGTTCAATCTTATGGATCTTGTTGTAACCGGTAGCTGGCGATGCACTGGGTTTGCGCGCTACAAACTCAAAAGGTTGTTTGGGCATCATGCGTTGCATGTATGACAGGCAACCCATGTTGGCAGGTTCTTCCTGCGCCCACACCAGCTTGGCGTTTTTATATTTCTTCAGCACGGCATTTAATTGTTTTTCAGGAAATGGATGCAACTGTTCCAGGCGCACCAGTGCAGCATCTTTGATTTTCTTTTTCTGCTGTGCTTCCAGCAAATCGTAGTAGAATTTGCCGGAGCACAAAATTACGCGCTTCACATCTTTGGCGGCAGCGTTTTCATCGTCCAGCACCTCACTGAATGCACCCTTCACAAAATCTTTGAGGGGTGAAATAACGGCCGGATGACGCAACAATGATTTGGGTGAGAACACAATACAGGGTTTGCGGAATTCCCACGCTACTTGCCTGCGCAACAGATGGAAGATATTGGCAGGCGTAGTCGGGTTGGCCACCACCATGTTGTATTCAGCCGATAGCTGGAGGAAACGTTCCGGGCGGCAACTGGAGTGCTCCGGCCCCTGACCTTCGTAACCGTGGGGCAGCAGCATCACCAAACCATTCATGCGTTGCCACTTCGACTCGGCACTGGATATAAACTGGTCAATCATTACCTGGGCACCGTTCACAAAGTCGCCAAACTGAGCTTCCCACAATACCAATGCGTGGGGCGAGGACATGGCATATCCGTACTCAAAACCTAACACACCAAACTCCGAAAGCAGCGAATTGTAGATATGGAATTTCTGCTGCCCGGGTTGTATGTGGTCGAGGTTGCAATAGGGCTCGTTGGTGTTGGCATCGAACAGGTAAGCATGGCGATGCGAGAAAGTGCCGCGCTTCACATCTTGGCCTGACATACGCACCGGTACCCCCTCTGTTAGCAGCGATCCATAGGCCAGCAATTCTGCTTCCGCCCAACCCAACATTTTGTCATCGAAGAAGGCAGTTTTCCGATCTTTCAGCAACTTTTCGATTTGCTTCAGCGGTTTAAACCCTTCGGGTATGGAGGTGAGAGCCTGCGCTACTTTGTCGATGGTGGCCTGCTTCACACCTGTTTCTGGCGATTGGTCGAAATCTTCGGGTGTTGCCCTGCGCAGTTTATGCCACTCTTCTTCAATTTTCTGTGGCTTGTAAGGCAGCGGCTTTTGTTTTACCTCATTTAGCCGGTCTTGCAGCTGGTTGCGGAAGTTTTTGTCCATTTCATCGGCCAGCGCAGCATCTACGTCCCCGCGTTCAATCAGTTTTTTCACATACACCTCGCGCGGGTTCGGGTGCTTGGCAATAAGGTTGTAGAGCTTGGGTTGTGTAAACTTAGGTTCATCGCTCTCGTTGTGGCCGTGCCTGCGGTAGCAGAGCATGTCTATGAAAATATCTTTGCCAAACTGCTGCCGGTACTCGGTGGCCAGCTTGGCGCAGAAGGTAACAGCTTCGGCATCATCGCCATTTACGTGCAACACCGGTGCGTCTATGATCTTGGCTACATCGGTACAGTAAATCGATGAACGGGCATCATCATAGTCGGTGGTAAAGCCCACCTGGTTGTTGATGACAAAGTGAATCGTTCCACCGGTGTTGTAACCGGGCAAACCCGACATCTGGACCACTTCGTACACAATGCCCTGCCCCGCTACGGCTGCATCGCCATGAATTAATATGGCCATGGCCTTCGATAAGTCGCCCTTGAATTCGTCATCAATCTGACCACGGGTATAACCCACTACCAACGGATCTACCGCTTCGAGGTGCGATGGGTTGGGCGTTAGTTTCACATACACTTTATTGCCCGATGGCGTATTGTGCTGGCTGGAGTAACCCAGGTGATACTTCACGTCACCATCGCCCATGGTAAGGTCTGGGTTAACACTGCCTTCAAATTCGGTAAATATCTGTTCGTAGGTTTTTCCCAGAATGTTGGAAAGAACGTTCAGGCGGCCGCGGTGGGCCATGCCGATCACCACTTCTTTTACACCTAACTCTGCCGATTTATTGATAATGGCTTGCAGGGCCGGAATTGTGTTCTCTCCACCTTCCAGCGAAAAGCGCTTTTGCCCCAAAAATTTAGTGTGCAGAAAGTTCTCAAAAACCACCGCTTCGTTCAACTTCGACAGAATACCCTTCTTCTCTTCAATACTGGGGTTGTGATTGTAGTACTCCACTTCGCACTTCTTCACAAACCAATCGAAAATGTCCTGGTTGCGGATGTAGCTATACTCAAAGCCAATGGGGCCCAGATATACTCGCTGAAGTTTCTCAATGATTTTGCGCAGTGTGGCCCTGCCGATGCCAATCTCCACACCCACATCAAACTCCACATCCAGATCTGCATCTGTCAATCCATAAAGTTTATGATCGAGCGGCACCTTGTGGTCTCTCCGCTGGCGCACCGGGTTTGTATTCGATTTGAGGTGAGCACGCGAGCGATACATGTGTATGAGCGTACGCACCTGCGTTTCCTTGATGGTGATGGCATCTTCCGCCACCACCGCATGGCCGTTCTCTCCAAAGCGCTGAACCGAAAAATCGTAACCTTCGAAAAACTTTTGCCACGATAAGTCTACTGAGGTGGGGTCGGTTTTGTAAGATTGGTAGAGCTGATCGAGGTAGCCCACATCAGCATTGGAAATGTACGAGTACCTATCCATGGTTATTATTTAATAAGGCAACGAAGGTAGGAAAGGGGTGCAAAATTAAAAAACTGAATATTCGCTTAAGCAAATGTTTATCTGCCGCCCTGAATGTCAGTTTTTAACATGTTAAAACTTCATTGTTGGCTTGGATCGTTGCCGAATCGTTGAAATATCTTACCTTTGCCATTCTTTTAAAACTGGACGAGATCCAAAACTTAAAAAAACAAGCAAATGGCTGTTAAAATCAGATTGGCCCGCAGAGGCCGCAAGAAACTGGCAAGATTCGATGTAGTCGTAGCAGATGCCAGAGCACCACGCGATGGTCGCTTTATTCAAAAAATCGGTACTTACAACCCGCTTACCAACCCAGCCACCATTGAACTGAATGAGGAGTTGGCGTTTGATTGGCTGATGAAAGGTGCCCAACCTTCAGACACCGTAAAGGCCATGTTGTCGTACCGCGGTGTTATGCTGAAGAGACATCTTCAGGTGGGTGTAATTAAAGGCGCCCTTACCCAGGAGCAAGCCGACCAAAAGCTGGCCGACTGGAAGAAGGCCAAAGAAGCTAAGATTCAGGGCAAAGTAGATAACCTGAGCAAGGCCAAGCAAGATGCGGCCAAGGCACGCAAAGAGGCCGAAGCGAAGGTGCGCGAGGCACGCGCAGAAGCCATCCGCAAAAAGGCCGAAGCTGCTGCGGCCGCTCCCGCAGAAGCCGCTCCGGCCGAAGGCGAAGCACCTGCGGCAGAAGAACAGGCATAATTCGAAAAGCAACTTCATAAAAAATGCCAGCACAATGTGTTGGCATTTTCATTTTCTGACAGATGCACATTCAAGATTGTTTCAAGATTGGTTACATCGCCAAAACACACGGGCTGAAGGGGGAGGTAACCCTCATGCCTTCGCCCGAATGTCCCGACCTTTCGCAGGTGAGCACCGTCTTTATTCAGCAGCAAGCCAGTCTGGTACCTTTTTTTGTTGAAGCCGTATCGATGCGTGGCGACAAGGCCTTTGTTAAGTTGGAAGATGTGAACACCCCTGAGGCCGCAGCCTCGTTAAAAGGCTGTTCGGTGTATTTTCCGAAGCAAGAACGCCCCACATTGCCACGAGGTGAGTTTTACAACGATGAGGTGATTGGCTTTCAGGTAACCGATGTAGCATTGGGACCAATCGGGCAAGTGAGCCACGTAGAGGAGGCCGGCCCGGCCCGCTTTCTGGTAGTAATGCGCGAGGGGAAGGAAGCCATGATTCCGGTAAACGGCCCTTTCATTAAAAGCATCAACAAGGCGCGCAAGCACGTTACCGTGGTGTTACCCAATGGTTTTTTGGATATTTGACTTATGCGCATCGACATCATCACCTGCCTGCCACGCCTGCTCGAAAGTCCGTTTAACGATTCTATATTGAAGCGTGCACAAGCCAAAGGCTTAGTTACGGTGGCCGTGCACGACCTGCGCGCATACGCCACCAATAAACACCGCACTACCGATGATTATGCATTTGGTGGTGGGGCCGGCATGGTAATGATGATTGAACCGATCGATCGGTGTATCGAAAGCCTCAAAGCGCAGCGCACTTACGATGAGGTGATATACATGAGTCCGGATGGCGAACTGTTAACGCAATCTATGGCCAACGAATTGAGTTTGAAAGGCAACCTCATTATGCTGTGCGGACATTACAAGGGCGTGGATGAGCGCGTGCGAGAACACCTGGTTACCCGCGAGGTTAGCATTGGCGATTATGTGTTGTCTGGGGGCGAACTGGCCGCGGCTGTGCTGTCCGATGCCATCATCCGCCTGCTGCCGGGCGTTCTTTCAGACGAAACCTCTGCCCTTACCGACTCTTTTCAGGATGGGCTGGTGGCACCCCCGGTTTATACCAGGCCGGCCGAGTATAGGGGCTGGAAAGTGCCCGAGGTGCTGCTATCCGGCCACCAGCAAAACATCGAGCAATGGAAGCTCGAAAAAGCCATCGAAAGAACCAAAAGCAGGCGCCCGGGCCTGTTTCCGCAGGAAAATTCGTAAGGACACAAGAGGGTATTCCAAATTCTTTCCCTACATTTGCAGTCCATTTTTAAAAAACAAGCGTCATGGCGGACTTAATAAAAATAGCAGAACAGGAACTGGCGGCCAACCGCGCAAAGCACCCCAGTTTTAAGCCCGGTGATACGGTAAACGTTCACGTAAAAATCAGCGAGGGTAACAAAGAGCGTATTCAGCAGTTTCAGGGCACCGTTCTGTACCGCAAAGGTACCGGCACGAATGGCGAATCCTTCTCTGTTAGAAAAGTATCGAATGGCGTTGGTGTAGAGCGGGTATTTCCTATTCTCAGTCCCTCGATCGAGAAAATTGAAGTATTGAAGGCTGGTAAGGTGCGCAGGGCTAAGTTATACTACCTCAAAGGCCGCCAGGGTAAATCTGCACGTATTAAAGAAAAATTGAACACCACCCAAGAAGGATAACTCACCCCCTTGAAGGAAAGTTTGAACCCGCTTTTTTTCTAAAAAGCGGGTTTTTTGTTGCCTCAATCGGTTGAATTTTGGCTTTTGGAGTAGTTCAGGGCTACGCCTATATTTGCCCCTCACCAAACCAATTGTAATGGCAAAAGCTAGCATTTCTGAACTGTTGGGGAAAGACGCTGACTCCCTCCTTACCTATAAGAGTAAGACCATTCCGAAAGAACAATTACACCTGCCCGGTCCCGATTTTGTAGATCGCATTTTTGCGAATTCTAACCGTAATCCACAAACCCTGCGCAGCCTGCAGGCTTTATTTGGCACAGGCCGCCTGGCTAACACCGGTTTTTTATCTATACTGCCCATCGATCAGGGCATTGAACACAGTGCCGGTGCATCATTCGCTAAAAACCCTATCTATTTCGATCCGGAAAATATTATAAAACTGGCCCTTGAGGGAGGGTGCAATGCCGTGGCCACCACTTATGGAGGCCTGGCACTGATGTCGCGTAAGTACGCACATAAAATACCCTTTGTGGTGAAGATTAACCACAACGAGTTACTCACCTATCCCAATAAGGCAGACCAGATTATGTTTGGCTCGGTAAGAGATGCCTGGAACCTGGGCGCAGTAGCCGTGGGCGCCACCATCTACTTTGGGTCAGACAATGCCACGCGCCAGATACAAGAAGTAGCCAAAGCATTTGAACAAGCTCGCGAGCTGGGTATGGCTACCATTCTGTGGTGCTACACGCGTAACAGCGCCTTTAAAAAAGATGGCGTTGACTACCACGTTTCTGCCGACCTGACCGGGCAAGCCAACCATTTGGGCGTTACCATTCAGGCCGACATCATTAAGCAGAAGCTGGCCGAAAATAATGGCGGCTACAAAGCACTGAACACTGGTGGCAGCAGCTACGGAAAACTAGACGAGCGCATCTACACCGAACTTACTTCCGATCACCCCATCGATCTGTGCCGTTACCAGGTGGCGAATTGCTACATGGGGCGCGCGGGTCTGATCAACTCAGGTGGCGACTCGAAAGGCGCCAGCGATATGGCCGATGCAGTACGTACAGCCGTCATCAACAAAAGGGCCGGTGGCATGGGCTTAATATCCGGACGTAAAGCCTTTCAGCGCCCCATGAAGGAAGGCGTGGAGATTCTGCAAACAATTCAGGACGTTTACCTGGATAAGAGTATAGACGTAGCATAGATTAAATTTCATCAGCCAAAGTTCATGGAGCTTTGGCTGATTGCTTTTTGGTTATAATCCTTTTCGAATGTCTTGGTTCAAACGTACAGATAAAGGTATCCTCACCCCTACTGAAGCAAAACGCGAAGTACCGGATGGGCTTTGGTTTAAATCGCCCGCAGGCAAAATTGTTCACAACCGCGAGTTGAAGAACAATGCTTACGTGGTGCCCGAAGAAGACTACCACGTTAAAATCGGTTCGAAAGAATATTTCGAAATATTGTTTGACCACAACGAGTTTACCGAGCTGGATGCCAACATGGAGTCAGCCGATCCGCTCAAGTTTGTGGACACCAAGCCCTACCCCAAACGCATCAAAGAATCGCAGGCCAAAACTGAACTGAAGGATGCCGTACGCACTGCCTATGGAAAAATGAATGGGCTGGACCTGGTAGTGGCGTGTATGGATTTTACTTTTATCGGTGGATCCATGGGCTCGGTGGTGGGCGAAAAAATTGCCCGCGCTATGGACCACAGCCTGAAGCACAAAAAGCCCTTTCTGATGATTTCCAGATCGGGTGGGGCCAGAATGATGGAAGCCGGTCTCTCGTTGATGCAGATGGCCAAGACATCAGCAAAAATTGCGCTGCTCGATCAAGCCAAAATTCCATACATCTCACTACTAACTGACCCTACAACGGGTGGGGTTACGGCTTCTTATGCCATGTTGGGCGATTTTAACATCGCAGAGCCTGGTGCGCTGATCGGTTTTGCGGGCCCTCGCGTCATTCGCGAAACCATTGGCAAAGACCTGCCCAAAGGTTTTCAGAGTGCCGAGTTTGTACTCGAGCACGGTTTTCTCGATTTCATCATAGACCGCAGAAGCCTGAAAAGTAGACTGACTACCCTGCTCAAAATGCTCCAATAAGCCGTCCGGTATCGGACGATATTTCTCTAAATCGGACGCAGTCCGCCAACAAAACGCGTATTTCGATCAACCGAAAGGCGTTTGGTTATGGCATGAAATTTAGCCTTACTGGTGGCAATCTATCTGCCGAATCATGCTAAAAAACTACTTAAAGGTCGCTATCCGCAACCTCATCAAGCAGCGCGTTTATTCCATCATCAACATACTGGGCCTGGCCGTTGGCATTTCAGGCTGCCTGCTCATTGTTTTTTTTGTGGTCGATGAACTCTCGTACGATCGCTTCCACACTAATGCCGACCGCATCTACAAAGTAGCCCTCGAACGAAAATACCCTCAGCACTCCACATACTATGCCATCATTCCCCATTCATATGCCGATGCCATGGGCCGCGATTTCCCCGAGGTGGAAGCCGTTGTGCGGATGGGTGGGCCTTTCAATGATGTGTTGGTGCGTTACAAAGACGACAGAGGCGATGAAAAACAATTTGAAGAAGACTTCATTATGTCGGCAGATTCCAGCTTCTTCAATGTTTTCAGCATCAAGTTGCTGAAGGGGGAGGCCAACACGGTTTTTAAAAACCTGACTGATATTGTAGTTACCGAAGCCACCGCCAAGCGCTACTTTGGCAACGAGGAACCTTTGGGCAAAGTGCTCACTTTTTTTAACCAGGAATTCAAGGTTACCGGAGTGTGTGAGAATGTTCCCGAAAACTCCCACATAAAATTCGATTTTCTGAGCAAATGGTCGGATCAGTTTTTTGGTGGCGGCAACGAAAGCAACTTCATCACCTTTACCGCCCATGTGTACTTGTTGCTCAAGCCGGGCACAGATGCTGCACAACTGGAAGCCAAGTTCCCCAAAATGGTCGACACCTATGCTTCGGCTCAGATTGAAAGAGACCTGGGCAAATCGTGGGAAGATTACAAGCGCGAAGGCAATGGCTACCGCTACTTTCTACAGGCTTTGCCTTCTATTCACCTGGACCCTACCCACCTGGAGGCCAAAATGAAGCCGGGTGGAAATCAGAACTATGTTTATTTTCTGATTTGCGTGGCTGTGCTGATCGTGATGATCGCCTGCATCAATTTTATGAACCTGGCCACCGCCCGCTCGGCCGAAAGAGCCAAAGAGGTGGGTGTGCGCAAAACCATGGGCTCGGGCAAAACGCAGTTGATGATGCAGTTTTTGGTGGAATCTATCGTGATCTGTTTGGTTGCCACGCTCATCGCTATTTTCATTGTAGAATTCTCATTGCCATTTTTCAATAACCTGGCCAACAAGCAACTGGTATTTAACTTCTCCCCCCCGTTGCTGAGTGGTTTGCTGGCATTTGCCATTGTGGTGGGCCTACTGGCGGGAAGTTATCCTGCGTTCGCACTCTCCACCTTCAATCCGGTGGCAGTTATGAAGGGGGCTTTTTCGGGCAAGAGTAAGGGAGCCTGGCTACGCAACGGCCTGGTGGTATTTCAATTTTGGATATCGATTGTGCTGATGGTGGCCACGCTGGTGGTGAGCGATCAGATGAAATTCATGCAGAGCAAATCGCTCGGCTTCGACAAAGACCAAATGTTGGTGGTAGAACGTGTCTTCGCTTTACAGAACAAAGCCCAAACATTTGTGGAAGAACTGAAACGGGTACCGGGCGTGCAAAGTGCCGCCAGTTCTTTTGCCTTGTTGGGCCGTGAAGGAGACTACTTTGGAGCACAATTTTTACCAGAAGGCTCTTCAGAAATACTTACCACCAAAACAATGGTGATCAATGACGAAATGGCCGAAACGGTGGGCTTTGAAATGGTGGCCGGGCGTGGATTTTCGCGCGAAACAAACGATTCACTTTCACTATTGCTCAACGAAACGGCCGTAAAAACCCTGGGGCTTGCCGGCAACCCGGTGGGGCAGCGCCTCACGCTTGTTGATCGGAATCCAAACGGCAATGGCAACGTAGTTCTTACCATTACAGGCGTGGTGCGCGATTTTAACTTTCAATCTTTACGCGACCAGATTACGCCACTGGCCATCCGCAACAATGAAAGTTTTGGGGGGGGAGCTGTGTATGCCTATGCCAAAGTAAGCAGTAGCGACCTTCAAGCAGTTGTTCAAGAGGCGGAGGCCAAATGGAACCAGATTTCAGACGGGCAGCCTTTTAAATACCGTTTCCTGGATGAGTCGCTGAAGGCCAACTACGAAGCGGAGCAGCGTGCAGGCACTTTGTTCAGTATATTCTCGGGATTAGCTATCCTCATTGCGTGTGTCGGCTTGTTTGGTTTGGCTGCCTATACGGCCAGTCTGCGTACCAAAGAAATTGGGGTACGCAAAGTACTGGGGGCGTCTGTAATGGGTGTAGTGTTGCTCCTCTCCAAAGATTTCACAAAGCTTATACTCATTGCCTTTGCGCTTGCTGTGCCGCTGGGTTGGTATGTAATGAACAGCTGGCTGGCCAGTTTCGCATACCGCACCCAGATTGGTGTTGGCACCTTCCTGATAGCCGGAGGGGTAGCGCTCGTCATCTCCTGGACTACCGTTAGCTACCAGTCTATCAAAGCAGCCATCAAAAACCCAGTGAACTCACTGCGGAGTGAGTAGGTAGAAAGGGCGTGGCTTTTGAGGGAACTTCTTTATTTTTGGTGAACCTTGTTCATTAGACATGAAGAAGTTTTTTGTAGGGATAGTGGCAATGGCATGTAGCCAAGTTTATAGCCAGAAGATTGAAAGTGGCATTGTAACCTACTATAAGGACATAGAGGGAATTATTCTTAAGAATTGCGCTCCCTGCCACCAACCAGGTAAAGCTGGGCCCTTTAGCTTATTAACCTATAAAGATGTTGCCAGTCGGGGCGCGTTTATTGCCCACGTCACTAAATCGAAATACATGCCTCCTTGGAAGGCAGATCCATCGTACTCTTCTTTTGCAAATGAAAGAACGCTTACAGATTCGGATATTGAGTTAATCGCTAAATGGGTGAATTTAGGTATGCCTAAGGGAAAAAAGAAAAAAGAAAATACAAAAGTTCCTGCTGGGCCCTATCCTGCTCAAATGCCGGACATGACTTTAACCATGAACGAGGCGTACCCCATCCAGGCAACGGGCACTGACGACTATCGGTTCTTTGTTTTGCCTACCAACTTACCCGCAGATAAATACCTATCTGCCATAGAATTTGTACCCGGAAACAAGCGACTTGTTCACCACAGCAGGCTGATGACAGACACAACGCACCAGGTTAGAGCTATACACGGCCTTTCGGCTGACGACCCGGCAATATCAAGTTTTGAAAAATATCCACCTGCAGATCCCTTTTTATACGGGTGGGTTCCCGGAAATTTCCCGCTACTTTTTCCGGAAGGAACCGGAAAAAAAATCCATCGGCAATCTGATATCATCCTCAATATACACTATGCGCCAACAGGCGCAGTTTCGTTCGACCAGAGCAAAGTGAATTTGTATTTTACTGACCGGCCTATTGAACGTGAGGTTTACTCTTTGTCTATTACCGAAAGCCACATTACCAATCCTCCCTTTCTAATTAAAGCATTTACCAAGCCCACTTTTTATTCAACATACGGTCCATTACCAGCAAGTATTTCGGTAATAGCCGTGTTGCCTCACATGCATTACCTGGGCAAGTACTTTAAAGCCTACGCGCTTACACCCGAAGGAGAAACCATTCCCCTGATCCGCATCAATGATTGGGATTTTAGATGGCAAGGCAATTATCAATATTCGAAGTTATTGTACATTCCAAAGGGTTCTACCATTCACATAGAGGCAAAATTCGACAACACCGAAGAAAATAAAGACAATCCAAACAACCCTCCGATAGACGTAACCTATGGGTGGAATACCACCAAGGAAATGCTCGACATGGTCATCTATTTTTTGCTTTACAAAACAGGCGATGAAGACCTGCCTGCATTTAGGAAGGGCTAAACAAAAAATCGTCCTTGTGTTGTGACCCATCCTTATTGACCACAGCTAAGCGCATGACCTAGTATCTATTAAGCTATAACCTATCCAGGTATGCGCTTGGAAAATTTAAGACTGAATTTTTTGTAAAATTTAACGTAAACAGCCTGCCGAACGCTACTATTGATGTAAGTTTTAGAGATGGAGTTTTACAAAAATAGGCTGCTCTTAATGAGCAGCCTATTTTCTTATTCAAAAGCTAGTGCCTACTAATTACAACTTCCACTTGGTGTTGTGCTAAGTGTGGTTGGCCACGCACCAGTAGCACGGGTAATAGTAGTTGTGCCTCCATCACCATAGGTATTCACCCAGTCGAAGGTGATTGATGTTGCGCTGATGGCTGTAATGGTATATGTGTATGAGTCTCCGTACTGATCAACACCCTTCGAGGATATGAAATCACACGCATCACTCAAAGTCAACGAACCAACAGCTGGATCATCGCCATAAGCCGCGGCAAATACTCCAAAAGAAAAGTCAGTCAGGGTATAAGACCCTTCCGATCCCTCCGTCAATGAACCCGTACCTGTCAGTGTACCGGGGAACGGAGCGCCAGCCCTTTTGATATTCGTGGTAGTATAAGAATAATCCGTTGCCAGATTTGAATTACAAATCACGGCCCAGCCAAACTGACAGTTCGACCCAGGAAACTCGGTACAAACCGAAGGAGACCAGGAGTCAAACTTACGACCATCTTCCGTATACACAATCCACTTCAAAGTAAATGCATCCCCGGCTACAAAAGGATTGGCTGCACTCCTCGATGGTTTGATTGCGCTATTGAAGACACTCTCAGTCGTTCCACAGTAGTTGAATGTTTTATCCTTGTACAGATCAAAAATCTCCGCCTGTGTTACAGAGAGTGCAACATCCGTGCGGTTTCCGGGCACAGCAGCACCTTCTATGGTTTTAAAAAGGATGCCTTCGTCACCACCATGTCGGGCGGTCTTAGGGTTTCCATCTACATCCACGTAACCTTCATTGAACAGAATGAAGAATTCAATCCTGTTCACCGTGTTCTTGCCATCAATGGATATCCAGCGGAAGTTAAGATTGATTGGTGTAGAAGGGTTACCATTTAGAAAGTTCGCTGACGAACCCGTTTGCAGGCTGGCAAAAGTATTCACAGCAGTCTCCCACTCAGGAACCACCTCTAAATCAGGGTCCTGACAGGCGAAAAACCCGAGGACTATGCCTGCGACCAGTGCTGAAAATTTATAATTCTTTTTCATTGTCGATTTCCATTACGTGTTAAAACTGGAACTTAAGAGCATCCCAAAATACAGCACCAGCAGGAGCATCGTACTGCTTAACGGGAGTGTTGGGATTCAGGTTCAACTCATCCTGAGCATAAGGTATGGAGAGTGCAAAGTTACCGGGCAACTGAAGGGGTGTTTGCAAATCTCCAGGCAACCCGGTTCTGCGGAACGTATTGTACAACTCCAGACCATTTCCATAATTACAGAACCAAGCTTGCTTTAAAACAACGCCAAGGCGCTGACTATCGGTTGTGGCTGCGGCTAATCGCGCATCCCAATCAGCAACGTAATCTGAAATATCAGCAGCTGTCATTGCAACTGCGCGGGTAGGATCCTTTGAAACAAAAGTATTCACTTTTGCCATTTGCTCATTCATCGCTGCGGTAAACAACTGCGCAACGCTCTGAGTAGGATGTGTTACACCAAGAGTCAACATTGCCTCAATTTGCCAGAACTTAACCATCCATGAGGTTGCAATAGGAAAAATACCATCACCGCGTCCTTTGTTGTTATTGGCCGGCTCTGGGGTGGCATTATCATACAAACCTCCAAAGGGATACAGGCCATGAGCGGTTCTTAGACCTGCGTCATCCGGGATACCAGATGGATCAGCTCGATCCCTGCCAAAAAATCCAGCCAGATATTCTTTTTCTGCGGTAGAAAGGTCACCGGGGGCCTTGCCGTATACGGCCTGGGTTACGTAGTTGCTCAAAGGGAAATAGCCGTAAACGCAATCTGCTCTTTGAGAACAAGGGATAGTTTGTTTCTGCGTTGCATCACTTGGGTCCAAAACGGTTTTCGTCTGACGCTTGATATAAAACGGTAGACGTGGGTCATCGTTTACCAGCAATTCGAACATAAACTGATGCGCAATATAACCACCACCGTAACCGGCACCCCGCATTGCGTAATTAGGGTGGCGATAATCGGGGGTTACGGAAGTGCTAAATTGCACTAAAAAATCATCGGCTGCGGCTGTTATTAATCCGGTCTGGTCATTCATAAGCGCCTGTATGGCAGCTGTGTTATTCTGAACCCTACTGGTCTGCAAAAGAAGTTTCAACTTTAACGATTTTGCGGCCTTCGTCCATCTAGCCGCTGATCCACCGTAGATGATATCGCCAACCACAGCAGAAGGGCTAGGTAACGCTAAATTTGCAATTGCTTTATCCAGCAGACTGATGCAGTCGGCATAGATGGCCGCATCATCATCGTAAACTGGGGTTTTGATCTGATCGGCAGCATTACCTTTGAAGGCTTCCGAATAGGGTATATCTCCCCACCAGTCTACCAGCGTGCTAAAGAAATAGGCCTTCAACACTTGGGCGATACCCAAGTAGCGAGGCTGATCCGGCACACCATCTCCGGTCAAATCCTGTTCTACAATCTTAAGCAATTCATCGAGGTCCTTGAGTGGCCCTGTATAAAGGGAATTCCAAGTACCATTCCATGATTGGTTGTTAAAAAAGAAGTTGTCATTAGCATCGGTCTGCACGACAAACCCCATTCCTGTGGTATTAAAATTGCCTACAATGCCCCCCATTCCATCTACCTCCACATTGTTTAGCAACAAAGCCGGGGACACGGTTGCAGGGTTATTAGGGTCTGTGTTGATGTCAAGATCGAACAAGTCGCAACTGGACACGGCAAACACAAACACTAGCCCTAGTAATATACTAAAACTTTTGCGTTTCATTTCTTTTCGTTTATCGGTTATTAATCTCAAACCAAATTAGTTAGAACGTAACCACGAGGTTAAACCCGTAGCGCCTGGTAGTAGGAGTTGCACCATACTCAAACCCTTGGATGTTTGAATCTGATGCCTCGCTCAAAAACTCAGGATCGAGGTTTAATCCTTCAAGCACATTGGGAGCCCTGAACCAGAGGTTTCTTCCGGAAGCCGAAATACGTGCCGACCCAAACGGGGTTTTTGCCAACACGGCCTTGGGAATAGAATATCCCAGGCTTATCTCGCGTAAGCGAATCACTGTTCCATCATAGACATTCACCTCATCCGCGCCATAAGCACCCCAGCCATTGGAAAAGTGGGTATCGAAAGCAGTAACGGGCGTTGTATTGCGAATCTTGTTGCCGTTATCATCCAACACGGCTTGGTAAGTTTGGGGATCGCCATATACACCTGGAACTACACGTAGCGCTTCTCGATCGATCGAGTTGGCAAGCTGTCCACGCAGCAGGAGCGATGCACCTGTGAATGAATAGAAATCACCGCCTTGTTTCCAGTCAACAAGCACCGACAGGGTGATACCCTTCCAAGAGAAGTTGTTGGTCCATCCCAGGTTAAAGTCAGGGTTGGGGTTCCCAATTATCGTGGATTTTGCGGCATTGAACGGCATACCCGTGTCCTTATCAATCAAACGGTTGCCTTCCTCATCGCGCGCTTGCTGGGTTCCAAAAATCTGACCATAAGGCTGCCCATTGCGATGTATGGTTCCGAAAGTAGAAGCTGCACCACCAATGAATATCTCACCGGTAGGGCCTGCATCTACCACTTCAGTTCTAATACGCGTAAAAGCAACATAGGAATTCCAGGAGAATCCATTATTCAAAGTTACTGGCGTAGCATCAATGCCTATTTCCCAGCCTTTGTTATCCAAACGCCCCACATTTACTACTTCCTGGCTAAATCCACTAGAGCGAGCTACCGAGGCCCTTGCAATTTGTTCCGTTGACTGACGGGCAAAATAGGTGAGATCCAGACCAAGTTTGTTATTTAAAAACTTCAGATCAGACCCGACCTCATATTCCGTTGTAAATTCTGGCTTCAGGGCAGGATTACCCAACAGGTTGCTCAGACCAGCTCTGTTATTCGTACCTCCCGCACCAATAAACGGAGTGGCAATGAAGAAGTTTGTACGGGTGAGGTAGGGGTCAGCATCGTTACCAACCTTAGCGGCCGCTAATCTCAACTTACCAGAATTCAATACACTGCTACTGATCGAAAATGCATCCGTGAAAATCAATGACACGCTTGCGCTCGGATAGAAGTAGCTGTTGTTACCATCAGGAAGCGTTGACGACCAGTCGTTACGGCCGCCCATGTTCAAGAACAGATAATCTTTGTAAGACAAAGAGATATCAGTGTATACGCCATACAGTCTGCGAAGACGACTCAGATCGTAATCGACCTGTTGCTGAGATGTTGCATCTGTTAAATATAAGCCCGCCTGAATGATCTGATTACCCACAACTCTTCTGCGGGAGAGGGATCTTTCATTATTGTTTAAACCAATTAATGCTTTAAGTGAAAAGTCTTCACCAAAATCTTTATTCACCGTAGCAATGTAATTAAAATCTAACTCCGTATTGGTAAGGTCTTCCGTCCAAACCTGCCCTAACGGCAAAGAAGATCCCCCTGGACGGAAAATGCTCCTCCTGTTCTCAGCATATGTATTAACTCCTCCTTTTACCATGAAATCTAACCAAGGCGTGATGCTGTAGGTAGCAGTGAGGTTGCCGTAAACTCTGTTTACTTCACTGGTATACAGATTGTATTTGGCAATCCAACGAGGGTTATCCAACGCGCGATAAAACATGTTATTGCCGGTAATTGGGTCTTCGAAAGGCAAGCCGTTCAAATCATAGTTACGTGGAAGGTAGAATATCCGGGCATAGATAGAGGAGGCTCCATCCCCTGCATAGTAATCCGCAAATGCGCTACCGGCAGACTGAGGCGACTGCTGGAAGGTATTTACATAGTTCACGTTACCTGAAAGGAACAAACCATTTTCCAACTGAGCATTCCCACCAAAATAAAGGGTTGTACGAGTGGCTTCCTGGTTGGGAACAATCCCCTCTTGGTTCATGCGCGAAAACCCAGCATTGATTGATGCCTTATCGCTTCCCGAAGAAATTCCAATTGAGTTCTCAACCTGCTTACCCGTCCTGAAGAAACCCCCAACGATATCGCGGGGTTTAATTTCGTAGGGAACCGGATAACCATCTGCATCCATCAACTCGGGAAACAAAGTTCGTGAGCCAAGGTTAACAGGAAAGGCGTTTGCAGTCAGCGGATGGGGTGCTGTTCCTTCTGGATAGGGTTGCCCGGCTTTAGGACCACCAACGTAGGTGCCATATGATTTACTGTAATTGGTACCATACTTTGCGTTAATCTCATCGACATGATCTGGGAATGGAGAACCCCAGTTACCGATGAAAGCACCGTTGTAAACCTGGTTAGACCCTTGCGTGTAAACATCTTGATAGTCGGGAATGCCCGAAATCTCCTGGAAGTTTAAAGATCCAGTGTAGGTCACTTCCAATCCTTTTTTGGTATTCTTTTTTCCAGCCTTGGTTGTGATAACCACTACCCCATTAGTTGCCCGCGATCCATACAAAGCAGCGGCAGCAGCTCCCTTCAACACGTTAATCGATTCGATATTATTGGGATCAATGTCGAACGCACGGTTTGAGAAAACAGTATTCTGTGCAGCACCACCAGTCGCATTCACTGAGTTATCGAACGGAATACCGTCAACAATGAAAAGTGGTTGGGTGTTACCAGTCAGAGAAGAGGCACCACGAATATTAATTTTTGTGGATTGACCAGGAGCACCACCCCCGCCTACGATATTGACTCCAGGCATTTTTCCCTGCAGGGCTCGCAACGGATCGACCTCCGATCGCTGAGCGATATTCTCGGCATTCACTCCGGCCACAGAGTACCCTAACGCTTTTTTCTCGCGTTCTATACCCACAGCCGTTACAACAACTTCTGTCAATTGTGTTACATCCAGCCCGAGTGACACGTCAATCACTGAGCGGTCGCCAATTGCCACTTCCTGCGTTTGCAGACCAATGAATGAGAACACCAACGATCCGCCAGAAGCCGGAACGTTCAACTTAAAGTTACCTTCTGCATCGGTAACCGTACCGTTCGTAGTGCCTTTCAGCACCACGTTCACACCGGGTAAAGCAGACCCATCGTCTGACGAGGTCACCCTACCCGACACTACCCGCTCTTGTGCCCAGGCAGCGCTGGCCACAAAAACGAATGAGAAGCATAGAAGTAAAAACTTCTTCATAGGTTTAGGTTTAGGTTAAAAATAGATTTAGACCCCCAAATTATGGGATAAATCGAATAAAGAAAACACTCCCTTTACAATTTGGTCATGAATAAAATTTGGCATCTGGAGCCCTGAAAAGAAGAAAATGCCAAAAACACAGCGATAACCCATAGATTTTCAATGTTTTTAACAAAGTGTTGGGGGGGTAGGCTCGGCAAGAAAATACCGTAAAAAACGGTAAAAAAAAATATCGACCGGGCCGCTGAAAAGTGGGAAATCTATCAAATCTGGAGTGAAAATGGCCCATCGCTGGCACGCAAAAAATGTGGGTTTTGCTACCGACAATTTGCCATTCTGGATGCTACCCATGAGAAGCTGCCTCAAAAGCGGACATTTCAGAAAAGCAGGCTTTGAAGAATATGTGAAAATGAAAAAGGCTGCCCTTTCGGGCAGCCGCTATAAAACTTTCAAGATTGTGAGCTACGCCTCGGCAACTACCGATACGAACGATTTGTTTGCACGGCCCTTCTTAAACAACACCGTACCAGGCACCAGTGCAAACAAAGTGTGATCTTTGCCCATACCTACGTTTTTGCCAGGGTGGTGCTTGGTGCCGCGCTGGCGAACAATAATGTTTCCTGCAACTACTTTCTGGCCTCCATAAATCTTCACGCCCAAGCGTTTGCTTTCCGATTCGCGGCCGTTCTTTACTTTACCTTCGCCTTTTTTGTGTGCCATTGTAAGATGTCTTTTATGGTTTAACCAATATTTTCAATCTGAACTTTGGTGAACTGCTGGCGGTGGCCATTCTTCTTGGCATAACCCTTCCTGCGCTTCTTTTTAAAAACGATTACCTTGTTTCCTTTTACGTGCTCCAGAATTTTTCCAGATACCTTTACGCCTTTTACAGTAGGGGCGCCAACTTCTACCTGCCCGTTGTTGTCAACCAAAAGGACCTTATCGAAGCTAACGGCTGTACCGGCTTCGCCATCCATTTTGGGGGCGTAGATATATTGGTCTTTAGCCACCTTAAACTGTTTTCCAGCAATGTCTACGATTGCGTACATGATTTTGGCTTTTTAAAATGGGATGCAAAGATAGACCAAAGCCATTTAAAATCAAATCTCTGCTCTAAAAAACGTAAAAACACGCTTACAGACCCCAATTAAAGGGATTAAAGGGTTTGCGGCACCCACAATTGCCAGCCCCCCAACCTGTCTGGTTGCGCACCCGTACGAGGGAAGGCCGGATGACAAAAGTCTGACCGGTTTATAGACACACGCCCGTTTTCGAACCCTACATCATGGCGCGCAATACTGCTTTTGAAGACGATTTTGGGACGCTAAAACACAGCAAAAAAAAAGTTTATTTTTTTTTAGTTCACTCCACACTTCATGCCAACGCGTTAAGTCAATGAAAATGAATTTCTTCAAGACTAAAAAAAAATATTCTGTAGCGAAACGGTTAACGCAGTGCTTCAACACACCTTTGATTTTCGTTCCTCATTTCAAATATTTGTCCACTCGATAAGTTGGCACTGAACTCACTCGTCCTGAGCCAACACCTGCGAGAAAAAAGTAGAGAATTTAAGGTAACATAGTGCACGACCCAACGCGTGCCTGTGTTTTATTTAATAACTTTTAAAACATTGTTCGAAATGAGCAACCCACAAGCACTGGAACCCATTCTGATTGAGAACAAGGATCGATTCGTTCTCTTCCCTATTCGCCACCACGACATTTGGAAGTTCTATAAACAGGCCGAAGCCAGTTTCTGGACAGCCGAAGAAATTGATCTGAGCCACGATTTGCGCGACTGGGCCAACCTCAATGATGGCGAACGCCACTTCATTACACACGTGTTGGCCTTTTTTGCCGCCAGCGATGGCATTGTGAACGAGAACCTGGCCGAGCACTTTGTGTCTGAGGTGCAATACACCGAGGCCAAGTTTTTTTATGGCTTTCAGATCGCCATCGAAAACATTCACTCGGAAACCTATTCGTTATTGATTGATACTTACGTGAAAGACCCGAAAGAGAAAGACCGCCTTTTCCACGCCATCGAAACCATGGAATGTGTGAAGAAGAAGGCCGACTGGGCGTTGCGTTGGATAGACCAGGGTAACTTTCAGGAGCGCCTCATTGCTTTCGCGGCAGTTGAAGGCATTTTCTTCTCCGGCTCCTTCTGCTCTATTTTCTGGTTGAAAAAGCGGGGCCTTATGCCGGGTCTAAGTTTTTCCAACGAGCTGATTTCGCGCGATGAGGGCCTGCACTGCGATTTTGCCTGCCACATTTACACACAACATGTGATCAACAAATTGCCGGAGAGCCGCATCATCGAGATTATTAAAGATGCGGTAGAAATAGAGAAAGAGTTCGTTACGGATGCATTGCCCGTTAACCTGATTGGTATGAATGCCGAGCAAATGTGCCAATACATTGAATTTGTGGCAGACCGCCTGTTAAACGAACTAATAGGAAAGAAGGTATACAACGCGGCCAACCCATTCGACTTTATGGAGATGATAAGTTTGCGCGGCAAAACCAATTTCTTCGAAAAAAGAGTGGCTGAGTACCAGAAAGCCGGGGTAATGAAAAGCACCGAGAAAGAAACCACGCCAAAGTTTTCGTTGAACGAAGATTTTTAATACATTCATGATCATTTTTTAAACTGTTCACCCAAACAACCCTAATTAGAGATGCTTGTACTAAAGCGTGACGGACACAGAGAGTCCGTTAAGTTCGATAAAATCACCGCCCGAATCGAAAAACTCTGCTATGGTCTCGATCCGAAGTTTGTGAACCCTGTTGAAGTGGCCATGAAGGTGATCAATGGCCTGTACGATGGTGTGTCTACACAAGAGTTAGACAACCTCGCGGCCGAAATTGCCGCCACACTAACTACCCGCCACCCCGATTTTGCAAAGCTGGCGGCACGCATTGCGGTGTCTAACCTGCACAAAACAACCAGTAAGTCGTTCAGCAACACGATGAAACGGTTGTATCAATATGTAGACCCCAAGACAGGCCAGAACGCCCCCTTGGTTTCGAAGGAAACCTGGAAGGTGATTAAAGACCACGCAGCCGAATTAGACGAAGCCATCATCTACGATCGGGACTTCAGCTACGACTATTTCGGCTTTAAAACACTGGAGCGCTCCTACCTGATGAAAATTGATGGTAAAGTGGTAGAGCGCCCCCAGCACATGCTGATGCGCGTAGCTGTCGGCATTCATGGCGAAGATATTCCCGCTGCCATCGAGACATACAACCTGCTGTCGGAAAAGTGGTTTACCCATGCTACGCCCACGTTGTTCAACGCAGGCACACCCAAACCCCAGTTATCTTCGTGCTTCTTGCTCACCATGAAGGACGACAGCATTGATGGTATCTACGACACACTCAAACAAACTGCCAAGATCTCGCAATCCGCGGGTGGTATTGGCCTGAGCATACACAACGTACGGGCGAAAGGCTCTTACATTAAGGGCACCGGTGGCACCTCGAATGGTATTGTACCCATGCTGCGCAATTTCGACATGACCGCCCGTTACGTAGATCAAGGTGGTGGCAAGCGCAAAGGAAGCTTCGCCATCTATCTGGAGCCGTGGCATGCCGATGTGTTCGACTTCCTCGACCTGAAGAAAAACCACGGAAAAGAGGAGTTACGCGCCCGCGATTTGTTCTACGCCATGTGGATTCCCGATCTCTTCATGAAGCGGGTGGAGAACAACGAGATGTGGTCGCTCTTCTGCCCCAACGAAGCACCGGGCTTGGCAGATTGCTGGGGCGAAGATTTCGAACGGCTGTATGAGAAGTATGAAAAGGAGGGCAAATTCCGTAGACAGGTAAAAGCACAAGACCTGTGGTTTGAAGTGCTGGAATCGCAGATTGAAACGGGAACACCTTACATTCTATATAAAGACCATGCTAACCGCAAGTCGAACCAGAAGAACCTGGGAACGATTAAGTCGAGTAACCTGTGCACAGAGATCATTGAGTACACCTCGCCCGATGAAGTAGCGGTTTGTAACCTGGCCTCAATCGCGCTTCCCAAATTTGTAACCGAAGATGGCAAGTTCGATCACCAGAAGTTGTATGAAATCACCAAGGTTGCTACGCGCAACCTGAACAAAGTGATCGACATCAACTACTATCCGGTAGAAGAAGCACGCAGATCGAACTTGCGCCACCGCCCCATTGGCTTGGGTGTGCAGGGCCTGGCCGATGTGTTTATCATGCTGCGCATGCCGTTCGACAGCCAGGAGGCACGCGGCCTGAATGAAGATATCTTTGAAACCATGTATTTTGCTGCCATGGAAGCTTCCATGGAACTGGCGAAAGTGCAGGGGCCCTACGAAACCTTCAAGGGTTCACCCGTGTCGAAAGGAATTTTCCAGTTCGACATGTGGGGTGTAACACCTAAGAGCGGCCGTTGGAATTGGGAAAAACTCAAGCAAGAAGTAAAGCAGCACGGAGTACGCAACTCCCTGTTGATGGCTCCGATGCCAACTGCTTCTACCTCGCAAATACTCGGTAACAACGAGTGCTTCGAACCGTACACTTCGAACATTTACACGCGCAGAACGCTTTCGGGCGAATTTATTGTAGCGAACAAACATTTGATGCGCGACCTGATTCAGTTGGGATTGTGGAACGAAAATATGCGTCAGAAACTGATTGCCGCTAACGGTTCCGTGCAGAACATCGCAGAGATTCCGCAGAACATCAAGGACATCTACAAAACGGTTTGGGAAATCTCGCAGAAAGCAATCATTGATATGTCGGCCGACCGCGGTGCGTATATCTGCCAGTCGCAAAGCCTGAATATTCACCTCACTAATGCCAACTTCGGCAAACTTACCTCCATGCACTTCTATGCGTGGAAGAAAGGGCTGAAGACCGGTATGTATTACCTGCGCACCAATGCCGCAGCCGATGCCATCAAGTTTACGCTCGATAAGTCCGCAGTTCAGCAGCCTTCGGCTGCCGAAGGCATTACGGTAACCGAACCGGTAGCGGCTGCTGTAGCAAGCGCCAACGAGGCACAGCAAGTGCTACCTTACGAGCAACGCCCCGTTGCCGACTACAATCAAAAAATGTCGGACATGGCCTGTTCGCTGGATAACCCCGATGCTTGTGAAGCATGCGGTAGTTAATAGAACATCCTTTTAAAGAAAGAAAGCCCGATCAAAATTTGGTTGGGCTTTTTTGGTTCTACGATTTTACAAACCAAGCTGCTCGGAAATTATCAATTAACTTTACCTGGTGACCAAACAAGATCATATAAACCACTGAAAAGGGAGGCGGACAGAAACTGGGACACCAGAGACGAGGACATTACTTTTGCAGCCGAGATTGAAAGCAAAGAAAATCGCTTTGCCTACTTCTTCTGTCTTACCTTGATATAATCGGCTTTTTTCAGGCTATTCTTAGCCCTGCGGTTGGCGTTGCGTTTATTGGGACCGGTTGATCCATCTGCCTGCGTCCAGCCCCACACAAAGTTGATGCCCCCACGCAGAGTAAACACCTGTGTATTATTAATAAAGGCATTCAAGTTTCGGTTTGTGGCGAGCGAGAGCGGCAGGCGCAACAGGTTATCACCCACCAGATAAATCTGAAAAGGCGCGAAGTTAAATGAGATGCCAGCGCCCAGGTTATTGAAAGAGCGATGGCTCATGGTGTAACTCAAAGAAGTGCTGAGCGCCCGACCAAAATTCTTATTCATCATAATCGAAAACCCCGTAGCAACACGCCCCCTGTATTTTTCATTAAACCACAGTGCACCTACCGTCAAATTCCTCATCACTTCGTATTGGCCACTGAGGTAAAATTTTCCTGGAAGTGGCGAGCGGAACGCAACTCCCTCCGTTTCCTGCAACTCAAATTCACTTTCCAGAGAGTCTAGCTGAGCCTCCATGTAGGTGGCATCGCCATCTAACAATTGGTCAACATCAATTCCCTTAAAGGTATAGGCGGCACCTTGGAGCGAATATTCAAACGTATTATGGCGCCATCTTATTCCACCCATATCCACCAGGCTGGCTGCCACGGTAAGCTTGTCCATTAGTTGATAGGTGGCGCCCAAATCAAGGCCCCAGCCCCGGTTGCTGAAGTAGTTTTTTCGTTCCTCAGAGAATGAATAGTTCGATTGTGTGAAATTATACAGGCCCGATGAGCGTAGGCGAAAGTCGCCCGTTGCCGTAATCTGGTAGTTGTCATCCAGCGCGATCCCAAAGCGCGATGTTTCGGTATCGGCCGCTACCAACCCGTGAAGTATTTTTAACCTAGCCCCGATGGTCAATTCATCGGTTAATTTCACGGATAGTCCTGCCCCATTCTCGAGGTAAGATGTCATGTGCAGTTCTGGGGAAATATTCAGGGTTTGACCGATGTAGGGCGAGGTGCCATTCACCAGCAATGCGGCCAATTGTTTAGGTATGAGCAAGCGGCCGTAGCCTTTAACCGAACTAAGGAGGGTGAGGTAAAATTTGGGATTGATGCGCAGACCCAAACTGAAAAGATCTGTTTGTAGTGTAGTGGTAACATACGTTCTGTCGGGCAGGTTTTTTGCCCATTCAGAAAGGTCTGCTATCACGGTGCCATTTTCGCGCCTCACCAGGTCGTTGTAAGTAAAACCATTATTGGTATAGGTGTACGAAAACGATGACAATACGGGCAGACCCAACGAAAATTTGTACCGCTGCACAAAGGCTGGGTTAGCCGACACGTATTGGGGCAGGCTGCTCATCAGGTAAGATGTGGTTTCTACCTGGGCTTCTACTACATTTGCTACCAAACAGCAAACAACAAATAAGGCGGTGCGGGCGTTCATAGCGATACGTTAAGTTTAAGGTTAGCCAAAACCCCGGCCGTTACCGATAGTGTATAACTTGCTTTGAATTTTACGTCTGGCAGGCCCCCACCTGCGCTTCGCGAAGTAGAAAAAACTGCGGAGACAATAATGTGCTTCGCTTCAAAAATCCGGTCGATTTTTTCTTTGTCGAGTTCAATCGACTGATCGTAAACACCGGCAGCCTGTAACTCGCCAGCGGCATTGACGGTACTTCCGGTAATGATGTTGGTCTGATTGTCGTTCAGCAACGTACCGATTACCTGATAACTGCGATCCGTTAAAAAAAACTGAACATGGCCATCTAACGGAAGCTGGTTAACCAGCTTGATTTTGAACGTTGCATCATCTATTTGCGATTGATCCACATCAGACCAATCTACCGCTACAGTATCGCGCACAATGATGTTAGAGGCGTGGCCATATAAGGGTACTTCCACATTCATTCTCACGCTCATCTTACTGGTATCGGCCAGGAAATTCGCTCCAGACGTAACACCCTGGTTGATGCGGGCCTCCGCGCGGTAGAAGAACTGCGAGGGGGCAAAATCTAGTAATTGCTTTACGTTCACGATGTTAATAACGGTGGAGGCAGACTCGCCTAAGACGGCAGGCGAAGCAAGTAATACCGGACTAACCGGATTGGTGATTACTTCCAGCGAGGCGCCCGGTTTTCTTGCTTCCCATTCCAGAAAATCAATCACTACCGGCACGCCATATTCATTCACCACCGTAAGCTCCAGCTTGGGCGCTGCCAACGAAACTTCCGCCTCCCCGAAAGCATTTTTGAACACATCCATATCAATGGTTTCCGCAGGTATCGTGGCCGTTTGAAAACCAAAAAATCCACGGATGTATTGAAAATCCAGCGCCTGAAACTGCAATTGTATGTTTACCGAGGTACCTGGCGCTACCGTAATAGGGTTTGAACGACTGCGGATAACCAAAACTAATTTAAGTGTAAACTTATTGTCGTTCAGTGAAACGGTGTAGTCATTGAGGTTGACGGTGCCATTGCCCCGGGCCGCCAGGTTGATGGGTTGATTGGTGTTGCGATTAATAAACCCCGGCAAAGAAACGATGACCTCATAATCCAGTTGGGGGTTGGCTGGTACCACTGAAGTAGAAAAGCTTAATTGCCCCTGCTTCAAACCCAACTCATCCAGTTGCTCGGGCGAAAGATTCAGGTCAATTTCCTGCTGGAGGCTGTCGGTTCGAACTGCGCGATTGCTGGCAGGAAGAATACCGCCCGGCATAATAAAGCTGCGGTTGATACTCAAGTCGGGTATTTCGAATAGCTCCTCTATACCTTGCGAAATCAATTCATCTTCGTACGAAAGATAGACCAGACCATCGCTAGCAATCTTCACGTTAGCGGAGTTGGCGTCACCAATCAGATCGCTAACGGAGACTTCGCCCTGCACAAGCGGCAGCGCCAGCGATGGCGCCAATGCCACTTCATCCAATTCATAATCAGCCGTATCAATACATGCGGAAAGCAGAATGGCTGCCGCCAGGGTAAGGAATAGATTAAGCCAACGCATACGATTCAGGTAAAAAACTTAATGCCTACAGACCGGCACCAGTAACCCTAATGTAGCAAAAGAAAATCAAGAAAAGAGCACCAATGGCGCTTATAAAGCACCCGCCTTGATTTCCTCAACCACAGCGGGATCGAGCAATGTGGTAATATCGCCCAGATTTGAGGTATCGCCCTCAGCCACCTTCCGTAAAATTCTCCGCATGATTTTTCCCGATCGCGTTTTGGGCAGCCCGCTCACAAACTGAATCTTATCGGGCTTGGCAATGGGGCCAATTATTTTGGATACCAACTCACGTATTTCGATGCGAAGATTTTCTTCCTCGCGTGGCTTTTCGTAGCAAATTACGAATGCGTAAATCCCCTGCCCCTTCACATCGTGCGGATAGCCAACTACGGCTGTTTCGCACACGGCAGAGTGTTCATCGATGGCACTTTCTATCTCGGCTGTGCCCAGGTTATGGCCCGACACAATAATGATGTCGTCAACGCGGCCCGTGATGCGGTAATAGCCGTCTTCATCGCGCTTGCATCCATCGCCCGTAAAATATTTACCGGGAAAAGTGGAGAAATACGTTTCCTTGAAACGTTGGTGGTTGCCGTAAATGGTTCTGGCCATCGAGGGCCAGGGAAATTTCATGGCGAGTCGTCCTTCCACACCGTTGCCAGCAAGCTCTTCGCCCGCTTCATTCATTACCACCGGCTGCACACCCGGCAAAGGCAAGGTGGCAAAAGAGGGCTTCAGCTTTGTGATGTGGGCGATGGGCGAAATCATGAACCCACCCGTTTCGGTTTGCCACCAGGTGTCTACAATTGGGCAGCGTCCCTGCCCGATATTTTTGTTGTACCAATGCCACGCCTCTTCGTTGATGGGTTCGCCCACGGTGCCTAATACTTTAAGCGAATGCAAATCGTATTGTTCTACAAAACTCAAGGGCGCTTTCTCCAGAGATCTGATGGCGGTGGGTGCCGTGTAGAAAATATTTACACGATGCTTTTCAACCACGTGCCAGAAGCGGCCCCAGTCGGGCCATGATGGCACTCCTTCAAACATCAGTGTGGTAGCCCCTGCGGCCAACGGCCCATAAAGAATGTACGAATGGCCCGTTATCCAGCCAACGTCTGCTGTGCACCAATAGATTTGTCCGGGTTGGTACTGAAACACCGTTTGAAAAGTATAGGTTACCTGCACCATGTAGCCACCGCAGGTATGAACCATGCCTTTAGGTTTACCGGTAGAGCCAGAGGTATAAAGTATGAACAATAAATCTTCTGTGTCCATTTCTTCGGCCTCGCAGACTGCTGCCGATGACGCAATGGCTTCGTGCCACCAGATATCACGAGCGGGCTTCATGTAGGGCTTGGAGCCTGTTCGTTCGGCCACAATTACTTTTTCTACCGATGGGCAGTGCTGCAGTGCTTCGTCTACAATGGCTTTCAACTGAATGGTTTTATCGCCCCTGTAGGCCCCATCCGTTGTTAACACCATTTTACATTGCGAGTCGTTGATGCGATCGACCAGAGAACCCGAAGAAAAGCCCGCAAACACCACCGAGTGAACGGCACCGATGCGTGCACATGCAAGCATGGCGTAGGCCGTTTCCGGAATCATCGGCATGTAGATGCAAACCCGGTCGCCTTTTTTTATTCCCTGCGCTTTCAACATGTTGGCCACCCGGCATACCTGTACAAATAGTTCCTGGTAGGTGATGTGGCGTGCCTCATCGTGCGGGTTATTCGGCTCCCATATCAGCGCCACCTGTTGGGCGCGAGGGGCGAGGTGCCTGTCGAGGCAATTTTCAGTGATATTCAGTTTACCATCCACAAACCATTTTACTTCGGGTTTATGGAAATCCCATTCCACCACCTTGCTCCACTTCTTACGCCACGTAAAGCCCTCGGCTACTTCTGCCCAGAAAGCTTCAGGATGGTTGATGCTGTTGGCATATTGCTCTTTGTAGTCGTTCCAGCTTTGAATATTGGATTGCATACCGCTTGGTTAAGACAGTAATATAATCGGTTTACTACCGAATTTCAATCAAAACCGGTAGACCGTTTTTTGTGCGATTACCCAATTGCGTCAGATCATATACTCCACCACCACCGCCACCAACGCCCCCACAACGGCCACGGCCAGTTTGCGTGCATTAAAGTGGTGTTCGGGGCTGCTCTCAAAAACAATGGTAGTTGAGATGTGAAGGAAGTTGCCACTCACCAGCGCATACAAATACACCAGCCCCGCTTCCGACAGTATTTCAGTCTGCACAAAGTGCGTGCTTATCAACAGCCCGATGGGGGCTGCTACTGAAAAGGCAATGAGGTAGGGCAGTGCCCTCGTTTTCGATTGAAGCTGTATGGTGAGCACCGTCATAAGTGCAAAGGCTGCCGGTGCGCGGTGAAGAGCTATTCCCAATAAGATGGCATTTAAATCATACTGCGGACCCATGGTGAGCGGCTTGGCCAGCATGCCACCTTCCAGAAATGCATGAACCGAAAGCGCAGCTAACAACACCAGGGCAGAAATGGGTTCGGGGTGAATGTGGTGGTGGTGATCATCGGAATGGTGATGATGGTGCCCAGGTAAATGGCCATGCTCTACCCCTGATGTGAAGTATTCCAGGAATTGTTGCAGGAAAAAACCGGCCAGCACAAACAAACCAATCAGCTCCACTTCTGCATACTGTCGGTATAGCTCAGGCAGAATATGTATTACGGTAATACCAAATAAGTACGAACCGGCAAAAACCAACAGCAGCTTAAAGTTGTAGGTTTTGGTGGTGGTAACCACATATATGAGTAGCCCTGCCAGAAGTGGTGTAAAAAACAAAACCGACAGTTTAAGTGCCATAACTAGTTTTCGATTATTTCCAAAGAAGCCTGTATGCCCGGTGTGGCAAAGGTAGCGTTTCCACCTGGGGTAGAGTAGATTAAGAAAGCATCTATATGGGGATTAGCCTTTAAAGTCTCTACTGCCTTTTCATAACCCATTACCATCAATGCCGTTCCCCATGCATCGGCTGTGGTGCAGTCTGCCGCAAACACAGACGCGCTTAACAGGTTGTGTTGCACCGGGTAACCCGTTTGTGGACTGATGGTATGTGAAAATTTCTGGCCATCCACCTCGCGGTAGTTGAAATAATTGCCTGATGTGGTGAATGCTTTTTCGGTGAGCGAAACATAAGCCCTGAAGTATTGATTGGTGGGTGTTGAACCGGGATCGAGGATGCCCAACTGCCAGGGCTTACCTGTTTTTAGATTAATGCCACATGCCATACCTTCCCCACCTAACTCCACCAGCATGTTTTTAATTCCCTTACTTTTCAAAAAATCTGCAATCACATCGGCTCCATAACCCTGCCCAATACCACCAAAATCAAGTTGCACACGCGCATCCAACTTCCAAATACTGTCCCGATTGAACTGGATTTTTTCGAAGCCCACCATCTGAAGCAGCGAGTCTATTCTCGAACTGTCGGGCATTGATTGTTTGTCGGGACCAAAACCCCACGCGTTTACCAGCGGCATCACAGTAGGATCGAACGCGCCCTGGCTGGCCGACACCACTTCGCGCGCCTTCAGCAACGGAGGGTATAAGTATGGCAGCCTGAAACGAAAACCACTTGTACTCTTATTGAACACAGACACTTCGGAGGCCGGGTTGTAATTATTGATGGACTGGTTCACCAACACCAATACCGAATCGATGGCAATTTTGAAGTTGCGTTTCTCTTCATCGAAATAGGTAACATGATAGGTGGTGGCCATGGTTTCGCCTTCTATGCGCACCGGGTCGGGGTTATTGATTTGCCGCCACTTCCATACGGCCAAAACCGCAACAATCAGCAAAAGAGAATAAATGGCGTTTTTAGTACGGTTGCTCATGGTGAAAATTTGGCGAAGTTATAAAATGTTGGTCTGCCTGCTTTAAAAGGTACGAATTAGCCGAACCGGAAAAGTTTTCTGTAATTTGGTTTTTAATGTAGCATCAGCAGTTGTAGCCATGCGCGAAGATTACCTAAAGGGAGATACGGAGGGGCTCAGCGCCCAGGAAAAAGAAGTAGAGAAGGCTCTGAGGCCACTTTCGTTCGATGATTTTACCGGCCAGCAAAAGGTGGTTGAAAACATCAAAGTATTTGTGCTGGCGGCCAAACAGCGCAGCGAATCGCTCGATCATGTGTTACTGCATGGCCCGCCTGGGCTTGGCAAAACCACCCTCTCGCACATTATTGCCAACGAGCTGGGGTCGCACATCAAAATCACCTCTGGCCCGGTGCTCGACAAACCCAGCGACCTGGCGGGGTTGCTCACCAATCTGGAAACCAACGATGTGTTGTTTATTGATGAAATACACCGGTTGAACCCGGTAGTAGAGGAATACCTCTATTCGGCCATGGAAGATTTTCGAATCGATATCATGCTCGATTCGGGCCCCAACGCACGGTCAGTTCAAATAGGGCTAAACCCGTTTACCCTGATTGGCGCCACCACCCGGGCGGGTCTGCTCACGTCCCCGCTGCGTGCGCGTTTCGGCATCAATGCCCGCCTGGAATATTACGATTCGGAATTACTCACGCGCATTGTGAGGCGCTCGGCAGGAATTTTGGGCACACCCATAGAAAATAATGCCGCCTTCGAAATTGCACGCAGAAGCCGCGGCACACCACGCATTGCCAACAATCTTTTAAGGCGCACCCGCGACTTTGCACAGATAAAAGGCGATGGCACCATCACCAAAGACATTGCCCAAATGGCCCTGAAGGCTTTGGATGTAGATGAAAATGGGCTTGACGACATGGACAACCGCATACTGAGTGCCATCATAGAAAAGTTTAAAGGTGGCCCCGTAGGCTTAACCACCATTGCCACCGCGGTAGGCGAGGAAGCCGAAACGATAGAAGAAGTATACGAACCTTTTTTGATACAGGAGGGGTACATCAAGCGCACCTCGCGTGGCCGCGAAACCACAGAGAAAGCGTACAAGCACCTGCGCATTCCGCCCCCGGCTGTACGGGGTCCAGGGCTTTTTGACTAAGCGCTCATTGTTTTCTAACTTGGAAATGGTTGATAATTATGAGTCGGGAGCAGCTTCTAAATAAAACGATCGCAAACCTTTCAAAACTTCCTGACCAAGGCTTGTTAGAAGTATCCGATTTTGCAGAGTTTCTTCTTGCCAGGCTCAACGGCAAGCTGTTGGTTGAAGAGATTCAAAGCCTGACTGAGCAATCAAAAATTTATAAAACCTTGGAGGAAGATCCAGATGCGTATTCGGTTTCTGACTTAAAAAATAAATACCGTTGAAAAAAGGTGATATTGTTTTGATCCCTTTCCCATTCACCAATCTTTCAGGTCAGAAAAACAGACCTGCCTTGGTTTTGGTTAGCACAGAAACAGATCTGACTGTCGCTTTTATTACCAGCCAATTAAAGTGGGCAGATGAATGCGATCTGGCCGTAGAGCCGTCTCCAACAAATGGACTTAAATCCATTTCACTCATTCGACTGAGTACACTATCAACTATCGATAAGAATCTTGCACTGGGCAGATTAGGTGCACTCAGCCTGAACGAACTTAATCGTAAAACCTATTCCACAATTCTGACCCAAGCATATTGGGTTGAACCCTTGCCAGGCAATCCTTGCGCTTGCTTCTGGTTTCGTCAGCTTAAGAGTTGAATTCAGATTTTATTTCATAGTTGAGGTTAAGTAATTGTCATGAGTGGGGGGAATGCAAAACTTATAAAAAAAATTGCCTACGACCTGGGCTTCTCATTTTGCGGCATTGCCAAGGCTGCATTTTTAGAGGATGAGGCCCCCAAACTGGAGGAGTGGCTGAAACGGGGCTACCAGGGAAAAATGTCGTACCTCGAAAATCACTTCGATAAACGGCTGGACCCTACCCAATTGGTGCCAGGCGCCCAGTCGGTGGTGAGTCTTATCTACAACTATTATCCCGAAAAAGAACTTGCCGGCAAGTTAAAGGTGGCGCGATACGCTTATGGCGAGGACTATCATTTTGTTATCAAAGAAAAAATGAAGGAATTTATTTGGCGAATTCAGGAAGCTGTGGGCGAAGTGAACGGCCGCGCGTTTGTAGACTCGGCACCCGTAATGGAACGTGCGTGGGCACAACGCAGCGGCTTAGGCTGGGTGGGTAAAAACAGTTTGCTCCTCAACCGGCAAATGGGTAGTTTCTTTTTTTTAGCGGAACTGATTATTGATTTGAATTTAGAGCCCGATGGCCCCGTGAAAGACTATTGCGGCACCTGCACTGCCTGTATGGATGCCTGCCCTACCGATGCCATTGCCGAACCGTATGTGGTGGATGGGAGTAAATGTATTTCCTACTTCACGATTGAGTTGAAAGAAGAAATTCCTGCAGAAGCAAAAGGTAAGTTCGAGAACTGGATTTTTGGTTGCGACATTTGCCAGGAGGTGTGCCCGTGGAATCGTTTTGCGCAACCCCATAACGAAAAGCGCTTTCTGCCTCACCCCGATCTGCCGGAAATATCTTCGCGCGACTGGCAGGAACTGACCGAGGAAGTTTTTCAAAAAGTTTTTAAAAGATCGGCCGTGAAGCGAACCGGGTGGCAGGGTTTAGCGCGGAACATTCGCTTCGTTAAGAACGAGGCCGACTCGTAGTTACCGCCACGCGTGTCATGTTCGGTGTGGTTGCATTGTCTGTTTTATCGCTCCCGAATTAAGGTTGGTTGCGTTTTTACTCCAGGGCTAAATAAAAAATCCCGCGGTTACGGGATTTTTTTTTGTGCAATTTTGAATTTTTACATCATCCTACTCGTACAAAGCAGCGATTTAAAATCGCCTCGTGTTGATTCCCAAAGTTGGCATAACACCATGCTTTGAGCTCCTGCACCTCATCGCCAATCAACGACTTGATTGCCTTGCGCAACTCTTTTTCGAAGATGCGCGCATCAAAACTCACACGGGTGAGTATCGACTTGAAATAGTTCAACATTTTCTTCATTGAGAAATTTTGAATTAACATAAAAAAATGAAGACGCCCGTCTGGCGTTGTAACCCTGAAAATACAAAACCAGTTTAACTTCCCGAAGGAAATTTTACTTTTGTCACCGCAACTTGTTGCGCAAATAATTGCAATGCTTCATATCGCTCATAAAACGGTATTTCTGGCCTACTTAGTGTGCCTATCGTGGATAGCCAATGCCCAATCGAACCAGATTTCCATACAGTTGGGGCCCGATGAAATTGGCGAAAACCAGCCCTGGACCATTACCGTAACCATACAAAACGACCGACTGAAGAGCTACGGCAATTTTCCTGACATAGAAGGTTTCCGAAAACGCGGCACTTCCACGCAATCGCAAACCAGCATGGTAAATGGGCAAATCACTTCATCGCAGGGGGTGATTATGACCTACTTCCCTACCAAGCAAGGCACATTCACCATACCATCTTTTAAAATGATGGTGAACGACCAGAGCATTTCCGTAACGGGAAAAAAAGTAAAAGTAGGGCCACCCGTGCAGCAGCGCTCTACCGACCCATTCCGCAGCCTTTTTGAACGCGACCCTATACAGGATTTCTTTGGAAGAACCGAGCCGGAGTTTGTGGATGTAAAAGAAGATGCCTTTCTGGCACTCACCACCAACAAAGACGAAGTGTACGTAGGCGAAGGATTTACCACCACACTTTCTTTTCTGGTGGCCGACAACAACCGGGCACCCATGCAGTTTCATAACCTGGGTAAACAATTAGCCGATATTCTGAAGAAGCTGCGCCCTGCCAACTGCTGGGAAGAAAACTTTAACATTGAAAACATTGAAGGTGAAGCCGTGGATATAAACGGGAAGGGTTACACGCAATACAAAATCTACCAGGCTACATTCTTTCCTCTAAATAAACAAGAAGTAAAATTTCCGAGTGTGGGGCTGGAGATGATTAAATTCAAAGTAGCCAAAAATCCTTCCTTCTTCGGGCAGAACCGCAAAGAAGATTTCAAAACGTTTTATTCGAAAGAAAAAACCATCAAAGTAAAAGAATTGCCACCGCATCCGTTGCGCGATGCTGTTGCCGTGGGCGACTACCGACTGGAAGAAAAACTGAATAACACCCACCTTACCACCGGGCAAAGTGTAAGTTATGATTTTACAGTGTATGGCGAAGGAAACATTTCATCTATTGCCAAACCTGTTTTGAACATCAACCCGGCCTTCGACTTTTACGAGCCCAACATGAAACAGCGCATCAACCGCGAAAACGGCCGCATTACCGGTTCAAAGGCCTTCAGTTATTTTATGATTCCCAAAGAGCCTGGGCAGTATAACCTGGGCGATTACTTTCAATGGGTGTTCTTTAATCCTTACACCAAAGCATACGACACACTTCGCTCGCAACAAACCGTAGAAGTAACGGGCGAAAGCCAAAAGAACCTGGCCATTGAGAGCACAGACCCGGGCTCGTTCTACGATCGGATAGAAACGGCCGATAACTCGCTCCAGAAACGACAGGCGTCTGGCTGGGTAACGTGGTTTACATCGGGCTTTGTGGTGCTCATGTTTGCGGCTTCGCTCGTCATCCTCATCAGGAAACCGTCCTAATAATAAATCCGGCACTGCCCATTTGGAAGTAACCCAGGGAATCCCAAATTTTGTTTTCCTTAATATACAATGAGTAATACTTACGGCACCCTCTTCAGAATTTCAACCTTTGGCGAATCGCATGGCCCCGCCATTGGTGTGGTGATTGACGGCTGCCCGGCTGGCCTGCCGATAGAGGAGGCTTTTATTCAGCAAGAGTTAGACCGCAGAAAACCAGGCCAGTCCAAAATAACCACCCAACGTAAGGAAGACGATACCTTTCAAATTCTTTCTGGTGTATTTGAGGGCAAGGCGACTGGAACGCCTATTGCGATTGTTATCAACAACCAGGACCAGCGGAGCAAAGACTACAGTCATATAGAAAACACGTTCAGGCCATCGCATGCCGACTATACCTATGAAGCAAAGTACGGAGTGCGTGATCACCGGGGCGGGGGCCGCAGTTCTGCGCGCGAAACAGCCGCTCGTGTTGCTGCTGGTGCCATTGCCAAACTGTTCTTAAAGACACAGCAAGTATCCATACAAGCCTATGTTTCGCAGGTGGGCCACATCCAGGCTCCTCCCTATTCGCAGTTAGACCTCAGCAAAACTGAAAATAACATGGTGCGTTGCCCCGATGCGGCCACAGCCGAAAAAATGATCTCGCTGATTGATCAGGTACGGCTAGACCGCGACACCATTGGCGGCATTGTTACCTGTGTAATACAAAATGTGCCCGTTGGTTTGGGCGAACCCGTGTTCGATAAGCTGCATGCAGAATTAGGCAAGGCGATGCTGGGCATTAATGCCGTGAAAGGTTTTGAATACGGAAGCGGCTTTGCCGGCATACAACTGCGAGGCTCCGAACACAACGATACTTTTTACAAAGAAGAAAATCGCATCCGCACGCGCACCAACCATTCGGGTGGCGTGCAGGGCGGTATTTCTAACGGTGAGGATATCTACTTCAACGTAGCTTTCAAGCCCGTGGCCACCATTATGCAAGATCAGCCCTCGGTGGACAAAGAAGGTAAAGAAGCTACTGTTTTGGGCAAAGGCCGCCACGACCCTTGCGTAGTGCCGCGTGCCGTACCCATTGTAGAGGCCATGGCCGCGCTGGTGCTTGCGGACTTTGCGCTGCGCAACAGGGCCACGCGCCTCTGAATGGGTAACCGTATGACAATTAAGACCCTTGCTTCGCAGTTTAGAACTGCTTGAGGTAACTCACCTTAAAGATTCCTGTCTGCTCCTGCACATTTCCCGCAGTGCCTGCAAAAGAGCGGTTGTTAAAAACAACGTACACGTACGACAGCGGCTGATACTCCCACGCCAGGCGTATGTTGTAGGCATCGAGCTTGTTTTGGGTGTTGTGCTGGTATAAGCCGATTAGCTGCAGGCGGGGGCTCCATGCCAATCTCACCTCAGATGTGTACAGCATTATTTCGTGATTTACGTTTTCCGTATTCACTCCGCTAAAATAATTTCTGTTCACGCCCAATCGCACGGACACATAGGGCCATGGTGCCACACCTACCGCTTAGGCGAGACGCCCATCTGGTCGGTTTCGTGCTTTTTTGTGAAGAAAGAATACCGCAGGCGGGGCCTATCGAACGAATTGGTAGCGGGTGCGGTGACCTGGGCACAGCAGAAAAAAATTGAGTTGCTGGAAGCCTACCCTGCTATTCCGTACGCCAAAAAAGTTCCTGATTCTTTTCTGTGGTCGGGTGTGCTGTCTGCCTTCCGAAAGAATGGTTTCCGCCTGGTAAAGAAAAATGGCAAAACAAAAGCCATGGTGCGCCTGCATGTGTAGGTAGTTGGCCACCCGCCTGATTATCGCCTTCACTTCCATCATTTTTCCTTTATATTGCGGCCTTGTTTACAATCGATTGCACCGTTTTTTAGCACTTTATGGAAGCACCGGCCGCCTCACCACAAAAAAGCAGACTTACACTGTACATCATCATTTGCCTTATTGCAGGTATTGCGCTGGGCTTTGTGCTGAATAAGACCTACGTAGACGGAGAAAACCTGCGGCTGGAAACAGCAGATGCCTCGATCAAAAGCCTGAATACCGAAATGGCAGCCACCGCAGACAGCATCACTTTGCTACGTTTGGAAAAACAGAAATCAGCGCTTACAAAAGAACGTAGCGCCATTCTCACCGCCCGCGATAAAAAGGTAGAACCCTTCTCGCTGATGGCAGACATCTTTCTGCGTCTCATCAAAATGATTGTGGCACCACTTGTGTTCACCACCCTGGTGGTGGGCGTAGCCAAGCTGGGCGACATTAAAGCCGTGGGCCGGATCGGAGGCAAAACCATGCTGTGGTTCATCAGCGCTTCGCTAATGAGTCTGTTGCTCGGTATGGTCATGGTGAACCTCTTTAAACCGGGCGAGGCCATGCACCTGCCTCTGCCTGTTGTTAACGAAACAGGAGTTACCGCCATCGGATTGTCGTTAAAAGAATTTCTGTATCATGTGTTTCCCAGCAGTGTGATTGAGGCCATGGCGAAAAATGAAATTCTTCAGATTGTGGTGTTCTCGCTTTTCTTCGGTGTAGCTACGGCAGCCATTGGCGAGCAAGGCAAAGTGGTGATCAACTTCATGGATGCAACCGCACACGTTATTCTGAAAGTAACCGGTTATGTAATGAACCTGGCACCCATAGCTGTATTTGGCGCCATGACGGCCATTATAGCCAAACAAGGTGTGGGCATCCTAAAAACGTATTCCATCTTTATTGGCGAGTTCTACTTCAGTTTGGCTCTACTATGGGTACTGTTATGCGTAGCGGGTTTCTTTGTCATCGGCAAACGTGTGTTCAAACTTCTGCGCAGGGTGAAGGAGCCCATCATTTTAGCATTCTCCACTTCCAGCAGCGAGGCGGCTTTCCCGAAAACAATGGAGGAGCTTCAGAAGTTTGGATGCAAAGACAAGATTGTAAGTTTTGTGTTGCCGTTGGGCTATTCCTTCAACCTCGATGGCAGCATGATGTACATGACGTTCGCCACCTTGTTCATTGCACAATCTTATAACATTGATCTGCCTATTGCCACGCAAATAAGCATGTTGCTGGTGCTGATGCTCACCAGCAAGGGCATAGCCGGTGTGCCGCGGGCATCGTTGGTGGTAATTGCCGGCACGCTGGTATCGTTCAATATACCCGAAGCAGGCCTGGCGTTGCTGCTGGGAATCGATCCACTGCTGGATATGGGCCGCAGCGCCACCAATGTGGTAGGCAACAGCGTGGCAACAGCCGTGGTAAGCAAGTGGGAAAACGCCTTGGAGCCCGATCAACCCTGAAAAAGCATTTTCCCTTGGGTAAAAAAATGACCGCAACGGAAACTTAATTTCCGTAGTTTTGTGTTTGAATTCATTGGTTAAAACACAGAACTATGCTGAAAGCGGCCCCCAAAAACATACATATCTACCTGGAATCGAACCCCAACCCCAACTCGCTGAAGTTTGTGGTAAACGAAATGTTAGTGCCTGAGGGCATGAGTTTCGATTTTCCAGACAAAGCAAGTGCGGCTGAGGCCCCCCTGGCGTTGGAATTATTCGAATACCCTTTTGTAGACCGGGTGTTTTACATGAGCAACTTCATTACGGTTACCAAAAAAGAGGATGTGGAGTGGCTCGAGGTTCAGGATAAGGTGAAGAACCACATCCGCCAATTTCTCGAATCTGGTAAGCTGATACTCGACAAAAAGGCCCCGGCTGCCGATGATGCCGAGAGCGACTCGGAAACAGTAAAGAAAATAAAAGGAATTCTGGACGAATACATCCGCCCTGCTGTAGAGCAAGATGGTGGCGCTATTACTTATCATTCGTACAAAGACAAAGTGGTAACAGTTACACTGCAAGGATCGTGTAGCGGCTGCCCTTCATCCACGGTAACTTTAAAGGCCGGCATCGAAAATCTTTTTAAGCGCATGATGCCCGAAGAAGTGCAGGCGGTAGAAGCGCTGGGTTAAGATTTTGATCTGACGATTATATAAAGGAGGGGACCCAATGGTGCCCTCTTTTCATTTCTGGGTGATATAGATGTAACAGTGGTTTAATTGCCACCTCCGGTTTCTTATCTTTCGGCATGAAACACCTGCTTATCCTATCTGTTTTTCTTTTGGTTGGCACAACACACGCACAGACTTTGAAAGTAATGACCTATAACATACGGTTAGATGCCGCAGTAGATGGTGTAAACCAGTGGCCCCACCGAAAGGAAAAGGTTTTTGCGCTGCTCAATCAGCACAATGCCGATGTGGTGGGTTTGCAGGAGGTAATGCACCACCGGTTGCAAGACCTGCTCAACGCCCTGCCCCAATATGCGCACGCTGGCGTAGGTCGCGATGATGGCAAAGAAAAAGGCGAATATTCGGCCATACTCTTCCGGAAAGATCGCTTCGAACTGGTGTCTTCACAAACCACGTGGCTATCTGAAACACCGGATGTGCCCGGCAGCAAAAGCTGGGATGCCGCCATTACGCGCATTGTGACACAGGCTGTTCTGAAAGACAAAGCAACAGGCAAAACCTTTACCCACTTCAACACACACTTCGATCACATCGGTAAAGAAGCCCGCACCCAAAGCGCCCGGCTGATCCGCAAAATGGTTTGTGCTCTTCCTCCAGATATGCCTGCCGTTGTAACGGGCGATTTCAACGCAGAGCCCAGCGAACCTCCCTACCCCGAAATATTGAAAGAAAATGTATTGCTGGATACGCGCCCCAATGGCAGTCAGACAGGCACCTATTGCACGTTTGCGGTAAACTCAGAACCCTGCAAGCTGATTGATTATATTTTTCATACAAAAGCATGGCAGGTAACTTCCTACCGGGTGATTCAAGACAGCGATGGCACTTACTATCCGTCCGATCATTTGCCTGTCATGGTGACGCTATCTTTAAAATAATTGAAGTTGTTCTACCACCACCCGTGGTTTGGCGGGCCCACCGTTAATGTGATACACTTCCGACTCGCGGTAGCGCGAAGCAATGGCAATAGTGGTATTGCCTGCCACACGGCTAAACAGCGCCTCCACCAGTTCGGGCTTGTTGTTGTGTTTTGAGAGGTGCCCCAGCAACAGGTGTGTCATGAATTCGGGCCGGTGCTCCATAAACAACTGCAAAGCCTGCCAGTTGGAAATATGGCCCGATCCACCCCTGATTCTGTTTTTGAGATGGGTGGGGTAGCCCCCGTTTTCCAACATCTCTTCATCGTAGTTCGACTCCAGAATGGCTGCATGGCATTGCCTGAAATGGCTGATCAGGTCTTTACACACCCTGCCCATGTCTGTAAAAATACCTACCGTTGTGTTTTGATGCGTGATGATGAAGCTATGCGGATCGGCCGCATCGTGGTACTTGGGCAGAGGTGTTACCATCAAATCGCCAATATGTACGGGCTGGTAGGTGTTAAAACTATGCGACACCGGCAGACTCCACTCCAGGGGCACACTTTGGCGGGTTCGGTAAGAAATGTAGGCGGGTATGTTGTGTTTTTTAATCAGCTTGTGTAGACCCAAGATATGGTCGTTGTGCTCGTGCGTAATAAAAATGGCCTTCACCTTTTCCAGGCTCAGGCCCAGGCGCTTCAACCTGCGCCCTGTTTCGCGGTAGGAAATCCCCGCATCAATCAGCACGGCCTCTTTCTCTGTGCCCACATAGTAGCAATTGCCATTACTGCCCGAGTTGAGAGATGCGAGTTGCAGCGCCATGCACAAAATTACTCCTAAAGAACCTATTTTTTGTTGGCCAGGTAAACTCCGCCCAAAATTGCGCCCATGCCAATGAAATGCCCCACGTACAAATGTTCCCCATCCAGCAGGCCCCACCCTACCGACACCAATGGCATGATGTAGGTAACCGAAGCTGCGTACAGCGGGCTTCTGATTCTGATCAGTTTGTTGAAGAGCAAATTGGCTACGGCCGTGCTCATCACCGCCAGAATGGTTAAGAAGCCAAATGCAGTCCATGCCCCGGGCACCGTTTGCAGTTTGGTAACGAAGTCTGTGAAGCCAAACAGTATCAAAAAGCCCAATGGTGCTACCAACGCCACGGCCACGCTGGTAATGGTTACCGAGCCAAGGTTATGAATTTTATACTTGATGTAATTTACGTTGGTGCCATACATGGCACAAGCCGCCACAATCAGCAAAGCGAACACGTTAAAATCTAAAGTAATTCCACCCGACCTGGAAAAAGCAAGTACAATGGCGCCTGCAAACGACAGGACAATACCCAGCACCACATATCCGCGAAAGCGTTGCTGAAAAAATAGGGCACCGATAATCAGCGTCCAGAGGGGCGAAAGGCTGTTCAACACGCCCGCCAATGAACTTTCCAGCCGGGTTTGGGCCAACGCAAACAAAAAGGCGGGAATAAAAATCCCCACCATCCCCACTACCAACAGGTGCGGGTACTGGTCTTTCTTCACTTCGCGCACCTTTACCAAAGCCATGGGTAGCAGCACCAGGCCTGCCACCGCTATTCGTATGGCCGAAACCTCCACCGGGTTGAACGCCACCAAACCTTTTTTGATGAGGATGAACGAGGTACCCCAGATGAGAGAGAGTAGGATGAGAAGAGTGACCGCAAGTAATGGTCGTTCGCTGTTGTCGGGCATGCAGGGAAATGAGATGCGCAAAGAACGCAAATCAGGCCCCTATTTCAAATCCGGATTCTTGCTATTCTTCCGCGTGCGCTCAGGCGTTGGCCAGTTCGTAGCAGGCCAGTACTTCGTCTAAAATGGCGTGCACTTCGGCTGCGGTGGGGGCCTCTACCAAACGCGTGCGGAAGGGTTTGAAGTCGGGAATGCCTTTAAAGTAGTTGGCATAGTGCCTGCGCATTTCAAACACGCCCAGTTTGTCGCCCTTCCAGCGAATGGAAAAATCAAAATGCGCGCGCGTTGCACGAACGCGCTCGGCCATATCGGGTGGGGCCAGCCTTTCACCGGTCCTGATGAACGTTTTGATCTCGTTGAAAATCCACGGATAACCAATGGCAGCGCGGCCAATCATTACGCCATCCACGCCAAAGAGCTGGCGGTATTCCACTGCCTTTTGTGGTGAGTCGATATCGCCATTGCCAAAAATCGGGATGTGCATACGTGGGTTCTCTTTGATCTTGCCAATCAACGTCCAATCGGCCTCGCCCTTGTACATCTGCACGCGTGTGCGGCCGTGCACCGTGAGTGCTTTTATGCCAATGTCCTGCAGTCGCTCGGCCACCTCCACAATGTTTTTCGTTTTGTCATCCCACCCCAACCGGGTTTTCACGGTTACAGGCAAGTGGGTGGCCTTCACCACTTCCTCCGTCATGCGTACCATTTTGGGCACGTCTTGCAGCAACGCTGCACCCGCCCCCTTGCAGGCTACCGCTTTTACCGGACAGCCATAGTTAATGTCTATCAGGTCTGGCTGGGCCGCAGAGGCAATCTCTGCTGCCTCGCGCATGCTATCTACATTGCCACCAAAAAGCTGTATGCCAATGGGGCGCTCGTACTCAAAAATGTCAAGTTTCTGGCGGCTTTTGGCTGCATCGCGAATCAACCCTTCGGAGGAGATGAATTCCGTGTACATTAAATCGGCACCGCCCTCTTTGCATACGGCACGGAAGGGCGGATCGCTCACATCCTCCATGGGTGCAAGCAACAGCGGAAATTCGCCTAATTCAATATTTCCTATACGTACCATTGTGTGTAAGATGGCCTATATTTGCCACCGCCTGAATTATATAAGGCGCAAATTTAACGCTTTTAACCGAGATGGAACCCGCTCAACAAAGATCATCGTGGACCAATGCCGTACTGATTATGCTGGTGGCGTTGCTGGGCTTTCTCATCATTGGGCCCACCATCGGTGCATTTTTGGCCTACCCGCTCTACGAGGGCACTCCTTTTTCTTTTGCCGAAGACCTCACCAATCCTTTGGGTAAGCCCCAGATGAAGGTGCCGCTCTTTATTCTGCAGGGTGCCGCCACTTTTTTTGGACTGGCCGCCATACCTGCCTTCTACTACTTCAAAAAATACAGGAAAAACCCGTTTCAGTTGATAGGGTCGGCCACGATGCTTTCGTTGCTGGCCGTAGCTGGCATCGTCATCTTCTTCATGGGATTCAATTCGATGTTTATTGAATGGAATGCCAAACTGAACCTGCCCGATTTCATGGCGGGCTTCGAAAGCTGGGCCCGCGAAAAAGAAGACATAGCCATGGCGCTGACGCAGTACCTCACACAATTCGATTCGTTCGGTCAATTTGTGCTGGGGTTTGTGGTGATTGCCATACTGCCAGCCATAGGCGAAGAACTGGTGTTTCGGGGCATGCTGCAACCTGAATTGCACCGCGCAACGGGAAGCATACATGCAGCCATCTGGATTTCGGCTGCCTTGTTTAGCGCGCTGCACATGCAGTTTTTTGGCTTTGTACCACGCATGTTGCTGGGGGCCCTGTTCGGCTACCTGTATTACTGGTCGGGCAATTTGCTGATACCTGTGGTAGCCCACTTTGTAAACAACGGCTTTTCTGTGTTAATGATTTATTTGAACAAAACAGATATTGCGGGGGTAGACCTGGAGAATCCCGAAACAGCCCCGTGGCCGGTGGTGGTCGCCTTTAGCGCACTGGCCTTCGCCCTGCTGTATTATTTCCGCAAAACCGAACTCGAAAAAACAACGCCTTGACTTCCGCGCTCAATAAATATTCAAACCTTACGCAGCGCATCATTACCGCTTTGGTGGGCGTGGCCGTCATCATTTTTGGGGTGATGTTCAGCGAATGGACCTATTTCGCAGTATTCTTCACCATTTGCCTGTTTTCGTTAATCGAATTCTACAACCTATCGGGGTTAGATGGTATGGTGCCCCAAAAAACGTTTGGCACCGTGTGCGGCCTGCTGATATTCTGCCTCTCTTTCTTTATCGAACGGGGCGATATTTCTTACCGGTATTATTTTCTCATTTTCCCGCTTGTATCGTGTGTGTATATGATCAAACTCTATAAGAAGTTCGAGCGCAAACCCTTCACCAATATTGCCTTTACCTTTTTGGGAATTTTTTATGTAGCAGTGCCTTTTACTTTGCTGAACATAGCTGCTTTCGAGCATGGCTTCTACCATTTCGAAGTCATCTTTGGCTGCCTTTTCATTTTGTGGGCCACCGACACCGGGGCATATTTTGCCGGCACCTTTTTTGGCAAGCGTAAGTTGTTCGAGCGCATTTCTCCTAAAAAATCGTGGGAGGGTGCCGTGGGTGGAGCGTTGCTGGCCTTCGTCTTCGCCATTGTAATCGCGAACTATTTCGACCTGCTGGCCTTCTGGCAGTGGATGGTCGTTACATCTATCATTGTTGTGGGTGGCATCTATGGCGACCTGGTAGAATCCTTGCTGAAGCGCAGCATCGAAATCAAAGATTCGGGCAACGCATTGCCGGGGCACGGTGGTTTCCTCGACCGTTTCGATGGCTTGCTGATTTCCGCCCCGTTTATTGTGGCGTTCTTAGAGATATTTTGAGTGGTGCTTGCACGATTTGCTTGGGTTGATGGCAAAAGGTAAATTTGATCTATGTTACTGGAAAACAGGAAGATTCAAGTAATTGAGGAAGTTTTGAAAGTAAATGAAAGAACGTTGACCGAGCTTGAGTCAGTTCTCAAGAAAAACCGCAAAAAAAAACCAAGCCTTCTCCAACAAGAAAAATCAGTGACTTTACTGGCGTGATGTCGAAGGCCGATGCCATGCAGATAAAGAAAGCCATTCGGGATTCCTGTGAAAAAATAGATTTTAATGAGTGGCATTAGAATCGTTCTGGATACCAATATTGTTATCGAGATTTTTGCGGGGAATAAGAAACTATCAAAACGTTTAGAGGCGTCACAGAAATTGCTCATTCCCTCAATCGTGTTGGGTGAACTTTACGTTGGCATCAACCGGGTAAAGAATCGTTCCAAACATCTTCAAACACTCCATTCGTTCCTTTCCATTACGGAAATCATTCCAGTAGACGATGACACCGCTAAAATTTATGGATAAATTGTTGCGGCTCTGTTCAAGAAAGGTAAGCCCATTCCCACCAACGATGTTTGGATTGCCGCCCTTGCTAAACAGCACCCACTCACATTGGTATCCCGCGATCACCATTTTGAAGAAATTGAAGGACTATTACTCGAAAAATGGTAATGCATTTAGCAGCCCCAATATTAGCCTCAGAAGAAAAAAATGGCTGTATTTTGGAAGTTAATGACCCTCAGAATCGCCTATCCCAGCAAAAAATAAGCGTAACATGGCAGTCATGGGCCACACTTGATGCCATCCTTTCACAAACAAGCCAACTTTGCTACTTCCCATTTTCCTTATCTTTGCAACCGTTTTCGTATGGGCAAAAAACAAAGGAAAAAGCCCGTTCGTTAGCATAAACTGGAATCAATAAACTGATCTATGGCCTACATTGAACCCGCTCCTTTGGTTGATAAGGAGAACCCTTTTGAGGCGATGATGTCGCGCTTCCATACCGCCTCACAAATTCTTGGTTTGGAAGAGGAAGTTTACAACGTACTGAAGTCGCCTGCCCGCCAGGTTATCGTCTCGCTCCCTGTAACGATGGACGATGGCAGCATCAAAGTTTTCGAAGGCTACCGTGTGATTCACTCCACCATCCTGGGGCCCTCCAAGGGTGGTATCCGGTTCGATCCGCACGTGAACATTGACGAGGTAAAGGCCTTGGCCGCATGGATGACCTGGAAATGCGCTGTGGTAGATATTCCCTACGGGGGCGCCAAAGGCGGGGTGGCCTGCAACCCGCGCCAGATGTCGGCTGGTGAAGTGGAGCGTTTAATGCGCGCCTACACGCTGGCCATGGTCGATATTTTTGGTGCCGATAAAGACATACCTGCCCCTGACATGGGTACCGGCCCCCGCGAAATGGCCTGGCTGATGGACGAATATTCGCGCACACAAGGTATGACGGTGAACGCGGTGGTAACGGGCAAACCCATTGTGTTGGGTGGCTCGCTGGGCCGCACGGAAGCCACCGGCCGCGGTGTAATGATCAGCACCCTGGCAGCCATGGAGAAATTAAAAATCAATCCGTACAAAGCCACTGCTGCCGTGCAGGGTTTTGGTAACGTAGGTTCATGGGCTGCGCGCCTGCTGGAAGAACGTGGCTTGAAGGTGCTGGCCGTGAGCGATATTTCTGGCGCCTACTACAATGAAGATGGATTGAACATTGAGAAAGCACTGAAGTACCGCGACAACAACAAAGGCTCGCTGGAAGGCTTTACAGAGGCGCAGAAAATAACCAATGAGGAACTGCTTACGCTGCCCGTAGATGTGCTGGTGCCTGCGGCCACTGAAGATGTGATTACCGTTAGCAACGCGCCAAAAATTCAGGCTAAATTGATCGTGGAAGGTGCCAACGGACCTACTTCATCCAAAGCCGACAGCATTATTTACGAAAAAGGCATCAGCGTGGTGCCCGATATCCTGGCGAATGCCGGTGGTGTAACGGTATCGTACTTTGAGTGGGTGCAAAACCGTTTAGGCTATAAGTGGACAGCCGAGCGCGTGAACCGCAGAAGCGATCGCATTATGAAAGACGCGTTTGAGAACGTGTATAAAACCGCATCTGACTACAAAGTGTCTTTGCGCATTGCTGCCTACATGGTGGCCATAGACAAGGTGGCAAAGACTTATAAGTTCCGTGGCGGATTCTAATCCCCGGCAGGGAAAAGAATAACCCAGAAATAGTAATTTTGTGCAGTCTCGCCACGCAGGCGAGACTGCATTTTTTTGAAACGATTATGACCATACACAAAGAAGGCCACACCCTGCTGTTTGTTTTGCTGGTACTGTTTTTCGCGCTGAACTGGTGGATAGCGTCTACCTGGCCCGAGGCCCGCCTGCTGCAAAACATCTGCATTGGCGCAAGTGTAGTTTTCTACCTGATTGTGTTACAATTTTTTCGTAGCCCCGTATTTGCCATTCAGAAAAACGAAAAACATGTGCTGGCACCTGCCGATGGTAAAGTAGTGGTGATAGAAGAAACCGAAGAACCAGAATACCTCAAGTCGCGCAGGAAACAGATTTCCATTTTCATGTCGCCTGTAAATGTGCACGTAAACCGCATGCCGGTAGGTGGCACCATTACGTATGCCAAATATCACCCTGGCAAGTACCTGGTGGCGTGGCACCCTAAATCCAGCACCGAAAACGAACGCACTTCCATTGCTGTTAAGACGAAAAGCGGCACGGAAATTTTGTTCCGCCAGATAGCCGGTGCGCTTGCGCGCAGAATTAAATGGTACGTTAAAGAGGGGCAGCCCCTTCATCAGGGCGATGAGTTTGGCTTCATTAAATTTGGCTCGCGGGTAGATGTTTTTCTTCCGCTGGAGGCCAAAGTAACCGTAAAGGTGGGCGAAGTAACCAAAGGGGGACGCACTGTTATTGCCGAGCTGCCATAAATAATCGGGCCTTTTCAGCCAGCCGCTCATCCCAAATAGCAATCCTAACAATCGTTTTCACCATGGCAATTGCCTATATTTCGAAATTAGTTAAATCCTTCAAGTACCCACATCCTCCCCATGAACTACTCGAACATTCAGTTTGCCAGAAACCGGCAAGAATTCTTCGTAACCCTCAGCCAACGCGTTAATCAATATTTCAAGGCCAACGGTATCAGCAAACACGCCAACGGTTATATGGTATTTAAAACCGTCTGCATGTTTGCCATGTATTTTGTACCCTATGCCTTATTGATAAGTGGCGCGGTGTTAAGCCCGTGGGGTATGCTGGGCCTTTGGGCCCTGATGGGAATTGGCCTGGCCGGCATTGGCCTTTCGGTTATGCACGATGCTAACCATGGTGCCTATTCCACCAAACCCTGGGTAAACAAACTGCTGGGACTATCGCTGAACCTGATTGGCGGCAACGCCTTTAACTGGAAAGTGCAACACAATGTACTGCACCATACCTACACTAATATTCACGAAGTAGACGAAGACATCAGCCCACGGGGTGTTATCCGCATGACACCCGACTGTCCGTATAAAGGCATTCATCGGTTTCAATACATCTATGCATGGTTTCTCTATGGGCTTCTCACGTTCGTGTGGGTCTTTACCAAAGACTTCAAGCGCATTGTTACCTACCATAAAGATGGCCTTGTAAAAAAACAAAAAGCCAATATTGCCGTGGAGTGGGCTGTTCTGGTGGTATCGAAGTTGTTGTACATCGGCTACATTTTTGTGATTCCGATGATGGTGCTGCCAGTAACTTTCGGGCAGGTATTTGCGGGCTTTTTCCTGATGCACTACATCGGTGGCTTCATACTGGCGGTGATATTTCAACCTGCGCACGTAGTAGAAGGTACTGAATACCTGATGCCCGATGAGCAGGGCAATATGGAAAACAACTGGGCCATTCACCAACTTCACACCACTACCAACTTTGCCAAAAACAACCGTTTATTGTCGTGGTATGTAGGTGGCTTGAACTACCAGGTGGAGCACCACCTCTTTCCTACCATCTGCCACATTCACTACCGCAACATTTCGCCCATTGTAGAGCAGACTGCCAAAGAGTTTGGCATTCCGTATAAAACGAAGCCTACCTTCCGCGATGCTATAGCGGGGCACTTTCGGATACTGAAAGAGTTGGGGAAGAGGAACCCGCAATTAGTGCCGGCACAGGTGCGCGCGTAGCCCTATTCAATCTGCTCGAGCATATTAACAAACAGGTCGTACTCCTGTAGCTCATCCTCCAGTATCCGATGCGCCTGCCGCAGGCGCACCAGTAACTCGTTGAGTTGGGTGCGTGTTTTCACCTGATCGGTCTGTTCCAGCCATTGTTTGATGTGGAGTAACTCGTCCGTAATTTGTGGCGCATTATAAAGCGAAGAAAGAGACAGGACTTTTTCGTATGCCATAAAGTTAAGCGCGCCCGTTGCCTTGGCCGATTCCCAGGCGGAATAATGCAACACGGGCCTGATGAAATTGCCAAAGCCGATGTGCACCATGTAACGCCCGCCTTTCATTGGCACCTCTTCGATGTGCGCCACACGGATGAAATTAGCATCTGCATTATGCGCACTTACCTCACTGGCTTCCCCTTCAAAATGAAGATCTTCGCTTAGCAAAGGAAGCACGGTTTCCTCCAATACCCCCAACAACTGCAGATTAAGGCTGGTGGATTCGTGCAGGCTGTTTTTATTGATTTGTATCTCCTGCTTCAACTTATCAAATGCGTTGGCAGCAATCTCCGCCTCTTTCCGCGATTCGCGCCACTGATCTAATTCAAAGGCAATCAAGATGCCGAAGAGGGCGCTGAAAAAACCAATGATGTGGTTCGGCCAGTCGACCGCAAACGAAATCTTAGGCAAACGCATCTACACAATCTCGTCAAAGGCTTTTACAAAACCTTTCATCTCATCGAGCGTGCCAATACTTACGCGGCACCATTCTTTTCCCTGGTAGTCCCAAACGCGTATCTGGTAGCCACGCTTTTCTGTCTCGGCCAAAATGGTTTGGCCGTCTTTTGGTGCGGGAAAGAGTACGCAGTTGGTACGCGATTTTCCGTGGAACCATTTTTTATTGTCCAGGTACTGCTGGAAAAAATTCAAGGCTTCGGTATTCTTCCTGCGGGTAAGTTCGGCAAAGGCCTTATCGTTTAAAGAAACTTTGGCAGCAGCCAGGGCCGCCTGGTTGATTACGGGGCCCATTTGAAAGCGCTGCAGTTTCCGCACCACATCGGGTGGCGCCACTGCATAGCCGATGCGCAAACCCGCCAGCCCATATACCTTGGAAAAGGTGCGCGACACCATCACCTGGTGTCCTTGTTTTACCAGTTCCACCATCGATCGTTGCTCTTCGGGCTCGAGAAATTCCAGGTAAGCTTCGTCTGCAAACACCAAAGTCTTTTTGCTCATCTCCATGCAGAAGTCAGCCAGCTTCTGGCCATCCACTACGGTACCGGTCGGGTTGTTGGGGTTGCACACAAACATCAACCGGGTATCTGCTTTTACTGCCGAGGCCAAAGCCTCGAGGTTGTGTACGTGGTACTGATCCAGGTCTACCCTATCCCACCGCGCTTTCATTTTTTCAGCATAGTCCATTAACGAGCGGAAGGTGGGGAAAGCAGAGAGTACTGCGCCTCCTTCCAGCGCGGCACCCATACCGGCCAGGCACAGGGTTTCCGAAGATCCGTTCACCACCAGGATATGTTCTGGTGTTACCCCCTCTTTTTCGGCCAGCACTTTTTTAAAGGCCTGTACAGACTCAAAGGCGTAACGGTTAAATTCACCCATGGCTTCGGCAATGGCCTTGCGGGCCAGCTCAGAAGGACCATAAGGATTTTCATTAGACCCTAACCGTACCAATTTTCCGTTGGGGGCAAAGCGATGCATGGCTTCTGCCCGGCTTATGGGGCCTGCCAGCAACTGATCGGCCCACGAAGAGGCCACCAGCATGCCTGCCGAAAGACCCAGCGAGGACTTCAGCCAATTTCTGCGAGAGATGTTCGTATTCATGCGATTGTCTTTTTTGTTTTCTTTGGAACCTGTTACCACGGTGCTTTTTGGTATTGCGTAACATAGGCGGTGCCATCCAGCACAATCATAGGGTCGCCATTTTTTGGGTGGTTTACCTTCTGCAACTGGTAGGAGCCCTGGCCCTGCTTTTGCGATTGGTAGAAGATACGATCGCCCTGCACCCACCACGTACCCTGATCGGCATTCTGAGAAGATGTGCCCGCCCAGAAAGAACTGGTGTTGGTGCTCATCGACCGTTCGGAATAATATTCAAAAGTTCCGTTGGCATGCAAGGTGATGCATTCGTCAGAAGAAGTACCCCCGCTGTTGGTTGACGTTACATTTACATAACACCATTTGCCCACCAGCTCTTGCGCTACCGCCCCTTTACCCGGGTTGGGCGCAGCGGCAGTATCCGTTGGTGAACTGTTGCCTTTGGTGTAGCTCAATGCTTTTCCATTGACCGTTAGCGTTAACTGCGAACCCTGCACCTGGTAGGCCATCATTACCTGGCTTTGTTGAATGGTGAGTATGACATGCCCTTGCGATACCGTGTAAGGAATTGTTTGGCCCAGGTACACACACTGGCCATTGGGTCTGAATTCGATGGTTTCGCCATAGCCAGACCACGCACCCAACAATTCACTGCCCGTTGCAGTGGGGGTGGTAGAATTCGCAGCAGGCGGGGATGTGTAGGGTGGGGCGGCCGCTTGTGAGCCACTGCGCGTAAAGGCAATCGATCCATCAATATCGCCCCCCGAAAGAGTAAGCGTATGGGCGTTCAGCGTATAAACATAGCCGGTTTGCTGGCCTGCCTGGGTAACCACCAATTGGCTGTTCTGTGTAGCATAACGAATCGATTCTCCGTCAAACTCCCCTGTTCCATCTTCATTCAGAATCAAGGTCATCTGATAACCAAACTGACTATTTTGCCAAACACCGGTCAACTGGTTGGTTTGACGGGCCTTGGCTCCAATCTGTGCCTGCGCTTGCCAAGCGGCAAACGCAGCAAATAGCATCAATAAGAGGCGCATGGGAAACAGGTGTTCCCGAAGTTAAGAAAAAAACTTGTTGATTTTAGGGTGCCGGGATGCCGGGTACAATGCCCATTTTGCGAAGGAGGAAAGTGGCATTGCGCGTTTGTGCAACTCCCGGTCGTAGCCGGTAGTCGAAAAACAATTGACCATCGCGTATCTCGCTCTCGAAACACGCGGCTTGTATGGCTGCAGGAAACTCTTTCGCCATACTGCCCAGTGCTACATCGTGCGTGGCCAGTAACACCAAGGCCTGCATTTGTATCAACTGCAAAATCAATTCGCGCGAGCCTGCCTGCTTATCGTCCGAATTGGTACCTTTCAGGATTTCGTCCAGCAACACCACCATGCGGTGGCCTGCACGCAACTCTTCTGTGATCCGCTGAAGACGTTTCAGTTCTGCGTAAAAGTAAGATTGGTGGTCTCGCAACGAATCGGTGGTGCGCATGCCGCTGCGCAACCACGCTACCGGCCCCCGCCAATGCGCGGCACATACCGGTGCACCCGCTTGCGAAAGCACAAAGTTAACACCCACCGCACGCAGCCAGGTGCTTTTGCCCGCCATATTGGCACCAGTAATGATCGTAACAGCTGGCGCCTCGATGACAGGAAAATGGTTAGTAACTCTCGTTTCGCCAGCAATTAACGGATGGCCTACCTCTTTTGCCTCCATTTTCAGATCGTTGGTGAACTCCGGGAAGCAGAAGGATGGATGGGTGTAATGAAAATGGGCAAGCGAAAGCAGCGCATCCCACTCCGCCAACGAAGTAAGCCACTGATTCAGGTGTTTTCCATGTTGATCGCGCCATTTTTCGAGTGCAGCCATTGCATGCAGGTCGAATGCAAAGATGCCATTGCCAAAAGCGTTTGCGATGGGATTCATGCGCGCTTCCAGGTTGTTCACCAATTTCGAAAACTTCCGAACGGCCGCGAACGCATTGTCTGCCTGTTGGGTGTGGTGTTGTAGCAGGGGCGAGTTAAACTTTTGGGTCTTGAACAACTCGAAGAGCTGGGCATAGTTTTCCAACGATCCGCGGTAGCGCGACAAGGCAAACATGGTTTTACCCACACGCTTGGAGAATAAAGACAAAACACTCCACTGAATGATGAACATCAGTAAAAACAAAAGCATCAAGTTGCTATTGAAAAACGACAGCCCTAAAGGAATCAACGTAAGTACCGGCAGTCCCCACCGCATGATGGCGAATTGGATTTTTGCGGTAACCCAGTTTGGTTCGCGCAGCCAGTCGCTCAGGTGTTGAATGGTTTCTTTTGAAACTGGCGAACACTTACCCGTGGCCCAAAGTTGCTGTCGCCAGTGCAAGGCTGGGGCCAACTCCTTGATGGCCGCCTGCCTTGCCATGATACTTTCTGTTTGCCGATCTTCGGCTAAGAGATCACTGGCCAACCTTTCTTCGCCCAGTGGGGAAGCACAACGATTCAAGTACTGAAACAAGGAACCCTTACCAAACAAATCCAGGTCGTAGCTGTAAGCGTGATGTTCGTCCTTAAAGCGTTCGCCCGGTTCGAAAGCAGAGAAATCGAAAGACAGCGCCTTCAATTCCTGTTCGTTCAAATAAATCAACTGCTGCACCATGGCACGTGCCGCGATTTTCTTTCCGTGTTGCTTTACCAGAAAAAGGAAAATGCCTGCCACCGGCAGTAACAGATAAAACCAGATATTATTTGAAAACCCGAGGTAGAATATGAGGAATAATGATGCAACGGTGAATAACCGCAGCCAGGCCAGGCGCCCGATCACTGCATCGAGCTGCCCCTTTTGTACGGCCAGAGCACTCAGGTTTTCCCGATAGACAGAAGCAAGCGATGCGGCCATGGCGGCATCATAGAAATTTTTCGATCGCGCGCATTACCCGCTCAAGGTAAAGGGCATCGGTAGCATCAAAATCATTTAGCCGGTCGCTGTCTACATCCAACACCAGCGCAACTTCACCATTCTTAAAGGCGGGCAGCACAATCTCAGATTTAGATGCTGAACTGCAGGCTATGTGACCCGGAAATTCATCTACATTGGGAACAAGAATCGTCCTCTTCTCCTTCCACGAAGTGCCGCATACACCCTTTCCGAAACTAATTCGCGTGCACGCTATCGGACCTTGAAAGGGGCCCAACACTAATTGATTATCTTTAACGAGGTAAAATCCCACCCAGAAAAAATTCATGGCTTGTTTAAGCGCTGCTGCCATGTTGGCCAGGTTGGCTACTGCATCGCTTTCGCCCAGCACCAACGACTCCAGCTGCGGAAGCAAGGTTTCATATCGTTCGGCCTTGTCTGTACTCTCCGATATCAAAAGGTTCTCAGCCATGGTTCATTCGTTAGATGCCTTTCGTTCTTCGTCACCGGGTTGCTCCTCTTTGCGATCCATATACACCGTGGCGCGCTGCTGAACGCCCTCGTCTGACACGGTTTGCTCGGTGATAATAATCTGCTCTGTGGTAATGGTTGTTTCTGCCAGTTCTTCTTTTTCTAAAAAGAATTTTCGTTGCAGCACCAAAATGGTTACCACGCCAACAAAAATTGACGAGTCGGCAATGTTGAAAACAGGACTAAAAAACTCGAAGAATGTGCCACCCACCCACGGCACCCAGTCGGGCCAGACAAACTGGAAGATGGGGAAATACAACATATCAATTACCTGCCCGTGGAACCACAAGTAGGGTGCATCCAGTGGTGCGTTATTCAACAAGACCCCGTAAAAAGTACTATCTATTACGTTGCCAATGGCTCCGCCCAGAATCAAAGCCAGGCAAATCAGAAAGCCCGTGTGGGCGCCCTTTTTTTCCATACGCACCAAATACCAAGCTATGCCAAACATGGCCGCAATTCTAAAAAACGTAAGAGCCAGTTTGCCAAACTCGCTTTGCCAGCGGATGCCAAATGCCATGCCGGGATTCAGCAAATAGTGCAGGCGAAACCAATCGCCCACTACATTTATCTCCTGATGCAAATGCATGTATTTGTACACCAGCAGCTTGCTTGTCTGGTCTATGATAATCACCGCCAGGGCAATCAAAAAGTATCGGGCAACGCGCATTATTTCTTCAACGTGATTTTCACTTTCAACATAAATTCATCCATATCCACTTCGGTGGCCCCGGCTACCGCATCTTTTAGCTCTAAACTCAGCGCCTGGGTTTCCGTGCAGATGTAGTCTTTAAATTCTGTAATGGCACCAGTCACCCCGTTGTTCGATTCTACCTCAATGCCAATCTTATCCAACACTTCGAAACCAAGGTCTTTGCGCATGTTTTGTATACGATTTACAAAATCACGCGCTACCCCTTCGCGCTTCAATTCATCCGTCAGAGTAATGTCTAGTGCTACCGTAATACCCCCCTCAGACGCCACCGCCCAGCCGGGTATATCTTCGGAGCTGATCAATACATCTTCTAAAACGAGATCGAAACCTGCTTTGTTCAACTTGCCCAGTTTCTCAATGGCCGCAATGTCTTCTTTGGTAAATGCATTGATCACCGCAGCTACGTCCTTCATTTTAGCCCCATACTGCCTGCCCAATTTTGCAAAGTTCGGCTTCACCTTCTTCACCACCACGCCCGAAGTATCGTCTATGTATTGAATCTCCTTCACGTTTACCTCGCTCTTGATGATGTTCTCTACGGTTTTCACACGCTGTGCAAACTTCTCGTCCAGCACTGGCAACAAAATCTTCTGAAGCGGTGTGCGCACTTTTATCTTGCTGTTCTTGCGAATAGAGTGCACCAGCGAAGAAATGCGCTGCGCATAGTCCATCGACTTTTCCAGTTCAGTATCTTTCCGGCTTTCACTGGCCTTGATCAACAGCGTATGATGAATCGATTCGAATTGCAAAGGTGTGTTGTGTTTCTTTGCACGGTCGCGAATATTGTCGGTAAGGCTTTTATACAACCACTCGCTGAAGAAAGGCGCAATGGGTGCCATCAATTGAGCGGTTACCATCAAACACTCGAACAGTGTTTCATAGGCTGCCCGCTTATCTTCCGACAAGTGTGCGTTCCCTTCGCTGGTAACACCCGCGTTCGCGGAAGAACCGGCAGAAGAAGGTTGCCAGAAACGTTTACGGTTCAGGCGCACATACCAGTTCGACAGGTGATCGTTCACAAACTGCTGAATAGCGCGTGCTGCCTTCGTGGGCTCGTAGTCATTATAGGCTGCGGTAACTTCTTCAATCAACGATTGCTCTTTTGTCAGTATCCACTTATCCAAAGACGAAAGCTTGTTGAAGGGCACATTGTTTAATTCGTCCTTCAAAAAGCCATCGATGTTGGCATACAATGCGAAAAATGAGTAGGTATTCATCAACGTACCGAAAAACCTGCGTTGCGTCTCCACAATGCCATCGAAATCAAACTTTAGGTTATCCCAAGGAGGCGCGTTCTCCATCATGTACCAGCGCACCACATCGGGGCCATACTTAGCCAGGGTTTCGAACGGATTCACCACGTTGCCCTTGCTCTTGCTCATTTTGTTGCCGTTCTTATCGAGCACCAGGCCGTTGGAGATAACGTTTTTAAACGCAACTCCCTTGTTGCCTACCTTTTTGTTCACCGCTTTGATGTCATCGCTGCTTTCGCTGAGCATTACAGCAATGGCGTGCAGCGTAAAAAACCAGCCACGCGTTTGGTCTACTCCCTCGGCAATGAAGTCGGCAGGGTAGTTATTCTCAAACACCTCGCGGTTCTCGAACGGATAATGCCACTGCGCATAGGGCATTGCGCCCGAATCGAACCACACGTCAATCAAGTCGGGCTCGCGATACATCGGCTCGCCTTTCGAACTCAACAATATAATTTCATCTACATAAGGGCGATGAAGATCGAATGACGAATTCTGAGTATCGAATGACGAATTGGCGAAGCCCGCCTTGCGCGCTTTTTCTACCTCTCGCTGAAGCTGTGCGATGGAGCCCACACAAATTTCTTCTTTGCCATCTTTCGTTCTCCAGATTGGCAAAGGTGTGCCCCAGTAGCGCGAGCGTGACAAATTCCAGTCCACCAGATTTTCCAGCCAGTTGCCAAAACGACCAGTGCCGGTGCTCTCGGGCTTCCAATTGATGGTTTTATTTAGCTCCACCATCTTGTCTTTCAACGCAGTGGTTTTGATAAACCACGAATCGAGGGGGTAGTAGAGCACGGGCTTGTCTGTACGCCAGCAGTGCGGGTAGGTGTGCTCGTACTTCTCAACCTTAAAGGCTTTATTTTCTTCCTTAAGAATAATGGAGATGATGACATCCGTGGATTTATAGTCGGGATGCGACTCATCTTCGTTGGTGTAGTTTTTTACATAAAAATCGTCAGCACCCAGCGGCTTGTGTGTTTTGATGTTGTATTTCGCCACACCAGCCTTGAGCTGCTCGCCAATTACGGATATGAATTTCCCTTTACGGTCTACGGTAGGCACCTCACTGCCTGCCTCATCTTTCACGGTGAGGGCGGGTACACCATTCAGTTTGGCCACCCGGAAGTCGTCTGCACCAAAAGTAGGCGAAGTGTGTACCACACCCGTACCGTCTTCGGTGGTAACAAAATCTCCGGCAATTACCTGGAAAGCTTTATCTGCATCGTAGAACGGCTGAAGGTAGGGCATCAGTTGTTCATAGCGAATACCGATCAGGTCTTTACCGGTAAATTCCCGCGCAATTTCAAATGGAATGGCCTTATCACCAGGTTTATAGTCACCCAGTTTCAAATCTTTGTTTTTGTCGCTGAAGTATTTTGCTACCAAATCTTTGGCCAACACCACGCTAACGGGTTGGTGCGTGTACGGGTTAAAGGTGTTAACTTGCACGTAGGTAATTCTTTCGCCTACAGCCAGTGCCGTATTGGACGGCAGCGTCCATGGAGTAGTGGTCCAGGCAAGAATGAAGACATCTCTATCAGTTCCTTTAAACAAAAACTCACTCCGCGCATCGCGTTTCACTTTAAACTGCGCCACAATAGACGTGTCCTTCACATCTTTGTACGTGCCCGGCAAATTCAGTTCGTGCGAGCTTAAACCCGTGCCCGCGGCTGGTGAGTAAGGCTGGATGGTGTAGCCCTTGTACAACAGTTGTTTGTCGTACAGTTGCTTCAATATCCACCACAGCGATTCGATGTACTCCTTCTCGTAGGTGATGTACGGCTTCTCCAGGTCTACCCAGTAGCCCATTTTCACAGTCAGGTCATCCCACTGGTCTTTGTACATCATTACCGTTTCGCGGCACTTTCTGTTGTACTCTTCAATCGAGATTTTCTTACCGATATCGTCTTTAGTGATGCCGAGCTGTTTTTCCACCTGCAGTTCAACGGGCAACCCGTGGGTATCCCAACCACCTTTGCGTTTTACCTGGAAGCCCTGCAATGTTTTGAAACGGCAGAACACATCTTTTACCGTGCGCGCCATTACGTGGTGAATACCAGGGGTACCATTGGCCGAGGGTGGGCCTTCGTAGAAAGTAAATGACGAAGCACCTTCGCGGTTGCTCACCGATTTTTCGAAAACTTTTTCCTGCTTCCAATACGCCAGCACCTCTTCGGCTATTCTGGCGAAGTTCATTTCCTTTAACTCTTTGTACTTCGTTGACATATATTACTCGGCAAACAATTTGGCTGGATCTTGTCTGTTATCCCAAAATACCAGCAACTCAATTCTTTCGTTTCTAATCCTATAAAACAAACTAACCTGTCTAACCAACACGCACCTGTACACATCGTGTTCTTTTGAATAAGGAAAAAGCCTTGGGCTTTTTTTGATTAACTCAACTAAATTTTCAGTGCGCTCATTGAAGTTCTCCACTTCTTTATTCGTCCAGTTTTCAGCCAAATAGTCAAGAATGCGAAAAAATGTAATGCGAGCCCTTGGGGACCAAACTACCTTCATTTTAAATACTTTTCACGCGCTTCGCGCATTACCTGGTCATGCTCTATTTCCTTACCCTCTTCCAATTCTGTTTTAGCCACATCAATATTCTTTTTCACTTCTAAGGGCAGATCGTTCCAAAAGTCACCCGAAAGCCCTAAAAGACTTCGAATCTCAGAAAGCAAAAGATCATCATCTGTTTGTATGATCTTTTCTACAATTTGATATTTCTGCTTAACGTCCATCTCAGTATGTTTTATTCTGCTGATCCCTGCCGGTCGTGAATCTTAATCTTGCTCAAATCAATGGCTTCATCTTCCTGCTCTCCGTAAAACGATGAATCAAAGTCATCGATCAATAACTTTTCATGGTCTTTTTTCTTGGGCCGGTCGAAGGTGAGAATCAGCGCAGGCAGCAAAATCAGGTTGGTGAACATGGAAATTACCAACGTGGTGGATGTGAGTACGCCCAATGCGATTGTTCCGCCAAAATCTGAAAACGCGAATATGATGAAGCCTGCAAACAAAACCACGCTGGTGTAGATGATGCTCTTACCGGTCTCCAGCACGCTTTCGCTAACAGAGCGCGGCACAAAAAAGCCGGTGGCCAACAGTTCCTGCCGGTACTTGGCTAAAAAGCGAATGGAGTTATCTACCGAAATGCCGAAGGTGATGCTGAAAATCAATGCGGTACTTGCTTTCAAAGGTATGTTGAAATAACCCATCAGGCCGGCCGTAATCATCAAAGCAATGAGGTTGGGTACCAGCGAAATCAGAATCATACGTGCATTGGCAAACAAAATAGCCATCGACAGCGTGATGAGGATACACGCCAATATCAAACTCTCGGTAAGGTTATCAATCAAAAACTTATTGCCTTTGATAAAGATTTTTGACGAACCCGTGATGGCAATGTGCACTGAGTCTTTGTCAGACCGCAGATTTTCTTTTAGTTCTGCTTTCAGTGCTTCCGCTTTGGGTAAAATCACCAGGTCTACCAAAGAGTCCATACGCTCAGAACCAATATCGGCCATCTGCATGGAAATGCGCATTTTGCTGAAAGAGGAATCTACAAAAGCCTTAAACAGGCCGCTGCTGTCGCTTTGGCCCTTGAGGTAACGAAGAATAAAATTCTTTTCTGCATTGGTAGGCAGCGCATAACGGTCGGGGTTGTTGTTGTAGAAAGCCTGCTTGGAAGCCTTCACCAGACTAATTACCGACAGTGGTGGCGACATTACCGTTATTGAATCCATCGATTGCTCGAATCGGTCAATAGCCTCAATATTTTTAATTTCCAGCAGCGGTCTGCGCCTCTTCGTTTGCAAATCCACCACCATCTCCAGCGGCATAATGCCACTGAAGTTTTCCTCCAGAAACTTAAGGTCTTTTTTTACCTGACTATCTTCCGGAATATCGTCTACCATATAGCTTACCGAGTAAAGCTGCGTCATCCCCACAACGGCAAAAAATACAACCACAGCGGTTGCCACATAGATGTAAACACGGTGGCGGTGTACCATCAGATCAATGGCTTTCACAAAACCGCCCAAAATCTTAAAGTCTAAATGTTTCAGGTGCTTGGTGGTGGGCTCGGGCATCCACATCAGTATGCCGGGTATCATCACCAGACTGACCACAAACAGAGCTATGATGTTGATGCCTGCTACAATGCCAAATTCGCGTAGTACAATGATATCCGTTGAGAGCAAGGTGAGGAAGCCAATGGCTACGGTGAGATTGGTAAGGAAAGTGGCGAGGCCCATTTTATGTACCACCACACGTATGGCCCCGAGCTTGTCCTTCTGCTTTACATACTCCAGGTGGTATTTGTTAAGCAGGTAGATGGCGTTGGTGATACCGATGGTCACAATAACCGGTGGTATCAACCCGCTCAGCAGGCTGATCTTGAATCCGAACAGTGCAATGGTCCCCATCACCCACACCACCATTACGCCAATCATGATCATAGAGAAAATAACCGCACGCACCGAGCGAAAGAACAAAAGCATGATAACGCCCGTGATGATGGCGGAGAGGTATAAAAACAGCGAGAGTTCTTTGCGCACCGTAGTGGTCATGATAGACCGCACGAAGAGCAATCCTGCATAGTGCACGTCTATGTTTGTTTTCTCTGTGAAGGTGGCGCCATACTGCAGCAGGCTGTTCATTACATCGGTGCGCCTGGCCGAGTTGGCATACTCTTTCTTTACCGGAACAATGATGCGCGTGGCTCCGTTGCCGGTATTCATCAACTGGCTGATCAATAATTTCTGACCGAGGGCTACCTGCAACAAGCTGTCGAGTTGTGCCTGGGTATCGATGTTTTCGGGAAACAACGGCACCGGATAAAACCGGGTGTTGGCCGTGTCCTTCAGAACAATCTGCATGATGGGCAACGACAACACACCTCCCACCCCTTCGATGGAGCGAATGTTGGCGGTTAACTCGCGAAAGGCACGGAATTTTTCGAGCGTGAACAGGGAACTGTCTTTCACGCAAATGGCCACTGTGTTGCCGTCTTCACCAAATTGAGCTTTGAAGTTGTTCAACTCAATCATGTCCGGATCGTCCAGCGGTACGGTGCGGGCAAAATCGTAGCTCATTTCTACCTGAGAGGCGTAGTAACCCATTACAATGGTGATGAGCCCGATGACGCCCATGAGGGGCCAGCGAAACCTAATAATTCCATCAGCGATTCTTAACCACATGAAAAACGTTATTCAGGTTATTAGAACCCGCAAAGCTAAGGATTTTTAGTTGGTTTTCTGGGTTGATTTTACGGCCGGAAAGCGCGAAAAAAATACGCAAAATGAGTCATTTCAGCAGTTTTTACGCGGGTACTGCAACAGTCTTAGCGAATCGGGCCGCTACAGGTTGTGGCGGTTCAGTTCCCTCACGGCAAAATCGCAGGCGCGCGCGGTCATGGCCATGTAGGTAAGCGATGGATTTACGCAAGCCGAAGAAGTCATAAAAGAACCATCGGTTATGAACACGTTTTTCACCTCGTGCATCTGGTTGTAGGCATTCAGCACCGAGGTCTTCGGGTCGCGCCCCATGCGGGCCGCACCCATTTCATGGTTGGCGTTGCCAGGGAAAGAGATATTCTGGTACGGCTTCACGTCTTTATAGCCCGCAGCCTCCAGCATTTCTGCCATCGCCTCGGCCATGTCTTTCTGCATGGCGCGCTCATTTTCTTTAAACTCCACTTCGGTACTTAGCGTGTAGCGGCCCCACTTGTCTTTCAGATTGGTATTGAGTGTTACCCTGTTTTCTGCGTATGGCAGGCATTCGCCAAAACCACCAAAGCCAATACCCCACGGGCCTGGCGTGGCTGCTGCTTCCTTCAACTCAGCACCTAACACATCGTTGTTGGTAACACTACCCCACCCGCCTCTGCCTGCGCCACCCTGGTAGCCGAACCCACGGATATAGTCTGCCCGCTTGCCTTTCATGTTTCTGAACCGCGGAATGTACAAGCCATTGGCCCTGCGGCCCGAATAATACTGATCGAGAAAACCTTCAACCGAAGCGTTGGCACCTGCACCCTTGTGGTGGTCCATGATGTTGCGCCCCACCTGGTCGCTGCCATTACCCAAACCGTTGGGAAAGCGATGAGAGGTGGAATTTAGTAAGATGAACGCGGTTGCCAACGTGGCTGCATTCAAAAAAATAATCTTTGAATAGTACTCCAGCACTTCGTTGGTTTCCGTGTCGACTAATTCAACACCAACGGCACGGCCTATCTGCTCATTGTAAAGTACGCGGTTAACGAGTGAATGGGGTCGAAGCGTAAGGTTACCAGTTGCAAACGCAGCAGGCAGGGTGCTGGCATTGGTGCTGAAGTAGGCGCCATAGGAGCACCCACGGTGGCAAAGGTTTCTGTACCGGCATTGGCCACGGCCCTTTACCGGCTGTGTAAGGTTAGCCACACGGCCAATGATAACGTGCCTGTCGGGGAACGCCTGTTTCAGTTTGGATTTGAAGTCTTTCTCCACACAATTCATTTCCATGGGTGGAAGAAACTTTCCATCAGGCAGATGAGGGATGCCTTCGGCCTGGCCACTTATGCCCACAAATTGTTCTACATAGTCGTACCAGGGCGCAATGTCTTTGTAGCGAATGGGCCAATCGGTGGCAATGCCATCACGCAGGTTGGCCTCAAAGTCCATGTCGCTTAGTCGGTACGATTGCCGACCCCACAACACCGAGCGCCCGCCCACAATATCTCCACGAATCCAATCGAAACGTTTTATTTCATGGTAAGGGTTCTCCAGGTCGTTGATGTAGTAATCTTTGTTGTCGCCACGATACGAGAAGTGGCGGGTTTGTATGGGGCAACGGGCTTTGTCTTCTTCTGTCAATCGGCCAGCATACTCTAACTCCCAGGGATTTTTAGTGCTGTTGGTGTAGTTCGGATGTTCAACGGGTTTGCCACGCTCCAGCATCAGCACTTTCAGGCCCTTCTCGCACAATTCTTTGGCAGCCCAGCCACCGCTGATGCCGGAGCCTACCACAATGGCATCGAATGTATTTTGTTGTTTCGCCTTCAGATTGAGGTTCATAGAGGGAAGATGCTGAAAAAATGCAAAGGGGGCAATGGCTAATGAAAAAGAATAATCGAAATCAGTGACGAAGTTTTTAAACGGTGTAATCACGATGAGATTACCCTCCGGCTTTCTCTATCATACTTATATAATCGTGGCAATAATCAACAGCCCATCTTTCTACAGAAGCGTAATGATCACTTCTTCATACAAAGAAGGTGGCTAAAGTATTTAGCGATCAGGTGGAGTTTATTGCGTTTTGTTTAATGCCCAATCATTTTCATTTTCTCATCAGCACCAGAAATTCATTCGATCAGGCCAAATTTTCGGGAAATTTGCGCGTGTTGCTGAGTTCCTATACCAGGGCTATTCAAAAGCAAGAGGGTTTTACAGGCTCTCTTTTTCAGCAAAACACAAAAGCCAAGGAGTTGACAACTAATGAATACGCCCGAGCTTTTTTTCATTATATTCATCAAAATCCTATTCGGGCTCGTTTGGTTAATCGCATTGAAGATTTGGCCCTACTATTCATTTAGGAAGGGCTTTCCTGGGATTTGTAACATAGAATTGGGGAGATCACTCATCGACCTTCCGGATAATGAAGATCAATTTTACAGAGATACCGTTTCAAGTTTAGATGCAGGGCTGGAAACAGTCATTTTTTAGCAGTCGTCCCACCACTTTGAGTGGTGGGACGACTTAAGTCTAAACCTCGAACCCTTTCATCTTTCGATACAGGCTGATGGCATGGCGGTCGGTAAGTCCCGAAATAAAATCGATCACCTGCCGCAACAAGTGGTAATCGTTATCGATATTATGTTGAATGGCAAACACAGTTTCCGTGGGCAACAACTTCTGCAGGTTGGTGTACTTACGCGAAGCATTCTTATCGCGCAGCGATAGCGCTGCTTGCGTAAACTCATGCATCAGCCCCGGTAAAACTTCGTGGCCCGCGGCCTCAATCTCCACCACTTTACGCGCGCGATAGATTTTTTCAACCGATACGTCAATGATGCTTTTCAGCGCTTCACTCGACTGGCAACGGTCGGCCAAGGCCACATCGAAAGTGCCTTCCAGAATTTCTTTCTCATAGTCGAGAAACAGCGTGGCACATTCATCCATCAAATCGCCAATGGCCAGTGCGCGCAGGTAGCCAATTTTCTCGGCCTGGTTATTCAGTTGGCTCAGCTTGCCCAACTTAGATTGGCTAACGGTAATCACGCCACTGAATAACTCCATGGCTTGTTCAAAACTCACCAAGCCCAGGCTGCAACCGTCTTCCAGGTCTATAATGCTGTAACAAATGTCATCGGCTGCCTCCACCAAAAACGCAAGCGGATGGCGCACCCAGTTGCCATGCGGTGCCTTCAACAACTCCAAATTTGTAGCTACTTCCTGAAAAATGGCTTGCTCGCTTTGGAAGAATCCAAACTTTTTCTGGCTGCGTTTCGATTTGTCGCGTTGCGGAAAGAGGGCAGCGCAAGGATATTTGGTAAAGGCACCCAGCGTGGCATAGGTAAGCTTTAGTCCATACTGGTTTTTATTGAGAATGCGAAAACCCTGCGCATTGCCTTCAAATTTCCTCAGGTCTTCCCACTCCTCTGCAGATACTTTATTGCTAAATGATTGCCCCAGCGGAGCGTGAACAAAAAAATCAGAGAGCGAATCTTCACCCGCATGCCCAAAGGGTGGGTTGCCCAAATCGTGTGCCAGCGAGGCCGCAGCGGTAATGGCCCCAAAATCGAAAGCCGAGAATTGCTCTTTCAACGAGGGATGACGTTGTATGATCACTTCGCCCACTTTGCGACCCAGGGAACGCCCCACGCTTGAAACCTCAAGGCTATGCGTTAGGCGTGTGTGTACAAAATCATGTTCGGGCAGCGGGTGCACCTGGGTTTTGTCTTGCAGCCTGCGAAACGGATGCGAAAAAATGATCCGGTCGTAATCCTGCTCGAACGCACTGCGGGTTTGGCCGGTGTTTATTGTTTTTGTTTGCCCAAAACGCTGAGATGAGAGAAGGAGGTTCCAATTCATTGTTCAAAATCAATGCAGGCGGATGCCTTTTACGAACTTAAAGTCTCTTTTATTGAATGTAAAGAGTGGGAAATCGTAGACGAGAGCTGTGGCAGCAATCCGTGCATCCTGAACACGGAGACCATGACTCAACGAATACTTACTTATAAGATTCAAAAAAGTCGCTGATACTTCCCCTGTGAGCGGAATAACGATCAATTCATTTAAGAAGTGTTCAATTTTTTTTGAATGTTTCTTGTTTCGCGATCCTACAAGCAGTTCACCAGCGGTAATTGCGCTTATTGCCAGGGACTTGAAACCAATTTTCAACAATTCATTTTGCAAGGTTGGATTGTTCCGATCTAAAACCTCAATCAGAACATCAGTATCACAAATGATCAACTCCTTCTCTTCCATGCCAGGCTACGAATGTGTTCCTTGCTCACCAACTCTCCATGTGTTGAACCGGCAAACTTCAAAAAATCCTTTTGCGTTTTGAAGCCACTCTTGGGGAGTTGCTTCCGTAAGGTTGTTTTATTTTCAGTCACTTCTATCTCGAGCCTGTCCAACAATTCTTTGATCAACTTTAAGTCTTTCTTTTTGACCACATTAATGATAAGGGTACGCATAATCCAAAATTAGTAAAAAATCTAACCCCGCAGCGGGTCTTGCCTGAAGAGCAATACCAGCGTTCCATACAACTCGGGCAGGCCTTTCTTAAATTCGGCCGAGCGCTCGAAGAAATTTTCTACCGCCACGGCAAAAAATTCCTCCATGTTGGTGGCTGCATATTTGCGCAACAGGTGGGGCTCGTCTCTGCGTATTTTCTCAATCTCTATCTCTGCCTGCGCCATTACCCTGTTGTAGGCCTCCTCGTTAAACACTTCGTAGTCGGCCTTCATCAGCATGTGTTCAAAATACAAAGCGTGGGCATATTCATGCAGCAGCAGGTTCAGGCCGTCATCGCTGCGGTTGATGCCTTCCATCACGGCCTCCCACGAAAACACAATAATGCGCGCACCCGGGTTCACTTCGCCTTTGTGCTTTCTGCCCGTGAACTTAGATCGGTACACGCTGGGATACAATACAATCACATTGTAATAATTAAAACACATTTCGGGCAGGTACATAGAAATTCTGGCGGCCGTGCCACCGAGAATGGCACGCACTTCGGGCGTAAGCCGCATGTTGCCGCGCAGTTGGTAATCGAACGAATTGAGAAACGACTTTACCCGCGTCTCGAACTTTCTCTTTCTGCGAAAAGAAAAATGGCGATAGAAGGGGAAATACCTCCGCAGCTCGCGGATGACCTCGGGCTCCAACGGGAATATCATCCGGTTTACCTTCTTGAAATTTTCCAGGTAGGTAACCACCACCAGGAAGAGCATAACAAAAAGGGCACCCCAGACAAAATTCAAGCTACCTCCGGATTAGATGGAGGCCAACAAGTTCTTAATTGAACAGGCTTTTTCCAAATGTGATTTTACCTCTGCTATTTTGATACGGTCTTGCTTCATGCTGTCGCGGTGGCGCAACGTAACGGTATCGTTTTGCAACGTCTCGTGGTCTACCGTTACACAGAAAGGTGTGCCTATGGCATCCATTCTGCGGTAACGTCTGCCTATGGTGTCTTTGTCTTCGTAGTACGTGCGGTAGTCCAGGTGCAGTTCTTTCACAATAGCCTCGGCCTTTTCTGGTAAGCCGTCCTTCTTCACCAAAGGCAATATGGCCACTTTGTTGGGCGCCAGGGCAGGCGGTAACGACAACACCACTCTCTCGTTCCCCTCTTCTCCTGCAGGTACCTTTTCTTCTTTATACGATTTGCTCAGGGTGGCCAAAAACATACGGTCTAAACCTACAGAAGTTTCCACCACAAACGGAATATAACTTTGATTGAGTTCGGGATCGAAATACTGAAGTTTCTTGCCTGAATACTTCTCGTGGTTTTTCAGGTCGAAGTCGGTGCGCGAGTGGATGCCTTCCAGTTCTTTAAAGCCCATGGGGAAATTAAACTGAATGTCGCAGGCGGCATTGGCGTAGTGCGCCAGGTTTAAATGATCGTGGAAGCGATAGTTCTCTGCACCCAGGCCCAACGCCTGGTGCCAACGCATGCGCTTTTCTTTCCAGAACTCGTACCACTTCATTTCCTCGCCCGGCTTCACAAAAAACTGCATTTCCATCTGCTCGAATTCACGCATGCGGAAAATGAACTGGCGCGCTACAATTTCGTTGCGGAAGGCCTTACCGATCTGCGCAATGCCGAAGGGGATTTTCAAGCGGCCCGTTTTCTGCACATTCAAGAAGTTCACAAAAATTCCCTGGGCGGTTTCGGGGCGCAGGTAAATCTTGTTGGTATCTTCTGCCACCGATCCCATCTCGGTAGAGAACATGAGGTTGAACTGGCGCACGTCTGTCCAGTTTTTGCTGCCCGACACGGGGTCGGTAATTTCCAGGTCTACCACCAATTGCTTCATGGCCGCCATATCGCCATTGGCCATGGCATCTTTCAGTCGCTGGTTAGTTTCGTCTATCTTCTTCTGGTATTCCAACACGCGCGGGTTGGTTCTCACGAACATGCCCTTATCGAACGATTCGCCAAAACGCTTGGCCGCTTTCTCCACTTCCTTCTCAATTTTGTCTTCCATTTTACCGATGGCATCTTCTACCAGCACATCGGCACGGTAGCGCTTTTTGCTGTCTTTGTTGTCTATCATCGGATCGTTGAAGGCATCTACGTGGCCGGAAGCCTTCCACGTGGTAGGGTGCATAAAAATGGCGGCATCGATACCCACAATGTTGTCGTGTAGTTGCGTCATAAAACGCCACCAATATTCTTTGATATTGTTCTTTAACTCGGCACCGTTCTGGCCGTAGTCGTACACTGCGCTTAGTCCATCGTAAATTTCGCTGGAAGGAAAAATGAACCCATACTCCTTGGCATGGGAGATCACTTTCTTCAAAAAATTGTCGTCTTGCTGTGCCATAAGACGGCAAAAATAGAATATAGATTGGAATTAGTGCGGGCAGCCGCATGAAGAGTTTTTAGCCCAGCGGAATGGCCACCCGGAAAAGTGGTGCCTTTGCGCGGCACCGACTCCACCTTAATCGTTCCCGAAACCTTGGCCAGCACCTCGCTCACAATATAAACACCCAAACCCGAGCCCTTGGAACCTGGGTTGCCCCGCAAGAACATCTCGAAAATGGGCGGTTGAACCTCGGGGTCTATTCCCTGGCCATTGTCTTGCACCTCCAGGTGCAGCACATCGTTTTCCACCTGGCCCGTTACAGAAACATAAGGTGCTACGTGGCTGAAGTCGTGGTAGCGAATGGCATTGGAAAGCAGGTTGCCCAGCACAATTTTGAGGCAGGCGGGGTCTGTTTCCACCACCCGCTTTGGGTCAATGATCGAGCTTGAAGCAAATGGCATCGGCACCGTCAATAAATCGAAGGGCCGCTCAGATATCTACCACCAGGGCGGCCAGTTCTACGCGCACCTTATCGAGCGCCATGCGGTTATTGCACGAGAAGTCGGTTACATCGCGAATGAAACTTTGCATGGAGTGGATCCGCGTCTTCATCAACCCCAGGTAGTAGGCAAATTCTTTTTCGGTGGCGTTTTCCGCCAGTTGAATGAGGCCCAACACAGAATTGAGGGGGCGCGCAGATCGTGCGAAGCGCTGTACACAAAGCGGTCGAGATCGGCATTGTTGCGTTTCAGCATCTCATTTTGCATCTGTATCTTATCTTCGATGTAACAGTTCAGTCGAATGAACAACACAGCCACCAGCATGGTGGCTGACAGTGAGGTGCAAAGGTTGAGGAAGAGGATCTGATCAAGTGTGGCGGCACCATAATCTCTGAATACCAAAGCCCTGACAAACAGCAGCAGCGTGAAGGCCGTGAACGCATTATGGGGCGCTGCAGGGTCTGAGCCAGGTGTCGGTGTATTTGTTTTTATCGTTACTTTGGGGAGCCATGGTTATCCAGAGAATCGGGTTGGGCCTTGCTTTTTCTCCCACTGCGGAAGCTATGTTAAGGGAGGCGAACCGGCTTACCAAGGCGCTGCATGGCACCCTGGTGGTTATTCATGTGGGCACCCACACCCCTGCCAATGAAGCCAAAATGAATGCACTACTGCTGGCAGCAGCACTCAACCCCGACATGGTGCAGATTGTTTGGGAGACGGGCGATCCCGCCAAGGCCATTTTGAGGGCGTGTAAATCGGAGCAAATCGATTTGTTGATTACAGGAGCTTTGAAAAAAGAAAACCTAGTACAGTATTATTTGGGATCAGTGGCACGAAAAATTTTGAGAAAAGCGCCTTGTTCCGTGCTTACCGTCATTAATAAACAACCGCTGAAAAATATTGTAGTAAATGCTGAAGACAGCCCCTATGTGCAAGATGCCATTGCCCTGGCGTTCCTGTTGGGCAAAAGAGAAGGTGCCAGTTGGATACACATTGTGCGCGAAATAAAAATGTACGGCCTCACCATGGCTGCGAGCGATCAACTATCGGAAGAAGAATACGACCAGACACGCCACCAGTTGGTAAAAGATGAGATAGAGAAGGTAGAACGGCTGCTGGTGCGTATCCCGCACGAAGGTTTGAAGGTGAACATCAAAATTATTTCGGGAAAGTCTGGTTTTGAGTTAGTGAAATTTGCCCAGCGCAAACAAGCCGATCTGCTGGTGGTGGGTGCCCCCGCCCGCAGGTTCTCCCTCTTCGACCGGTTTTTTCCGCACGACCAGGAGTACATTCTGGCCGACTTGCCCTGCAATGTGCTGATTGTTAAGCCAACCGATGTAACCAAAAAAAGCTCGTTGCCATGAACAAGCTCAGCCAACTGGAAGTGATGAATCTGCTGATGCAGTTGGGCATTATGCTGCTGGCAGGCCGACTTCTGGCCGAGGTAATGCGAAAAATCAAACAGCCGGCAGTGGTGGGCGAGATATTAGCGGGCATTTTATTGGGGCCTACCCTGTTCGGATGGGTTGCTCCCGAATACTTTTATGCCTTGTTTCCTCCGGGCCTCTCTTCGCTGGTGCTAGATGGTATTGTACAAATTTCTGTGGTAATGTTGTTGTTCATTGCCGGCCTTGAGGTAGACCTGCACATTGTATGGCAGCAAGGCAGGCAAGCCCTGTATACCAGTTTCTTCGGATTGGTTATTCCATTTGTCATTGGCTTCATATTCCCCTACTACTTCCCCTTTATATTTGGTAACAGCCATGGCATCGAACCGCTCATCTATGCCTTGTTTATGGGCACCTCTATGGCCATTACCGCCTTACCCGTTATTGCCCGCATTCTGATGGACCTGAATATCTTTAAATCGCGCATGGGTATGTTGGTCATTTCTTCTGCCATGATCAACGATATTATTGGCTGGCTCATTTTTTCTGTGGTGCTGGGCATTATCGGTAAAGGAAATCAACATGTAACGTTAACCAATACCATCTTACTCACCATCGGGTTCACTGCGTTCATGCTCACGCTGGGCCGGGGTTTGCTGAACCGAATGCTGCCCTGGGTGAACAAAAATTTTGCATGGCCAGGAGGCTTGCTTTCGTTGGCGCTGGCATTGTGTTTTCTGGCGGCAGCCTTTACCGAATACATTGGCATACACGCCATTTTTGGTGCTTTCATAGTCGGCATTGCCTTGGGCGACTCAGAACATCTTTCCGAACGGGCTAAGGAAATTGTGCACCAGTTCATCAACAATATTTTTGCTCCACTCTTTTTTGTATCGATTGGCCTGCGCGTAAACTTCATAGCAAACTTCGACTTTTGGTTAACGCTCGTTATCCTGGTGATTGCCTTCGCGGGTAAAATTATTGGTAGCGGGCTGGGCACGCGCCTGGGGGGCTTTACATGGCGCGAGTCGTTGGCGGCTGCTTTTGGCATGAACGCACGGGGTGCCATGGAAATCATACTTGGCTTGATTGCCCTCGAGAACGGCCTGATCAATGAAAGAGTATTCGTTTCGCTGGTAATTATGGCGCTTGTAACCAGCATGAGCAGCGGCCCGCTGATGAAGTGGATGTTGAAAAAATAGCCCCGCCCGCGTTCACCTACGCCCAACCCCCGTTTACCGACACGCGGCCGAACCCGGCCTTTTAACAGTCGCCAAAACCACAGGCGCTGCGTTCTTTTGGGTATAAATTCAAAAGTATGGAAACGAAATATTCGCGCGAGCAGGAGAAGGTTAAAACAGGCAATACTTTGTCGGGACGAGTGTTGGGTGGATTAGTATTGATATTGTTCGGCTCCCTGCTGCTGGCCCATGAAATGGGCGTTTACTTCCCCCATTGGTTCTTCAGTTGGGAAATGATTTTGATTGCCTTTGGTTTGTTTATGGGTGCGCGCCACTCGTTCCGTTCGTGGGGATGGTTGGTACCCATTCTTATTGGTAGCGCCTTCCTGGCCGATGACTGGTTTCCTGAATTGGGCTTCAGGCACTTTATCTGGCCTGCCATTATCATTGGCATCGGCCTGGTAATGATTTTGAGGCCACGCAGCACCAAAAAAAACTGGGAAGGCCTGCAGGGGCCTGTAAGTAACGGCACCTCGTCTGACGATATACTGGACACGGTAACCATCTTTGGCGGCACCAAGAAAGTAATCATCTCCAAGAGTTTTCGCGGTGGCGATGTGGTAAACTTCTTTGGCGGCACCGACCTGAACCTCAGCCAGGCAGACATCAACGGTGTGGTTGTGCTCGACCTTACCCAGGTTTTTGGTGGCACCAAGCTCATTGTTCCCTCCAACTGGAAAATTCAATCGGAGATAGTGGCTATTTTTGGAGGCCTGGATGACAAGCGCAAAGACATTGGCGAGCCCGACCCCAATAAAGTGTTGGTATTAAAAGGCACGTGCATTTTTGGTGGCATCGATATCAAGAGCTACGGATAGAACTGGTACGTGTTGTGTAACCGAAAAAGAAACCCCCGATGAACTGGTACATAGCAAAAATAATTTTTCGTATTGCAAGCGAAGGCGCACAAAAGCCTCAGTTCGATGAACACATGCGCCTGGTAGCGGCTGATAGTTTTGAAGAAGCATTTTTAAAAGCACGGATTATTGGTATCAGCGAAGAAGATGCTTTTCTGAACCACCGCAACAAGATGGTGAAGTGGGAGTTCATCAACGTGGCAGAGCTGCATCCGGTAAACGAACTGAAAGACGGCACCGAACTTTACTCATCTATACACGAGGTAGAAGAAGAAGCTGACTACGTAGAACAGATACACCAACGGGCCGTGTTGATGCAAACCGTTCAGCAGTCTGCATTTGATTGTAAAGTGTAGCTAAAAGGCCGCAGCAAATCCTAACTTTGTTGCGGCACATTTTTTTTCATGCAGCGCATTCTGAAACACCCGGTCCTAAAATTCCTGCTCTGGTGGTTTACCTGGACGCTGGTGGGCGCCTGGCTGGTGCATACGTTCGGCTTTAGCTGGCAACTGGCCTTTTTCGATGCCGCCCTTACACAGGCAGACCTCACGCTGGCTGCCTACGTAATGAACCTCATTCTTCAATTCTACAGGCCCACCTCCCGCAACATCATCAATGTACATTTTCTGAGCCTGGTACTGGCAGGCGTTTTCTCTTATGTAGCCATTCCGTGGTTGTTGCCCAAAGTGGTGCCGGTGGAACCTGGTTATCTGGTTTTTCTGGAACAATCGCTGCCCATCCGTTTTTTGATTGCCTGGATGCAGGTATTGTTTGTAGCCACGCTAAGCTGGCTGTGGTATTATGTGTTAGAGCAGCAAGAAAGAAACAAGCGCGAAGAAGATGCAGCCCGCCTGCTGAAGGAGGCAGAATTGGTGCAACTCCGCCAGCAACTGCAGCCGCACTTTCTTTTCAACAGCCTTAACTCTATCAACGCGTTGGTGGGCAGCCAACCCGAACAGGCCCGCACCATGGTGCAACAACTTTCAGATTTTCTGCGCGGCACCATGCGCAAAGACGACCGCCAACGGGTTTCGTTGCAAGAGGAACTCAACCACCTACAACTATATCTCGACATAGAAAAGGTACGGTTTGGGTATCGGTTAAAGTCTGAAGTGGAGGTGGCAGAAGAAGTAAAGTCGATGATGCTGCCGCCACTGTTGTTGCAGCCTATTGTAGAGAATGCCATTAAATTTGGCTTATACGATACCGTGGGTGAAATAACCATCAGGCTGAAAGCCTACGCCCAAAGCGGGGCGCTTTTTGTGGAAGTGAGCAACCCGTTCGATCCGGCTACCGCCCGGCCAAAACAGGGAACAGGATTTGGCCTGAACTCCATATCGCGCAGGCTTTACCTTATCTACTCTCAAAACGACCTGCTAAAAACTTCTACACACGAAAATACTTTTACTACTACCATAAAAATTCCCCAATGATCAAAGCCCTGCTGATAGACGATGAACCCCTGGCGCGCAGCGTGGTGAGAGAATACCTGGCCACGCACCCCGATGTTGAAATTCTGGAAGAGTGCAACGATGGATTTGAAGGTGTGAAGGCCATTACGCGACACAACCCCGACCTGATATTTCTCGACATACAGATGCCCAAGATTAACGGGTTCGAAATGCTGGAGCTGTTGGAAACCCCACCAGCGGTAATTTTTACCACTGCCTTCGATGAATTTGCCATGAGGGCCTTCGAGGCACACGCCATCGATTACCTGCTGAAGCCCTTTTCTAAGGACCGGTTCGATAAAGCGTTGCTGAAGTGGAAACAAAAGCAACCCCAGGGCTTTGACAAAAAAGCCATTGACCTACTGGCCAGCACCACGCAACCGGAGGAGCACAGCCGCATTGTGGTGAAAAAAGGGAACAACATTGTGATTGTGCCGATTCAGACCATCCACTACCTGGAAGCGTTTGACGACTACGTGAAGATATACACCCGCGAAGGTTTTTACCTGAAGAAGAAAACGCTTACTCACTTCGAAAAATCGCTAGACAGCACGCAATTCGTGCGTGTGCACCGGTCTTACCTTATCAACCTGCAGGAGTTAACCCGCATTGAACCGTTGGAAAAAGATAACCACGTGGGCTTGCTGAAAAGCGGAGTGCGGGTTCCGTTAAGCCAAAGCGGCTACACGCGGCTAAAAGAGGTGTTGGGGATCTGAAGTTTTTTCGGAGGCCTCTTACCTCAAGAAGGTAGGCACCCATCAGGCAATGGCGGCCTTTAAAAAATCGTTGAGTGGCTTGATAGCACGTGCTGCTTCTGTTACCTGCTTTAAAAATTTCTTGTCCTTTACTTCTTTGTCGGAAAAGTAATGCGTCACAATGAAGCTCTTGTTCTTCAACAAGTCCAGATGCGGATGATCTTTGGCATACCCTTTCGGCACCGTTTTTAACTGATCGAAATGATCGAGGCCGTTATACCACTTCCTAAACTTTTTGTCCTTCAGAATGCCCACAACCGTCTCGGCATTGTAAGCAATCTCCTGCCTGATTTTGGCAAGATTTGCCGCATCGGGCATGTACATGCCGCCCGCCAGAAAGCTTTGGTTGCCGGGCTGAATGTGCAGGTAATAGCCAGGTTCCTGTTCCATCTTACCATTGGCAGAAACACCGGCACCCATATTTATTTTGTAGGGGCTTTTGTCTTTGCTGAAGCGCACATCGCGGTAAATTCTGAAAACTAATTTCTTTGGGTTGAGTGTGGCCAGTTCGGGATTGAACTTGATCAACTCTTCCAACCACCGGGCCACAAACGCCTCGTAGTTTTCTTTGGCCTGCAGGTAGTCGCCTTTGTTCTTTTCGAACCAATCGCGGTTATTGTTTTTTGCCAATCGGGCAAGAAAAGTAAGTATCTGGTTAAAGTCCATAGCATTTTATCCTGCTTGTGTCTGCTACTTCAAAGCGCCTCCAGCACCTGCTCTAAAGCCATGCCGCGCGAGGCTTTTATCAAGATGGCGGCATGCTGAATCGGGTTTTGCTTCAGGTAGTCCATCAGCGTTTGTTTGTCGTTGAAAAATATGCCTTGTGGAAAAGTGGCACGCGCTGCCGCCATGAGTGGGCCACACAAAAACGCCTGGTCTATTTTTTTTTGCGCCAGTAACTCGCCCATTCGTTGGTGTTCTCGTTCGGCTTCGTCCTCCAGCTCGTACATGTCGCCCAGTATGGCCACTTTTTTGCCCTCCATGGTGCTCAGGTTACTGATGGCGGCCTCCATGGAACTCGGGTTGGCATTGTAGGCATCCAGCAAAATGGTGTTGGTTCCTTTCTTAATAATCTGCGACCGCATGTTGCCGGGCACATATTCCACCACGGCACGGTTCGCATCAGGTGCATCTACACCAAAATATTTTCCAATACAAAGCGCCACGGCCACGTTTTCGAAATTATAGGCCCCCACCATTTGGGTTTGCAGTTCGGCCCCGTTCTCCGCCATTACTTTCAGCAAGGGCTGGCTGTTCAACAAACGGCAGTGGTAGTAATCACCTTCGGCCGGGTAGAGCACAGGTGCCGCGAACTCATGCGCCATTTTCATGAGAATGGCATTCTGAGAGTTGATGAACACCGTGCCGGAATTTTCGATCAGATGGCGGTACAATTCTGTTTTACCCCGTATAATGTTGTGGAAACCACCAAACGTGCCAATGTGTGCTTTTCCTATATTGGTAATAAAGCCATGCGTTGGCCGACTAATGGAACAGAGCATCTCAATTTCGCCTACGTGGTTAGCGCCCATCTCCACCACGGCCAACTCGTGGGTTTTATTTATCGAGAGAATAGTGAGCGGCACGCCAATGTGGTTGTTCAGGTTGCCACGCGTGGCAAACGTTTTGTATTTCTTGCTCAGCACCGCGTTCACCAATTCTTTGCTGGTGGTTTTGCCGTTCGAGCCGGTTAATCCGATAACCGGTATGGTAAGTTGTGCGCGATGGTGCCGTGCCAGGTTTTGCAAGGTGGTGAGCACATCGGGCACCAGCATACAACGGGCATCATTGGCGCAAGAGGCATCGTCTACCACTGCCAGCGAGGCACCTTTGGCCAGCGCCTCGGCCGCAAACATATTGGCATTGAACGAGGGCCCGCGTAATGCAAAAAATACCGAACCGGGGGTGATTTGTCGCGTATCGGTGGAAACCTTTCCCGATTCCAGGTATTTTGAATACAGAAAATTAATGTCGGCTGCCATAAGAACCCAATCAACAAAACTATCTTGCAGGCAAGATAACAGTCGGTAGAACGTTGGTGTTAGTAATTAAACAACTATTTTTATGCTGCGCTTGGGTGTGCTTTTGCTGTTGCTGATGGTACATGCGGCCCAGGCCCAGTTCACGTATACCTTCGATCAAAGCATTCCGGTAGAAACCCCGGGTGGCGCCTTGCCGCTGGCCTGGGCGGGAGGACTTAATTCAGCGCAGTTCAATACCATAGATCTGAATGGCGACAACCAGAACGACCTGGTGGTTTACGACCGCACCGCCAGCCGCCTGCTTACTTTTTTACGACAAGAGAACAGGTACGTGTACGCGCCCGAATTTGAAACGTTGTTCCCTGCACAGATCACTCATTGGATGTTGCTGCGCGACTTTAACTGCGATGGCCGCAAAGACATTTTTACCAGCGACCCATTTGGCATACAGGTTTTTGTAAACACCACCGCTCCCGGTCAGCCGCTTTCGTGGCGTCTGTACAATCCGGGTTTCCCGCTGCTCACCAAAGGGTTTAGCGGCAACATCAACCTCAAAGTCAATCAAAGCGATATCCCCGCCATTGACGATGTAGATGGCGATGGCGACCTGGATATTTTGAATGTGCGTTTTATCGGAGCAGGAACCGTAGAGTGGCACAAAAACCTGAGCATGGAGCGCACCGGCACCTGCGACTCGCTGCAACTGGAGCGCGTAACACAAAACTATGGCGGCTTTGAAGAGTGCAGTTGCGGCCTGTTTACGTTTGGTACCGCCTGCCCCCCCAGTGGCGGACGCACCCAACATGCGGGCGGCAAAACCCTGCTTACACTAGATATTGACAACGATGGCGACAAAGAGGTTTTGTTTTCGGAAGAGGAATGCGGCAGGATTTTTCTGCTCACCAACCAGGGCACCAAAGACGAGCCGTTGATGAACGCGGCCACCCCGTTCCCTCCTCCCACGCTCACCGCCTTTCAGTTTCCGGCACCCTTTCTGGAAGATGTAGATTTTGATGGAAAACCCGATCTGATTGCATCGCCCAATCTCTACGCCCGCACTTTTACCAACACCAACTTTGTTCGTTCGGTTTGGCTATACAAAAATACCGGCAGTAGTCAGCTACCAACTTTTACTTTTACGCAAGACAATTTTTTGCAGGGGCAGATGATTGATGTGGGCGATTACAGCGTGCCCGCCTTTGCCGATGCAGATGGCGATGGCGATGAAGACCTGTTTATAGGCCACTATGCCGATGCTGCCTTCCGGGCCGGAATTTATTTTTTTGAAAATGTGGGGACGCCTGCACAGCCTTCGTTCCAGTTAAGAGACGATGATTTTGGTCTTCTTCGATTTGGCAACTTTTACAACCTCAAACCACAGTTTGCCGATATGAATGGCGACAGCCGCACCGACCTGGTCTTTACCGCCACCGACCTGCAGCGCGGCTTTACATCGCTGTATTATTTGCCCAACATGGCCGAAAGCGGCATACAGGTTTCGCTTGCGCAGCTGGTGAACACTGATTTCAGAATCGGTCAGACAGAGAATGTAACCGTTGCCGACATTGATCAGGATGGACTACCCGATGTGCTGGTGGGTGCCTCGGGGGGAGCCGTGCACTACTACCGAAACCAGGGGCCACCAGGGCAGTTGAACCTGGTTCAGGAAAGTAACGCGTATTTAGGATTGGGTCAAAGTACCTCGCGGCAAACGCCTGCATTGGCCGTGGCTGATCTGGATGCCGATGGACGTGGCGACCTGATCATGGCCGACCAATTAGGCAGACTCAGCATTATTGGCGATTTCAGAAATTACAACCCCGTGCTATCCGTGCCGGCTACCAATATTTTTTATAACTCGCTGAGCCAAACTTACGAAGCCCGCGCATTAGGCGCCCGCACCACACCAACCGTTGTTAATCTTTTTAATAGTGATAAACCTGCCATTGTAGCCGGCAACGTGTTGGGTGGTGTGATGGTCTTAAAAAATACTGAAGGCAAAGACCTGCCTCCCGAGCCTGTGGTGCAACTCTTCCCCAATCCGTTGGCCAAAGGGGAAGATCTGTCTGTTAAGGCCGATCGGAATGTGCTCATGCAGATCTACTCGGTTTTAGGTCAGAAAATGTGCGAGCCCCTTTTTATTCCCGCTAACCAAACCTATCCGTTAGCCATCCAAAATCTGGCTGCGGGGCTTTACATCGCCCGCTTCACTCATGCGGGTAAATCGTTTGCAGTAAAGTTTATCATCCAATAATTCCGCGGGCCTCTCTTTTTTAATTTATGTTTGCGGCTTAAATCGCATAGAAGCCATGAACGTCTTCGCAGTTATTTTCGACATGGATGGTGTAATTGTTGACAGCAATCCTTTCCACAAAATTGCCCTGCAGCAGTTCTGCGAAAAGCATGGCCATATACTTACCGAAGAGCAGTTGCGCGAGAAAATTTACGGGCGTACCAACAAAGAGTGGATTACCAACCTCTTTGGTGTTTTGCCTGCGGAGCAGTTGCAACAATTTGCCGAAGAGAAAGAGCAACTTTACCGTGAACTTTTCAAAAACGACATAAAGCCAGTTAAAGGGCTTGTTCCTTTTCTTGACTTGTTGGATCAGCACCAGGTTCCCCGCGCCATTGGCACTTCGGCCCCGCAAAGCAATGTGGTGTTTACGCTTTCTAAAACACGCACAGAGAAATACTTCACCACTATTTTGAACGATACGTTTGTAACGCACGGCAAGCCCCACCCGGAAATTTATCTGAAAGCAGCTCAGGCACTCGGGTTGCCAAACGCCCAATGTATTGTAATAGAAGATTCTCTTTCGGGTATTGAGGCGGGTAAGGCAGCAGGCTCTAAAGTAATTGGCATTACCACTACCCACACGGCCGATGAATTGAAGCACACCGACCTGGTCATTTCAGATTTCACCGAGCTTACACTCGACCAATTGCGGGCCCTGGTGGCCGAATAAAAAGGAACTGCCACCCCTTACAAGGTGGCAGTAGCCAAGCCAACCTAAACAAATAGGTTTTATTTCGAAGTACTACTTTAGTGCCACACGGGCAAACCACAATTCGCGGCCGCCTTTGTCTGCACCAAAAAATACCACTTTCTCTGCTTCTTCTGTTTCCAGGAAAGGATACTTCGGATCGAGGTAGTAGCCTTCGCCTTTTCCAAAGGTTTTCAAATCGCTAACGCTATTGTCTGTCATGTTGATTTTACCCATGCGCGGGTACGTTAGCAGTTTGCCGTGCGGAGACTGGCCTTTTACCTCCTGAAGAATCCAAAACATATCATCGCCCTTGCCGGGAATAAGCGCCTGCGGGCAGGCATACACTGTGGTGATTTTTGTTACCGTGTAGTAGCCGATGCCGTTGGTGTAATTATAATCTACCGTAATGCCTTTCTCTTTGGTGTCGAGCCCGTACTGTGCGCGCAATTTGCCGTTGGCATCGAAATGAAAGCCCAGTACATCTTCATATTTGGTTATGAAGCCATCTTTGTTTTTGTCGTAGTTCTGCCCCAGTATAATCAGGTCGCCATTAGGCGCAAAGTTGTAGCTGCGCACGCCAAACTCGCGGCCATTATAGTCGGGTGTTTTGCGCTGGCCAGGAGGGAATTTTTGTTTGGATTTGAACTCTTCCAGATCAGTCTCGGTAAGGTAGACCATTTTTCCATCCGAAACTTTCATTAACTGAACGGCTTTGTATTTTACTTCTCCACCGCCAATCCTTGAACCGGCACCTTCGTTAAAATATTTATCACGGCCCGCCATGGCAGGTCCATAAAAATAGAAATCGTTATTATTTACCAGCATTTCATCTATACGCCAGTAGCTGGCGGGGCTGTTGAAGTTAAAGCGTTCCACAATGTTGCACTGGTCGTCTACGCGCACATAAGTAAAGTTGTTGTTGTTGGGGTCTGCTAATTTTTTTCCCATCAGGTTAGAAGGCGCGAAGATAAACACCATGCCGGCAATACCGGGGGCTTCTTCATCATCGGGGTTGGGGCGTTCGATGGCGCGCGAAAATGCCAGCGTTTGAAGGTACGGGAAATCAATGCTGGTCATTTTTGTCATATTCAGATCGCTATCGAACTTCAGCAACTTTATTTCACCCACATCTTCATTGCCCTTGGTGCCCACCTTGGCTTTTACCGATGCCAGCACAAACAGGTCGCCCGTCATATCATCTTCCATATGGTCCATGCGGGTAAACTTGTTGCCGTCTTCCGTTTTGGGCTTCACTTTCTCCAGCACTTCCACCCTGCGCGTATAGCCGCCCATCAGAAACTGGTACTTGTAGGTAATGCGCTTTTTACGCAGCACCAGTGTGCCCATCATATTGTTTTCAACCGTATTTCCCTGCACCACGTATTCTTCGCCTTTGAACTTAAACCACTTAAATTTTTTCTTCATCTTTTCGGCCTCTTCTTCAAACTCATTGTCGCTAACCAGATTGAAGTCGTGGTCGAACACGTACTGCTCGTACTTAAATGTGTTTCGCTTCTGGCCGGTAAAGTAGGTGAGCGTGTAAGTTCTGTCTACGTAGTCGTAATCTAAACCCGCCAGTGTGCCCCGCTTCGAGGCACGGGAGATTTTGTAGGTTTTCTCCAGTTCCAGTTCCTGGGCGCAGAGGCTGCCCGCTGCCACCCACAGGGTTGCAATCAGTAGAAGGATTCTTTTCATCGTTTGTTTAGGTTAAAGCCTGAACAAAAGTCTTCATGTTGCTGCCCCGCCTCAATACCCGCTAATGGTGAAATTGCCATCCGTGCCGGTACGGATAGACTGGTCGAAAAAATCAGATGAGTTTAGCCTCGTAGGCAAATTTGATGAGACCTACCAGGCTGGCCGTTTTGGTTTTGCGAAAAATATTTTTGCGGTGAGTTTCCACGGTGCGTTCGCTGATAAAAAGTTTCTCTGCAATTTCTTTGTTCGAAAATTCTTTGGCAATCAGCCGAAGCACATCCAGTTCGCGTTCGGTTAGCAACTCTGGTTCCTCTTTGGGTTTATTCATTTCGTCCATTAGCAAACGGGTTACCTCCGGACTTACATAGGGCAACCCCTGGGCCACATGGCGTATGGCGCTTTTTAGTTCGCTGTGCTGAATGTTTTTCAACAGGTAGCCTACTATACCTTCCTTCAAAACAGGCTTAATAATGTGCGCTTCATCGTGCATGCTGAGCACAATTATCTTTACCGTAGGGTAATTCCTTCGCACCTGCTTTACAAAATCCAACCCGGAAACACCGGGTAGGCTGTAATCGGTAAGCAACACATGCGGTAAATCTTTATTCAGAAAATCGAGTGCCTCTTCGCCCGACCGCAAGGCCGCCAGCACTTCGAAATCAGAGTCTTGCTCAAACAGAGATACCAAACCATCCAGAATGATGTGGTGGTCATCCACCAAAACCAACTTTATCTTTTTTGCTGCCACAGCCGATAAAGTTAGGTGCTGCAAGTGGTTGGATGCAAAATTCAAGGAAGGAAATCTAAAGGAATATTGGTGGGTGCATAAGACCGCGGCCATTGGTTAAAATTGGATACGAAAACAAAGGCACCTGCACAGAGCGAAAGTATTGTGCCCTGAATGAAGGGGTTGACCAAAGCCAGACCCAGATAGTCGGAAACGAAAGAGATTAAAAAAGACAAAACAATTACCAGCAAGGCCTCCAATCCTAATTGTGCACTGCGCTTGCCCGATGTAAAGCCTGCAGTGCTTTTGTCTTTGAGGTGAAAATGTAGTACCCGCACGAAGGTGGCATAGGCCCGCGACTGATCTTCTTCTGCCGAGCCGCTGTGTAAACGGTTGGAAATTTCGATGGGTTTTCCAGTATCGGGAAACAGGCGGGTTATGAACAGCCGATCGCTTTTACGTTCAATTTGTACCCGCACGATGTTAGCATACGGCACTACGCGCACCTCTTTACCGCGCTTCAGGGTAAGGCTGAATTCAGACAGAGAAACCGTGCACGCAACCTCACGGGCGGAATTGCGAAACGTGTATTCCATGGTCTTTTTTCTTTTTCTGCCAAGATAGAGGCCCGCTGCCAGGCAGAAAATACCGCGTTGAGGGTATTCGGATATCCGTGCTTACACTGACGGGGCAGTCAGGCAGCCTTGGCAACGGCTTGTGGCACCGAGATGATGACGGTAGTACCTTTGCGGCCGGGTTGAGAATCTATATCTATCTGCCCCTGAATCATAGCCAGCCGGGAATTGATATTTTTCCAGCCATTGCCCTGGCCTTTTTGCAGGTGGGCCTGATCGAACCCGTTTCCATCGTCTTCAATAGTAATTACCAGTTCGTGCTGGTGCTGCACCAACTGCACATGTATAGAAGTGCATCCGCTGTATTTCAGCACATTGTTAATCCACTCCTGGCAAACCCGGTATAGGGCTACCTTCATATCTGTATTGTCTAGCGGCAACAAATCGAAGGCGCTTACCTGCAAACGTATGGTACCAGTGCGGTTAATGCGCGTGGCTAGTTCGTCCAGCGCCTCCTTCAGCCCACTCTTCAGCAGCACTTGTGGCATCAGGTTAAAGGCGATGTTCCGTATCTCGTTATTCATTTCGTTTAGTAGTTCCACCGCCTGACCGATGGAACGTTTTTCGGGAATTTCTTTGGAAAGATTAAGGCGTACGGCAGAAATTAACTGGCCCAGGCCATCGTGCAGGTCTGCGGCAAACCGTCTGCGCTCCTCCTCCTGCGAGGCAATGATGGCCTGCAACTGCTGGGCCCGCAACTCGGCTTTGGTTTCTTCTAACACTACCCGTTGTTTCAACGCCATGCGGTTGCGCAATAAGTACCCCAGCCACACCAATGCGCTGAGCAACACCAACAACGCCAACACCACCACTTGGTTAAATTTAAGTCTAGCTTCTTTCAATTCATTTTCCTGCCTCAGTAGTTGAATTTCACTCTCCTTCTTTTCAGTTTCATATTTGGTTTGAAGTTCCTGAATAACCTTTGTTCGCTCCACGCTGAAAAGGCTGTCGTTTAATGCTGCCCACTGCTCTTTATATTTTAGGGCAGACTTATAATCATGCATTTTGGCATAGGCGTCAGACAAAGCGCCCATAGTAAATTTTGCCAGGTCTGTATAGCCCATAACCTGGGCCTCAGCCAATCCCTTTTTCAGCCATTCTACGGCCTTATCCGCTTCGTTAACGCTTAAGTATATTTCTCCTTTTGTTACCATATTAACCGCTACACCCTGCTTATCGCCAATCCGCTTCCGAATGTCGGTTGACTGGTCAAGATACTGTAGTGCAAGTGTTAAGTTGTTCTTTTGCAGTGCCAGTTCTGACAAATCGATGAGCACGTAACCCAGCCCCACACTATCCTGGGTTTGCAGCCGTATTTTATACACCTCCTGTATGTACGGAGCTGCCTCGTCATATTTGCCGCGCCTGGTCAAGAAGGCTGCGCGGTGTGCCAGGCTGGTGCCCAGGCTCTCCCAATCGTTGGCCAAGCGGGCATTTTTTTCCGATGCATCGAGGCACTTATAGGCATTTTCAAGGTCGGCCTGTTTGTGATAGAAAACTGCCATCTCATTATTGACAGAAGCAAGTCCGCTGGGATTTTGTAATTCCTCGAAAAGCGCAACGCTTTTCAGGTAATGTGGCAAAACCTGGTCGTAACTTCCTGATAAATAAAGAATAAGGCCCCAATTTTTTTGGGCATAGGCCTCTTCCTCCAGCCACAGGCTGTCGGCAGCTACCTTACTGGCCCACTCGGCCAGTTCGGCTGCGTTTTTAAAGTCTGCACTGTAAAGTTTATAGAAGTTCTTGTTAATGAACTGCACTTTCTGCTTTACCGTTAGTCCCCGCATTTGCAAAGCGCTCCCCTCGCGACTATAATTTTGCGAGTGTGCCAAATAACCACAACAAAACAGTAGTAAAAAAGCCGATCTGATAGAAATCACCATAGTTGGTTAAAGTTTAGGTAGTTTCAACTCTTAAATAAGCCAAAAAATGGATCGAAAAGGGGCCATCGCACAGGTTATGTGAGGTTTATGGAATATTTAGGTAATCATTTTGGATAATTGAGGCCGTTTTCCCGATATTTGCAGTCCCTTTTTGGAAAAGGCCTAAATTTTTAAGTGATATGGCACGAGTTTGTGAAATAACCGGAAAGCGCCCGCGAGTGGGAAACAACGTTTCGCACGCTAATAATAAGACGAAGCGCAGGTTTTACCCTAATCTTCAGACCAAGCGTTTCTTCATTCCTGAAGAGAACAAGTGGATTACCCTGAAACTTTCCACCAAAGCCATTAAAACCATTAATGCCAAGGGTATTTCAGCCGTTTTGAAGGAAGCCCGCCAAAAAGGAATGGCCGTTTAACAGAATAAAGATCAACGCATCATGGCAAAGAAAGGCAACCGGATACAAGTGATTTTGGAATGTACAGAGCACAAAACCTCTGGCCTTCCCGGCATGAGCCGCTACATCACAACCAAAAACCGTAAAAACACTACGGAGCGGATTGAACTGAAGAAGTACAATCCCATCATGAAAAAATACACTGTTCACAAAGAAATTAAATAACCATGGCAAAGAAAGTAGTTGCTACCCTCAAGAAAGGCGATGGTAAAAACTTCGCCAAGGTGATTCGTGCCGTGAAGTCTGAAAAGACGGGTGCCTATACCTTTAAAGAAGAAATTGTTCCTGCCGACCTGGTGAAGGAAACGCTGGCCAAGAAGTAATTCGGAGCCAGATTGTTAGAAAAGTGAAAGTCCCGAATGGGACTTTTTTTGTTATTTGCCACTAAACGGATGCCTCATGTTTGGTTTGTTCTCTAAGGAAAAGAAACAGTCGCTCGACCAGGGTCTGCAAAAGTCGAAAGAGAGTTTTTTTTCCAAGCTCTCGAAAGCCATTGTGGGGAAATCGAAAGTAGACGATGAGGTTTTAGATCATTTGGAAGAAGTACTGGTGAGTTCGGATGTAGGCATTGAAACCACGCTGAAAATCATTGGGCGCATACAGCAGCGCGTGGCCCGCGATAAATACGTGGGCACAGACGAGCTGGACCAGATTCTGCGGGAAGAAATTGCGGCCCTGCTGTCAGAAAATCAAACCAAAGACATCCCCGATTTTGACACCCCGGCCGATAAGAAACCTTATGTGCTGTTGGTAGTAGGCGTAAACGGAGTGGGTAAAACCACTACCATCGGCAAACTGTCGGCCCAGTTTAAGAAAAAGGGAAAGCACGTTTTGCTGGGCGCAGCCGATACCTTTCGGGCAGCGGCCGTAGACCAGTTGAAGCTGTGGGGCGAGCGTGTGGGTGTGCCCGTAGTAGCCAAAGGCATGAACACCGACCCTTCGGCCGTGGCCTTCGAGGCGGTGCAAGAAGGTGTGAAGCAAAATGCTGACATCATCATCATTGATACAGCGGGCCGCCTGCACACCAAAAGCAACCTGATGGCCGAGCTCTCGAAAATAAAGCGCGTTATTCAGAAGGTAATTCCCGATGCCCCGCACGATGTAATGCTGGTGTTGGATGGCAGCACAGGCCAAAATGCCCTGATACAGGCCCGCGAATTTACCAAAGCCACCGATGTTACCTGCCTGACCATAACCAAGCTGGATGGCACCGCAAAGGGTGGCGTGGTAATTGGCATTTCTGATGAATTTAAGATACCCGTAAAATATGTGGGCGTAGGCGAGAAGGTGGAAGACCTGCAGGTGTTTAACAAAATGGAGTTTGTAGACTCCCTGTTTAGGCGCAACGGCTAGGTATGGTGCCGCTGCCTGCTGCGAAACCAGCGCGGGGCCAGAAACAGCGGTGAGATGAGCAGCGCCAACACAAACACGGTCCAGAAATCATGACCGCGCTTCTCGGCAACAGCTGCCGCCCACCACGATAGCAATATCCACAGTACGCTAAAAGCCAATAGCTGCATCCTTGTTCTTTTGACGTAATGAAGATACTGAAAGATTTCTACTTTTCTTTCCTTACGGGAATGCGCAGAAAAATCTGATAGTTAAAACCCCAGGTGTTGGGCTTAATGGTAAGGCCGTAGCCAGGCACATCGTAGGCTTTCAGGTCGCCTTCGCCTTTGGTATTGAGCCCGAATTTGAATCGGGCAGTGTAGCCCATCCACACCCACTTCCAAATTTTTACACGTAGCCCACCGGTTATTTCTTTCCACGCCCCTTGCGCATCTGCAGATGTTACCGTTTGGTCTATTTCGCCAAATACGGCATCTTCAAACTGATACTTAGCTGCCTGACTGAATTGGGAGCGCCCATAACGCACACCTAGAAAGACCATGTTGCGGTCGGGGTCTTTTAATAAGAAGTTCACATCAGCGCCCACGCGAAAGTACGTGCCATCATTGTTGTAAGCTCCGTTGTCCAATGAAAAATCGGAGCGCCAGGTTCCGTATTCTGCGGTAAGGTAATAGCGCGTAAAGTCAATGTCGGCATGTACCTCCCAGCCTTCAAATCGGTCGAGCACCTGGGTGCGCGCCAAGGCCATCGCATCTGTGCCTACACGCAGGCCGGTGGGCACAAATTTAAGCCGCGTGGTATCCTTCGCGGTTTTTTCCTGCGCCCAACCCAGCATGGAGGCGCCAACGCACACCAGACTAAAAAAATATCTCCGCATTAACGGTTACGCTTTTAAGTAGTTGCTTGTTTAGCCACCGCACACTGTCTACGCCCACCTTGTTTTTGCTGGCGCGCAGATCTCGCTGAAATACAAACGCACCGCAATCGGGCGAAAGCACCACCGTTTCATTGCGGTAGCGCAGCACCAGTGTGTCTTTCCGTTCGCCATATTCAAACACATAAAGGGTAGAATCGGCTGCGGGGTTTACGGGCAACACCAGGTTGTTCAAGCTTTGGTTTTCATATAACAGAACATCATCGCCAATAGCAACCGAAGCGAAAACGATGGTGGTATCTGTGCTGGTGTTAGCACTCTTCAGCTTCACCTTGGTCAGGGTGGTGTTGGTAATCAGGCAGTCGCCCTGCTCCAGGCAGGCCCCTAATCCCATCAGCATCAACAGAAAAAAAACAAATCTCACTTGCCCGATTTTTAAACCGCAAATATAGTTTTTGGCTACATCCCCGAGGGGGTCTGCCAAGAGGTATTTTTCGCTAAATTTGCCCCTCATTTAGCTGATAACACGTTGAAAACCAAAGGCAATAAAAAGGCCAAAGTAAATATTGTAACGCTGGGTTGCTCTAAAAACACCGTTGATTCGGAGGTTTTGTTAACCCAATTGAAGGGCAACGGCATTGATGCCGTACACGAATCGCAGAAAGACGACTCGAACATTGTGGTGATCAACACCTGTGGTTTCATAGACAATGCCAAGCAAGAGTCGATAGACACCATTCTGCGCTATGTAGATGCCAAGGAAGAAGGCATTGTTGAAAAAGTGTATGTAACGGGCTGCCTCTCGCAACGATACAAAGACGACCTTCAGAAAGAAATTCCGCAGGTAGATGCCTGGTTTGGCACACGCGATTTGTCGCGTTTACTGAAACAACTCAATGCCAACTACAAACACGAACTGGTTGGCGAGCGGATTTTAACCAACCCCAGTCATTTTGCTTACCTTAAAATTTCAGAAGGCTGCGACAGGCCCTGTTCGTTCTGTGCCATACCGCTTATGCGCGGCAAGCACATATCGCGGCCCATGGAAGAATTGGTGAAGGAAGCGCAGAACCTGGCGCGCAATGGCACCAAAGAGTTGCTCATCATTGCGCAAGATTCTACCTATTACGGATTAGACCTATACAAAAAGCGCAACCTGGCTGAATTGCTTCAGCGCCTGTCGGATGTGGAAGGCATTGACTGGATACGTCTGCACTATGCCTTTCCCGCGGGCTTCCCCATGGATGCCCTGCAGGTAATGAACGAACGGAGCAACATCTGCAAGTACCTGGATATACCCCTGCAACACGGCTCCACGCGCATGCTGCAACTCATGCGCAGAGGCATTACGCGCGAAAAGACTGAAGAACTACTGGATACCATTCGCAGCACCGTGCCGGGCATTGCCATACGCACCACGTTGATTGCGGGGCATCCGGGCGAGACAGAAGCCGAATTTGAAGAGATGCTGAGATTTGTGGAGCGCTCGCGCTTCGACAGGTTAGGTGTGTTCACCTATTCGCACGAAGAAAACACGCATGCCTTTTCTATGCCAGACGATGTGCCCGCAGACGTAAAGCAGGAACGCATGGATGCCATTATGGAACTGCAGCAAGGCATTTCGTTGGAATTGAACGAACAGAAAATTGGCAACACCTACAAAGTGTTGGTAGACAGACTGGAGAGTGGACTGTACTTTGGGCGCACCGAATACGACTCGCCCGAAGTGGACAACGAAGTGATTCTGGAAGGGAACGAGTACCTGCGCGTGGGGGATTTTGTGCACGCACGCGTTACTGCAGCCACTGAATTTGATCTGACAGCCGAGGTATTGGCCGGATAAATAAATTCAAAAAACCTTATCCACAAATTGCCGTTATTCGGGTATGGTTTGTTGTAGCCTACATTGTTGTTAACTTATGCAGCTCGAAAAAATTGCTTTACGCGATACCCACGCCTTTTCAAATTTCTTTCTGGACTACGTAGAGCAAAAGCCTGAGCTAAGAAACTTCTATAACCGCTTTCCGGCACCCGAAAATTTCAAAGAACAAATTCTAGAAAAGTCAAAGTCATTCTCAATGGCCAACCGGGCCGTACTTAACAACTCATTAACAAAACAGTACGGATCGCTTGCACGGTCTGAAAAAGTAAAGCAGAACCTGGCACTGCTGAATGATAACAACACGTTTACCATCACCACCGGGCACCAGCTTAACATCTTCACCGGTCCATTGTATTTTATCTATAAGATTGTAACCGTTATCAATGCATGTGCACATCTGAAAAAGTTGTATCCGCAGTACCATTTTGTTCCCATGTACTGGATGGCCTCGGAAGATCATGACTACGATGAAATCAAATACTTTAGGCTTTACGGAAAGAAGTACACATGGCAAACGAACCAAAGCGGTGCAGTTGGAAGATTTAGCACCGAAGGCTTAGACAAGCTGGCAGGCGAATTACCGGGGGATGTATCCCTATTCAAAGAAGCGTACTCCAAAAGCAAAACGCTGGCTGAAGCCGTGCGGCTCTATGTAAACGCCTTGTTTGCCGACTATGGCTTGTTAGTAGTAGATGGTGATGACGTGGCGTTAAAAAAATTATTTACCAACACCATTCGCGAAGACATCTTTCACCATATTCCGAAACAGAAAGTAGAAGAGCAGAACAAAAAACTAAACGCGCTGGGCTATGAAACACAAGTGTTTGCCCGCGACATCAACTTCTTCTATCTGAAAGATAAGCTGCGTGCCCGCATTGAAAAGAAGGACGATGGCTTTGTGGTGCTCGATTCTACTATTCGTTTTTCTGCCAGCGAAATGGAACGGGAGATTGAGCAACACCCCGAACATTTTAGTCCGAATGTAATTTTGCGCCCACTGTACCAGGAAGTAATTCTACCCAACCTGGCCTATGTAGGGGGCCCTGCCGAAATGGTGTACTGGCTGCAATTAAAGGGTGTGTTTGATCAGGCACAAATACCTTTCCCCGTATTGCTGCCCAGAAATTTTGGAACAATTGCCGAAGCGCAGTGGATGCGCAAGCTTGCGAAGACCGGCCTCGACAAAAAAGATTTCTTCAAGGAAAAAAATTATCTGTTCAACCACTGGGTGCTTAAAAACACCCATCACAATCTTACGCTGGGCAAAGAGCTGCAGGCTGTTCGCGCATTGTTCGAAGACGTTCAAAAGAGAGCCAACACAATTGACCGCACACTGGGACCGTTGGTAGCGGCAGAAGCAAAGAGAAGCGAGCACAGCCTCGAAAAAATTGAAAAGAAATTATTGAAAGCCGAGAAGCGCGTGCACAGCGATAAGCTACGGCAAATAGAAGAAGTGAAAGACGCACTCTTTCCCGGTGGTGGCCTGCAAGAACGCATTGACAACTTCCTGAACTTCCATCAGCAAGACCGCTCCTTCATACCATCGCTGCTCACCCACTTCGACCCTTTTGACTTCAGGATGCATTTCCTCAGCTACCATGACTAAAAAAGAAGCGAGGCAGCTATTCCTGAAAAAGCGTCAGTCCCTTTCTGCTGGTGAGGTTTTTTCACTGAACCAGCAACTCTACAACCGCTTCTTTGCCCATTTCGACTTATCCTTCATCAAAACATTTCACATTTTTCTTTCTATTGAAGAGAAAAAAGAACCCGATACGTGGAGTTTGCTGGATAGAATACGCAGGGAATTTCCACATGTGCGCCTGGTTGTTCCTAAAATGAAGCCAAACAATAGTCTGGAACATTTCTACTTTGAGGGGCTTCATCAACTGAGAGTAAACAGTTGGGGCATTGCCGAGCCACAACAGGGTGTGCCTGCCGAAGAATCGAAAATAGACGCGGTACTGGTGCCGTTGTTGGCCTGCGATAAACAAGGCAACCGCGTAGGCTATGGTAAGGGCTTTTACGACCAGTTCCTCATGCACTGCCGTGCAGACTGCCAAAAAGTTGGCTATTCTTTTTTTGAGCCTATTGACCTGATAGAAGACGCTGAGCCCTGGGATGTGCCGCTGGATGGATGTATTACGCCCAACCACATCATCACCTTCTAAACAGAAGGCTCTTGCTGGCTCAGGCAATGGAAAGAGCCAAGCCCCCAGATGATGTCCACCGAGTCGAGGCCTATTACCTTTCTATCGGGGAAACAGCTCTGCAAAATCTGAAGCGCCCGCTCATCATTTTTATCGCGAAAGGTAGGCACCACTACATACTTGTTGCTGATGTAAAAATTGGCATAAGAAGCCGGCAGTCGCATACCATCGTACACAATGGCCGAGGGCATAGGTAGCTCCACAATGTTTAGCTGTTTGCCACTTTCGAGGCGAAGGGTCTTTAATTCTTTCAGGTTGTCCTGAAGAATAGTGTAGTTCTCATCGCTTTTATTTTCCTCAACGATCGTCACCACCGTGTCTGCATTCACAAAACGGGTAAGGTCATCTATGTGTCCATCGGTGTCATCTCCCACAATGCCATCGCCCAACCAAAGGATATGGTCTACGCCATAGTAGTTAACCAGATACTCTTCAATCTGCTTTTGACTGAGGTGGGGATTTCTGTTGGGGTTAAGCAGGCACGCGCGTGTGGTGAGAAGTGTACCCTTGCCATTGAACTCTACGGATCCACCCTCCATTACAATACCGGGGCTTACTACCGGAATACCGTATTGATTCGCGATAAGAGTTGGGATGACATCGTCTAGATCGAAAGGAGGGTACTTGCCACCCCATGCATTGTAGCCCCAATCTACAATCATTTTTTTCTTCTCTGCACGATGAATCAAAAACGCAGGGCCATGGTCGCGGCACCAGGCATCGTTGGTGGGATGAAAGAAAAACTGTATCTGCGACAAGTCAGCACCGGCCTTTTCGAGGTAACCCAACGCCTTTTGTTTCATGGCTTCATGGGCTACGTTGATGTTCACCTTCTCTGCCTCTGCCACACATTTCACAAACTCGGCATAAACAGGGAAAATGGTTTCGATTTTGCCTGGCCACGAGGCTTCTTTGTGCGGCCAGCTCAGCCAGGTAGCATCGTGTGGTGCAAATTCGGCAGGAAAAAAGTAGCCTAGTTGTTTGGGGGTCATGTGTTGTATGGATTACGCTGCGGCTAATAGGTTGACAACAGGCAACTTGAAACTACTCCTCGTCAATAAATCTTTTGGTAATGGGTTGGTAAGAGTCTATCCTCCTATCGCGCAGAAAGGGCCAGTGCACGCGCACGCTGTCGCTTTTATTCAGGTCCAGTTCCATTACATGTACTTCCTCCTTTTCGTGCGAAGCCTGGTACAAAACTGATCCGAGTGGGTTGGCCACGAAAGAACCTCCCCAGAATTTCATAGCCCCGTTTTGCTCGAAGCCCACACGGTTCACGCTCACCACATGCAGCCCGTTGGCCACCGCATGGCTGCGCTGTATGGTTTGCCAGGCGCCATATTGTTCGGTGTTGGTGGCCTCATCTTGCGAAGTAGCCCAGCCGATGGCGGTGGGATAAAACAACACCTCTGCGCCCATTAGTGAGGTAATGCGCGCTGCCTCCGGATACCACTGATCCCAGCAGATGAGCACACCAATGGTGGCAAATTTCGTTTTGAAGACTTTGTAGCCCAGGTCGCCTGGTGTAAAGTAGAACTTTTCGAAATAAGAAGGATCATCGGGTATGTGCATCTTACGGTATTTGCCCAGGTAAGCACCATCGGCATCGAGTACGGCCGTGGTGTTATGGTAAATACCGTTGGTTCGCTTCTCAAAAAGTGAAGCAATGATGACCACGCCCAACTCTCTGGCCAGCTTTGACAATACTTCCGTGGAGGGACCGGGAATGGCCTCTGCCAGATTGAAGTTGTCGTAGTCTTCCACATCGCAGAAATACAGCGAGCGGAACAACTCCTGCAGACACACGATCTGTGCCCCCTTTGCCGCGGCCTCGCGCACTCCCGCTATGGCTTTTTGCAGATTTTGATCGGGGCTGCTTGTGCAACTCATCTGCACCAGGCCCACTTTTACCAATTTCTTTAACACCTAGTAAGATTTAAAAGGCAAAATTAATGAAGTTTAAAGACTGATAATAGCGGGGGTGGCGAACAATCAGTTTTTTGGTGTCGGGACAAACAGCGTCTCGAACTCCTCTGAAAAAGAAAACGGCCTTCCATCTTTGGTAAAGCCCGTTATTTTAATCACCATTGGTCCCAGATCATCGCTTACCTTAAATGAAATAGATGCCTCTCCGTTCGAATCGGTTTGCACCGATGGATTCCAATATGGAACAAGCCTAAAGTCGGGCCGCCTCCAATTGTCTACGGAATTGTAAACCGGACCCCGGAATCCAATAGGTTTGTTAAGTCCACGAACCGGCAAAAGCCTACTTTCAGCACGTAGCCGGTTGGCCACCTGTTGATTCTTAGTCTGCACATAAACAACTCCATTCTTTCCAATCGCCCCGAGCCGGCTCAATTTACTCAACTCTCTTTCAATCTTTACAAAGAGCAGTTCCGCTGGTTTTAACGAAAGAAAAAAATCGGTATTCTTTGTCATCACACCATCAATGATATAAAGCGGGTCACCAGTGGGAATAATAGATGGTATAGAGAACACTACTCTTACAATTGAGTTACCCCTTACTTTTCTATGCTGCAGAGAAGGAATGACTTCCCTGATGAGTTCCTCCATCGTTGGAAAGATCTGGTAGTCTTCAACGTTTATGGATACATCAGCTCCCATAAATTCATCTTCGAATTCAGCATTAGGGTTCTTGGGTAATTCTACACTGCTGTTGATTTCCGTAGAAAAAAAACTGTAGGACTTTCCCAGGATCCTGTTTTTTTGAACGAATTGAGCATAAGGATCAGGTTCATCGATTTCTTCCGTTGCTAAATCAGGCTTGACTTCAGCCACATGCTCTGTCCACTTTACTGAGATATTTGGAAGATACTTGCCCTTAGCCTCAGCCATGTAGAAGAGCTCATCGTCTCCATAAAAGTCGAACAAGAATGTGACGTCAAACGTGCCATCCTTTCCAACAGTCGTCTCGTATCCCATAAAATGCTTTTGTAAATAGAAAGTGAGAACGGTAGAATCTGGTATTGCACCTGCACCTTCTATTTTTGCTATCCCTTTTTTGCTTAGCATGGTGCGTAACACATAAGGGCTATTCCATTCGGCAGAAGTAATTATGCTGCTCCAGTCGTGAAAACCGGGAAAACCCACCAACAGATTATCCTGACGCTGCCAAAGATTTTTATGAAACCGGTCAATCAACAATTGATTAACATTCCGCGGATCAGGCATGCGCACCGCCTCCTCGACTACCTGAAAAGTTTGGTGAACTACAGACACCGCAAATTCGCCCGGGTGCTGACCCAGATCATCTTCAAGCCGCACGTCAATACGCTGAACCCCCCGCTGCGGAAGCGTCTTCGCGCCAATGTTGAGATGGTTCATTGATAACGCCCCGGTAACTTGCACGAGGAAACAGCGTTGTGCCAATATTTTTCCAGTCTGGTCAAACAGAAGAAGTTGCGCAATGCCTTCCGGAATTCCGCGCTGCGGGATAGAAAGAGTTATCGCATCTTTATTCCGAAAGTTTAGTGTGGATGAAAATTGTACCTCCTGATCTGCCACCACAACTGTAAGAATATCTTGATCCTTGAATGCTGAATTTTCAGGTACTGTGAACAAAGCCTTTACGTAATCGTGCGTGGAAGAGGGAGTCAGTAAAACAGAAATTCCATCTTTATTGGCGACTGGTAACTGAAAAAGGTGACTGCTACCTTCCAATCGGGCTCGATAGATATCGTCTGGTTTAGGTGTAAACACCAAAAACCCTGTTCCCGACTCATCAATTGCAACTTGAGACAGTTCACTTCCGTTCTGTGTCTGGATGGTAATTGTTTTTGACCGCTGGTTCGAAACAATTACAACTTTGTTGGGCACACCCGCTACTAATGTTCCGCCTTCGGGAAAGAATTGAACTTCCGGTGAAATGGTCTTGCGAGAAATACGCTTATCTTTCACAACCTGAACACTTTTCTCAAAAAAAGTACTAGTTCCGAAGTTCTTCATCCATTCATTGTATATCTGAATTCGGTATATACCCGATGACAACGTGTCCGGCAGCATCAGTTGACTATAGCCAACACCATCTTTTGTGTTAACAGAAATTTTCTCAACGAGTAACCCCGTCTCGTTAAAAACTTCCACTTGAAGGATAGCCTGGCCCTTTACGGGCCGATTAGCCAAATCAAAAAAATAGGCCTTAAAAAAAACGGTATCCCCTGGTGAATATTTGTCTTTGGCAAAGACAGCGAAGGTGTAAAGAACCGGTGTTTTACTCAGATACGTTTGTATCCGTGTGATTAATTGTTGCTGCGAAAAAAAAGGCTGCCCCCAGGCCAGCGAACCGAACCAAAAAAAATATACGATCGTAAAAAGTGTCTTTTTCATTTCACGGTTACCAAAACAACGGTTTTTGATTACTACTGTAAGGGATAAATTGGCAGGGGGCAATGAGTGTGTCTATTGGTTTTATCAAGTATGGAATATCTTTTCTTTCGATAAAGATGCTTTTTGTGTAGATACCAGCAGCCCAAAATATACCTAAGGGTTGATCGTCCGAGTTTTCCGGATGAATATTTGTTCCAACCTTGGCCCCTGGCGGTTGAAAAAGATCGGTGGTGCCCTTCTTTTGACTTTGTATTAATCTCCAAAATTGGAAGGTTGAATTGGTAAGACTCATTTGCTGTACCTCCACCCGAAATTTGCGATAGAACGTTTGTTGATTGATAGGCACAAACCCTACTTCAACATTGTTGAATTGATTGTTATTAAACTGTTCATCCACAACCACGGGAATATCGTCATACTGATTCACCCAGCAACTGCAACAGGAACATTCTGAAATTCTGGTAAGTCGGCCATCCTGATTTACATAACCACTGCAGGGATAAGGATCGGGAACAATTCCACCTTCGGTACGTTTGGTTCGAAGTTGAGGAAAAGTCTCTACCTCGTATGTGCCAACCATCCTGAATCGCACCCAATCGTCTTGCCGATCTACGCCACGTGCATTCACAAAAACCCGGAAACCGTCTGTCGAGCGTGCAGAGGCAAACTCATAAGAGATGTCGTCAATCTCTCCAACTGGCCTTATTTCCTCCGGATCTGAATAGTACCTTTTCCCTGTGACGGTAACAATCTCAATCCAGTAGCTTCGTCCTACTTCGCCTTTAATTCCGTTGGGTGATGATTGGTACACTCCCTCATCCACCTCACGTAGCAATTCCGAAGTTCCCTCACTGTCTTTAATCGTTACTTTGGCAAATTTTTCGGCTACCAACCTGTCTAAATCGGTCTCTAACGGGCGGGCCCGATAAAGTTTCACGGTGTAAGGTCCAGGCTCATTGGTGATATAACCATCTACTACTAACTGAAAACCAACTTCGGGAATGGCAACCTCAAGCGGATCGATGCAGCCATCTACCACAATCACAAAAATGAAGATCAGAAAAAAACGCCTCATATTATATCTTGAAATTATAGCTGATGGATGGGAGTACCGTGCCGATAATTGAAAGCTGATAGGGTTTTAAAACACCATTGCCATCGTCTTTGAAGAAAACAGAATATGCGTTTCTTCGCGCATAAACATTATAAAATGAAATGGCCCAGGTGCCGTCCCAAAACTTTTTCCGCTTGTGATTTCCCTCTATTACCAAAGCAAGATCGAGGCGGTGATAGTCAGGTATGCGGTATTGATTACGGTAAGAAAAATTTGAAACAGGCATATTGTCGACCAGATAGCCGGACAACGGAAGCGTTACTGGCCGGCCTGTGTGATAAGTAAAATTACCAGTAAAGAAATACCGCCTGGAGAGACTGTATTTCCAGGTTAAGTTAAGAATGTGAGGTTGATCGAAATTAGAGGCATACTCTTCACCTTCATTCACCGATTCTGAGGAAGTGGGCCCCGCAATCTGCCGGAGCGAACGGGAATAGGTATAATTTAAAGAGCCTGTAAGTCTGCCTACCGCCCGTGTAATGGAAGACTCAATACCATATGCCGTGCCTCTGCCCTGCAACAGATCCGTTTCAAGATTCCGGTTCAGAATAAGTTGCGCACCATCTTTGAAATCGAGTATATTGTCTATCGTTTTATAGTAAGCCTCAACAAATGTTTCATAGGTCTTGTCTTTGAAATTCTTAAAGAGTCCGACCGAGAACTGATCTGCCAACTGGGGTCTGAAATAGGAATTACTAGGCTGCCAGATATCTACCGGTGTAACGGCAGTGGTATTGCTGACTAAATGAAGATACTGGTAGATACGATTATAGCCCGCCTTCACACTGAATGAAGGGGTAACGGTATATCGAACTGACGCCCGAGGCTCGATACCATTAAAAGTTTTTACCACCTCACCCTTTCCATAAGATTCTGTTCCAATCTGATTGTAAGTTTCCCGCGGCAGGTCTGAATCGTACAGAGCAACTGTGGCAGGGCCAAAAACACCGAACGAAGAAACCCTCACTCCGCCTTCCAGGTAAGTTTTCTCGTTTAGTGTCAAGCCATCCGAAATGTAAAGGCCCGATTCCAACGAAGTTTGCTCTTCCATACTGACAGCCGACACGATTGATTGATCGGAGGAGGGCCTGATGCTACCGGGGTTAAAAAGATAATAGTTGGATTGAATGCCAAAGGAAAGTTTGTGTTTACCACCCTGGTAATGAAAATCTGCTTTGAAGGTTGGATAGGTAATTTGATATTGAAGATTAAATCCCGATGCCAGGTCTGCATCGTCCACATCGTATCCATAGCTTCCCCAACCCAACACAAAGCTGCTACCAAGCCTGGGTGTGAATTGTTTGTCGAACCGAACCGAACCGAGAAGGTTCTGCCAGGAGTACGTTGTATCGCCTTGCAACCGAAAGCGATCCTGACTGGCATAGGCCGACAGTATGAGTTTCGCATCGCTGCTAAAGTTGTGGGCAACTTTAAAGGCACCATCGTAGAACGACACGGAACTATTTTGCAGATCTACATAATTACTCCTGATGCTATTGATAAGCCAGTCGCTATAGGTAGTGCGTATCGAGGCGGCCATTGAGGTTTTTTCTTTGCTGAGAGGGCCGCTGACAAACAGGTTGCTCGATATCATGCCAAGCCCTCCGCCACCGGTCCACTTCTCGTAATCGCCCTCTTTAGATCGGATGTCGAGCACGGAAGAAACCCGGCCACCATACTCTGCCGGAATACCCCCTCTATAAAACGACACATCGCGAATGGCTTCGGCATTAAATGCAGAAAAGAACCCAAATACATGCGAACTATTAAAAACGGGCAGTCCGTCATACAAAATCAGGTTTTGATCAACGCCTCCGCCACGCACGTTAAAACCCGAGGCTGCCTCCCCTGCGGTTGTTACGCCAGGCAGTATCTGAATTTGTTTGATGAGGTCTACCTCACCCAGCAATGCTGGGGCCCGTTTTATTTCCTTCACGCTTAGCTGCGTTTGCCCAATTCGGCTCGTTGTTATTTCTGTTGCGGTCTTGTCTTGTACTATGATCTCGTCCAGCACTGTGGGTGCCTCATCAAGTTGAACAGTCAGTTCGCCATCACTGTAAATGGACAAATCTATTACCTTTTCATCGTAGTTTACGTAAGCAAAATTGATGACATGACTACCCGTTGTCATGGACACCTCGAACCTACCTTCCTCATTGGTAACCGTACCCGTCTGTGTATCACTTACAAAAACGCTCACGCCAATCAAAGGGTCTTTCGATCGCGCATCCGTAATTGTGCCTTTCAGGGTAACGCGCTTTTTGCCCGAACCATTATTTCGTTCACCTATGGTTATCGCTTCAATTTTCTTTCGCTCGCGAATGGCTGAACTAATAATAGTGTTTCGCTGCAAAGCCTGCGTGGGGTCTTTTACTAAAACTATGGCGTGCGGATTAATCTCCACGTAATTAAGATCTGATCCAAGGAAAAGTTCATCGAGCATGTATCGCACCGTATTGCCTGCATAGCTTTCCTGCACTGTAATGCCATCCAGCCAATCCAGATTGAAATAAAACCGTACTGAATTTTCAGATTCCAGCAACAAAAGGACTTCTACAAGGGTTTTGCCGTTCTCGCGGCCATCCAGTTTCTTGTCAAGAACGGACTGAGCCAAAGCCGAGAAGTTAGTTATCAGCAAGCTCAGAAGGAGTGCAAGTCGTTTCAAGTTTGGAACAAATAAGGCCTGAAAGATAACTAAGACCGGGGGATGAAACAAGATATGAGAATACCTCTTAGGCATCGTGTCACTTTTTGTAACTCTTATCGCGAGATTCTATAATCGCCTTCCCCTCACCATCTCCCTCTTCCCCGGTGGGCCGGGCAACGTTTCCACTACAAAGCCTGCCGCGCGCAAATCTCTTTTCACTTGCCCTTTGGCGCAATACGTCACCACTACACCTCCGGGCTTCAGCCACCCAAACACCTTTGCAAAAATTTCCAGCGTCCACATGTCGGGTTGCTTATCGGGGGCAAAGGCATCGAAGTAAACCAGGTTTACAGACGCTGGCGGCACGGAAGCGCTTTGCAGGGGTTGCCTCATTTTGTGGATCACAAAATTCTTAGAAAGCGAAGCCGGTTCGTCCCAGGGTGCCTCGTGAATGGCTGCAAACATCAGCGCCTCGTCAGGCCCGCTGGCATAGTTCAGCTTTTGCCACACGGCTGCCGGCAGGGGCATTGTTTCAAGGGTGCGATAGCATACTTCTTGATGCAACAAGTCTGCCTTCTGCCAGGTTAACCAGGCATTCAAACCTGTGCCGAAACCCACTTCGAGCACCAACATCGGTTGCAGATTCTTTTCTACCAAGTGCAAGAAGCCCTGCTTTATAAACACATGCTCCGATTCCTGCCGTGCTCCATGCCTGGAATGGTAGGTTTCATTCAGATCCGCATTATACAGGGAATGAGATCCGTCAGCCGTTTGTATGATTTCCAGGTTTGCCACCTTGCCGTCTCTTTGCGAAATTGGTGCTTTGCTGATCAAACCAAATGCCATGATCAATGCCAGCTACTCTGTTTCTGTTTTAACGATCCTGCAATATATAGTTTTTGGGTCGGCCATATTGTATGTGGGCCGCCCGCTGCTGGTGCCGCTCAGCTTTGGCGTGCTGATTAGTTGTATACTGTATCCCATTTGCCTTTGGTTAGAGAAAAGGAGGGTGAGCCGGATGGCTTCCATTGTTTTGTCACTCTCGATCATATCCATTTTGCTGGGCGGGGTAGTGGTTTTGTTGGTAAGCCAGGTGATAACCTTTTCCTCCCAATGGCCGACACTCATTCAAAAACTCAGTCAGTCATCGGTAGATCTGAGCCGCTGGCTGGAAACGCTGAACATCAGCAAAACGCAGCAACTGGTCTGGTGGGAAAATATCGTCAACCAGTCGGGTGGAGATGCCATGGCGTTGATACAAAAAACCATATCGGCCTCTGCGGTGTCGGCCGTGCTCTTCATTCTGATACCCATTTATGCCGTGCTGATTCTCTATTACCGCGACCGTTGGGTGGCGGTGCTGTATCGCATTTTCCCTGCCGAAAGCCAGGAAAATATTCGCGAGGTGCTGCACCTCAGCATTCAATCGTATTACAACTTTATTAAGGGCATGGCTCTGGTTTACCTGATTGTTGGTTTGCTGAACAGCGTGGGGCTTTACTTGCTTGGCATTCCGCAATCATTTCTGTTCGGCTTTGTGGCCGCCATTCTCACCTTCATTCCCTATGTAGGCATTTTGGTGGGGTCGTTGCTTCCCATTTCCATCGCATGGGTTACGCACAACTCCATTTGGTATCCTGTTGGTGTGGTGTTGATTTTTGCCTTTGTGCAATACCTGGAGGCAAACCTGATTTTTCCGCTGGCCGTGAGCACGCGTTTGAAGGTGAACACGCTGATCACCATTGTTGCCATTGTAGCAGGCGGCATTTTGTGGGGGGTAGCAGGAATGATTTTATTTATCCCCTTCCTGGGTATTCTTAAGCTGGTAGCCGACCGGTCGCCAAGCCTGCAAACACTTTCGATGTTGCTGGGTGATGAAAAACTAAAGTGACTTCCTGATCAGGGCCACGGCCATGGCATTAACACCTTCTTCACGCCCCACGTAGCCCAACTTCTCGTTGGTAGTAGCTTTGATGGAGATGTCATCCTCAGAAATATTCATCAGGGGTGCCAGCACCTGCTTCATGGCGGGGATATGCGGGTTCACTTTGGGATGCTCCAGCGTCAGGGTGCAGTCCACATTTTCTATTGCCCAGCCTTTCGCGGCAAGCATGCGGGTTACTTCCTTCAGAAAAAAAGAACTGGCCATGCCGCTCCATTTTGGATCTTTATTGGAGAAATGAAAGCCAATGTCGCGCAGGTTGGCAGCTCCCAGCAAGGCATCGCAGATGGCGTGAATCAGCACATCGGCATCGGAGTGACCAACGGCCCCCTTAGATGCCGGAAGCTTTACGCCACCCAGCCAGAAATCTCTGCCCTCTTCCAGCGGGTGAACATCAAACCCTAAACCCACTCTCATTTTCATGGTTAATAATCTTTGTTTTTGTTCAGGTCATACAGCATCCCTGCTTCCTAATGATATCCGCCTGCATGGCTGCCACCAACAGCCTGGCTATTTTTTGGCGGCTTCGTAGTACATCACACTGGCATTATCCTCGCGCAAAATCTCATGGGCCATTTCGTATATATCTTCCGAGCCTACCGCCCGAATGTGTCTGCCCTCTTCATTTACCAGATCGGGATTGCCGGAAAGTGCCGCGAAAGCCAGGTTCATGGCACGGTTCATTACTTCTACCTCTCCAAATTCCAATGTGGATTCCGCCTGGTTTTTCACCTTCTCCAACTCATCTTCCGTTACACCGTCTGTTAACACCTGCTGAATCACTTGATCGAGTTCTTCTTCTGCCTGTGCAAGGGTAATGCCCGGCTTGATGCGGCCGCTGGCTACTAACAACCCCGGATCGATGGTGCCCGTGGTGAAAGATGAGATGGATGTAAATATTTCTTTTTCCTTCACCAGTTTTTGATACAGCCGGCTGGAGTGGCCGCGGCTCAGCACATCGCTCAATAAATCGGCCGCATAGAAATCGCTATCGAAACGGCCGCCCATGTGCCATGCCTTGTACAAGGCACTGGCGGGCACGTTGGCTTCTACATGCAGGGTTTGTTTTTTCTTCTGCGGTGGTTCTGTGGGCAAATTTCGTTGCAGCTTTTTCCCGGCAGGTATGGGGCCAAACCATTTTTCGCTTAGCTTCTTCACCTGGCTGTGCGTAACGTTGCCGGCCACCACCAGAATGGCGTTGTTGGGAAGGTAATGTTGAAAGAAAAATTTTTGCACATCTTCCAGCGTGGCGTTTTCTATGTGGCTCACCTCTTTGCCAATGGTAGCCCACTGGTAAGGGTGCACATGGTAGGTAAGGGGGCGAAGTTTCAGCCACACATCGCCATAGGGTTGGTTGAGGTAGCGCTGCTTGAACTCCTCCACCACCACCTTGCGCTGTACCTCCAGCGATTTGGGGTCGAAGCTTAAACTCAGCATCCGGTCGCTCTCCAACCAAAAACCTGTTTCCAGGTTGGCTGCTGGCAACGTAAGGTAGTAGTTGGTGATGTCTGTGTTGGTGAAGGCATTGTTTTCGCCACCCACGCGTTGCAGCGGCTCATCGTAGTTGGGTATGTTTACCGAGCCCCCGAACATCAGGTGTTCGAAAAGGTGAGCAAAACCGGTTTTATCAGCACTCTCATCGCGTGAACCTACATCGTACAAAATATTCATCACGGCAATCTGTACGGAGGGATCCTCGTGCACAAACACACGCAAGCCATTATCAAGTGTAAAAGAAGAATACGAAATCATGGCAGCAAAGGTAGCTGATTAAATGTTCAGCGTAAATATGAAATACCAAAGCTTGTTGAACCTCAGGTATGTGTCCGATATAGTCTATTGATAATTATCGAGAAAACCCCTTTGAGTTTGCATCATTAACCAAGTGCTCCACCAAAGTCTTAACATCTACTGGTAAGGAATCTAAAAATGCCTGGACAACAACAATTTTGCCACTATCATCGGTCCATAGTATTCCAGTAGTTTGGGAGTAACCGTTGACGTAAGGACTAACTAATTTATCAAATCTACTATTGAATTCTTGCTTTTCCTTGATTGTCATAGGATCAAAGGGGCTACTAAAGGCAACTATTAATAAGTCTGAATTATTGAAGCATCTGTACCTGAATGACTAAACGGAAGCTCCTTAAGATTTGAGCCATCTATCGAAACTGAATAGAATTTAATCGAAAGAGGATTACCTGTTCCTGTGCTGGTTCCAGTACAAAATATCAAAGTTTTTCCGTCTTGAGTCAATTGTGGAGTGCCATAAAAAAAACCTGTTGGTGGAGTTATTGGGATGATCTGCCGATTTGAACCATCGATATTAGAAATCCAAAATTCCTTTTTGCTTGTAGAAACATCGTAGTAAGTATAAAGAAATTTATTCTGAATAGACTCCTTCCCAGCGAAAACGTCCTCCTGACAACTGATTTGAAACAAAATAATTGAAAGCGAGAATACAGTAATTGCTATCGAGGAGTAAAATAGCTTCTTCATAACTCTTGACATTTAGCGTTACCGAATTGCTTGTCGAATGTTTACAAAAGGTGAAGAAAGGTAGTAAAAATTATTGGTAAGCAAATGCAACCTGATACGAAAAGCCATGTTGCATGCCATCAAAAAAGAGGCGGAAGCGGCTACACGTACTGCAACAAATCGCTGATGGTGGCCAAGGCCCTGAATCGCTCATGCTCAATGTGGGTGTCTACCCGCTCGTGTTCCCAGGTGATTTGGTAAGGCACGTGGTATCCGTGGCCGCCCAGGTTCAGCACGGGCAACACATCCGACTTTAGCGAATTACCCACCATGGCAAATTCGGCAGGTGGAATGTCGAGGTGTTTGATGAGTTTCCGGAAATCGTCTTCCTTCTTTTCGCTCATAATCTCGATGTGGTGGAAGTAATGCTCCAGTCCCGATTTCTTCAGCTTGCGCTCCTGATCCAGCAAATCGCCTTTGGTGGCCATTACCAAACGGTACCGGCCTTTCAACTGTTGTAAAACCTTCTCCACACCATCCAGCAGTATCACCGGTTTCTGCAAATGCTCGCGGCCGTAATCAATAATTTTTTCGATGGCCTCATTCGGAATTTTCCGATCGGTTACACGAATGGCCGTTTCTATCATCGACAACATAAAGGCCTTAATGCCATAGCCGTATAATTCAATGTTATCGATTTCTGTTTTTAGCAGTTCGCGTGCCACGGTGTGCCGCGGCAGGTAATTTTCAAGCAGCGCATAAAACTTTTCTTCTGTTTCGCGAAAGAAAGCCTCGTTGTGCCACAAGGTGTCGTCTGCATCGAAAGCAATTACTTTTAACATTTTTCTGGTAAAGCTGCGAAGCTACAACTTGAGGGTGAAAAGTTTTACACCTTTTCAATCCTTCACATTGTATTGTCCTTCCAATTTCCAGCCGGCTTCTCTACTTACCAACATAACTACACCCTCCGCCACGGGTCTGCGCAACTGCGGCTTGTTAGACAATGCTTGATTTGGCTTCCAAAATTGTACGCCTTTGTGACGCCTTCACATGATGTGCAGCCCATGTGCCCATGACTTTCGTCAATTTATGCTTTGCTTTTCTGTGCGGAGAACTATTTTTGACAGTTATGCGGATTGCCTATAGAGACAAATGGCTGCGCCTGGTCAACTACCCATTGCTGGGGTTTATTCTTCGCCACTTTGGGGAATATGAGGCCATTGGCAATCTGATGAAAACGGCTCTGTATTATGGGGACCTGGCCTGGAACACCGTGCTGGTTGCCGTGAGTTGGGAGGTTAACCGGAGGATCATCTTATACCTCGATCAACACTATTCCTGGATCACGCAGCGATTCCAGCGTTTTGTTTTGCAGGTAGTGTTTTCTTTCATGGCCACCATTCCGATTGTGGCCACAATGATTTATCTGTGGAACGAAGTGATCATTGAGCGGCCGGGAAATTTTGATACCGGCTATCTGCTGGTGTACGATTTTCCCCTCACCGTTGTGTTTACCGTATTGGTGCACATGATTTACACGGGCATGTACTTTCATTCTTACTACACGCAGAAAATCGACACGCTGGAAAAGCGTATCAGCGAGTTAGAGACTGCCGTAGCGGGCGTGGCCACTTCGGCCGACCTGATGGAGGCCTCGGGCTACCGGGAGTTGCTGGTGGTAAATTACGGCACCTCGTCAGTGCCGCTGCCCACGCAACACGTTGCCTATATTTATAAGCGAAACGAAATCAGCTATTTGAAGACTTACGATGGCAAGGAGTACACATCGTCCACCTCGCTCGACAACCTGGAAGAGTTGCTTGATCCGGCCACTTTCTACCGCATAAACCGGCAGATGGTGGCCAGCATCAAAGCCATACGTCAGTTTAAATCAGACCAGAGTGGCAAACTTATTCTGGAGCTGATGCCGCCTTTTTCCGATGAGGCCACGGTAAGCAAAAAGAAAGCGGCCGAATTTAAAGAGTGGCTTGGCAAAAAAATCTGACATCATCTTTTCCTGCCAGGGCCATCCGCTTCAATATCGGCCGCATGCATCCGCTGTCAGGGCTTCATCACCTCATCAAGAAAACTTTTGGAGGCACCACTTCCCTCGTTTTTATATAACACCATTATTCCACCTGTAGACTCATAATACAGTGCGTTGGCCTCTATGCCCACCAGCCCACCGTTGTGGTCATAGGCTATGCCCAGCCCCGTACGCCAGATTTCAATACCCAGGCCGTACTCGCAATATTCCGAATCACAACCCGACCACTGTACTCTTTTCATTTCTGCCAGGGTGGCGGGCGTAACCAGCTTATTGCCAAACAAACCATCCATAAACTTGTACAGATCTTCTGCGGTAGAAATAATGCCCCCATCGGCTTCGCCATCACCCTCGGCCCTGTCCCACAGGCTTACGTCTACCAGGTGGCCATCATTATAGAGGTTGGCGTAGCCACGCACCACATTTCTGTCGTCCCGTTTATCAATATAGGTGTGTTGCATGTTTAACGGAACAAAGATCATGCGTTGCATTATCTGTTGTATGGGTTGTTGCTCCAGCCGCTCGGCCACCAAACCCAAAAGCCAGTAGTTGGTGTTGGAGTAGGAATAGCGGCTGCCCGGTGCAAAGTGCAGCGATTTTCCGAACACATACTGCTCAAGCACTTGCCACACGGTTTTTTTGTACATGGCTTCGGGTTGATTGATGATGTCTCCCTGGTAGCGCAGGCTCTCGTTGGGCGGATCGAACAGGCCGCTCTGGTGCGACAGCAAGTGGCGAAGGGTTATTTCCCCGGCTTGCGGAATTTTTCCATCTACTTCCGGTAACAAATCGGCCAGTGTGTCTTCCAATGTAAGTTTGCCCTCCTCCACCAATTTCATCACAACCACGGCCGTGAACATTTTGGTAACGCTACCCGTGCGAAACTGGTCGTTAGTATGCATGGGCTGTTGATAGGCGAGGTTTGAAAACCCGGTGGCGCCCACCCACAACTCTTCCTGCGGTTTCTTCACTAACAAAATACTTCCAGGGGCATTGCTGCGGCTGCGGAAAGCGGACAACTCGGCCATATACACCGCATGCTTGGGATGGTGTGCATAGCTTACCTGCTCTTTGTCGTCAGGTTTAAGGATGGTTATTTCTTCGGCACAGGCCATGGCCAGCACGCAAATGGCAAGAATGAATGTTTTTTTCATAAAGTGTATAGCGGTTTTATTTTATGGAGAAGCGTGTACCCACGTGAATGGCTTTGTGTGGCAACGCAGGAAGACCCTTGAAGCCAAAGGGCATTTCACCAAAAAGTTCGTAACGACTGAATACCGTTAGCTGGTTAAATCGGTAGCCCGCACCCATGCCCAGTGTGGGCATTAGTTTGAAATGCACGGAAGAGGCTTTGCTATAGCCCTCCGCTGAAGGTTGGTAGCGCGGCAGTGCGGAATCCAGCATCAGGCCGCCCACGCCCACAGTCGCATCCGCGAAAGCGTTACCAAAAAATTTCCGATAGCCCATTTCGCTGCTCAGGTATAAACCATTGTGCAGGTAGCGATGCCGATAGTAGCCCAGGTTCATGGTTTGAAACCATTGGCGGTGCACGCTGCTTTTATAATACAGTTCGGTACCCACCCGCACTCCAAAATGGCCATTTCGAAAAATGTTCCGGAAGTTGGGTAGGCTAACGGACTCCGAAAAGAGGGTAACAGTAAGCGGCAAGCCCTTTGGGCGCTCTGGGTGTTGTGCTGCAAGCTGGCCGGCACTTGCCAGGCAAATGGTGAGCAATAGCAATTTTTTCATGTTGTGGTAAGTTGATTTTTGCGATGTGGCCATGAACGGCTCCTCAACTCGTCAGGATGTGGCGAAAAATTCCCGAAATCCTTCATGTAAGGTTAAAAGGGCTTTTTTTCTGTGCGAAAGAGAAAAACAGCGGTACGAAATCATGGACTTCGAGGCTCTGTAATGCGTTGCCCGGCCCCGGTCAGAGTCGTTTCGCGAAATATCCGGGTAACCTTATACAACCCTTTGCGTGAAATGGCTGTCTAACGCCACGTAATTCTTTATTAATTCAGAACATTTCCAACAATATGACTCGCACCACCAGACACTTTGGCATTTTTCTATTGGCATTGACGGCCACGTCCTGCCTCAACACCGAACCTGTTCCCGGCCCATTGTCTCCCACCCCTCAGCTAACCCAGGTAGAAACGCGCTGGGGCGATGTGGTTGTAACCGTTCAATATTACTACCGTGCCGATGGACAACCCGACAGCCTGTTGTGGTCGAGGAAAAACATGTTTGAAAGTGAAGGCAAGGAAATTTTTGTGTACGATGCCAACAGCCGTTTGGTGAAAAAAATCGTTTCGCAAACGGGATTGGTGGATCAGGAAATTGTGTACACCTGGGCCGATGGAAAAATTGCCGTGGCACGCAGCTATTACAATGGCAAGAAAGACGCTTACCAGTTTTACGACTATAATGCACTGGGGCAACTGGCAAAAATTGAGTTTACGAAGATCAGCCCGGAAAGCGGAGGTTTCTTTGTTTCGGGCGAAAACCATTACACCTACCATGCCGATGGCAACCTGCACCAGGTGAAAGAATATGTTGCCAGCCTGGATGAACCACAACTTACCTGGACAAACACGAAAACCTATACCGCCTACACCAGCGGCTTGAATCCGTTGCCTTCCATGGAAGTATTACCCAATGTAGTGTTGCAGAAAAATCTGCCCGCATCCTACGTCATTCAATATCCCGAGAATACACTTACGTATACGTTTACCTACTCCATGCAAGCCAATGGATATCCATCCACCCGTACTGTTACAGGAATGGAGGGGGAACAAAATACTTACTCATATAAGTAAGCGTTGGTTCGTGTAACTTGGGGCAATGAAAAACCCCATCGTAACCCAACTGCAGCGGCTGCAACCGGTTTCACCGGAGGCAGCCGCTGCCTTTGAAAACATCATCAGGAAAAAGTGGGTGCGCAAGGGACAACTGCTGTTGCGCATGGGCCAGAAGCCAGATCATTTTTTCTTCATCGACAAGGGGCTGGCACGCGTCTATTACCAACGCCAGGGTAAAGAGGTTACCGACTATTTTGCCATCGATCAGCAATTCATTGGGGCCGTGCCCGCGCTGTTTACCGGAGAGCCCTCGCACAAAGCCATTGAGGTGTTGGAAGACGCCCACGTATATTATTTTTCCTACTCCGCCTTCGACCAACTTTGCGCGCTGCACCACGACCTGGAACGCGCTGCACGGAAGCAGGCCATCTACGGCATGTTAGAGGGCCAGCAACGCATAGAGAGCATTCGCTTTCTTTCTGCCAAAGAACGATACTTCGAGCTGGAAAAATTATACCCCGGCATTAGCAACCGGGCACCACTTAAACACATTGCGTCTTACCTGGGTACCACGCAAGTCAGCATCAGCCGCATTCGGGCAGGTAAACAATAGAATTTAACATATGTAAAAGCCGGGCTTTACCCGCTTTCGTTCATAATGTAAAAAAGTAACATGAAGTATCCGGCTTTGATAGTAGGTGGCGGTATTGCGGGCCTCACCACGGCCGTTGCACTGCAGCAACAAAATATCGACTTTCTGGTGTTGGAAGCCGTTCCCCAAATAAAGGGTGTGGGTGCTGGTATCAGCCTGGCAGGTAATGCCATGCGGGTAATGCGCCAGTTAGGCCTGGATGCGCTTATAAAAGAAAGAGGTCATGGCATTTCTTCAATGGTCATCCAGAACGAAAAGGGTCGGGCTATTTCCATTCTTGATGCCGGCAAAATCAGCCGTCAACATGGGTTGGATAACGTGGCCATTCATCGCGCAGAGCTACACCAGATTTTGTTGAACGCACTTCCTGCGGAGAAGGTAATCACCAACCAAAAAGCGGTTGACTTTACCGAGCACGCTGACCACGTACAAGTAACGTTGCAGAATGGTAGCCGCCTGGCAGGTTCATGTGTGCTGATAGCAGACGGCATACACTCTGTGCTCCGTCAAAAATTGTTGCCCCAGTCGCGGGTGCGATATGCAGGCTACACATGCTGGCGTGGCATTGTGCCCAACCTGTGGGGTGTTGAACAGACGGCTTACGAAACCTGGGGGCCCGCGGGCCGCATGGGCTATGTGCCCGTAGGTCAGAACAACATTTACTGGTTTGCCTGCAAAAATGCACCGCGCCAAAGTCAGGCCATGCGCCAGCTAACGCCCGCGGACCTGGCACATAATTTCCGCTACTATGCACAACCTGTTCCTTCCATCATAGAACAAACACAGCCCAGTGAAATGATTTGGAATGACATCATCGACCTGGAGCCCATTCGGCAATACGCTTTTGGAAAGGCGCTTCTGTTAGGCGATGCAGCCCATGCCACCACGCCCAACATGGGGCAGGGCGCATGCATGGGTGTGGAAGATGCCTGGCTCGTGGCCAAAAAACTAAGCAAAAATAAAAACAGTGTGGAAGTAGCATTCAAGCAGTTTGAAGCTGAGCGCCTGCAACGCACCCACTACGTTGTGAACACCAGTTACCGGCTGGGCAAGGTGGCGCAATGGGAAAATCGCTTCCTTACCAAAATACGCAATGCCGCGCTCCGGCTGGTGCCCGCCTCTGCCAACGAAAAACAAGTGGTGAAGTTGCTGGATATACCAGTCGGCTAAGCCATCAGCTGCTTTTCAAGCACTATAAATTCCAGTTGCTGTTTTGGCTGGCCAAACCGGGGATCGTTAAATGCAAAGGGTTTGCGTTCGCCCGTTGGGCGGTAGCCATGGCGTTGGTACCATTCTATCAATTCTTTCCGAACGGAAATCACCGTCATGTACACAGAAGTACACTGCAGGCGCATGGCTTCTTCCTCTGCTGCTTTCATCAGTTGTTTGCCAATACCCCTGCCCTGCAGGTTCGGTCGAACGGTTAACATGCCCAGGTACAGGCGCGCACCGTCTTGATGTAATTCCACACACCCGACAATATGGTTGTCTTCCACATATTTTAAAATGGTGTATCCGGGCTTTTGAATAATTTCTGCGATGGCCTTTGCATCGGTGCGGGTGCCATCCAGCAAATCTGCCTCGGTGGTCCAACCCTGGCGCGAAGAGTCGCCCCGGTAGGCGGAATTCACTAACACATCCAGTTCGGCAGCATCGGCCAACAGCGCTTGGGTAATCATGCCGAAATCTAATCAACAGAAAATAAAAAAGCCATTAAGCGCCCAGGGGCGGTCGCATGGCATTCGCCAGTTGGTTGAGCAACTGCAGCACCTCGTCTGTATCGCGTACAAAGTATCCGGCCTTTGATGTGTTATTAAATCCCACCTTAACCGTAACATGCGGGGCACTTAGGGTCGCAAACAGGTCTTCATCGGTTTCTCCGTCTCCCACCGCCAGCACAAAATCGCTTGGGTGTTTGGCCAGCCACATCTGTGCAAAAGAGCCTTTGTCAACTCCCGGTGTGCGTAATTCTATAGCCATCTCGCCCGGATACACCACAAAACCCCGCTGGCTCCCTTCTACTTCCAGCATGCGTGTGATCTTGTCGATGTCGAAAGCAGGTAACCTATCGCCCAGTGCTCTGAAATGCCACACCAGCGACAACGTCTTCTCTTCTACGTGTGTGCCCGGGTAGTGCGCGGCCAACCCGTCAAGCACCGCACGCACCTCGCGCTTCCAGGCTGCATCCTGGCTCTCGACCACGCGCCACTCTCTGTGATAGGTTTTGTAGTAGGCGCCATGTTCTGCCACCAGCGTAAGGGGCAAATGGGCCAGCCAATTTTCCAGGCTTTCCCGATCGCGCCCGCTGATGATAACTACCTGCTGTAACGGATTATCGGAAAGGCGATGCAAAGTTTGAAGTAAGTCCAGCGAAGGCCGCGCATCTGCGGGTCGTAGCGAAAACGGAGCCAATGTACCATCATAGTCCAGAAAAATAGTTCTGCGTTTGGCCTGGCAAAAGGCATTTACAACAGATGATAGATGCTCTTTCAGGTTCATTGGCTGTTGGTTAATGCATGCATGTAATCCGAAACCCATTTGCTGATGTTATTGGCCTTAACGGTTTGCTTCATGGCGGCCATGTGCCGTTGCTGTTCCTCAATGGGAAGTTCCATGGCCTGCGCAATGGTGGCTGCAATCTCCTGCCGGTCGTTCGGGTTTACCAGCAGGCTTTGGTGAAGTTCATAAGCGCTTCCCGCGGTTTCACTTAGTATCAAAACCCCATCATTGTGCACGCGTGTTGCCACATATTCCTTCGCCACCAGGTTCATGCCATCGCGCACCGGCACAATCAATGCCACATCCGAGGCTGCATACAGTGCCGTGAGCTTGCGCACATCGAGGGTGCGGTACTGGTAGATCACCGGTGTCCAATTCAATGTTCCGTAGGTACCGTTTATCCGACTGATCAGTACCTCGGTTTCTTTCTTATTCTCCCTGTATTTGGGAACACCATCGCGCGTGGGTACCATCAGCAATATATACACAATTCTTTCGCGATACTGCGGATACTCCTTCAGAAATATTTCGAAACTCTCCAAGCGGCTGATGATTGCCTTGGTATAGTCAAGCCTGTCTACCGACAACATTACCTTGCACGACAACCCAAATCGCTCGCGGATTTTCTTCACTTCATTTTTTACAGGCGTTGAGGTCGCCAATTCGTGAAAACGGTTGTAGTCGATACTGATAGGGAATGCATCTATCCTGACGCTTCTGCCATTGTCTACGAACACACCGTCTGCCTCTTCAATAACGCCCACCGTTTTATGAATGCACTTACGCACATGGTGCACATAATCCGGAATGTGCAGGCCAATAAGGTCGGCACCCAATAGTCCGCGCGTAATGGTGTTGCGCCAAGGCTTTGGCAAAACCCTGAAAATCTCGAACGAAGGAAACGGGATATGGAGAAAGAATCCGATTTTAGCATGAGGTAGCCGCTGCCTGATGAGGCCGGGTAACATGAGAAAATGATAGTCTTGTATCCAGATTATGTCCCCAGGCTCGTATAGCTCGCACACCTTGTTACACACCAGCTCATTGGCTTGCTCGTAAGCATCGTGGTAGGCCTGCTGATACACCACGTAAGACGGAAAATAGTGAAACAATGGCCAAAGTACAGAGTTACAAAAACCATTGTAGAAATTATCCTTCAAATCGTTGGGCAAAAACAACGGATGCAGATTAACGCCATCGCTTTGCAAAGACCGATGATCTGATGCCGCCTCGAAAGACCTCTTGCTGAGATCAGACACTCCCAACCAATGAAAAGATTGAAAGGGTGACTCGGCCGTTTGTTTACCCTTAAAATACGAAAGCAGTGCCGTGGCAAGCCCCCCGGCACTGGGTGTAACTTTCAGTAAATTATTTACGATAGAAAAACGATACGGCAACCGGTAAGAAACAACAATTAGCTTTCCTTGCACGCGTATTCATACATTTTATGAAATGCAAACCTACGTAAACCGGATATGCTTACATTTGACTTAAGTCAAATTGCAGAAATTTCATACCGCATGAACATCTCTTCCTACTTCTTTAGAAGCAAACCATTGCCGGATGTATTGCCCCCGGCAGAAGCACGGTTCTTGAAATCGCTTTGTAAAGCCAAAGCCGTACGTAGAGGGAAAGAATTGTTTGCAGAAGCAACCTATCCCAAGGGTGTATTTATACTGCGAAAAGGAAAAGTAAAAATATACCAACGTACCCCTGACGGCAGCGAACAGATTATTTACATAGCCATGCCTGGCGATATGTTCGGGTATCGTCCTATACTCTGTAATGAAAAACATCCGGTAGGCGCAACCACGATTGAAGACTGTAACTTCTTTTACATTAGCAAAGATGATTTTGTTTCAGCCATCGATCGACACCCCGCCATTGCGCGCATCCTGCTCGAAAACCTGAGCTATGAATTTACTGTTTGGGTAAACATCATTACCAGCCTGGGGCAACGCAGCGTGAAAGAGCGACTGGCCATTAATTTGTTGACACTGATCGAAAAATACAGAGGGCAAAAAAAATGGCCGGTAGAAATACAACTTAGCAGGCGCGACCTGGCCGCTATGGTGGGCACATCGATCGAAACCCTGGCCCGCCTGATTACCTGGATGAGTCGCAACCGGATTATTTTGCTCCGTGGCCGCACCATCGTGATTACAGGAAGCGATCAGGCCAAAAAGCTTGCCAACCTCATCGTTTAGGTGTGTTGCTGATTTGACTTTTGTCAAAGAAGAGGTAAGCGGCCTGCCGTAATTTTGCGACTTATCCATTAAATATGCATAAGTACAATTTCGGCATCATAGGCAATTGCTCTTACCTGGCATACATCGATACCAATGCCAATGTCATTTGGGCATGCCTACCCAGGTTCGACAGTAGTTTCATTTTCGGTTCGCTTTTAGATCAAGAAAAAGGTGGTGAGTTTTCAGTTCGGCCGGCTGTTGACGGATTTAGTAGCAAACAGTATTACCTTGAAAACACCAATGTATTGTGTACGGAGTTCACCTGCTCAGAGGGCTCATTTCGGGTAACCGACTTTGCACCCCGCTTCAGGAATCACGACCGGAATTTCAAGCCACAGATGCTGGTGCGTAAAGTAGAGCCGCTGCAAGGCCGCCCATCTGTAAAAGTAAAATGCACACCTGTAGGTAATTATGGAGGTATTCAGCCCGAAATAGTGAGTGGCAGCAATCACATAAGGTACTTTCTTAAAGATAGCCAGGCAAGGCTTACCACCAACTTACCGCTAAGCGTTGTACACAATAGTAGTTCCTTTGTTCTTTCCGAAACCGCCTATCTCTTTTTCTCTTATGGAATTCCGTTAGAAGGGCCGCTGGAAGAAACCAGCGAAACCTTTTTGAAAAAAACGATTCAATACTGGCGCGATTGGATTAAGACCACGTCCATACCTACCATCTATCAAAAAGAAATTATCCGCTCGGCTCTGGTGCTAAAACTGCACCAGTATGAAGACACGGGTGGCATCATTGCATCAGGCAGCACCAGTTTGCCCGAACACGACCAGAGTGGGCGCACGTGGGATTACCGCTACTGCTGGATGCGAGATGCATTCTATACGTTGAAAGCATTGAACAGCCTGGGCCACTTCGAAGAACTTGAAAAATATTTCCATTACATCGAAAACATTATTCACAACCGAACTTCGTCTCATATTCAACCTCTTTATTCCATAACCGGAGAAAGTAAGCTGGTTGAAAAAGAATTACCCCTGGCAGGTTATTTGGGCAATCAACCCGTGCGCATTGGCAACGATGCCTACACCCATATACAGAACGATGTGTACGGACAGGTACTTGTTAGCTTACAACCTCTGTACACCGACCAACGCTTGGTGGCCAAAATGCGAAGCAAATCATTAGAACTTATTCACTTTCTGCTGGATCGTATTGCAGAAACCATGGATGAGCCGGATGCAGGCCTATGGGAATTCAGAAATAAAAGTCAACTGCATTCGTACACCTTCCTTTTTCACTGGGCGGGAAGCAAAGCGGCCGGAAAAATTGGCCGCGAATTGAACGATGCCGCGATGGAAGCGAAAGCCCTTCAGCTAGAGACACAGGCGGCCGCGCAACTCGAAAAGTGCTTCGACCATCGAACAGGCGCCTACACGCAAGCCATCGGTTCACCCCACATGGACGCCAGCACGCTGCAGTTCATCACCATGAACTACCTCACCACCAACAACCCGCGCAGCCACACACACTTCAACCATTTGGTAAACCAACTCATGGCCGACAACGGACTGCTTTACCGCTACACCCATGCCGATGATTTTGGAAAGCCCGAGTCGGCATTTTTGGTTTGTTCGTTCTGGTATGCCGAGGCGCTGGCTTGCCTGGGCAAAGTAGATGACGCCATTGCTACAATGGACCGACTGCTAAAGTACACCAACCACCTCGGCATTTTTAGCGAAGACGTAGACATGAAAGGCGGCCAGTGGGGAAACTACCCGCAAACGTACAGTCATGTTGGTTTGATGAACACTGCTTTTCGCATTGCACGCAAACTGGATGTGCCCATGTTCTTCTAGGCGTTCATAGGCAGCTTTACTTCAAAACAGGCACCGCCTTCGGGCAGGTTATGTGCGGCAATATTTCCCTTAAGCTGTTCTACCAATTGCTTTACGATCTGCATACCCAGGCCACCACCCTTGGCCGCAACTTTCTTCATATCGGCTTTGGCAAACAGGCTGTGAAGAATTTCTTCCGGAATGCCGGGGCCCTGATCTTTCACTTCAATAAGCGCCTCCTTCGGCAACGCAGACACAGTAAGGAACACCTTCTTGCCACCGCTGTACTTTATGGCGTTGGTTAACAGATTGCGCACCACCACCTTCAGCGCATTGCGATCGCACTGCAGATTGAGCGCTGCCACATCTTTCTGTATCTCTACATTTTGAGTGAGGGCCACACTCGATAATTCGTGCAAGGTCTCATTCACCACTTCTGCCACATTCACTGCCTCCTTCTTTAGCAATGTTTTGTCGCGTTGCAATGCCACCCACTGCAGCAAATTGTCCAGCAATATCAAACCCTTGCTGGAGGTATCGTGCATCATGGTTACGCGCTGCCTGTACTCCTCCCCCGAAAGGTCCTTCTCCATTAAGGTGATTTTACTGAGGCCCAACAAAGAGTTGAAGGGTGAACGCACATCGTGGCTGATAACAGACAGCAGCGTGCGCATGGTCTCGTTCGATGACTCCAGGTCGCGCGAATACTGTTGTATCAGTTTGTTCTTCCTTCTTAAGCTGCCGTACAATAAACCCACCGCCACCAATCCTGCCGCAAGCAGGCCCAGTATGCCAAGCAGCAAGTAGTTCTGCTGCCGCTGGTATTGATTGATGCGTTCTTGTTCTTTCACCAGGTTCTGCTGCCGTTCAATTTCAAGTTCGTTCTCATATTGCAGAATCAGGTTGCTCATCACAATCAAGTCATCGGTGTTGCGTTCGTTGTACATCTGGTCTTTATACAATAAATAGTTGTAGGCAGCCTCCACCTCTTTCTGGGCATCTTTGGTTTGATGGTAATAATTGCGCAGCACCTGCAACGCACCTACCTTGCCCCACACGTAGCCAATCTCTTCGGCCAGTTTCAGCGATTGCTGAACCGATTCCAAAGCCTTGGGCCAGTTACGTTGTTCCAGATAAAATGTAGCCAAAAAACTGAGGTAACGAACACGGTGGGCGGCAATGCCGTACACCTCTGTCACGCGGATGGCTTGTTTCAGATAATATTCCGCACTATCAAGTTGTTTTTTTTCAGCCCTGAAGATATCTGATGCGGTAAGGTACACCTGCTGGGGAATGAACTGAACATCCCATTTGTAGCGCGGGTGTTCGCGAATCTCTCCGGATTTCAAGTTCTGTATGGCATCGCGGATCAACGCATGGGCCTTGCTGTATTGCTGGTTGTGCGCATAGTAGAGGGCCAGCGCCCGCATGCTATGTGCTGCATAAAACGGATCTTCGGCCTGTTGTTGCAGATCTAGTGCTTTTGTAAAGTAAAACAAGGCCGAGTCGCTGCCCGGGTGGGAGCGACTGTGTAGATTCCCCAGGTTCTCCAAGACAATTGATTCACCAATTTTGTCGGCAGCAGCGGTAAAAAGCGTTTGCGCCTTGCGGTAGAACCTGCGCGCCATGTTATCAAGCTTAAGCTGAAAGTAGATATTGCCCATATCTACATACACATACCCCGATTCCTGGTTGAGTTCTTTCAGCGTGCGGCTCAGGGTAATCAACTCGTAGAGGGCACTGTCGTTTTGGTTGTTGATTTTGAATTGGTTCACCCGCTCCAGGGTGTATTCCATCAGTTCAGGGTCGGGCTGCGTTTGGGCCACGGCCTGAAGCGGGCGGCAAAAAATGAAGAGCGCCAGCCCTGCAAACAAAAAGTTCTTCATGGTTTAAAAATAGGTATTGATGTGCAGGTAATGGGAAAGGATGTAAGAAAATCAGGCACTTTAAACCGGTACGTAGATTGGGGGACTTTCAAAATAGCTACATTGGGGTATGGGTACCGATCTATCCAGGCGCCACGACCTCGATTGGTTGCGATTCATCGCCATTCTCATCCTCTTATTCTTCCACACCGGCATGTGGTTCAACGAGTGGGGCTGGCATGTAAAAAACAATGAAACCAGCACCACCTTTCAATATTGGATGGTGTGGTCGCACTATTTCAGAATGCCTTTGCTGCTTTTTATTTCGGGCGCTGGCACCTACATGGCGTTGGGAAAACGCACCCCGCGGCAGTTTGCCAATGAACGCTTCAGGCGTCTGTTCATTCCGCTCCTGTTCGGAATGTTCGTAATCGTTCCTCCACAGATTATTTTGAGTTCATTGACAAGTACGCCAACTACTGGCAATTCTATCAGACTGTTTTCGAGTTGGTGCCCTACCCCAAAGGCAGCCTGAGCTGGCATCACCTGTGGTTTATCCTCTACCTGTTTTTGTATTCATTGATGGCCATTCCGTTGCTGGGGTTCGTGCGTTCGCCCAGAAGCCATCTTTTCAAAGAGAAACTGAGAAAAATTACTTTCCGTCCGTTTTACCTGTTCATGCTTCCTTCGGGTCTCTCGTTCATCACACAAATATTGGTTGACACGCGTGCGTAACAGCAATAGGGCCAGAAAGGCGCCCTGCAACGAGGCCGCTGCGTAGAGTATTTTAATAAGCAGGACGTTATCCACGGTAAGCCAGATTACACCTACTCCATTTCCCTGATCTCGAAGTCTTTTCCAACACCATATTTAATAGTATCCTTCAGCAGGTAGCGTTCAAGCGTGTGCAAGTCTTTCACTTTAAAATCGCCATTGGTGAGAATGCGCTCTATTTCAAACTCATACTTTTCATCGTAGTTGATCAGGCGGTACTTTTTACCTACCCGCAGCACATCGAAAGATAATCCCGCCATGAGTTGTTACAATTCTTCTTCGCGCTCCAACATCAATATAGATGCCTGCGGCACAATGAAGTATTTTTCACTTTCATAAATTACTTCAATGGCACCTTTTTGCAGAAAGATGGCGAGGTCGCCTTCCTGCGCCTGAAGGGGCAGATACTTTACTTGTTCCTCTTTTCCTTTCCACAAATCGTCTTCATCGGCAGGCATGGGCAGCGGATACCCCGGCCCCACTTTGATTACATAACCGCGCTGAATTTTTTCCTTCTCTTGCACGCTGGGCGGCAAATACAAACCGCTCTCGGTCTTGTCAGAATCTTTGGCGGGTCTGATCAACACGCGGTCGCCTACCACAATCAGCTTTTTCAGTTTATTATCGGCTGTTAGTTTCATTTATCTTTTTTTTGATTTTAACACAATTCACAATGGTTAGGTTCTATCCAACAGTAACGCACCCCGGTAGAACACATAAGCGCCTACGGCCATCAACACATGGCTGATGTCTAAATGGTTGAACCAACTATGCAGCGCAATTTTGTTCATAAATATAATAGCCGCACAGGTGGCAATACCAACGGCCACCATCACCGTAAGGCTGCCTCTGTCTTTCGTTTTTCGATACACGTAGTAATGAAACGGCAACACCACCGCCAGCAGTCCGTAGCCCGAGTGAAACTCCACCCACTTGAAATTAAGTGTATATAAAGTAACCGACATAATTGTCAGCAATTCTACCACATTCAAAACCAGAAAAAACCTGCCCACTCCGGGTTTGATCAGTGGCTTGGCATACTCAATGGACGACCGCTCAATCAATGCTACAGACAACATGCTCACAATCCAGCCCGGCAGCTTCCACGAAAAGCTGAGGGCATACAAAAATGCATGCCCCACCACACCTCCCAAAAAGGTAGCTAACCCCATCAACAAAAAATAATACCTGAAATAAATCAGCGTGTTGCCGGTGGCCTTGCGGGTGGTTAACTGCGCATAAGCATAAAAGCACACAGCCGAAACCAACAAATCCGTAACGGTGGTAACGGGTTCGTCTATACGTAGTCCCCATAAATGGATGGAGGGTTGCGGATCGACCATGAGCATCAGGGATTAAACAAATCGCCCTGGTCTTCGGAGCGTTTTAGTAGCGACTGGTTGATTGTTTTGGTAGCACGCGCACCCAGCTTTTTCAACTCCTCAACCCTGCGCACCAGGTTGCCACTGCCGAACGAGAGCTTCTTCATTGATTCATCATAGAACTTTTTCGATGAATTCATGAGGTGGCCCAGTTTAATCAGGTCTTCGGAGAAGTTCACAAACTTGTCGTACAAATCGCCTGCTTTGTTGGCAATATCGAGCACGTGGCGGTTTTGGTACTCCTGCTTCCACACATTCTTTATCAACTGCAAAGAGGGAATCAGCAACGTAGGGCTTACAAACACAATGCGTTTTTCCAGCGCCTCTTCATACAATCCTTTTTCGCTTTGTATCGCCAGAATGTAAGCAGGCTCAATGGGTATGAACATGATGATGAAATCCAGTCCATTATCGGAAATAGACTGGTAGTTTTTCTCTGCCAGGCCCTTCATGTGCTGGCGTATGGAAACCAGGTGCGCCTTTAATGCCGCGGCTTTTTCTTCTTCGTTGTTGGCGTTTACAAAATTGTTGTAGGCGGTTAGAGTTACTTTGGAGTCGATGATGACGTGGCGATTTTCCGGCAGGCGAATGATGACATCAGGGCGAAGCCTGCCCTCATCGGTTGCAAAAGACTCCTGTATGGAGTACTCGCGATCGCGCTCTAAACCCGACTTTTCCAGAATGCTTTCCAAAATAAATTCGCCCCAGGCACCCTGCGCCTGGCTATCGCCTTTAAGTGCACGCGTTAGGTTTTCGGCTTCGCGTGTCATCTGCACATTCAGCCGCTGCAGGTTTTCCAACTGCTCGCGCAAAGCGGCATTGCGGGTAATGGTGTCTTTATGGGTTTCTTCCACCCGCTTTTCAAACTCCACTATCTTTTCGCCCAAGGGCTTCAGCAAATCGAACAGGTTGGTTTTGTTTTGCTCGGTGAAGCGTTTGCTCTTTTCTTCAAATATTTCGTTGGCCAGGTTTTTAAATTGCACGGCAAACTTTTCCTGCAACTCTTCCTTAACCGATTTCTGTTCGTCCAGTTTTTCTTCCAGGTTCCGGTAGTCTGCCTCGGTAGCGGCCAGGCTATTGGTCAATTCTAACACCTTACCCCGCTCGGCCTCCAATTGCTGTTTTAATTGTGTTAGTTGCTCGCTTTGCGCCTTGCTTCGCTCTTGCTCTACCAGCAACCGGGCCATGGTTTCCTGATTCGCACCCAAACTCTTCGATTTGCCTGTTAACCAGCCAATTAAAAACCCAGCCGCCAAACCCGTTGCAATCAGTAGTATTTCCATGAGCCGTAAAGTTATTTGAAACGGGCCTATGCGCCAACAGCTTCTACCCGCTGCCACGGAGGGCAATATACCCACAGCCCGGTATTGAGCCGCTACACACCCTTAAACAATTTGCGTACAACTGAAACCTTGTCTATGAAAGTACTTTATCTTACTCTGGTAGCCGTGTTTTGCACATTTGCACTACAGGCTCAAAACAAAATTGCTGAAGAGTATTATAAAAAAGCCAAAGAGCTGTACGACAACAGCAAGTACGAGGATGCCATTCCTCCGTTAAAAAAAGCCATCACGCTATCGAAAAATTATGCGGATGCAATTTACTACCTAGGCTTGTGCTACAAGTATACGGGCAAAAACGAAGAAGCTATTGAACAGTTTGCGCTGCTGGAATCCATTAACCCTGATTATTGGGCGTGGTACCACTACGAGGTGGGCGCTGCACAAACCGATTTGGGCAACTATGAAGCCGCCATTGTCGCATTCGATAAATTTCTGACCAAGTTTCCCAAAGACCCCACCCGCATCGGCTTTCACCACCAGGCGCAGTACAAAAAGCAATACGTGATTGGCCGCCAGCAGTTATTAAAGTCCACCAGCACTATGAAGGAACCCGTGGCATTTCCGGCCCACGTAAACAGTGCCTACCCCGACTACATGCCCAACTCTGATCCAACGGGAAGGCTATTGTATTTTACCTCAAAAAGAAAAGGCGGAATTGGTGCCGACAAAGAAAGCGATGCCGAGGGCGATGAAGACATTTACCAGGTAGAGTTCAAAGACGGCAGATGGTCTGAGCCGCAACTGCTGCCGGCCCCCATTAACTCTGCCAACCATGAAGGAGCTTCTTCCTTTTCTGCCGATGGGCAAACGGTGGTGTACACCGCTTGCGGCCGCCAGGATGGCGTAGGTAGCTGCGACTTATACATCATGCATTTGGAAGGTAACCAATGGTCGCAACCGGAAAACCTGGGTAATGTGGTAAACAGCGAAGACTGGGATAGTCAGCCCACCATTTCTTCCGATGGCACGCGCATCATCTTTTGTTCCGAACGCAAAGGGGGTTATGGATCGCAAGATCTTTACATGATCGAGAAAAACGTATTTGGTGAGTGGGGCCCACCGCAAAACCTGGGCGGTATGATCAACACGCCCTTTTCTGATTCATCGCCCTACCTGAGCCCCGATGGCAAAACACTCTACTTCGCCTCTTACGGTCATCCCGGTTTTGGCGGCTCCGATTTGTTTAAATCTACCTATGAAAATGGAAAATGGACCACCCCGGTTAACATGGGGCGGCCCCTGAATACCGAAGGTGACGACCGCTACTTTACCATTGGCGGATCGGGCGAAGTGGGCTTCTTTGCATCGAACCGCGGCAGCAATGTGCTAAACCTTTTCTCGGTAGACATACCCGAAGAAATGCGACCCACGCCTACGGTAATTGTATCGGGAGAGGTAACCAATGCCAAAAGTGGCGAGAAGGTGGGCGCCTATGTATTAGTGGAGGATCTAAATTCGGGCGAACTGATTGCGGTTAACAAAAGTAACTCGGCAACGGGTAAGTATTTGATAGTATTGCCTGCCGGCCGCACCTATTCTGTATCTGCCAACAAAGAAGGCTTCTTTTTCTATTCGCAAACTTTTGCTGTGGCCGACAATGCCAAATACCAGGAGATTAAAAAAGACATTGCCCTGAAGCCCATTGAAAAGGGTGCCAAAGTGGTGCTGAACAATATCTTTTTCGAAACGGGTAAGGCTTTGTTGTCGCCAGCCTCGCGCCTGGAGCTAGACAAAGCGGTAGACCTGATGAAGAAAAATCCTTCGATGGTCATTGAAGTAGGCGGCCATACCGACAATGTAGGCGATGATAACTCGAACATGAAGCTATCGCACGAGCGCGCCAAATCGGTGCGCGATTACATGGTGAATGCAGGTATTGCCTCCGCCCGCATACAATCGAAAGGCTATGGGGAATCGAACCCGGTGGCCACTAACGATACAGACGAAGGCCGCAAAACCAACCGCAGAACCGAGTTCATCATTCTGGAGTTTTAGAGTAGAACCGGGAATAAGTAAGCAAAAAAGGGCGCCTCGTGCCCTTTTTTTATTTTGTTTACCTTTGATTAATAATTAGATCGTATGAAAAAACTGATTGGAGTTTTACTTCTTCTTCCCATCGGCCTTTGCGCCCAACAATTATCTGACGAGTCTGCACTGATTCAATCGCTTTTTGGATCCGACAAGAAAAAAATTGTGACGGAGTTTGTGGGCGTAGAGGGTGCCGCACGCACCGAATTTCTATCGTTGTACGATCAATACGAAGAAGCGCGAAAATCGCTGGGTGAGAAAAAGTTTTCGGTATTAAACAACTACGTAAAAAACTACAAGTCGCTAACAGAAGCCGAAACAGAAACCGTGATGAGCCAAATCATGAAGTTGACCAGTGGACAAGAAAAGTTGGTGGTTTCTTACTACAAAAAGATAAAGAAGATTTGCGGGGTTCAGGCAGCGGCACAATTCTACCAAATAGAATGGTATTTGTTGAGCGAAATCCGCACGGCTGTTTTAGAGAGCATTCCGGTAATTAGCCAATTGGAAAAAAAGAAGTAATACCCACCGAAATACTGTAAAAGCCGTACGCGAGCCGGCTTTCTTTTCACACCCTTTTCGGGTAAATTTGCAATCGTTTGAAATAAAAATAACAGACTTTTATGACCGATACGATTACCTCCAGCCGCGAAGCCATTTTATTGGAAGACAAATACGGAGCCCACAATTACCACCCGCTGCCCGTTGTGTTGTGCAAAGGCGAAGGCGTTTTTCTGTGGGACCTGGAAGGTAAACGGTATTACGATTTTCTCTCTGCCTACAGTGCCGTTAACCAGGGCCATTGCCACCCGCGCATTATCCGCACGTTAACAGAGCAGGCAAAAGAACTCACGCTCACTTCGCGCGCTTTCTATAACGATAAACTGGGATTGGCCGAAAAATACGTATGCGAAACATTCGGCTACCAGAAAGCACTGTTCATGAACAGCGGTGCCGAGGCCAACGAAACAGCCATTAAATTGGCCCGCAAATGGGGCTACACAAAAAAAGGCATCCCTAACAACCAGGCCGTAATCGTGGCCGTGAAGAAAAACTTCCACGGACGTACCACCACTATCATTTCAGCCTCCACCGACCCATCGGCTACGAGTGGTTACGGCCCGCTGATGCCCGGTTTTGAAATTGTAGATTACGATAATGTGCCGGCCCTGGAAAAAGCACTGACAAACCCTAACGTGTGCGCTTTGTGGATTGAACCCATTCAGGGTGAAGCAGGTGTTTACGTGCCCGCTGAAGGTTACCTGAAGGCAGCAGAAAAAATTTGCCGCGAAAACCACGTGCTGCTAATGATGGACGAAATACAAACAGGCATTGCCCGTACCGGCAAAATGCTGGCCTCCGATCACGAAGGCGTACGCCCCGACCTGCTTATTCTTGGCAAAGCGTTATCGGGAGGTGTGCTGCCCGTATCGCTGGTGTTGGCCGATGGTGAGGTGATGTTGGTGATGAAGCCCGGCACGCATGGCAGCACTTTTGGGGGCAACCCCCTGGCAGCCGCGGTGGCCATGGAAGCCTTGCAAGTGGTGAAAGACGAACGACTGGCACAGAATGCCGAACGTTTGGGTATTGTCTTCCGCGAGCGCATGCAGGCCCTGATGCACAAAACCAAACTGATTACCCTGGTGCGTGGCAAAGGCTTATTGAATGCCATCGTCATCAACGATAAGCCCGAAAGTGAAACCGCCTGGAACCTGTGCCTGGAGTTTGCGAAAAATGGATTGCTCGCCAAGCCAACACATGGTAACATCATTCGCCTGGCGCCACCGCTGGTAATTACCGAAGAACAAATTCACGAGTGTTGCGACATCATCGAACGTTGCATACTTGCCAAAGACTAATCAAAATAAAACAGCCGGTCTGTCTTTGCTTTAGTGTCTATTGGCGCCTGTCAGCCAAGGCTATGGGTGCTTATCCGTAGCACTACGTACCAAAAAATCCGTGCGCAGCGGTATGGCATGGTAGCGCTCTTTATGCCATTTTTAAAGAAAGACTATTTCATCAAGTGCGCTTTTTTATTCTTCTCTGTTTTTTGTCGTTGCGTCTTTCGGCCCAGCCCTATGTTGAACTGCAACAACAAGCCTATGAACTTGCCAATCAACAACAGTTTGCTGCTTCACTCGATCTGGCCTACAGGCTTTATGAAATGTATCCAGACGATATTAACGCCTACATACTTCTTTCTTTCAACCTCATCAATCTCAACAGGTTAGAAGAAGCAAGGCCTTATGTCGAAGCTGGATTGCTAATTGATCCGGGCAACTATTCTATCTACATAGACGCGGGCTACTACCTGGCCACCAGGGGCGATTTGAAAAACGCTAAAATTTATTTGACAGAATCATTAAAGCGCTATCCCCCGGGTCTTGATATTAAGTTGGTATTGGATGAAATGCGCAGTGTAGGCCGCCAGGTACAACGAGAAAATGATTTCAATACATTGGCGCAGTGGTATCAAAGCGCATTTCAATCACCGCCTGCAGCGTACCCATCGTTGGCAACGTTGTATTCTCAGGTGAGTGCTTCAGCATCTGCCACCAACCTTGTCCAATCCATTAACCAACATGCTGATGAATACACACGCCTGCAGTGGTATGAAATGGGCGTGGCCACCTATGCGCAATCAACCCAATGGTTGCTCAACCTTGGGTTGGCCAGCGAGGCCCGACAAACAGCTGAAAATGGCTACCAGTACCTTGCGCGTTGGGGTAACGGACAAAATGCATTTCAATCGGCTCATCTACTTTACCAATTGATGCAAGTGTACACGCGCCTTGGAAATGACGAAAAAGCTCTGCAATACCTTTCAGAGTTACGATCCATCTCCAAGCAGGCGCCCGTTTCTGTATTTGAAATACTTGGTTTAAGCACAGCTGCTGGCTGTTACGACCGCCTCGGCCAAAACGATGATGCAAGACAGGCGGCCACAGAAGCCTATCTGATGGCCGAAAAACAAAACTACCGGTTTGGTATGGCCTCGGCCGCCAATATGTTATGCTACACTTATAATGCCAACCGCTTCACGCAGGATGTTGCGCTGAGTATTGAATACGGAGAGCATGCTCTGAACCTGGCACGCAAATATCATTTTGACTTTCTGCTCGATGCCATTGTCTCCAACCTGGGTTTGGCCTTTTGGAAAACCAAAACACGCGAAGGCCAGGAGAAATGCGTACTTATCTACCGCGAACTAAGCATGCAGCAAAAAAAAGAAAAGCGCTACCTTGCCGCAGCCACTACATTGAATAACATAGCTTCTATGTTTTACGCAGCACACGACTATGGGTATGCAGCCAAACTATTCGAAGAAGCTGCTGCCTTTAGCGAACATGAACGTGCACAGGTTGCTGCGGCCGACAGGCTTACCTTCTTTCAATCGCAAGTCAGTGCCTATCAATTCATGATCGCATGCTATGCACACTTAAAGCAGACAGCTAAAGCCTTCGAGGCTATGGAGTCATCCCGCAGTCGTGTGATGATAGAAAGACTGGCCAAGGGAAAAAAAATAGAACGGGTATCGCTCAAAGAATTTCAAGAGATGTTACAACCGGGAGAAGCTTGCCTGATGTACTCGCTCTTTTCTGCGCAGGAGGTATCAATACTCTTAATTACCTCGCAGACGGCCGAGGTATTTTGGCACGAAGATGCCGGTTTCATTTCCACTATCAAAAAAAAATATCTTATTCGGCTTCAAAAAGAACACGAAGCACGCAGCGGATTCAACAGCCAGGAACTGCCCAATAGCGATACAGAAGTGAACATGACCGACTTCCACAAAGTGACACAGCTAACCCGTAGGTTTTTCGAAGCGCCTGGCTTGGCTGACGATGTGTTACACGAATATCTGTCAGGGTACTACCGCTTCCTCATACAGCCGGTAGCCAAGCAGTTAACAGGTATTCAGCGCTTGCTGATTGCACCCGACAATGTACTCAGTTTTATTCCTTTCGAAGCGCTGGTAATGCCAGACGGGAAATACATGGTAGAAAAGATGAGCGTCCGCTACATGCATTCCGCAGGTATTCTGAAGCAAATCTCGCAAAGATCTTACAGCAGAAATCGCAAATCTATGCTGGCTATGGGCGGAGCAGTTTTTCAACCCATGCTAAACAGCCCTTCATCAGTTCGCTCCAATGAAGATCTAAACCTTCTGCAAATGGAGGTGGCCGCTAATGCAGAACTTGGCAAATCGCAGCGTAAGGCTTATGTATCACTTTTTGGCCAAGGAGCGCTGAATAGTTTGCCGGGCACATTGATGGAAGTACAAGGCCTGAGTAAAACATTCACCGATGCTACTGTCATCACCGGAAATGCCATGACCGAAAACCACCTGAAAGAGTTGTCGCAAACTGGCACACTGAAGCAGTTCAAAGTGGTACATCTGGCCACCCACGGTTTTGCGGTGGAGGAAATTCCTGAACTGTCTGGCATTGCCATGAGTATCTTTACAAACGAACAAGGTGGCGAAGATGGATTTATCAACGCGCGCGAGTTGGCCTCCTTAAATATGCAGGCCGACCTGGCCGTGCTATCTGCCTGCCAGACGGCTCTTGGTAAAATTTACGATGGCGAGGGTGTTACGGGACTCACCCAATCTCTCATTGTGGCTGGCGCCAATGCTGCAGTAGTGACTCTATGGCCTGTAAGCGACCAAGGTACCATGACTTTAATGAGCGGTATGTACAAGCAAGCCGCCAGTGGCACATCTTATCAGCTTGCCATCACCAATATGAAGCGGAGATTCATAGCAGGAGAATTTGGTGAGCAACTAAGGCATCCTAACTACTGGGCGCCATTCGTGTATTACGGACAATAGCTACTCATTGCGCAATGCGTCCACCGGATTGGCAACAGCAGCTTTGGCCACCTGAAAGATCACAATAGCCACAGACAACACCGCCACCACAACGGCAGTAACGGCAAATATGTGCCACGATAGCTCTGTGTGGTAGGCGTAATTCTCGAGGTATTTTTTCATCAGCAGGTAGGCCACCGGCAGGCCAACCACAGTTGCCACCAGGCTTAAGCGCAGAAAATTGCCAGATATCATGACAACCAGCCGCGACACTGACGCACCCAGCGTTTTGCGGATACCAATCTCTTTGCGTCTGCGTTCGGTGGTGTAAGCTGCCAGGCCCAGCAATCCCAAACCTGAAATGACAATGGCCATGGTGGTGAACCCAATAGCAAGCGAAGAAGTTGTCTGTTCGGCCTGGTACAAGCGTTCAAACTCATCGTCCATAAAAGAATATTCAAAGGGATATTCGGGCGCATACTTTTTCACCAGCGCCTCCAATTGTTGCAACGCCTCCTTTTGATCGCCCGCACGCAGGCGCGCATAGGCACGGCTGCCCCCCTGTGGCTGACAGAATAAAATAATGGGGTCAATGGTTTCTTCCATGGAGCGCGTATGGAAGTCCTCCACCACACCCACAATGGTTCCTTCGGTTCCCCATTGCGAAATGCGTTGCCCCACGGGGTCGCTGAGGCCCATTACCTCCACCGCTCGCTGTGTTACAACAAAATTATTGGTGTCGGCAAACTCGCGCGAGAAGAAGCGACCATCTGTTAAAGTCAGTTCCATGGTTTGCGGAAACTCATAGTCAACCACTACGGTGCGGAAGAAAATATTGGTGTTGTCAGGTTTTCCGGGCCAGTTTACCGAACTATTTTGGTTGTTCACCTGCACCAGGCTGGAGTTGGAACGGCTCAGTTGCGCTATGCCCGGCAACTGCAACACCTCATGGCGAAAGGCATCGAACTGCGAATAAAGGTTGCCACGCAAAGAAAAGTTAACCACTGATTCACGGTCGTATCCTAAATTCTTATTGCGAATGAAAGCAATCTGGTTGTTGATCACGATGGCACTCGCAATCAAAATTACCGTTAGGGCAAATTGAAACACAACCAGCGCCTGCCGCAGCGATGACCCCGTAGCCCCGGGAGAAGTATTGCCCTTGAGTACCGCAGCCGGCTTGTAGGACGAAAGGAAGAACGCTGGGTAGCTTCCGGCCAGTAGTCCCGTAACCAGCACAATACCCAGAGCAGAAAGCCATAACCCACCATCGAATAGCAATAGTGCAATATTTTTAGAGACGAGCGAATTGAAAAGGGGTAAGAGCAGATACACCAACGCCAACGCTACCAGCATGGCGAGAAAACTGGTCAGCACCGATTCGCTGATGAATTGCGTTATCAGTGCTTTGCGTTGTGCCCCCACCACTTTGCGAACGCCCACCTCCTTGGCACGGTTGGCCGCCTTGGCAGTAGCCATGTTCATAAAGTTGATGCAGGCTATCACTACAATTACCACGGCCACCGCAGAGAATATGCGAATGTATTGAATACGCCCACCTACAGGCTTCCCATTTTCGAATTGATTATAAAGGTATGCTTCACGTAGTGGCTGAAAATAGAAATTGCTGCGATCCACTGCCTCGGGGCCGGCTTGCTGGCGCACCCGCTCATCTTCCAGCTCATTCACCATTTTTGCTACTTCCGTTACCTGGGCTGCGTCATATAACTTTATATAGAGCGGATGATCGTAGTTCCCCCAGTTAAAACCATCACCACGCTGGTCTTTGTAAATATCGAATGGCAGAACGAAATCAAATTTTTGAGTAGACGCATCGGCCACATCTTGAAAAACAGCCTTCACCTGCAGGTCGTATTGTTTGGCCACTCTCACAGCCTTGCCAATCGGGTCTTCATCTCCGAAAAGGTTTTTTGCCAACCGTTCCGAAATAGCCACGGAACTTTTGTCTGTAACCGGATCGATCACCCCTTTTACAATCGGGAAATTAAAAAGTTTAAAAAAATCGGGGTCTGCATACAGACCACGCTCCAAAAAGTTACGGTCTTCGTACTGAAAAAGGCTGGCACCGTTGTCCATAGTGCGCACCACAAATTCTGCCTGCGCCACCTTCTCGCGCAACTCCTCTCCCATGGGCCCCGGGGTGATGGTCCAGGTAATCATCTCACCATTGCCAAAGTTCAGGTTAGATACCACCCGAAAGATGCGATCGACATCTGCATGGTAAGCATCTTTACCCATTTCATCGCGCACCCATAAAAGAATAAAAAGGGCACACATCAGGCCCGAAGCCAGGCCGAAGGTATTGAGGAAAGAATAAAAGCGCTGGCGCAGGAAAAAGCGCACACTCACAATCAGAAAATTACGAAGCATGGGGTAATCTTGTTTTGGGCTAAAGATAAGTTAATATGCCCGAGGTTGCATGCGAATTTTACTTTCGTAGGGTAACACCAAGTAGGTAACAGTTTTACGTCAACCGGTGGCGTTTGGGCGTAACCAAACGGCTATGCGTTCCGTTGCCTAAAAAATTGGTCATCGCGGCATGGTGGTTGACCGAACGATCTGGTCAATAGAAACGGGCAGCAAACGTTGCCAGAGCATCCAAAAAAAGGCCGTCTCCTGTTCACTTTACAAATTCGGAAGACGGCCTCAGTCATTACACAATTTTAGAATCTCCATTTCTCGAGTGCGCGTGCCAGTGCATCGCCTATCATTTCGATGTACTCTTTCTGTTTACTTACCACTACGGCTTTTTCGCCTTCGGCTGTTAAAATGTGCACGCTGTACTTCTCCTTGCTGGCTATAAGGAATGCGATTCCTGCCATTAGCGTGGCTGCACCAAACACCAGCGATAACCCACGCGCAGACACCACCAGGTTACCCAACTCGAGGTGGGAGATGAGTTGCGGTGGCACGCTGTTGAAAACTCCCAACGCCATGAACACCACACCCAACGCAATGGTGATTAACACAGGCACGCGCCTGGGTGGCAACACCAAGCAGGTATGACGGATGATTCCATCCAACCGATAGCGATTTCCCTTCACCTGGAAAACAGAATCTGTAATGGTCACCTGGTGACCATCCGTGTACAAAACTTTTCCTGTGGTCATAACAAAATCATTTTCCCATTTAAACGATCACCGTGTCGCGCGGGACGAGAAAAAAAACGATTCTGTCTTTGAATGACCACTGGAAGCAGGTGAATGGCCTCATGCAGGGATAAACCAACGCCCGCCAACTAGCCGCAATGTTCGGCCCGAAATCAATTGCCACCACCCATGAGCCGCCCAATGTCTTTCAGATACACCCGATCCATTAGTTGCGTGAAGAAAACGAGGCGATGATAAGGCCTACCGACAAAAAGTTAACGCAGTATGGGTGCAGTCTTCTTTTTGCTTCAATGGCCGTAAGGCCCGAAGGGCTACTCGTCCACTTGTTAAGCGTTTCTGCAATGGAGAGTTGATGCCAATTCATAGGCAAACATTAGGAATTTCCAGCCTTCACAGATATGATAAATATCAAGCCAATGGATGACTTTCTGTTCAATACAGGCGCACAACCAGTTTGCTATAGCACAGCCAGTTGTTGCAGATCCTTTCTTAACTGCTCTGGATGGTGGAAGTGCACTGTTTGTAGCCCGAGTGCCCTGCCTCCTTCAATGTTTTTCACATTGTCGTCAATGAAGACGGTGCGCGCGGGTTGCACCTGATACCTGTCAAACAAAATTTGATAGAATTCGGGATGAGGTTTGCGCGTTTTCTCCACACCTGACACAACAATGCCTTCGAACCAGTGCAGAAATTCAAAATTCTGCAATGCCCACGGAAACGTTTCTGCGCTCCAGTTGGTAAGCGCATACAAGCGATGTTGCCTTCTATCTTTTACCTCGCGTAGAATTTCAACAGTTTCGTGAATGGGGCCTTTGATGGTTTCCTGCCAGCGTCCATACCACGCCCGGATAGCCGCCTCATGGACAGGATGCTCCTTCACCAACAATTCGGTTGCTTCTTCGAACGAGCGGCCGGCATCTTGCGCATCGTTCCACTCGGAGGTACAAATGTTTTCGAGGAACCAGGTAATCTCCTCCTCGGTCTTAAAAATTTTGCGATACAGGTAACGAGGATTCCAGTCAATCAACACACCCCCCAAATCAAAAATTACCGTGTCAACTTTTGGTTCCATCACATTCGTTACTTTAAGAATGGCACAAAAATAGAAGATTACGGTTAACTTTATCGAACCATGTGCCCGGCAGCTACCTACTTTACGTTCTTGCTCCTTTTGCTAACAAGCACCACTGCAACTGCACAGCGGGTTGAACGGAGAGAAGTGCTGTCAATTGGCGGAATCCGGCAATGGGTACAAACAAAAGGAGACACCACAAAACCGCTTTTACTGTTTCTGCATGGCGGGCCGGGTAATTCGGTAATGGCTTACGCTGAAAGATTTAGTCGCCAACTAGAGCACGATTTTTTGGTAGTGCACTGGGACCAGCGCGAGAGCGGTGAAACGAAGAAAATGAATGCGAGCGACCATTCACTTACGGTAGCGCTGTTTGAAGAAGATGCCATTACCTTGATCGGTTTGCTGTTGAACAGATATGGGCAATCCAAAATTTTTCTGGCAGGGCACTCGTGGGGTGGTTTTCTGGCGCTGGCCTTAGCCAACAAGCGACCCGATTTATTGCACAGTTGCATTGCCATCAGCCCCATGATACACCAAAACGAAAGCGAAAAGTTGGCCCTTGCACAGATGATGACCGAAGCAAAGGAAAAAAACAACGCCAAAGCTTTGGCCGATCTGCAAAAAATAAAAATTCCTTTCGAAACAGCCGATGACCTGTACCTGCACCGGAAATGGTTGGCACTATTGGCAAAACGAAAGGCACCCGAATACGACTTTGTAAAGGCCTGGGCTGATACCTGGTTGCCTGTTTTTCAGCAGGCAGCGCGCGTAAATCTCTTCGAGGATGCGCCACGGCTGCAGTGCCCGGCATTTTTCATTGTGGGCGACCGCGATTATCAATGTAACTTTCAACTCACCAAAAAATATGCAGACAACCTGGTGGCACCCGATAAAGAACTCTTTCTGATTGCAGGGGCCGGTCACGCTATTCCGTCTGCCGAGCCCGACCAGCTTCAATTCATTTTGCTTCAGATAAAAAAACGCATTTCAAACTAGCATGTCGAGCCATCACATTGTACGCGACAACCAGGAGCCAGCCTTGTGGGTAAGGCAAGCACACGCCACGGACTTTGGTTTGATTGAAGACCTGCTGGAATGGAGTCCTTTTGTCATTGTAGATGCTTCGGAAGTAGACGTTTTTGTAAGCCGCGGAATCAAGGTGGATGCAATCGTAACCAAGGATGCACTTACCGACCCGATTGAACGTTTATTGAAAGACCAATGGCCGGTGGCGGTTATACACCACCACGATCCGGCTACTGCCGTTTTTCAGTTCCTCCAAAAAAGAAAACAGCAGGCCATAAATATGGTTGCCAAAGCCGCACCGCTATTCCACGTATTGGAAAAATCTCCATTGCAAACCATCACCGTACTGGATGGTACAACGAGGTGGTCACTGATTCGCAGGGGACACTTCGAAAAATACTTGCCTTCTGGAACTTCTTTGAAAGTGTTTGTGGAGGGCGCGATCCATACACTACAGTCCACAAACCAACGCGTGCGACTCAGCTACCCGGTTCCTTTCTGGGTGGGCGAAGAATTATTTAGAGAAATGTAACAAGGCTATTCATATCTATTTTTTCTATCGGATGAGGTGTTTGTGGCAGCCAGGTAAAGCGGCCGTTGCGTAGCCAATGTGCCACTTGTTTAGAATATGCTTGATCCGCCATATCATCTGCATCGCCCAGCAGCACATCTACGCGATGGGCAATTTGTTTCAGGTTGTCGGGTATCAGCAAAGGGCGGTCGCCCAAACGTTCCATCATCGCGGCTGTTTTGGCCATCAGCTCCTGCCAATGATTGGGCGCGTGCCGGTGTTCTAAGATGCGGGCGAAGGCAGGCACTTTTTCAAGGATTTTTTCGGGATTCATTTTTTTGATTTCCCTGGCTGCCGATTCCGGGCTCCAGTCGAACTTGGTGCCCAGCGTAACTATTCGATCTACCTGCTCGGGGTGATGAAGCGCCAGCCACAAAGCCACGTATCCACCCATGCTGTATCCAAAAATAGTAGCCTTTGTGATTTTTTGTATTTCCATAAACCGGTGAACATCCGAAGCAAACGTTTCAATGCCGAATGCTTCTGCAAAAGGTTCGCCTCCATGCCCCGAGAAATTCATCGTGTAAACAACCCTACCGGCCTTCTCCAATAAATGTTGCAGCGGCAGCAACTGCTCTTTTGCGCCCAACGCTCCGTGCAATAGTAAAACAGGGTTCATAACAAATTACTTTTCTGCCGTAACAAATCGATCTTTTGCATTGATGTCCTGGTGAACGGTTACGTGATGGAATCCTGCATTCACAAAAAGAGTCCGCACCTCTGCTCCATACTTTGCGTTGATTTCAGTGGCAAGACAACCGCCTTGCTTCAGAGTAGTCATCGCCTGCCCGGCAAGTGCCTGGTAGAAAAGCAAGGGGTTCTCGGGTGGCGCGAACAGTGCTTCGTGTGGTTCGTGCGCCCACACCTGTTGCTGCATGTCGCTCACTTCGCTGGGGTGAATGTAAGGTGGATTGCTCACCACCACATCAAATGTATCTGCAGGAAGTGCGTCCTTCAAAATATCGTGATGCAGCCATTGTACCTGGGCACCCAGCATCTTTGCATTTTCTGCAGCAGTCTGTAAGGCGTCCTCACTCTTATCTGTGGCCGTTACTTCCGTACCAGGCACGTTCAACGCCAGCGAAATGGCAATACAACCACTTCCCGTTCCAATATCAAGCGCCCTGATGGGTTCCTTTTTCCGCCTATCACGTTCGAGGTAGTTTCCCAACCAGACCACCAACTCCTCGGTTTCAGGTCGTGGTATGAGCACAGCAGGATTAACCTTCCAAACCCGCCCCAGAAAATGCGCCTCACCGGTAACATATTGAACCGGTTCGAATCGATTAACCCGCTGCAAAGCTTGCCGTAGCCACTCCCGGTCTACGCGGTCAACATTTCTGTTTAACTGAATACCTGCGTAGTCCATACCCGTTGCCTTTTCGAAGAGCAATAAGGCAATCGCCTGCTTCTCTCCCGCGTCTTCGTTCAAAGTAATATGCGACACTATCTCCTCCAGCAGTTCTTTGGAATTGGTCATACCTTCGCTGATCTTTGCAATGTTAGCCATTCTTCATGACATCAGACGAACTTTTCATGCAACGGTCGTTGGATCTTGCCGTGCTCGGCACGGGTTCGGTAAGTCCGAATCCGCGGGTAGGTTGTGTGGTGGTGCACGAAGGCAAAATAATTGGTGAAGGTTGGCACCGGCAATATGGTGGGCCGCATGCGGAAGTAAATGCCATTCAATCTGTTTCAGATGCATCGCTGCTTCCGTTCAGCACATTGTATGTTAACCTCGAACCATGTTCGCACTTCGGCAAAACGCCTCCCTGTGCAGATCTGCTGATTGAAAAAAAAGTAAAGAAAGTAGTAGTAGCCAACCTCGACAGCAACCCGTTGGTGGCAGGCAGCGGAATAAAAAAAATGCGCGCAGCAGGTATAGAGGTGATTACTGGTGTGCTGGAAAAGCAAGGTCGTGAATTGAACAAGCGCTTCTTCACTTTCGTGGAAAAGCAACGCCCATATATCATTTTAAAGTGGGCACAAACCAGCGATGGTTTCATGGCGCATGAAAACTACGAGTCGAAATGGATAACCGGTGAATTAGCCAGGCAACGGGTGCACCAATGGCGCAGCGAAGAAGATGCGGTATTAGTAGGCACCCGAACGGCAGCGCACGACAATCCGCAACTAAATGTGCGCGACTGGAGCGGCCGCAACCCTACACGCGTAGTGCTCGATCGTTTTCTCAGGCTCTCCGAAAAACTCCACCTGTTCGATCGTTCGCAGCCAACTCTGTGCTACAATGTGTTGAAACATGAAGAACACACGCACCTGAAACTGATCAGGGTAGACGAAGCCGACTTTCTGCCACAAGTTCTGCACGACTTGTACCGCCAAAAAATACAATCAGTCATTGTGGAAGGAGGCCCTCAAACATTGTTGCTTTTTATCCAGGCTGGCTTTTGGGATGAAGCCCGCATTTTCATTTCGCCTCGCACGTTTGTTAAGGGTATTGCCGCTCCACCCCCACCTGGCCGATTGATGAAGGTGAGCCAAATAGAAACAGACCGGCTTCTGACTTATTGCCCTTAAGTGAAGCGCCAGAATCTTGCGAAAGAACTGTTGGTTATGCTGTTCGAGTCAGCAAACTTCACATCAGTAACGCTTGCAGCGAACTTACAACGAAAGAAACGGAGGGATTTTAAAAAGTAATTCGCAAAACTGCACCCGTGCCATGCCACTGCATTTGTGCACGCCATCGGTGCGATGCCTTCAGGGAACCATTGTAAAGTTCAAGTGCATGCCCTGCCCGCTTGTTAAAGGCACGGTTAAAGGGAATAGAAGCCAGTATCAAGGCCGCGCCTCCGGCCGCCAGGCCCCACTCGGGCTGGCCACCCGCCAATGCAGTACCTACAGGAAGCCCTACCAGTACACCTCCGGTAAAACCCAGCAAAGTGCCTACCGTGTTATTGGTTCTTGCCACTTTGAACTCATCATAGGCCTCGGGGTAATCATACAACAAATCACTGACCTGCCTTGCCGAAAGAATGAGCGTGTCGCGTTCGAAGCGTACACCACCAAAAGACTTTACCATGGAAATCGGCTGACACCAGGCGTGTAACGTGGCAAGTAGTAGTACAAAAACTAGCCAATTGAATTTTCTCATCAGTGTAAAGATAAAAAAGAAGGAACTGTGTCAAAGGCAGGTAGATGGAAGATACCTTCGTTTGAAACAGTTCCTCTTCAATAAATATGTTCTACTTCAGCTTTTTGGCCTCTTCATGGGCTTTGATTTGCTGCTCCAGCAACTTCTTGTCGCCTACTAGCACCAGCGTCATGTCTTCATATTTGAAGTGGTCGGTGGTTATCTGGCTTACCTTCTCGGGTGTAACCGCGTAGATATTTTTTACCCGGTCGGTCAGGTAAGAATCATCCAGCCCCTGTATGTCCATAAAATTAAGTTGACTGATGATGCCCCCCGGAGTAGAGTTCTGCAATACAAAAATCCCGGCCATGTAATTCTGAATGCCCTGCAACTCTTCTTTGGAGGGAGGTTCAGTTTGCAGCCTCTTGATTTCCTTCGAAATCTCACGCAGCGAAGCGCCCGTGTGTTCACTGGTAACGTCAGCCTGCTCGTACCAAACAGCTACACCCTTGCGGGTTTGAATGGTGCTGAAAGGAGAATACGTATACCCTTTGTCTTCGCGGATATTGCTGGTGATGCGCGATCCGAACGAGCCCCCCAGCAAAGAGTTAGCAACCTGAAGAGCCACATAGTCGGCATCGTTGGGTTTCAGCGTAGGTAATCCCAGCATTACGGTTGTTTGTGGTGCGTTGGGCCGGTCTATCATGGCTACCTCGTTGGTACGCACCTGGGCTGCCGGAGGATAATTTACCTCGGGTCCTTCTTTCCAGGTTTTGAAGGCATCTTCAATGGCCTTCTGGGTAGCTTGCTCGTTGAATTTGCCCACTACATAAACTACTGAACGTTTTGCACCAAAATTCTTTTCATAAAATGCTTTTACCTTATCAATGGTAAAACTGTTCAACATTTCTTCGGTAGGATAAATTCTGCCATAAGGGTGGTCTTTGTAGATCATGCCGAAAAACTTCTCCGATGCCTGAGCCTGCGGTACCGACTTCTGTACGCTTAATTGTCGTTTCAAGTCGCTCTTCAGGCGTTCTATTTCCGATTCGGGCAGCAGCGGATTCATCACCACATCGGCCATGATGCGGATAAGATCGGGCGCAAATTCAGAAAGCACCGATCCCGAGACAAACGTCTGATCTGGGCCCACGCCAATGTTAATTTCGCCACCCATGGCCGCTACCTTTTTAGAAATGGTTTTGAAGTCCATCGTCTGCGTACCCTCCTTCATCAGTTGGCTGGTTAAATCCGCCAACCAAACTTCATCTGCCGCTTCGTGCACGTTACCGGTCTTGATGACGAGGTTCACGTTCACTTTGGGTATTGCCCCGTATTGCACTAAGGTAGACTTCAACCCGTTGGCCAACTGGTTTTCTTTCTTTTGCGGAAGTACAAAATCCTTCGGTGTGCCACCGGCAGGTGGTGTCTGCTTCTGCGCTAAGGAAGCCGTTACAACGGCACAAAGGCAAAATAGTATAGAGTAATATTTCAACGCTTTCATATGGCTTCGGCTTTAGGGTCAACAATTAAAATCGTACGGTTGCTGCTGCGCAGGTATTCCTGCGCTGTTTTTTTGATGAGCTCCGGAGTAACTTTCTTGAACTCCTGCTCAAGTTTGTTGATGCGCGAAGGGTCGTCATCGAACAAGGCGAACGATGCCAGCAGGTCTGCTCTACCAAATCCGTTTCCACCCAGGGTGCTATACAGATCAGAACGAAGTTTAACGATAGCGATATCCAGTTCTTCTTGCGTTACATTACCCAACTCTGCAATAGATTGATCGAACACGGCCACCACCGAATCTGATGACACCGTTGCATCGTGTATGAGGTCTGCCATCCACAACATGGGGCCGTTGTAGTTGTACATATTGCCCAGGTAGTTGATGCCTCCGCTTACACCACCGGTGTATCCCTTTTCTTGCACCAGCTTCTGGTAAAGTTTGCTGTCCTGGCCTTGCACCAACAGTTGGTCAATTAAACCCATGGCAAAATACTCGGGCGTGTTGCGCTCGGGCATTTTATAGGCAATGGCAATAGCCGGTTTGTTGGCCAATTTGTCTTCTTTGGTGAAACGTTTTTCTTCCTCCTGCTTCGGCTCAGAAATATCCGGAGGTGGCGGAAGTTGCGCGGCAGGTATGGCGGCAAAATATTGCTCAACCCATTTTTTGGCGTCAGCGGTCTCAAAATCTCCCACAACTACCAGCGCAGCGTTGTTGGGTGCATAAAACGTACGGAAAAATTTATCTACATCTTCCAGTTTGGCTGAATCCAAATCTGCCAGATCGCCATAGAAGTTGTGCGCGTTGAACCAGTTTTCGTTGGCATACTGCGGCATATCTAACCATGGAAAGCCACCGTAGGGTTGGTTGAGCACGTTTACTTTCACCTCGTTCTTTACTACGCCTTGCTGGTTGGTAAGGTTCTCTTGCGTGATCGAAAGCCCCTTCATACGATCGGCCTCTGCCCACAACGCAGTTTCCAGCTTGTGTGCAGGCATCACTTCGAAATAGTTGGTAAAATCAAAACGAGTTGAGCCATTGAGGATGCCGCCATTTTGCTGCACCAGTTTGATGAACTCCATTTTACCCAGGTTTTCTGAGCCCTGGAACATCATGTGCTCGAACAAATGGGCAAAACCCGTACGGTCTTTCGGTTCGTTACGGAAACCGATGTTGTAGTACACAGCCACCACAACAGTGGGGGCGGTTTTGTCCTGCGAAAGCACCACACGCAAACCATTGTTCAGTTTGTAGTACTCCACCGGCACCTGAAAGGTGTTGGACTCATCGGTTCTGCCACCGCTGCAAGCAGCCAGTAGCAACACCAGGGCCACCGGCAGCAATCGCCAGGGCTTGTCTAAGAAATATCTCATGTGCAAGAAGGTTGGTTTAATTATTAAAACAGGCTACGAAGATAAGATGAATTGCGTGGGCTAAAAAGTTTTTTGAGGTGAGCATTCGCTCTGCGGTTTCGGGTGGTAAGTTCGTTTTCGGACATCCCCCAATTCAGGTCAACTTTTTTCCCGAGCAAATAATAAGCCATGGAAAAAAATATCCCAACCATCGAATGTTCGGCCCTCAACAAGAAACTGCAAAAATTCCGTGTCTATGCTGAAGAGTAAACCCACGGCTGCAGCCCAAAAACCATGAAAGGGTGGTCGCCAATCGTGGCGCACGGCCACCATCCACAAAGAAAACAATACCAGATGCGCCAGTTTGTCTATACAGACTACTCGTACATCGGGAATGCGGGAGCCGGCAACAAAACCGCCACCAGTATCAGAATGGTAACTTCTGTGGTGGGGAGAAATTTCACCTGCTTCTATCCTAACCTCTTCGCTACCTCTTCCCAGTTGATGACATTGAACCAGTTGGCTACGTATTCGTTGCGTTTGTTTTGGTATTTCAGGTAATAGGCGTGCTCCCAAACATCTAATGCCAACAACGGAACGCCTTTGATTTCGCTAATATCCATCAAAGGATTGTCCTGATTGGGCGTGGAGCCAATCTTCAGGGTGGCGCCATCCTTTACCAACCATGCCCATCCCGAACCAAAGCGCGACATGGCCGCCTGGCTAAACTGTTCCTTGAATTTCTCTACAGAACCAAATGCGCCATTCAACGCATCGGCCACTTTGCCTGCGGGCGCAGCTGCCCCGGGCTTCATCACCTGCCAGAAAAAGTTATGGTTCCACGCACCGCCTCCGTTGTTTCGGGCATTGGCCGACAGCCTGGAGGTGTTCTTGAAAAATTCTTCCTCTGTGGCATATGCAATACTTTCTGCCGCAATAGCATCGTTTACATTCTTGATGTAGGCGCTATGGTGTTTGGTGTAATGAATCTCCATGGTTTGTGCATCGATGTGCGGCTCCAGTGCCTGGTAGGCGTAGGGCAACTTGACCTGTACGAAATTCAGGGGTGGTGCCGCAAACATTTCTGCCTTGGATAAAACGGGAGCACTAAGAATGGCAACGGCACTCAATGTGCTTTTCTTCACAAACTTTCTTCTGTTAATCGATTCCATAAGCGTAGGTTTTTAATGACCGAATGCAAAGTTCGAGCCACGTAGCACGTGCAGGTAAAATTACCCAAAATTAATTAGCTTGCGGTACTGTTGGTTGCCAATTTCGACCGACCAACACTAAAACCGAAATGTATGAGCGAGATTCTCTATGATGAGGTGCCCGCACTCGACCTGGCCGACTTCTACGGGGGCGATGAAGCCCGCAAAAAAAAGTTTGTAGCCGATTTAGGCGCAGCTTACAACAACATTGGTTTTGTGGCCATCCGCAACCATTACCTTACCGATGAACTGTCGGCACAACTGTATGCCATCATAAAAAAATTCTTTGCCCTGCCCGATGCCGTCAAACAGAAATATGAAATTCCCGGGCTGGCCGGCCAGCGCGGGTACATTGGCAAAGGAAAGGAGCATGCCAAAGGGCGCAATACGGGCGACTTGAAAGAGTTTTACCATGTAGGCCAGGAGGTAACAGATAACGATCCGATTAAGAAGGAATACCCGGACAATGTATGGCCCGAAGAGTTGCCAGAATTCAAAAACATTGCACTGGAGGTTTACCGCAGGTTAGAAAAAACCGGTGTGCAGATGTTGCGCGCATTGGCGCTGTACCTGGAACTTCCTGAAAATTATTTTGACGACAAGGTGAAGCATGGCAATAGCATTTTGCGCCCGATTCACTACTACCCCATAGAAGATCCGGATTCGGTGCCCGCAGATGCAGTGCGTGCAGCAGAACATGGCGACATTAACCTGATTACTTTACTGATGGGCGCCAGTGCCGATGGTTTGCAAGTGCTGCGCAGGGATGGCAAGTGGATACCCATCACAGCATTGCCCGACCAGTTGGTGGTAAATGTGGGCGACATGCTTGAACGCCACACGAATAAAAAACTAAAATCGACCATACACCGGGTGGTGAACCCGCCCCGCCACCTGATGAACACTCCGCGTTATTCCATACCCTTCTTCATGCATCCGCGCAGCGAAATGAATCTGGCAGCCTTATCTGGCTGCGTAGATGCCGACCATCCGAAGCTTTGGGAAGACATTACCGCGGGCGAATTCCTGAACCAACGTCTCCGCGAAATTGGCCTAAAGAAATAACAGGTGGTTCGGCAAGTTCGATACTTCATTTTTCTGAAAGATATCGCCTTGCTTTCGCTTACTTCGTTTGGTGGGCCCCAGGCACACCTCGCCCACTTTCAGCAGGTACTTGTCAACAAAAGAAAATACCTGAGCGACACCGACCTGACAGACATCTATGCGCTGTGCCAGGTGTTGCCGGGGCCTACTTCTACCCAAACACTCTGCGCCCTGGGCTACCGGCTGGGTGGCCCGGCACTGGCATACCTTACGCTTTTGATCTGGCTGCTGCCTTCGGTTGCTATTATGACAACGGCCGGGGTACTGGTTGCCAGCTTTGAAGACAAACAGATCTCGTTAGACTTTACCCGGTTTATACAGCCCATGGCGGTGGGCATGGTGGCTTATGCAGCCTATTCTATCAGCTTAAAAACAGTCAACACAAAAACAGGCCTGACGCTGATGGTGGTAGCAGGGGTTTCTTCGTACTTCATACAAACGCCCTTTGTGTTCCCGGTGATTCTGCTCCTCGCAGGACTTGTAACATCACTCAAGTACAAAAGCCAACCGAAGGAAGAGCGGGGCAGCTTCCAGGTGCGGTGGGAAAATTTCATTCTATGGGCGGCTGTATTCATTGTAGTGGCCTTGCTGGGGTGGGCTACCAAAAGCATTCCACCCCTAACGGTGCCTATCCGCCTCTTCGAAAACTTTTACCGAAACGGTAGCCTTATTTTTGGTGGCGGCCAGGTGCTAACACCTATGCTTTATACCGAATTTGTTCAATATGCCAAGCCGCTGCACCATCCTATTTCGCACCACGAATTTTTGTCGGGCTATGCGTTTGCGCAGTCGCTGCCAGGCCCTGTATTTTCTTTTGCCGCCTTCATTGGCGCCCTTTCACTACGCGATTACGGTGTGGGAAGTGAGGTTTTTGGTGCAGTGATGTCTGCTGCCGGTATTTTTCTGCCGGGCACCTTCCTGATCTTTTTTATGATTCGTGTGTGGGACAGTCTGAAGAAGTTCCGCCCCATTCGCGCCTCTTTGGAGGGCATTCATGCGGCCAACGCTGGCCTTGTGGCTGCAGCGGCCATTATCCTCTTTCAGCCACTGCAAAACACGGCTACCAATTTCGGTTTTACCATTGGGGCTTTTTGCCTGATGGCTTTCACCAAGTTGCCAAGTTGGTCTATTATACTGTTTGGTCTGTTGTTGGGATTTATTCTTTAGCCGCCAGAAATAAAAAACCCTCCGCTGGGAGGGTTTTTTACATTGGAAGAAAAGTGTATGCTCTGCTTAGCCCAGTTTAAACGTAATGGGCAATACCATTCTTTGCTTAACGGGCTTGCCGCGCTGTTTGCCGGGTGTCCAGGCAGGGGCGGCTTGTACAATACGAACGGCTTCCTCATCGCAGCCCGCACCAATGCCTTTAACGGCACGCACATCTGAAATAGAACCGTCTTTGTTGATGACGAATTCCACGAACACACGACCTTCAATGCCCATTCTGCGGGCCTGGGCCGGATATTTGATTTTATCGCTCACATATTTGTAGAAGGCTGCCATACCACCTTTGGGCGCAGCAGACTCTTCCACTATGGTAAAGATTTCATCTACCTCTTCTTTAGGTTCCTCCACCTGCACAATTACCTCTTCTACCTTCGTGTCTTCGGTAACTTCCACATCCAGGTTAATCTGAATTTCTTCTTCAATTTCCTCCTCATCGGGTACTTCTACGATTTGAGGGGTTTGAATTTGTGGAGGAGGTGGGGGTGGTTGGTCGGTGGGTGGCACTTCAATCACCTCTTCGAACACATCGTTGCTCTTGCCAACCAAATCTACCAGGCTTTCATCGTACTGCTTCCATTCAAAAGCTGTTACAACCAATGCCATAGTTAATAATAAGCCGATGCTGAAGAAAAAGCTCGACTTCTTGGTTAAGTCTGCTTTATCGGTCTTTTTCGCTTCCATAGTTTCGTTTTAGCAGTTTAGGATTTCAAATATATGACATAGAATACACTTGGTATCCTATCGTCACAGAAAATGGGGAAATTTTATTTCAATGGACACTGAAAGTGCCGAAAAATCATTTCCGGGTGCCGTAAAAGAGGGTAAAAAATACCGTAGGGAACACAGCCCGGTTGTCGGCAGAGGGCATCAATACTACCTCTTTGAAATAGGCATCTACCAAAAAGCCCGCTTCGAAGCCTGTTACCTGGCTTTTGACGGTGCCCAACTCAAAGTTGAAGGCCGCTTTGAAGTTGCCTCCCATCTGAATTTTGGATTCACCAATACCTTCGAACAGGTTGCCGGTACCCAGAATATCGCTAAAAGGCACCTCTGGTGTATAAGGCTGGTGCCGCGAGGCAGTGAAAATATCGGGCGAGACGCGCCTGTCTATGTAATAGGGCGCCACTACACCAAATGAGGGCCCAGCGGCCAATACGGCTTTGATTTCCACCCCCTGTTGGGGTGCCTTTTTAAAAAAGATGAAATCGCGGCCATATTGGGGTCGGATGGCATACAAATAATGGCTTTTGCCGAAAATGAAGAGGTTGCCCGTGTATTGCGAGTTCTGCCGCATCTCTTGCGGGTGCTTCACATTCATGATCTCCAGGTTGTAAGTTTCCAACACCCGGTCTGAAATCTTACGGGCCTTTTTTAGCACAAAGCCGCCAATAAAGCCACCGGCCGAATTCTTATTGACACCCCAAATAAATTCCGAATTATAATCGTAGCTGTCTTGTGTCTGCGCTAACACCCCGGCCGATAAGAAAATGGCCAGCCCACAAATTCCGATTCCGACACGCATTCTTTTCATTCTTCCCGATAAATTTAGTCCTTTATTCAAGAACGCAAAAAGCATACATCAAGTTTATGGGATCGATGACTGGCGAATACCTGGGCGAATTACGCACCCGCGATACGCACCTGAAATCAAACAATGTGGTAATTACCGATGCCCCGGTGGATAATCAGGGTAAAGGAGAGGCTTTTAGCCCTACCGACCTGGTTTGCGCTGCCTTAAGCAGCTGTATGATGACCATTATGGGGCAGGTAGCCGACCGGGAGCAAATTGACCTGCGGGGGCTGCGCACGGATATCACCAAAATTATGACATCGAACCCACGCAAAATTGCCGAGATACAGATTGTATTTTCACACCCCGATCTGAAAGTGGACGACAAACAAAGGCAGAAGCTGAAAAATGCTGCGCTTACCTGCCCTGTGGCCCTGAGCCTGCACGACTCGGTAAAGCAAACAGTAACTTTTAATTTTTAACTGCCCCCTGGTTCAGCACCTCGCGGATGGAGGCGTAGTCGATGTCGAAGTGGGAGCGGTGAAAGATAGCCTTCCCGTTTTTGATGATCAGCACCTGAGGCGACTCGTGCTCCACACCAAACTGTTGTGCAATCTGGTCTGAAAGCTGGCGGTAGCTGAGCAGGTCGAGAAAGTAGAGTTTGGCCGGGGCTGTTTCATCTTTCCAGTTGCGCTCCAGCCGGTCTAACGTGGCGCGGCTAATGTTGCAACGGGTGCTGTGCTTAAATATCAGCACCGGCTGATGTGCAGATTCGGTGGCTATGTCGGCTAATTGGCTGGAGGATTGCAGTGATTGCCAGTTCATGGGTAAACAAATTAGTCGTACCACAGTCCCTGTTCGCGCTTGTCGTAGCGCGGCCTGCGCTCGTTTTGCTTCAGGTGCTCGGGCTGGGTATCGCTCTTTTTAAACAACTTCGCCCAGAACAACTTCACATCCATCAAAAAGGTTCTTTCTTCCTTCACATTGTCGCGGTGGCCATGCGCAAATTGCGAATCGGGGTGCATCCCTTTGCCATTGTATTTGCGCATCTTAACATTGCCCTGGTAGTTTTCAATGCGAGCATAGGCTTTGCCAAGGTAGATCACTTTCAGCGCCTCGTCTGCACTGTTGGGGTTGTGTCTGTAAGGATACCGGGCCTTCATGTCTCCGGCATGTTGTACGCCCCGCTCCCACTTATTGGATGGCTTGCGCCCCACCAATGCCTCGTCTGCACTGTTGGGGTTGTGTTTGTATTTCCACAATAATTTTACGCCCCTTGCGTATTCGCTGGCCCGCACGGTTTCGCGGGTAGGCGCAATGCCTTTAAGTGCCCCTTCGGCCGCGTTGGGTTTATCTTTGTAACTGTCGCGCTTTACACGAACCTGCAACCCTTCAGCGCGGAAGGTAGCAGGCGTGGGCTTCCTTTTCAGGATGGACTCTTCGACTGCGTTCGGGTTCTGTTTGTAGCCCCGCTTATCTTTCTGGCGACCCCGGTAGTTGGCTTCCCGGGCATCATCCCCCTTCGGCACCCGCACCAGTATGGGTTCTTCGTTATTGTTCCACAACTTGCCGCTTACGCTTCCCCCGCCTTTAGCAGGTCTTTTGGCTTTCACATTCCCCTGAAACTGCGATGCCTTTTGCGTTCCCTTTCCCGCACGTATCACATCAATGGGCTCGCCATTATTATTCCACAACTTACCGCTCACACTACCTCCACCCTTCAGCGGTTTGCCGGCTTTGATATCTCCCTGAAACTGCGAGGCACGTTGCGTGCCCCTGCCCGCTTTTATCACATCTACAGGTTCTCCATTGTTATTCCACAATTTGCCACTTACGCTGCCTCCGCCTTTGGG
>JBMOLS010000061.1:0-39444 GCA_049324055.1 Bacteroidota bacterium | reverse complement strand
CATGAACCCCAGGCCGGTTAACAGCCGGCTGCTAGAAAAACTTTTTCAACAGGTTCAATACGCGCTGTCCGTCTTGCTCTTTACCGTTCAATACATCGGTAAATACTGTTTTGTCTGCGCTCCTGATATCTGTCTTGTAATCAATCTCCTGGCTTCCGATTTTCTTGGTGCCCATGTGCCAGCTTGGAAAGGACTTTTGCTGAATGGGTCCGTAGGAAATCATCATCGGGTTGCCGTGGCGTGGATCGGTTTTTATTTTGTCGTATAACGACATGATGGTTTTGGCATCTCCCTCTACCAACTGGACAAATTTGGTGTCGGAGTACAACAATACCCCTGTGATGTTAAGGGGTGGGTTGTTTTTCTTACAGGATGCCAGGATTTTTTCAATCTCTGCTTCGGTGCACGAAGGCTTGCGGTTGCTAACGTAGACAAGTTGTGATAACATAATTTCTTTTTTCTCTTTTGTTAAACCACGTGAGGTCAGTATTGTTTACAAAAAACATACTTTTTTCACATCAGCACCTGCGGTTTTTCTTCCACTTCTTTCTTGCGTGCACGATATCGAATCGCCACCTTGCCCGATCCCAGCATCAGCAACCCGGTGAGCACGCACGTTACCATGGTAACAGCCATCGGCAAGGCGGTGCCATCGTGCCAGGCACTTACCCAAACCGATACCAGGCCGCCAATCGTCATCCGGAAACTTCCCAACAGCGAGGCTGCACTGCCGGCATGCCGCGAAAAAGGAGCCAAAGCCAAAGCCGAACTGTTCGGGCCCGTTAAACCCTGGCCTGCCAGGAAAAGAAAAACCATTGCCACCAATACCCATTTATCATACCAGCCCGCCCAAGTGCCGGCTATCAGAATCGTGCCAACGATTGTTTGGTAGAAAAACGTGTATTTCACCAACTGCTGGCTCGTGTATCGCTTCAGCAGCAAATGATTCAATTGGGCTGTGCCGATGATGCCCGAGGCAATGATGGCGAATATCCATCCGTACTCGCGTTCGCTCGAACCGTATACATTCATAAACACATCGGCCGATGCGGCTATGTAGGCAAAGGGTGCAGACATGGCGATGCCGCCCGCCAGTGTGTAGATGATAAACTGTGGTTCTTTGGTAACGCCATAAAAGTTTTTCAGTACGGCCCTGGGTTTCAGCGAAAGCGATGCGTCTGCCTTCTTGCCTTCGGGTAATAGCCAATAGATACCGGCCACAATGAGTAGGGTAAGCGTTGCAAGCGTCCAGAAAACGGAGGGCCAACCCCAGGCGGCAGTTAGATAGCCGCCAACGGTGGGTGCCACCATGGGCGATACGGCAATCACCAGCGTGATGGACGAGAATGCCTGCGGCATTTTGTTGGTCGGGAAAAGGTCGCGCACCAGTGTTTGTGCTGCCACCATGCCTGCGCAGCCGCCCAATGCCTGCAGAAAACGCATGGCCATCAGCGATTCAATAGAAGTGGAAAACGCGCAGCCTGCCGAACTGACTATGTACACCAACAAACCCGCATAAAGTGGTGGCTTTCTGCCAAACCGATCCAGCAGCGGGCCATAGAGAAGCTGGCCAGCGGCAATGCCAATTAAGTAGGCAGTAAGCGATAGTTGGATTTGCGCAATGGTGGTGTTTAAGTCTTTTGCCATGGCGGGGAAGCCCGGCAAATACATGTCGATAGAAAATGGGCTGATGGTAGAGAGCGCACCCAGCAGCAGAACAATGATCAGATATTGCTTGCGCGACATGTATTTTGTCGGCAAAGATACATGCCGTTAGCTGTTTTCTGCCAGTGGCACACAGAAGAAACAGCTACACCGTTTGCAGGGTGGGTGGTACCTCTGGCCGTGTCAGTTCCAGCCACCTCCCGCAAAAAGAGCCGCGATTGCCAGAATGGCTATCAGCAACAAGGTCATTTCCAGAATGCCGATAACCAGGCCCGCGATGGCCAGGCCTCTGCCGCGTAGTTCCGGGTTTCTGCGCGTTTGGCCCAGACCGATGGATGAGAATATAATGGCCATAATGGCCAGCGGTATAAACAAGTACACAGAAATGGGTGCCACCAGTGCGGCCACAAACCCGGCAACGGCCATGCCTGATACTTTGCCGTTGCGCTCGGCAGCTTGTTCTGCCACGCGTTGCTGCTTGACAACTTGCTGATAGCCGCGTATGCTTTGCTTCAGGCTTTGGCGAAGTTCTTTGCGCGAGGTGGAAGGAGGTACTTGTTTCAGCCCTTCGTTGGCGGTAACCGTGGTTGCAGGTGTTGGGTGGTTAAGTGCGGCAGCAGGTTGCGTTTCTTTGGCAACGCTTGCGGTTAGCGCAGGTAATTCCCAGCTGGCTGGTATTTCTTGTTTTTGGCGTTCTTTTGCACCCGCATAATAATCGTGTTTATCGAAATAATAAGTGTACTGTGGGGTGGCACAGGCGGCCAGCAGCAAGGCAGCGAGCGAGGGAAGAAATTGTCTCATGGCGCTAGGAGGGTTGATCATACGAAGATCGCAAAATTGCGTGATACGTTGGGGTGAATGTGCAGAAATGTTTGACTATAAAAATAACAACGTCTTCCTGTTAACTCTTTTTCGGGCATAACAGGAAGACGTAATTGGTTTAACCGTTGTTTTTGTTTTTAAGCAACGCCAGCTCACTCACCGGCAGTACTTTGAAAACTCCGGTTTGGCTTTGTGTGCGGCCATCGCTGTACTCTCCGGGATGATCGGACAACCAAACCAGTAAGCATTCGCGTTGGTTGCCCGGTGTTTCGGCCAGTATGATGTAGAGATAACCCATCAGGCCGGTGCGATCGTCCGGGCACATGCCTTCGAACTCGGTGGTGGTGTGATACACGCCCGGTTGCAGATCATCCCTGGAAAAATACCGGTAGGCATCGTGGCCGCCATCGTTCCACAGGTACTTTTCCCCGAGAAAAGTATAGGCAGGTCTGAAGGTGCGGTAGGTGATTTCCGCATGACACAGGTCGTTGCTGGCTATGAGGTGAAATGCCTGTGTGGCATCCAACAGGTGCGCATCGTTTCGGTTCTGGATGTGACTGGGGTCGTACGATACGTACGTTCCATTTTCATCTGCCAGTGAAAATTCGCTTTCACTCAGCCTGATAGACACGGTTTCATGCCTGATGGGCACTGTGGGGAACGTTACCACTTGTTCGTTGATGTGCGTGTTAGCGTCTACATCATCTTTCACTTCGTAGAAGGCATGGACAGTCATTTGCCAATCGGGCCAGTAGGGCGTTTCACCCAGGTCTAATGCAGGGTAAGCCAGGCGGCCCATGGCGTCTACCGGGCTGGTGGTACTCAGCGTAAGTCGCACAACTTTTTCTTCGGTACGCTTCGTAAACACGATGAAGGCCGAATCCAGGCCATCGGTTTCATACACGTCCAGTACAGAAGCTGTAAAATGAAATACAATGCCACCGGGTTGTTTGGTTACGATCTCAAAACGAAAGTTGGTATATCCAAAAGATTCCGGATATTCATGCTCGTAAACCGGCACCACCTGCAAATTCACTTCGGTACTGTTGTCTGCTTCTACTTCGAAGAACAAAGGCAAGGGTTGATCTACTTCGCCAGCGCGGTCGGAGCCTTCCAAAGGTGTGGCGTAAATCACTTTATGGTCAGATACGTTTGAAGCAGCCTCGGTAAACAAAGCCAGGGGTGCACAACAGGTGTACAGGTTGGTTTTAGACCGGTAACTGAGGTGTACAGAGCCGGCCGCACCTTATTATTTGCATCGTTTTGCGAAAAATGTGCGCACTTCAGATAGGGGGAGCGTGCGTTTGGGTTGTCTCGTACTTGAAAACATGGAATACCAAGTGCCATCAAACACTGACACCAAAATAACGACAACGGCTTTGCATCATTCACCAGCCACCACCTCTTTGGATGTGGAAAGACCTGCTTTGTGGTGGGCTGGTCTTCGTAAACTGAAAGCGTGCTTTGCAGGGGTGCCACGCGAGGAAGACCGCATCTTTCTTTTCCTCGATCTCAATTCTTCTACCATGTTGGCCGAAGAACTGGGTCACATCCGCTACAGCGAGTTATTAAAGAGCTGCTTTGCCGATCTGGCGTTGAGTGTGAAAAAGTACAAGGCTACCGTTTACCAATATGTGGGCGATGAAGCCGTGCTGTCGTGGGGTGGGCATTTGCCGGCCGAAGGCGTGGCGCTGTTCTTTGATTTCGAGAACCGGTTGTGTAAGCGCGCATCGTTTTACAAAAACAAGTTCGGGTGTGTGCCTACTTTTAAGGCTTCCATCCATGGGGGGAAGGTAGCCGTTACCAGGCTGGGTGTTTTCCGGCAACACAAGGTATACCATGGCGATGTGCTGAATGCCTGTGCCCGCATGCTGGAAGTTTGCCGCAAGATTGGTTCGCGGTTAATTGTGTCAGAGCGCGTAGCAAACCTTTTGGAAGTTTCCGATCCATTCATCATCCACTGGCGCGGTAGCATGGAGTGGCGTGGCAAAAGTGGGTCGCACGATTTGTATACCGTTAATCCTTATTAAGGCAGTGGTTATTTGTTCACAGCGGCCAAAACTTTTCCGATAAATTCGTTCATGGCTCCGTTTTCTATCCACCGGGCTACCACCACCAGGTCGTTGTCGGGGTCAACGTAAATCATATTGGTGCCGTTGCCGATGTGCACAAATGCATTGGCGGGCGCATCGGGCAGGTACTTTTTGTCGGTGTTCAGAAACCAGTTCATGAAACCATAGGTAGGCTGCACCGGTGTGGGCGTCAATGCCCAGGTAACCCATTGGTCGGATAGCAACTGTTGCCCTTTCCATTTGCCCCTGCGCAGTGTCAGGTAGCCAAAGCGGGCCATGTCTGCTGCGTTGATAAACATGCCGCCACCCCAATGGCCGCCACCGCCTACTGCCTGCATGGGTTTGCCGTCTATCACCACCCACGATTGGTCGTAGCCCATCCAACGCCAGGTGTTAGAAGCACCTATGGGGTCCATGATTTTTTCTTTCAACACTTCTGGCAACGGCCTGCGCCACACGTTGAGGGCCGCCAGTGCCAGCACGTTTACGCGCACATCGTTGTATTCGTATACGGTGCCCGGTTTGTTACGCGGCCGGGTAGTCCACTCTGTCGGCTTATCACTCGGCCGATCGGCCCACTCGGGTTTGCCCCAGAGCGTTCCTTCCCAGTCGCTTACCTGCCGCAGCAGGTGGTTCCACGTAATGGTGCGGTTGTGCGGGGTGTCGAATAGATGAATCAATTGTGGTTGTTTAAAGTCTTCTGCTCTTCGTGCGGCAGGATCGAAATCAAATACCTGTATGGGCGCCATGTAGCGATACACCGTATCATCAATGCTGCGTATGTGGCCCTGATCGTAAGCCAGCCCCACTACCGTAGAGAGAAAACTTTTGGTAACGCTGAAGGTCATGTCCACGCGCTGAGGCTCGCCCCACTGCGCCACGATGTAGCCATTCTTCACAATGATGCCGGTGGCGGGCCCGCGTTCGGCAAAAGGCCCGATGCCATCGCCAAAAGGTTCGCGCCCGAAGGTGCGGTAGTGCGCCTCCTCGAGGTTGCGGGGCGATTTCGACTCTTTCTCTTTGGCGAAGGCAATGGCTTCGTTCAGCAGGTTTGCGTTCAGGCCGGCTTCTCCCGGATTTTTGGTTTGCCACTGGTGTGCATCCGGGTAATAGACCGATGGCACCTGTTTCTTTTGGGCATGAACATCCGCGAAGAGAATCAGGCAGCAGCTTAAGAGGATATACTTCATGAGGGGAGATTTAACGATTCTTCAAAGTTAACTCAATGGCAAGTGAATGAAAATGGAATGAGAGAGACGGAAAAAAAGGGTGATGGCGGGTAGGATGGTTAAGGGGCGTTCGCTTATTTTTGAAAACCATTCAAACGCTGCGTTATGACCCTTGAGCTCTTTCTTCGTTACATTCACTTCGTAAGCATTTTTGTTATTGTAAGCACGCTGGTAAGCGAACATTTGCTGTTGAAAAAGGAAATGACACGCGCTGAATTGGGGCGGCTGGCGCGCATCGATGCCGTTTATGGATTCGCGGCACTTAGTTTGTTGGCGGCAGGCCTTACGTTGTGGCTAACCGGCATTGGCAAACCCACGGTTTTTTACTCGAAGAACTGGGTTTTCCATACGAAGCTTACTTTGTTCATAGCAGTGGGATTGTTGTCTGTTTACCCCACCATATTTTTTCTGCGCAACCGGAAGGGAAATCACAACGAAATGGTGAACATACCACAGGTGATTTTTTGGCTCATTCGTTTCGAATTGCTGTTACTTTTTATCATTCCATTGCTGGCAGGCCTGATGGCACGGGGCGTGGGTTTCTATGGAAACATGTGAGCAGTGGAAACGGTAACATTATTTCGTCTGCATACCGACCAGGTGAAGGTTACCATAGAGGCCCGGATAGATGAGGCAGGCAATTTAGTGGTAGAAGGTTACGACATTGGCAAAACGGTGGAGGAGTTTTGGGGCGACAGCGACTACGAATACAGTGTAACCGTGCCCGCTGCGGAAACCGAAAAAATGTTCGCAATTATTGGCGTGCCCCGAGGGGATAACCTTGCATTGCTTTCCTGGCTACAAAACCACTTTCATACCAACACCTGCTACAGTGATTTTAGAAACTGGCTGGATAAACACCAGATACGAAGCGAAGGGTTTTCGTGGCGTTAGATTGAATCCAGTGTCTGCATTAGTTCGGGAGTGGCCCCGGATTGTTGTCTGGCTTTTTTGAAGTTGGCCCAACTGATCGCTGAGCGCAAAGCCTATTCCTTTTTCAAGGATGGTTGGCAATTCGGCTTGTGCCTTACTTATCAATGCCAGCGGCCCCCTCAGATAAACATCAGTACTGCGGCTATCAATGTGGTAACGATGATGAACCACCGGTAGGCATTTTCGGGTATCCTTTTCACGATGACAATGCCCAACCACGCCCCCAACGCTATGGCTGGCAAGCCGGTAAGCGCCAGCAGAAAGGTATTGAACGTAATGGTATGCCACACAAATACATGAAAGGGTACCTTAAACCAGTTGGTTACCAGAAAAAACCAGGCCGTGGTGCCGATGTACGCATTTTTTGGGAGGCGCATGGCCAGTAGATACACGGCCATAACCGAACCCGCCAGATTGCCCACCATAGAAGTAAATCCGCCTGCGATGCCCGTGGCGGCAGCAAAGGTTTTGTTTTGTGGCACTTCTTCGCGCTTTCCGCGCTGCATCCAGACCATGATGCCGATGCTTACCAAAATGATTACCGCCATGATGGCCTTGAAAGACTGATCGTTGATGTAGGCACCGGCCACTGCACCGCCCACTACGCCCAACGCGGCCCAGGGAAACAGTACTTTCAAATCTTTCCACGAGGCGTGGGCATGGTAGTAGCGCACGCCCAGCACATCGGCCAATACCAGCAGCGGCAACAAAACACCACTCGACAACCGGCCGCCAAAAACAGCAGCAAGCAGGGGTACTGCGGCCATGCCCGCCCCATGCACTCCTGTTTTAGCCATGCCAATCAGCAAGGCTACCACGTAGAACAAAATCAGATCGCCAGTAGTAAAGGTGTACGAAAAGAGTGTCACGCGTAAATTTGATGCAGCCCTGCAAACATAGGCGATGGCCGCGACAACCCAGATCACGCTCCATTAATTATTCTGCCGCCAACAGAACAGTTGTTCGGTACTCTTGTTTTCCTTTCTATATTTCCGCCCGATAAAATATGTTTAATATGAATTCAGTATACAAATCATTGCGTTTCGTGTGGTTGCTCGTCAACGTGTTGGGTGCGCACACCATCAACGCGCAGCAAGAGCCTTCCAAAGCAAAATTCATCAACCCGCAGGACATGGATGTTACCGTGAAGCCGGGCGACAATTTTGTGAGGTATGCCGGTGGGGTTTGGTTGCAGAACAACCCCATTCCCGCCAAGGAAACGCGCTGGGGCGCGTTTACCATTCTGCGCGATTTCAACGTGAAAGCCGTACGCGAAATTTTAGCAGAAGCTGCGGCCGATCAGAGTGCTGCCCCTGGTTCTGTTAAGCGCAGGGTAGGTGATTTTTACGCATCGGGTATGGACAGTCTGGCGATTGAAAAAGCCGGGTTCGAACCGGCCCGCCCCGACTACGCCCGCGCAGCCAAGGTGCAAACGCCCGCACAGGTAGTAGACGAAATTGTTTACCAACGTACCAATGGTATTGCCAGTCCACTCTTTGGTTTTTTTGTGGGCCAGGATCGCAAACATCCACAAACCATGGCGGTGCAACTTACCCAGGGAGGTACCACGTTGTCGGATCGTGATTATTACCTGAAAGACAATGCGCGCTCGAAGAAAATTCAAGATGCCTTCCACACCTACATGGTAACACTGTTCACTCTGGCGGGCGATAGTGAACCAACGGCTCAGCAGAAGGCAGCCGCGGTGTATAACCTGGAAAAACAATTGGCGGCAGCCCAGATGAGCCGCGTAGAGATGCGCGATCCCTATAAAACCTACAACAAGTTTGCGGTGGCCGACTTTGTTAAGAAAACACCGGCATTTGATTGGAATAACACGCTCTCGAAATTGAAAGTAACAGGCGAGGATAGCATTCTGGTAAACTCACCTGCCTTTTTTTCGGTGGCTGATAGTTTGTTGCGTGCCGAGCCGATTGCCAACTGGCAGGCCTACCTGCAGTGGAATGTGTTGCGTTCGGCTGCGCCTTACCTGAGCAAATCTTTTGTGGATGCCAGCTTTGCCTATTCGCAGGTGCTGTCGGGCCAAAAGGTGCAGACACCCCGTTGGCAGCGCATGTCGTCTTTAACCGACAATACAGTGGGCGAGTTGTTAGGGCAGTTGTACGTAGCCAAACATTTCAAGCCCGAAGCCAAAGCCCGCATGGACGAGATGATCAAGAACCTCATCAAAGCCTACGAGATACGAATTAAGAACCTGGAATGGATGAGCGATGTTACCAAGCAGAAAGCGCTGGACAAGCTGGCAGGGTTCACACCGAAAATCGGGTACCCGGAGAAGTGGCGCACCTATGAAGGGCTGGAAATCAGCCGCGACAATTTCTTCCAAAACCTGCGCAACGCGGGCCGGTGGAGCTACATGGAAATGGTAAGCCAGTTGGGCAAACCTGTTGACAAAACCCGCTTCGGCATGACGCCTCCTACGGTGAATGCCTACTACAGCCCCGTAAACAACGAAATTGTTTTCCCAGCAGGCATTCTGCAATACCCTTTCTTCCACCCCGAAGCAGACGATGCCTTTAACTATGGCGCCATCGGTGCCGTAATCGGCCACGAAATATCGCATGGCTTTGATGACTCGGGCAGCCAGTACGACAAAGACGGTACGCTGCGTAACTGGTGGACGGACGAAGACCGGGCTAAATTCAAAGCGTTGGCCGCCAAATTGCAAGAACAATTTGATGCCTACACGGTGTTGGACACCCTGCACGTGAATGGTAAACTTACCTTGGGTGAAAACATTGGCGACTTGGGCGGCCTGAATGCAGCCTATGAGGCGTTCAAGATGACGCCCCAGGGAAAATCGAATAAGAAGATAGATGGCTTCACCCCCGACCAGCGTTTCTTCCTGGCCTGGGCTCAGGTATGGCGCAGCAATACCCGACCTGAAACCATTGCTCAGCTTATTGTAACAGACACCCACTCACCGGGAGAGTACCGTACCATCGGTGCACCCGTTAATATGGACGCCTGGTACAAAGCCTTCAACGTAAAGCCTGGCGACAAACTTTATAAAAAGCCGGAAGACCGGATCAGAATCTGGTAACAGATCACAGGAGTGCGGTAAGAGGTTGTGCCGGTCAAAACGGCACAACCTCTTATTTTTCCTACTGACATAGGGTTGACAATGGCATTGCTTTTCTTTGAAGGAAAATCTGCACTGCCTCATGGAGCCACTCAAAGTAATGTTCAACCCAGCCTACTTTGCAAAGTTGGCGCGCGTTATCAAAATTGTTCATTCAACCTTTGCCGCCAACCGTTTTTTGAATGAGGTAACAAAATCGTTGACAACGCAGTCGCTGAACGAGCGGATGCGCCATGCGGCTTCGTTGTTGCCTGCTTTTCTGCCTGCATCTTATCCAAAAGCGGTGGGCATTTTGAAAGAGGCGGTTTCCCAGATGCCCCCGGGCTATACTAACCTACTCTTTCCGGAGTATGTGGCAATGCATGGGCAAAATCATTTCGAGGAATCTTTGGACGCTCTTCACTACTTTACATCATTTGGATCATCTGAATTTGCGATCAGGGTGTTCCTGAAAAATGATCTGAACCGCACGCTCCCTCTCGTGTACCGATGGGCTGAAGACAACAACGAACATGTAAGGCGCCTGGCATCGGAGGGAACACGCCCACGCTTGCCTTGGTCGTTTAAGTTGGAGGCTTTTGCAAATAAACCGCAATTAGCCGAACCCATTCTATCTACGCTGAGAGCCGATGAAGCGTTGTACGTGCGAAAATCGGTGGCCAACCACCTCAACGATATTTCCAAAGACTCACCCGACTACGCGCTCACGCTGATCAGGAAATGGGACCTCACCCATCCACACACCTCCTGGATTGTGAAGCGGGGATGCCGATCGCTACTCAAGCAGGGCGACAAACAATCATTGCGCGTTTTCGGATTTTCGGGCAATCCTAAGGTGGTAATCAAAGCGCTGAAGTTAGACAAGCGCGAGATCAGGCTGAATGAAACGTTGTCGTTCTCCGTATCTATTCAATCGGCTGCGCAAGCCGCGCAAAAGCTGATGATTGACTACAGAATTTATTTCCAGAAAAAAACAGGTAAGGCCCAGCCGAAGGTTTTTAAATGGAAAGAGCTAACCATTCACCACCACGACATACTGCTGCTCACTAAACGACAGCGGTTCCAGGATTTTACTACGCGCAAACACTACCCGGGCCGCCACCGCGTGGAGGTGTTGGTGAATGGAGAGGTAATGGCACACAAAGACTTTCGCCTGGTGATAAAATAGATTGGCCGATTCCCGGGAATGCGCGCGGGCATCTTCGAGGGCGAAGATGCCCGCACCATTCGGAGAGAGAAATCAATTGATGGTGCCATTTTTTCGAAAGTACCCAATCGAGCTTACCTGCTTGAATATTTTTTGAGAATGAGTCTACTAAAGAATCAAACATCGAAATGGGTAAAGTCCGTATGGATCGGGTCGGCACCCGATATGTTGCCATCGCTATTTGTAGGTTTGTGCAGAATGCTGTCTTCAAAGGGCAGCCATTGGGCAGATGAAGGATGAAAATATTGCGCCTGTTCCCTGCCCAGAAAAAGTTTGTAATCCATTTTAGATAAACCCTCTACCACATAACCGGGGTAATACAAACGGTACCCGTTATTGTTCAAAAAGTCGAGCGTGAGCAAAATGAGGTATTTGCCCAGGCTGTACCGCTTGTAGGCAGGATGGAAAAAATGAAGAATAGACGCGGCAGCGGTTTCCCCCGTATCGAAGTAGCCGGCTGCAATCAAATTGCCTCTGTCGTAAACGGAAATGCAGTGTGTTTGAAAAATGTTGTTGCGAACAGGTGGTTCGCCAAACAAGCACTCTTCGATACTCAGTGCGCCATCGAAATCGATCGCTGCACGGTACTTCTGGTGAAGTTGGTGATGCGCCAGACCTATGGAAGAAAACGGTTCAATGGAAACAGTGAATGGATGATTGCGCCTGCGAATGCGCTGGTGCGATCGGTGCGCCCTCACGGACTGCACCGGGTAACGCAGCCAGTGCACACGGTAAATTTCGCCTAACTCTACATGCGAAGTGGTGAACACATTTTGGTGCATACGGTACCAACCCAAGGCCAGCAGTGCATCCAACTGTTGGCCGGTAATCGATTCAGGGTTTACACGGTCGTAATAAAACACAGCAGGCTTGGGAAAATCGAAGGGTAATGATAGCAACAGTTTTGCGCTATGGCAAATCTGTTCACAATCGCCTGCGTTCGCAAAAAATATAGTTCAGCAGCGCCTCCAATTCCGCAGCCCGGCTCATGTATTTTTGCCAGTCCACCGATTGCTGCAGCGCAGTGAGCACCGGGCTGTAATGGTCGTCAGTTCGGTTGAGGTAGGTGTGGGCCTGGCTATAGGGCTTTTCTCCGTTTCGCAATGCAGTGGCCATGTCTACATTTTTTTTGGGCGCAGCAGGTGGATGACGATGACGCCAAGTGACTGTGGACTCACTCGGTGCAAGCGTTCGATTTTGCCCCTGGCTTCCGGATCCAAATTTCACGATTACGATGTACCATAACGGCCGACCGTCAAAACTGTTGTTCGATCAATTCGGCTTCGACCAGGTCAGTGAGTTGATCAAAAGTTATCTCTTTGTGTTTTTGAATCAACTTCGGCAATACCGCGCGTACCAGGTTGTATTTTTCCAACGAGATGTTGACCCCCTTTTTACTTTCGGGTGATCCGTGAGAATTTTGTCGATAGCTTTCTTGGGTGCCATCGCGTTTGGGTAATAATGTCAGTAAAAGATGCCGGATCGTCTTTCTGCTGCCATCGATGGGCAACAGGTTGCCAGTATAATAGGCTTTACAATCACCAGTCTTCAATATGCCGTTGTAGCAATTGCTGGTGGCGTGCCATCAAACGGTTAAACAATCCTTCCTCCATTTTATACCCTACGAACTTGAACGCAGTCTTGCTGGCAAACTTATTGGTTACGGGTTGCACCACACCTGTTATCGTCATACCTTCTTTTTGCATGGCATGAATCTTATTCGTAAAGGCATTGTCGGTCCAGTCGTGGTTGAGCACTTCATACGTGCGCGCAGCATCGTCCTTAATAATATGCCAGTTCTTGGTGTACATGGTGCAAAACTAACAGCAACGGCTTACTTTTTCTTCGTTCGGATCACAATCACGCCATTGCTGCCTTGCATGCCGTAGGTGGCAGTTTCCTGCCCCGACTTCAAAACCTGCACACTGGCAATATCTGGAACTGCCACCAAGGGCTCGGCATTCTCGTAGCCAAAGCCCACATTCACGCCATTGATAACAAAAAGCGGCTCGAGATTCCCCGACAAAGAATTGTTTCCTCTGATGGTAACCTGTGTGGTGGTTCCGCCCTGAATCACCTGCACACCGGGTATCCGCTTCAGATAGTCTGCTAACGCAATGGCAGGGTTGTCGGGCGAAAAGCTATTGGCATTGGCCGCTTGCGAATCGTTCGTGGAGGTAGTACGCGAGGAGCTGGCACAGCCCAACAGGGCCAATGCTGCGGTGATGACAATCAGGAACTTCATAGCCTATGTTTTTTTGATTTTATCATTCAAAGGGTTGTGTTTCTTAAAACGATCCAATTGTCTGGTCCATCCAGTTGGCCCGCTGTTGCAGAAAATTCTTCAGGCTGTTGATAGAAGCATCATAATTTACTCCTATGCCCTGATCCCACACTTCATAATTGCGGGCTACGGCTCCATTTGTTTTCAGATATTGTGCCGCCTCTTCTACCCGTGCCACCAGGTTGCTATTGCTGAGTTGGGTGGCCCGCAGGGAAGTCCACCGTGTTTTCACGGCCGTTTTAAATTGAGCATCCTCCAGCAGGCGAGGCCACCAGAATGGCAGCATCCAGGCATCGTTCGACACGTGCTGGTTGTAGTTCACTACCCAGTCGTTGGCAGGTATGCGTTCTCCGTTGTCGAAGGCAATGTCCAGGTCCCACACAGGTCCCATATTCAATTTGCCATCGCGGTCTTTGTGCAGGTAAGTGCTCAGCCGGTAAGCATCCACGTTGCGGAATAGTTCGTTCAGCAGAAAATAGTCAACAAAGCTGCTTACATCTATGTAGTCCGTGTAGGTGCGTTCGCTGCCCGAAAAATGATCAGAAAGTAAAGCGGTTTCGAACTGATCGATATAGCCGGCAATGTATTCTTTTTGTGCGGGTGTGATATCTTCTGCCTTTGGATACTCGTACAGAAAGTAGGTTTCGAGGTATTGTTGTGGATGGTACGGGGCACCGTAGGGCGGAAAGGTTAGCAGGTTTCGGTTGATATCGTACCGGCTTCTGAAACTGTTGGCTTCGGTATAGCGGGCGTCATCGTCCCAGTTGGTGTAGAAGTAGGAGAGCGGCTTCCCGATCCCTGCATCGCCCACCGACACTTTATCGATGGTGATGATGTATCCTCCCGTAACGTTTTCAGAACTGCTGTTCAGCGATTTGATATTGATGCGTTGGTCATCGCGCTTCAACTTCTCTGCAAAGATGTAGACGCCCATGTATTCTTCGTTCACCTCCAATTCAATCAACTGGCAACGGCTGGCATACCGGCCGATGCTTCGGGCCACTTCATAGCCAATGAAATTGTATATCAGCGTGCGATCGTAGATGTACTTTTCCTTAAGGTTTACGATGTGACCGATGAGCCGAAAGTCTTCTTCTTCCGGGAAGCCAAAGAAAGAAGCATCGCCATCCAGCGTCTCAATGTTAAATCCCTTTTTGTCGGAAAGCCGGAAGGAAGTTTTGCCCCTGTATTCAATGCCCACCGCAGCCTCTTGCACCAATGCTTTTGATTCGTAAATCTGTAAAGTGGCGTTGATTTTCGGTTCAAACTGTATGGGGTTCCCTTCGGTGTTCACCATCACGTAAGGAATGGCACTGTCACCTATGTCAACAGCAAAGGGACCTGTGGCCTTGGTTTCTCTTTCCTCGCAGGCGCTGAAAGTAAGCAGAAAAGCAGCGCCAGCAACCAGCGCGGCACTTCGGATCAGTTTCATCGTAGCAAGATAGCGATTTCTGAGCGGTTGATTTTCGGGAACTCTGAGCCAGTATTTTTTTGCCGGCTTATGGAATACCACCAGCCGAGGCATCCTTGAGATAAACCTGAATGCTATGAAAACAGATTTTCAACTCTCTGTGCCCACTCCGTGCCGCGAAAAGTGGGAGCAATTTAAGCCAACCCACCGGGGCGCCTTCTGCGGTTCTTGCCAAAAAGAAGTGATCGACTTTACAAGGTGGACAGAAACGGAAATCAAGCAATACTTTCGTTATCGCGCCCACGCCACGTGTGGCAGGTTCAGACCTCAGCAATTGAAACTTTACCGGGAGGTTGCCGCGCCATCTGGTTGGTGGTCCTCCCTGGCAGCCTTTGTTCTCTTGATGCTGAGCAAACCGACAGAGGCGCAGCCTGTGAAGCAACCGTTGGTTGAACATGTCGATTACCGCTTTGGCAACCGTTCTGAAACAGACACTAGCAAGGGGCAAATGGTGGTGAGGGGCCGCGTGTTCGATGCCACCGATCAATCACCCATACCGGGGGCAAACATCATGCTGGGTGGTACAGCGGTAGGTACGGTGTCGGGCGCGGAGGGCGACTTTGAACTCTGCATCCGGGAACCTGGAGATAGCATCCGTCTGGTGGTGTCGTTCATCGGGTATGAAACGCGTGAGTTGGTTTTGCCCCGCGCAACCAGTTATGAAACGGAGGTCAAATTGGCGTTGGATGTGTCTGTGCTGGGTGGCATCACCGTGGGTGGCGTGGTGCGTGTTTCGCGTTACAGTCCGCGCAGGATATGGTGGAAATTGCGGAGCCTGGCCAGGGGGTGGTAAACAACTCACTTACTTAGGAACACCCTTTTCCCTGTGCGGGCAGCGGCTGTGCCAGCAGGCTGCTTGTCAGCAGTGACAGACCAATGAGTAAAAGCTTCTTCATATTTTTCTGGCGGTGTGCCGGCAGGCGGTAACTGATTTATGTTATTTGAAGATATTGTAGCTGGCCACCATCTTCTTGTATTCGGGCATTATTTTTTCATACGAGGCCGGGTCTACTTTTTTCAATGTGTTCATCATGCCACCGATGCCAGAGTCTTTCAGGCTCACGCGTTGGTTTTTGATGTCGTCCATTTTTTTGCGGATGGTGGCTTCCAGTTTAATCAGTTCACGTTCGGTCATGACAGGAGTTGTTTTCCGGTTCAGCAAAGATAGTACCTTCGGTGAAACCGGCAGAGAAGCAACGGTAGAATGAGAACAACGCCAGGCCAAATCAAATAAAGTCCTGATATCCCCATCGCCTCGCTTTGATGCGTTTTAGCTGGGCCACGATCAGGAAGCTGACGATGAACAACAGCAGCCAGGCGTTTACCTTACCGGGATGTACGAGTTTCCAGTTATGTGCCTGGTTAGGATATTGCCAGGCACCGAGGTAGGTGGCTATGTTCTCGGCTATCCAGATAGAAAAACCAGTGAGTAGGAAGGCAAGCGCCAGCGGCATGGCGAAACGAATCTTCGCTACGGTAAAATGAATGCGCGTGCGCCAGTACACAACGACCACCGCGGCCAGCAGTCCGTAGCGAATGTCGTAGGTAAAGTGGTGGGTAAAGAAGTTCAGGTAGATCAAGCAACCCAGCGAAATGTTTATCCACGTTGGCGGAAAGCATGATAGCTGCCACTGCAACCTGCGCCACGATTGGGTGATGTAGCTGGCTACGCTGGCATACATAAAACCACCATACAACGGTACGCCCCATAGCTTGCTATAGGCCTCTCCGGGGTACGACCATGAACCCATGTGTACCTTAAAGATTTCCATGGTGGTGCCCAGCAGGTGGAAAAGGCAGATTACCTTCAACTCATCAATGGTCTCCATGCGCCACAACCACACCATGGCCACCTGCATCAGCACCACCAGCAGTAGCATGTAGTCGTAGCGTGGCAGCACGGGCAGCTCCATGTATTTCGTTACCACAAGTGCCAGCAAGATGTACACGGCAAAAAAGCAGGACGCAGCCTCCTGCCACACAAACTGCCATGCCACGTGGATGAGTGAACGAAAAGAAAGCCCGGTTGATCTGCCGGAAAACGGCCAAGTGACCCTAGCACTGCCAGGGGCTGGCCCATCGGGTTGTCCGTTAATCACGGTTGCTGGACGCTCCGGCAGTGATACTAAGGGATTGAGTTGACTATTTACTTTTTTCACTAGCCTGCTGCAGGGCTACGAAGCGAAACAGCAAGCCAGCCACCGCAAAGGGGGCCATGAAGAACAGGTTTACACCTACGATCTCCCCCACCGAACTGCCTGGATAGTATTGCATACCGGCCACCAATGCAATGGCCGTGTGGGCTACCAACGCCAGGGCTGTGGCGTACATGGCACGCTCCAAACCGGCCGCTTTGAAATGAGAAAGGTAGATGCCCACAAACAGTACTGCAATTACCGCTGCATACATCAGGTTGCCCGGATTGGGCCCCGATCCAATTAAGCCAACGGCCAGGTTGGCCCAAATCATGAGAAATGTGGCGCCAACGGCCACCGTCATGGCGGCACGAAAAACCATGTTATCCGACTGCCGCAATATCAACACCCACACAGTGCCGGTGCTAAACAGCAGCGCGCCCATCACCAAGAAATCGCCCACGCCCCAGTTCACTTCGTTGGTAAACTGCATGGCCACAAGCGGTACCATCAACAGCAATAGGGTGGCTACAGCTACTGCCGGAATTGTTAAGAGCGTTTTGATCAGTTTTTCCATGAGCTTCTTTTGCGTGAGTTTACGTTGTTTTTTTGCGACCGCACCTGCACCCTGTGGCGATGCCGGTTGCGCGGTGATTCAATTACTTATTTGAATTGTACGCAACAAAAGTACTTTGTGTTACAAAGTGTAGCAAGTGTTGCACCTGCTTTTTTTGCAAAATGCATCGAGAAGCCCATTTACGCGGTTTTTTTGCCTCCGCCAGTTGCCCGTAACCGGTGGCGATAAGGCTACTTTTTGGCAGGTCGCCATCCCCACCTTGTTTTTTGCCGCAAAGTAATGGGCGCCACGCGGCTGCAGGTACTTCTGCTGCTGATACAGGAGTTTGTGAAGCCCGTTGTGTGGTCTTTGCTACTGGCACTGCCCGTGGCCTTCTATGTAAAAGACAGGTTCCTGGCCCAGTATCCGTACCAGGTGCCGGTAACGTGGCTTGCGTTTTTGGCCGTAGGCGGTATGCTGGCGTTGTTGGTAGCCGTGGTGGTGGTGTGGCAGGGCTCCTATGCTGCCGCCCGAAATCCGGTGGAAAGTTTGAAGACCGAGTAGGGCTACGCCAGTGCGCGCTTGCAGAACTCCACACACTTTTTCACTTCTTCTATCGGGCTGGAGCCATCCGGTATTTTGTACTCCAACTCGATGGTGGCCGGGAAGGTATACTTGTTGTCGCGCATCAGTTGCAACGCTTGCGCAATGGGCGTGTCGCCTGTGCCCCAGGGCAGGTTGTCGCCACCGTTGGCTTTTGTCTTCCTGTCTTTTATGTGCATGCTCGCAATGCGTTCGCTTTTGGATTGGATGATGGCGAGCGGGTTGGCATTGCCTGCCGCCACGTAGTGGCCAAAGTCCAGGTTCATGGCGTTGGCTGGCGACTGGCTCAGGGCCGTATCCCACAACGTGGGTGTTTGCTGCTCATGACCGTGGTAGCCAACCTTCATACCGAATTTTTCGGCCGCCTTACCCAACTTCAGCGTGTGTGCATCGTTAGACGGGTGCTCTAACGTAACGTGCGAGGCCCCCAGCGCTTTGGCCGCCTTCAGGCCGTATTCAATTTCTGCATCGGTGTTTTGCATACCAAAGGCATCGGGTTTGAAGGCATAGATCTCTATACCTGCCTTCTTATACATGGTGGCGAAGGCTTCAAACTTTTGCATGGGTGCGCTGGCACGCCAGGTGGCCAGCTCACTGCGGTACAACTTCAGCTGCTCTTCGCCTTCGGCCAGGGTTTTCTTCTCTTCCTCCGTCAGTTCTTGTTTTTGGTTGCGCTTGCGGAACAGCGGAAACAATGCCCGCATGTTTACCGGGTTTTTGGGTGCCCCTGCATACGACTCTGCGGGGCCGCCCATCAACTCGATGTAGTTGATGCCGCACTGGCGAATGTAGTCGAGGGTAGCTTCCGCACCCTGGTCGGGCAGTTCGCGGAAGGAGTAGGTGATCACACCGATGCGCACTCCGTGCACCTGCGAAGTGTGCTTGCCGAACCGATGGAGGATGGCGGGCATGGCGTTGGCCATCGGTGCCATCAGCGAGGCAGCCAGCAGACCGGAGGATGTTTTCAAAAACTGGCGCCTGGTGTTTTTTGATTTCATGGGTGGTGTGTGTTTATCGCAGCGATGCGGCTGTTTTTGTTAATAGGGAAGATACCGCAGCCCGGCAGCAACTGCCAGCGCCTTTGCACGAGAGGCGAAGTTCGTACAGTGGCGGTTTCAAATGCCCCTGAATCAGGCCGCACCGATTTCCGAAGGGGAGGAAACTGTTTATGCATCGAAGCAGGAAATCCCCATCTACTGAGCCTGCCGTAGTCTTAACGTACAATTTAGAGAGTCAAGAAGTCCTAACGCGTTTCACGAGGGGCCCTGTGCTAAAGAAAGCAAAATCGAGAGAAGCGAAAGGAAGACAATGGCGGTGCCTGCTGCGCACAGCCTGCCGATGGGCTCAGCCTGCTGTAATAAGTAATAGCACGCAGTAGCCATTTCAGTCAGGCTACCGAGCCGTATTTCAGCGTGAGGGCCAGTTGCCCTGCGTGGTAGGCTGTGTGCGAAATGATTCTGCCCACGGCCTCGGCTTTGGTTTTGGTACCGAACTCTTTGGTGGTAACTGTTTCCTGCCAGTTGGTGTCGGTTTGCTTTTCGATGACGGCCCGGAGCTGGTCGAAGGCCTCTTGCTGGTATTGAAGCAGCGCTTCCAGGTCGGTCCACTCACCGGTGTCGTGTTGGGCAATCACCGTTTTGGCGTGCACCTTCAGGTCGGTGGCGCCAAACACGTTGCGGGCGAAGAGCAGCTCTACCTCACCGATGTGGCGTATGAGGAACCCCGCACTGTTTTTGGTGTTGATCAGTTTTTGGGGAAGGTCTTCGGCCTGGATGTTTTTCAGCAGGTTGGTGAAGCGGGTGCGTGCCTCTGTAAACGTGGCGAGGTAATATTGTGTGGTGTTCATGGTGTTTTTTTGGATTGCGCTTTAAGAATAACGAAAAAAATGAATATTTATTCGGGTAGTCTGAATAAAAAAAATAAGCATAAAAATACCGTACGGTATTTTTAATTTTCTATATTTGATTCAGAAAAATGAAGACACTTTCATCCAAAGCCGAGCGAACAAGGCAGTTGATCATTGAGAAAACCGCGCCCGTGTTTAATAGAAAAGGGTATGCGGGAACATATCTAAGCGACCTGGAGGCGGCAACCGGACTAACAAAAGGGGCCATCTACTGCAACTTCGAAAACAAGGATGATGTAGCCTTAGCAGCCTTTGATTATAACTTTGGCCGGGTGAATGAATACGTTGCAAAGCGTATGCTTGCTCATGAGAATTCTATCGACAGGCTACTTGTTTACCCACAAATTTATCGTGACTTTCTAAAAATACCTTTTCTTCAACCAGGCTGTCCAATTCTCAATACATCAACAGAAGCTGATGATACCCACCCGCAACTTAAAGCAAGAGCTGCGAATGCTTTGCGATACTGGAAGAAGGCTATCGAGAATCAGGTAAAACGCGGAATTCAAAGAAAGGAGATTAAAGTTGACGCAAATCCTTCGGAGGTGGCGGTAATTATAATGTCGTTAATTGAAGGAGCAATCATGCAGGCAAAAGTTACTAACAAGTCAACAGAATTGAGAGTAGCCATGGATTTTCTTGAAAAAACAATTATGCAGTTAAAAGCGTAATTTTTTTTACTTAGCTAAATACCGTACGGTATTTTAATTAAAGAAATTATATCGGTGAGAGGATTTATTGTAAAGTATTGGGAGCCAACTCGTGAGCTAACGAAGCAGGTGATAGGTGTAATTGCGACAGATAAAATAGACTGGACATATAGGGCTGGGAAATTTTCGATAGCCGATTGGATTCGTTATGTAGCTGCAATAGAACGAAATGTTTTCATGCGGGCAATGCAAGGAAAGAAAGCTACTTACAGGGGAGGCGGAAGCCAGTTGGCCGATGGCTATGAAAACGTGATTAATTACCTCGATGAAATGCACTGACAGTTCACAGCAATCCCACGTTCCTTCAACGATGACGATTTACTTAATGAGGTCATGAACTTAGATGGGAAGAATACTTCGGTTGCCGAGTTCTTGAGGGCATTAGCTGTGCATGCGGCACATTGTAGAGGCGCACTATGCTTTTATCTGAATTTGGTAGGAGCTAACTACCACCGGTAATTGGGCTGATGGAGGGGAGATAGTTGAATTTAGCTAAGTAAAATAGGTATGAAAGAAGCATTCATAGTAACAGCAAAAAGAACTCCAATAGGTGGATTTCTGGGTGTATTATCGAATTTCTCAGCCACTGAATTGGGAGCAATTGCCATAGCCGAAGCCTATAAGGTTGCCAAAATTGAGGCAACGGAAATAGGCGCTGTGTATTTCGGAAATGTATTGTCAGCAAATTTAGGTCAGGCTCCTGCAAAGCAGGCAGCCAAAGCGGCCGGTATACCTGATGAGGTTGACAGTACAACCATTAATAAAGTATGTTCTTCCGGCTTGAAGGCTGTAAGTATTGGTGCTCAGCAAATACAACTCGGGTTAGAAGACATCATTATTGCCGGGGGCATGGAAAGTATGAGTAATGCCCCTCATTACATGAATCTAAGAAAGAGATTAAAGCTGGGGAATTACGAATTTGTTGATGGGCTTTTGAAAGATGGGTTGACGGATGTTTATAGCAATTTTCATATGGGCAGAGCTGCGGAGTTATGTGCTGATGAGTACAAACTTACGCGTGAGCAGCAAGATGAATTTGCATTGGCCTCTTATGAACGAGCGGCAAATGCCTTTAAAAGTGGAAAATTCAGGGATGAGATAGTGCCGGTTAAGCTTAAAGCAGGCACCGCGGAAGTCATGTTACAAGACGAAGACGTTTCAAAAATAATTCCAGAGAAGGTCTCAAAATTGAAACCCGCTTTTTTGCATAACGGAACAATAACGGCAGCCAACGCCAGCGGTTTAAATGATGGTGCAGCCGCGTTACTACTAATGTCAGAATACGGGTTAAAAAGGCATGGATTAAAGCCTATTGCCAGAATCATTTCGTATGCAGATGCATCGCAGGCACCCGAATGGTTTACCACCTCGCCTGCCCGAGCGGTATTAAAAGCTTTACAACAAGCAAAGCTCACTATTCATGACGTTGATTATTTTGAGATTAATGAGGCATACGCTGCGGTAATACTTGCCAACCAGCAAATACTAAACATCAACAAAAAACATACAAATGTATATGGCGGTGCAGTTGCTATGGGGCATCCTCTTGGTGCATCCGGAGCAAGAATATTATGTACACTCACTTCAATTCTAACTCAGGAGGGAGGCAGATATGGGGTTGCGGCAATCTGCAATGGTGGCGGTGGGGCCACAGCAATGGTTATCGAGAAAATCTGAAAAATTTTTATATGAGTCAGTTAAAGAAAATAGTAGAGAGCAAAATGAAAATTCGATTTCATGATTGTGATCCATTCAACCACCTGAACAACTCGCGCTACGTGGACTATATTATGGCGGCTCGTGGAGATCAGTTGCTGGAGAATTACAACTTCGATATCTACAAGTTAGCTCAGGAAAGAGGTGTAGGGTGGGTAATGGGGCAGCTTCAAATCTCTTACTTGTTACCTGCCAGGTTAATGGAAGAAGTAATTATAGAAACCCAACTACTGTCTTATTCAGAGAAAGTTTTGCACATGGAAGGGTTTATGTGGAATAAAGATAGAACAAGCTTAAAGTCAATGATGTGGGCCAAACTGGTTCACTATAATCTTAAACATCAGAGAAGTCATGAACATGATGACGACCTGATGTCCTTCTTCGGGGAAATAGTAAACCCACTACCAATCAAAACGAGTTTTGAAGAGAGAGTTCAATCAATAAAAACCAAATCATGAAAACAATTCGCCTTCTATCCCTGATGCTGATGGCGCACCTGGTTGGCGCGCAAACATTTACATTGAAGTCTGATGAAATGGGTGGCCAGGCTACTTCGCTGCAAGTTTTTAATGGCTTTGGATGTGCGGGAAACAATGTTTCGCCCCAACTGTATTGGGAAAATCCGCCAGCCGCGACAAAGAGCTTCGCCATTACTATTTACGATGAGGATGCGCCAACCGGTAGTGGCTGGTGGCACTGGCTGATTTTCGATATAGATAAACATGCCAGTGAGATCAAGTCAAATGCAGGAAGTCTTCAATCAGGGCTGGCGCCAGCGGGGTCGATTCAAAGCAAAACTGATTTTGGTGTATCCGGTTACGGTGGCCCTTGTCCTCCAGAGGGCGATAAAGCGCACCGATATGTAGTTACCATATACGCACTAAAAACCGATAAGTTGGGGTTGGATGCCGATGCTAATCCTGCATTGGTAGGATTTATGTTAGAGCAGAATACCATAGAGAAAGCATCGCTCATCTTTTATTATAGACGTTAGGCCATGAGTACCTATTACCTGCAAAGTGCTATCAAGCAGTTTCAATACTATAAAATGCTTGGCGAGAGAGCAATGGCGCAAGTTCCGGAGGAAAAATTATTCTGGCAGCATAATAGCGATAGCAACAGTATTGCTACAATTGTAAGGCATTTAGCCGGAAATATGCTTAGCCGCTGGACCGATTTTCTTACTACCGATGGCGAAAAGAAATGGCGTAACCGCGATGATGAGTTTGAAAACACCATACAAACTAGAAATGAATTACTTAAGGTATGGTCAGAAGGCTGGCATATTTGTTTGCAAACATTAAGAACGCTGGACGAATGTGATCTAGAGAAGACCATCTACATACGCAATCAGGGGCACACTGTTGTTGAAGCGATCAACCGGCAACTTGCACACTACCCCTATCACATAGGTCAAATTGTATTCATTGCCAAAATGTTTGCTCCACATTGGGAAACATTATCTATACCCAAAGGAAATTCTAAGAGCTACAATGAGGCTAAGTTTAGGCAACCACAACACCGTAAACACTTTACCGATGAGTATTTGAGTGATGACAAACAGGGGGAACGGAATTAGAAGATTTATCATCATACAGAAAACAATGATATATAAAATCGACCAGGCAATAGAGGTATTGAAGCGTACACCAATTGTAATAGAGACTTTGCTTTCCGGATTGTCGGATGATTGGATTCACTGTAATGAAGGGCCGGGCACGTGGAGCCCCTTTCAGGTAGTAGGGCACTTGGTTGTTAATGAAGAAACCAATTTTCCGGTTCGCGTAAGAGCTATTCTATCCAATCGAGAACCCATATCCTTATCTCGTATAAGTATGACAGCTCACCTGGAAAGGTTTGCGCCCGTACCGCTAAGAGAACAACTCATTCTGTTTAAAGAGTTACGGGTTCAAAGCGTAGCGTTAGTAGCTTCGTTACCTATCTCGGTGGAAGACTTCAGCAGAACTGCCATCCATCCGGAAGTCGGTACTGTTCAACTACTCCATGTCTTGGCCACGTGGGTGGCACACGACTTGGTTCATATCGGCCAGATTACGCGCGTAATGGCGAAGCAATATAAGAATGATGTGGGCCCATTCATCAAATTCCTTACTCGCTTGAACTAACAATACACCCCTACGAATCTTAACATCATGAACCAAATAATTGTACCGGCAACGTTTGCTGATTTAGATATAATTTTGGGTCTTTTTGAGGAAGCGATCCGGTATCAAAGAGATAACGATTACATTGGCTGGAAGAGCATGGATGTGGATTTTCTTAAGGCCGATATTCGCCACGGTCTTTTGTACAAAGTGTTATCAGAAGGCCGAATACTTGGGGTCTTCAGCGTTTGTTTTGTTGATAAGCTGATTTGGCGCGACAAAGAAAAAGGTGATGCAATCTATTTACATCGGATTGTGTTGAACCGTGCCTACGCAGGAGCAAAAATATTCGGACTGGTATTGCACTGGGCAACCAGCTATGCCAGAAAGAACAGACTGAGGTACGTGCGTATGGATACCTGGGCCGAAAATGCTAAACTCATTGGCTACTATCAGCGTTATGGATTTCGCGTCATTGAGAACTATACCACAGAAGATACGAACGAGTTACCCATTCAACATCGCAATTTGAAGGTGGCTTTGCTGGAATTGGAGATAAAATAGTAGAGCGGTGTTCGGGAAATGAATACTTCGATTCTTATTTAAATTCGCCATAGTTGAACCGTGTTGCCGGTAGGGTTGGGGCAAAAAAAGTACCGGCATGTTGGCCGCTTACAACCCGGGGGTTGACAGCCGATGGCCAGCCGGTACCTTCTACACCCACCCGTAAACGCATTACGGTGGCTAATCGCATCTTTACGCTTTGATGTGCGCCCAGTTCTCTCCGATCTTGATGCGGTGTATTTGCATATCGGAGACTTTGAACTTCTTTGCCAACGACTTGAGCGTAGTGCCTTTTTTAGGGTTCTTCAGCTCTTGCTTGATTTTCTTCACCTGATCGGGGGTAAGTTTTCCGCGCTCGCGCTTAGAACGGATTACGTTGGGATCGTGCTCTGCGTGTGCAGTCTGTTCTTCCAGTGTAGCCCATTTCAGGTTTTTGGAAGTGTTGTTATTCTTTTTGTGGTCGAGGTGGATAACAAACTTGTGTTTGGCACTGGGTTTCTTGCAGAAGTACTCTGCCACCAGGCGGTGCACCAGGTGGGTTCTGCGTTCGCCCTTCTGGCGGAACGAGATGGAAGGGTAGCCCGAAGTTGTACCGGTGCGCAACAGCCTGCCATCGGTAGGCTTTACGAGGTAACTGGAAATGCGGCCTAGGTTGGAGATGGCGTAGCGCTGGCCTTGCGCTCCGCGGGCGCCATCGATGGTCTCCCAACGCTCGCCCGGTTTTGGTGTAATTTTCATAAAAGTTTGCAGTTAGTTTTTTTATTTCTCTCCTCGGAAGTCTGACCTAACCACCAGCAGGTAGTAATCTTTGTCGAGGGCCAGGTAGCCCTGTTCGTAGCAGAAGTGGTAGACCGATCCTTCCTTGGTTTTGTACAAGTTAGTAAAATAACTAAAATCAAAACCTTTTTCTTTCAATTTACTACCCGGCACTTTGCTTTTGCCCGTTACGTTGAGGCTGGCAAGCACCCGTCTGTTCTTCTTCAACACCTTGTTAACGTTGCGCTCGTATCGCGTTGTTTCGGTATGAAGCCGGTTGTTATAACTGATGCGGCACTGATCCGAACAAAATTTCTTATCGATACGACCGGTGATCTTATCGCCACATTCCAGGCATTTTTTCTCCGCGAGCGAACGCATAAACAACGAGGAGGCTATGGATTAGCGGGGTAAGTTACAATATGTAGTATAAAATTACCATGATTTTTGTCATTACCCCAGCCGTTGTTCGTCCCTTCCCTGGCCCCGTAAGGCAGGGCAACGGGCCTTGCAGCGGAACCAAGGGCCAACCCCATCGCTGCCCAACCGTATTTTTCTTTTGGGAGGCAGACCTTACCAAATGCCTTAAAATCCTTCAAAAACAGCGATTATCCGTTTAAAAACGTTTATAAACGGAAGTAATCGATTAATAGACGAATAACTTTTACCGGGCCCCACACCTTTGCAACGTCAATCGGCCAACCAAGCAACGGTTGGCCTCAAAGCGAAAATAAATGTCAAACAATTAAATACTACAACTATGAAAAGTTTGAGAAACAGCGTGCAATTGATCGGTCATTTAGGAAAAGATCCTGAGTTGAAGACCTTCACCAACAGCAAAAAGGCCTCATTTTCCATTGCCACCACCGACACCTACAAGAATCAAAAAGGCGAGAAAGTGAACGACACCCAGTGGCACAACGTGGTGGTTTGGGGTAGCCTGGCCGATGTGGCAGCCAAGTACCTGAAGAAGGGCTCCGAGGTATGCGTAGAGGGTAAACTGGTTCACCGGGCCTACGAAACCAGCGAGGGTGAAAAGCGCTTTTACACCGAGATCAACGTGAACGATTTAGTGATGCTGGGTGGCAAGAAGTAGGTAAGGGCGGAAAGCCGGAGGCTGCTGCAAACGTTTTGATGACTGACCAGTTTTTTTTGAACATCAGTCTGGGCACGTGCGGCAGCCTCTTTTGTTTGGAGTGGGATGGGATGGACGCGGACGTGGCCATGTGCGGAGTCGGTATCATGCCGGGGTATTTTATCGGTTAAATGCCGCCACCGGTGGGTTAATCACAACCATCCACCAACAAAACCGTTGGCAAGTGGGTAGTTCGTGGCTTGCTTAACCCAACAATACCGGGAAGGTGGGCGGGCATTTGCCAGGCCGCCCGGGCTGCGGAGTTAATTGTTAAATTGCGGCAATGAGTTTTGTTTACCCAGCATTTCTGTGGGCGCTATCGGCCCTTGCCATACCGATACTGATACACCTGTTTAACTTCAGAAGAACCCAGCGCATTTATTTTTCCAACACCCGTTTCCTCCGGCAGGTAAAAGAAGAAACCACGCAAAAGCGCAAGCTTAAACAGTACCTGGTGCTGGCCTCGCGTCTGCTGTTTTTACTCTTTTTGGTAATGGCGTTTGCGCAGCCCTTTTTGCCTGCCAGCGAGCAGTTGGGTAGCGGTAAAAACAAAATCGTTTACCTGGACAATTCATTCAGCATGTCGGTGCCGGTGGAAGAGAAAATGCGCGCCCTCGATGCGGCCGTGCTCTACACCCAACAAATAGCGGAGGTATTTCCACCCGATACCCGCTTTCGCCTGCTTACCAACGATTTTGCCCCTTTTTCCAATAGCTATAAAACGAAAGCGGAGCTACTAGACCTGCTCGCCCAGATCAGGCTCTCGCCCATATCGCGCAGTGCGCAAGAGGTGGCAAACAGGTTGGGCAGTGGAAGTGATGAAACGTTTTGGCTGTCCGATTTTCAGCGCGCCACCTGGGGCAATGAAGAATTCGCCTTCGATACGTTGCGGCAATGGCACCTGGTGCCCGTGGCCGGAGGGCTTACCTCCAATGTGTTTGTAGATTCGCTTTATCTCGAGAACCCGTTTGTGGTGGGTGGCGAGAAAAATGCCATTCATGTACGGCTGCGCAACAGCGGGCCGCGTAGGTTAGAGGGCATGGTAGTGAAACTAACCCTTAACGGGGTTCAGGCCGCTACGGCCTCGGCCACGCTGGAGCCCCAGTCGGACGAGGAGTTGATCTTTGATGTGGCGGGGCTGACGGGCTTGAACACGGGCGTGATCAGTTTCAACGATTTCCCCGTGTCGTTCGACAACGAGTTTTACTTCACGCTCAATTTTTCCAGGCCTGTGCGCGTGGTGGAAGTGAAGGCGGCCGCCCCCGCCACCTTTGTGGAGCGGGTGTTTGGCAACCGGCAGTTGTTCCAGTTGCGCACGTTCCAGTCGGCCAATGTAGATTATAGTGCCGTTGCACAGGCAGATTTTGTGGTGGTGAACGGGGTAAACCGCATTGACACGGCCCTGGGTGCTGCCTTGCGCACCTACCGGCAGCAAGGGGGCACGTTGTTGCTCATACCGGGTACACAGCCCGACCTGTCTGGTTACACCTCGTTATTGGGCGTAGCCGCTTTGAAGTGGTTGCCCGCTACCGACCTACAAGAATTAGATAAGCCCGACTACAACCACCCGCTATTCGAAAATCTTTTTGAAGAGCGCGCGGCACAGATGGCCATGCCGCGTGCCGTAAAGGCCCTCGACTGGGGTGCCGATGCTTCCGCTATTTTGCGCTTCCGCACCGGGCAGCCATACCTCTCGCAGGTGGGCGGTGTGTACCTGTTGGCCTCGCCTTTAGAGCGTGCGTTTACCGACTTCTATAGCCATGCCCTGTTTGTTCCGGTTATGTACCGGTTGGCCGCGCAGGGTCGCAGGGCCGAGTCGAAGCCTTATTATTTTCTGGCCGAAAACACCGTGACGATTCAGGCCGACAGCCTGTATGGAGATGAACCCGTGAAGCTGATGGGCGCGCAGGAAATGGTACCGCCCCAGCGCAAAGAACCCGACCGCGTTGTAATGGAGTTACCCAAGTTTACCATGAATGCCGGGTTTTACCAGGTACTCTTTCGGGCCGATACGCTCGACCAGATTGCCTTTAATATGGAGCGAGCAGAATCTGTGCTGGAACCCTGGACGAATGAGGACTTGCAGGCAAGGTACGGCAACCGCCATGTCACCTTGTTCACGGCCACCACAGCCACTGCTTTTGGCGATGCAATAAAAGAGCGATATTTGGGTACACCGCTCTGGAAGCATATGCTGGTACTGGCATTGCTCTTTTTGTTGGCAGAGGTGTTGTTGATAAGGTTTCTTAAATAGAGTAGGCTGACGTATTATTTTCGCTTTCGCTTTCCCTTTCGCTTTTTATTGCTTGAATTCGGGAATTGTGGTTTAATTTGTGCAATGGAATGGGTTTGGTTGTCATCAATCACAAAACCGATTCAAACCAATCTTTAATGAAAATCCTGATCCAATCTGCACAAATCGTCTGCCCTCAGTCGCCTTTTCACCTCAAGAAAAAAAATGTGGTTATCAACAATGGCCGCATTACCGATATCTTCGATAAGAACACCTCCGCGGATAAAACAATAGATGCCGATGGCATGCTACTTTCGGCCGGCTGGGTAGATATAGGTGCGGCCGTGGGCGACCCCGGCACTGAGCACCGCGAAGACCTGGCCTCGCTGGTTCGGGCCGCTGCGGCAGGCGGATTTACAGACGTGGCCGTGCTGCCCAACACACAACCCACCGTGCAAACAAAAAATGAGGTGAGCTACCTCACCCAGGGCAATGGCAGCCGCCTGGTGCAAGTGCATGCGTTGGCAGCTATTACAAGGGGATGCAAAGGCGAAGAGCTTACCGAGATGATAGACCTGAACGAGGCCGGAGCGGTAGGTTTTACAGATGGCCTTCAACCCGTTTGGAACACCGATATTTTCCTGAAAGCCCTGCAATACCTGCAAAGGTTCAACGGGCTGCTCATCGATCACCCGGAAGACATCTGGCTGAATAAGTTCGGGCAAATGCACGAAGGGGTGAACAGCACCATGCTGGGCCTGAAAGGCATGCCCAGGATTGCGGAAGAAATTGCCATAGGCCAACACATAGAGTTGCTGAGCTATGCGGGCGGGCGGCTGCACTTTTCTAAACTCTCTACCGCCCGTTCGGTAGAACTGGTGCGGGTGGCCAAAAAGAAGGGGCTCAACGTTACCTGCGATATTACCGCTTACCAGCCCCTGCTGGACGACAGCCTGCTGAAAGACTTCGATACCCACTATAAAGTAAACCCTCCGCTGCGCGAAAAGACAGACAACGAAGCGCTGATAAAAGGATTGAAAGACGGCACCATCGATGTGCTGGTGAGCGGCCACCTGCCCCAAGACGATGAGAGCAAACAGTTGGAGTTCGACCTGGCAGAGTTTGGCATCATCAACTTGCAGACGTTTGCCAGCCAGTTGGCCCGGCTCGGTCAGTCCGTACCGTGGGATGACCTGCTCTACAAGGTTACCGATGCACCACGTCAACTACTGGGCTTAGAACAGCCCGCCATTGAAGTGGATGCCAAAGCCAGCCTTACTTTATTCGACCCGAATGCAGAGTGGACTTTCAGCGAAAAGGAGAATGAATCCAAGTCGAAGAATTCGCCCTGGCTGGGCCAGGCGCTGAAAGGCAAGGTGGTGGGTGTGTGGAATAATGGCAAGCAGTGGCTCCATGTTTGATTTCTTTCATCGCATACCGCCTTTGGCGCGTGTACCCCTTCGCTATGGCCTGATAACGGGCGTGCTCGGGTTTGTATTTGTGTTGGGCTTGTATTACCTCAACCGCCACCCGTTTCTGGTGCCGGTGTTTTTCGATTTCCGTGTGGCTTTGTTCGGTATCTTCTTCTTCATCAGCTTGAAGGAACTGCGCGATTATTACCTGGGTGGCCTGCTATTTTTCTGGCAGGGGTTAATGGCCTGCCTGGTGTATGTGGCGTCCTTTGCGGTGGTGGCTTCTGGGCTGGTTTGGATTTTTGCTGCGGCTGTTCCTGCTTTTGTGCAGCGTTATATAGCATTGTTTCTGGAGCAGGTAAAAACTTTTCCGCCCGATGTGATCGAAAGAATAGGAAAAGAAGCCTACGAACGTAATTTGGAAGCCCTGCCTTCGACTAATGCCTTCGACCTGGCATTTCTGTACTTCTGGCAATGCTTCGTAATCGGTTTTTTCATTAGCATAATAATATCTGTAATTTTAAGACGGCAACCGCATTACAACGAGACTGGAAGATAGGGTGTTGGCAGGTTGCTATTGTTGAATTTTCACAAACCAAACTATCTTATAACTATGGAACAGAAAGAAACCTCCGAAGCAACCCCTACCTTGTTGAGCCACGCGCTTCGCTGGGGTGCCATGCTCGGTATCATCAGCATCGCGTTGACCATTATATGGTACGTGGTAGACTACACGTTAATGGCCGATTGGAAAGTGGGCATCTTTTCTTTGGTAATTTACATCGCCTTTACGGCTTATGCCGGTATTAACTACCGTGGTGAAATTGGCGGCTATATTTCGTTTGGCAAAGCCTTTCAGCATGGCTTTTTGGTATTTGCTATTTCTGGTTTGCTGGCCACCTTCTTTACCCTGTTGCTGTATACCGTTATCGATCCGGAATTGCCCGCTAAGTTGACGGAAGCTACGCTGGAAAAGACAGCCGAGATGATGGAAGGCTTTGGCGCACCGCAAGATGCCATCGACAAGGCCATGGACGATGCCCGCGAACGTTCTGAAAGTCAATACTCAGTGACGGGATCTTTCACCGGCTATGGCTTTATGCTGATTATGTCGGCCATTTTTTCGCTCATCACCGGCCTGGTGGTTCGCAAGAATGAGCCCATGGAGATGTAAAATTTTTTATGTTGGATATTTCGTTGGTTATTCCCGCCAAAGACGAAGCGGAATCGTTGCCCGAACTGATTGAATGGATAAGCCGTGTGATGCAAACACACGGCTTTTCATATGAAGTGATTTTTATTGACGATGGCAGCACCGATGCCACCTGGCAGCGCATATGCGAAGCCAGCGTAGTGAACCCTGCTATTAAAGGCATACGTTTTAACCGTAACTTTGGCAAGTCTGCCGCGCTGCACACCGGCTTTAAAGAGGCCCGTGGCGAAGTGGTGATTACCATGGATGCGGATTTACAGGATAGCCCGGATGAAATACCGGCTTTGTATCGAATGATACGCGAAGAGCAGTGGCAAATGGTATCGGGATGGAAAAAGAAACGCCACGATCCGATTTCTAAAACGCTGCCCTCTAAGTTTTTTAATTTCATTACCCGCAAAATGTCGGGCATAGCATTGCACGATTTTAACTGCGGGCTGAAGGCTTATGCCAATATTGTGGTGAAGAACATCAGCGTGTATGGCGAAATGCACCGCTACATACCGGTTATGGCCAAGTGGGCTGGCTTTACACGCATAGGCGAGAAGGTGGTGGAGCACCGCGAACGCAAGTATGGGCACAGCAAATTTGGCTGGGAGCGTATGATGCGGGGCTTCCTCGATTTGATGACGATTACTGTAGTGGGCCGGTTTGCCCAGCGCCCCATGCATTTTTTTGGCACGTGGGGCGTACTTTCTTTTCTGGTGGGCTTTGCGCTTACGCTGAAGATTCTATGGGATAAACTGGATTCCGTTTTTATTTCGAAAGTACCATTGAAGCGCGATGTGACCGATCAGCCTATTTTCTTTCTGGCGCTGGCGGCAGTGGTGATAGGTGTGCAACTGTTTCTCACCGGCTTTTTGGCGGAACTGATGGCACGGCAGTCGGCCACGAAAAAGAATTACCTGGTAATAGAAACGGTGGGTCTTGCCGGTAAAGCGCCCCAAATTGCCTGAGGTGAATTTGAATCTTCGATGGTGAACTAATTTTAGTTTACTTTTGTCGTTCGAATTGAAGACGTTCTTTGAATGTGGCACCAAACTGACTGGTTTGGTGGGCGCTGCGGCAGGGATAGCAGCGGAAAGCCCGAAGCGCGATGGCCCGATAACAATCGGGTGCGTGTGGACGGACTTGCAGCGAATAACCCGACCCTGACTTTGCGAAGCGCAGGCTGTGTGCAGGCGCAAATGTCAGGAGCCGCCCAAACACATAGATTGAACCTGATAGTTTTATTAACCCTCCTTCGCCAAGGCTTCGGAGGGTAAAGGGGCTGACCGGTTTTGACAGGATGTGTGGAGGCGTATGCCAGCATGCAAGCGCGCGGGGGTAGCGCTTTGAAAAATGCTCCCGAAATCTACGTGGCGAAGAATCTTACGCCATGGCTGCTTAATCTAAACTGAGTTTAGATTTGCTTATCCGCTGATAAGATCGGTGGAGGCCATCATCGCTCATCTTTTCTGTTTTGCGGAAGGTGAATATGCGGTGTCGTTCAGCAGAACTGGGCCCTGTTGTGTTGCGCAACAGTGTTGAGACAACAGCAACTACGGAAAGGCTTAGGTTGTTGCCTGCCTTGCACTTCCCGACAATGAAAGGCAACTAAGCATGTAGAACGTACGAATTCATCTTCTCTGGACCAGGGTTCGATTCCCTGCAGCTCCACTCTTTGGGAGTTACGGCATACAAACCTGCAACTCCACCAGCCCTCCGAAGCTTCGCGCTACGGAGGGCTTTTTTGTTTCTGTCATGTTGTTGCTTTCAGACTTCGTTGGAAGAACGATATTGTTTTTAGCTCGCGTATTCTGTGTTCAAAACTGAGGAGTACCTAAGCCACGTGCGGCCGCATCGATGGCCTTCTTTCCAGGTGCAGGAGGTCGAAGAACACCTAAGAACTACGGATATGTTTTTTCATCTTCACATGGAGCCAATAAGAAACAACACCATGAAGTATGGCGGCCAGAACCACCAGTGAAAACATCCAGTACTTTTGAAAATAGATAATTACCACTGCCGATACCACAAGTACGGTGATGACAGCCACATTGACCCAGATCAATATCCAAAGCTTTGCGTTGATCTCGCGCAGTTCCTTGTAAGGTATCATGGAGCGAAAAGATGAAGTAATGTAGCTGATTTTATTGTGATTTAAAATTTCACTTTTGCCTGTCCTTTCCCAGCATTACATTAGCAGGTATGCGAGCGCGCTGGATTGCTTTGTGGTTGATATGCTTTTACCGGGCTGCCATGGCGCAGCCTGTGGGCGTGGACAGCCTGGTGGCACAATTGCCGCAGATGGCGGGCGATGCAGACAAAGTGGACGCGTTGAATACACTGGCAGCGGCTTATCTGGCGAACCAACCCGCCCTGGCAGAAAAATACGCAACGGAGGCTTTGGCGCTGGCCGAACCGATCGGGTATCGTTCTGGCCAGGCGCGGGCGTTGCTCCACCTGGGCGATTACCATTTCAGGCAAAGCAGTTATGCGCTGGGTGCCGACTGGGCCATGCGGTCGCTCAAAGTAGCCGAGGCGGGCAGCGACTCGTTGGCCATGGCAGATGCCTACCGCCTGCTGGGCAACATCAACAATCTGGGGCTGAGGCAATATGCCACATCGTTGGGCTATCAGCAGAAGGCATTGGCTATCTACGCCAGGCGCAGCGATTCCACCCGAACGGCCGCCTTGTATGGCAGCATTACCTGGATCTATGCTATTCTCAAAATAAACCTGAAAGAAGGCCACCGCCTGGCCGATGCCGGCATAACAATGGCCACACTGTTGCAAAATCCGCAATTGGTGAGCTATAATCTCAACTCGAAGGGTTTGCTTTTCAAAGCGGAGGAAAAGTACGACTCAGCGATTTTCTATCTGGAAAAATCCATTGAAGTAGCACGGCAAGCCAAAGACCTGGCGGTAATAGGCTATAATAAAATACTTTTAGGCGAAGTAATGCTGGCACAAGGGCGGCTGGGTGCCGCAGAGCGTTATTTCAGGGAGGCCGAGAAAGAGTGCATGGCGCTGAACCTTCGCGGCCTGGCAAGAAATGCCTACTTCGGCTTGGCCCAGACGCTGGCGCAAACCGGAGACTACCGCGGGGCCTACTTTTTCCAGAGCCGCTACATGCAACTGAATGACTCACTTTTGAGTTGGGAGACGCAACAGAAAACGTTGCTGCTCCAACTAGGGTATGAAGCCGAAAAGCGCGAGGCCAGGATAGAACAACTCGAGAACGAGAAGAGGCTGGCGCAACTGACAAACCGCATCAACATCGGCATTTCCGTTGTAACACTCATGGCCATGCTAGTCATCATTTTCCTTTTGATGCGCAACAGCAGGCAACGTGCCGCGGCTAACCGGGTGTTGATGGAGAAAAACCTGGAAATAAAGCAACGGAATTGGGAATTGATGAGCAGCCGTGAAGAGGTGGCGCAACAACGTGATGTGGTAGCCCAGCAGAACCAAAGCCTGGCGCAACTCAACCGCACAAAAGACAGACTCTTTTCGATTATTGGGCACGACCTGCGCGGCCCCGTTGCCAACCTGCGCTCTTTGTTGAATTTGGTTGCTGGCAAGCATGTGGCTCCGGGGGATTTTGTAGGCCTTGCTCCCCGGTTGGCGCAACAGGTAGCTCAAATTCATGATACGCTGGAAAACTTGTTGCAATGGTCGTTAACGCAGATGAAGGGGCTTACGCGCCACCCCACGCAGATAGAGGCAGCCACACTGTTGCAAAGAATGGTGGAAGTGATGCGCCCGGCCGCACAGGAAAAAGAGATCCAAATTCACACGGATTTGCCAGCGCATTCTTTAAAAGTGTATGCCGATGACAATCAACTGCAACTTGTTTTAAGAAACCTGCTGCACAATGCATTAAAGTTTACACCACGGTACGGAAGCATTACGGTGGGGGTTCAGCGCGTGGAAGAATGGGTCGAGGTTTTTGTGACTGATACCGGCATTGGTATTTCGCCCGACCGCCTACCAAATCTTTTCAACGCTACCCACACACAATCTACTGCTGGCACGTTGGGCGAGAAGGGCACCGGACTTGGACTGATACTTTGCAAAGAAATGGTAGAAGCGAACAAAGGGGAGCTAACCGTGAAGAGCGAGGTTAACAAAGGAAGCACTTTTACGATCAGGCTGAGGCAGGCATAGACAATTTTCTCTGCAGGGCCTGCGCGAGGCGTTCTGCTGCTTGCGCGTGGTAAGCCAGGAACAAAGAGGGCTCGATCAATTCCAACTCCATTAAAATAAATTCCTGGCTGGAAACAATTCCGTCTACCCGGGCGTAGGGAAGCGGGTAAGGAACAGAGGCAAGAATTTCTTCGGCTTTGTGCACTACAAACGCAGGAGGATGGGCTGCCACGGTGGTTCCGCCAAAATCGTTTTGAACGCGAAAGTCGTTGGGTTGTGGCTTCTTCAGCACCGCATGACTAAACGCCTTGTCGAAAAACAGGAGCGACCATTCACCTGCTTGCTGAACCTCGTGCAGGAAAGGTTGCAACAAATAGTCAGCCTTCGACAGGTGCTGCAGTAAACGCGGCTGCCATTGGTTTACGTCCGAAAGAGAAATATGGAACGTTTGGTGAGCTGTGGCGGAAATGGCTGGTTTGGCCACGGCACGGCTCCATTCCTTTTCTTGCAGCAAGGCTACGACATCGATCGGCTGGCCTTTGGGAATCCAGATGGTATCGGGAATTTTTGCGCCTGCTTTTTGAAGGTCCTGCAAATAGGATTTGTGCACGTTCCATTTCACCGCGGGTAACGGGTTTATCAGTTTGTTTGCAGGCAGTGATTGCAGCCACTGAAGAAACGCATCGGGGTGCAGGTGGTAGTTCCAGCACGACCGGAGCACGATGGCCTCGAAAGCGTGCCAGTCGATGGAAGGATCATCCCAGGGAGCTGCTTCCACTTGTATGTTTTTTGGTGCCAGAGCGGCAGCAGTCAGCGCATCGTCTGCCGTGATGGAGGGATACGGGGTAGCGGTTACGAAGGTAATCTTTGGCATACCGTTTTTCTATGTGAAACTCAAAAATCCAACGACTGCTCTTGTAACCGCTTGCGGTATTCGGTAAATATTTTCGATTTCGATACAAACCCCAGGTAGCGATTGTGTTTTACCACCGGCAGGTTCCAGGCTTTGGTGCGGTCGAATTTTTCCATCACGGTTACCATCTTTTCGTCTACGCTGATCTTGTCGGGTACGGGTTGCATAATGTCTTTTACGGCCAGCTCTTCATACAGTTCGGTCCGGAATATTTTGTCGCGCACATCGTCTAACTGAATAATGCCCTTTAGCCTACGGTCCTCATCTACCACGGGAAAAGTATTTCTGCGGCTTTGCGAAATGCGTTTTACCAGGTCGCCCAGTTTTTCATGTACGTACACAATGGCAAAGTCGTTTTCAATCAGGTTGTCGATGGGCATGGTATTAAGAATGTGTGCGTCCTGATCGTGCGTGTGTTCGTGCCCTTTTTGCATCAACTTCATCGCGTCTAAAGACTTGGGTTGTATGTAGCGCGACACGCTGAGGCTTATTGCAGCCACAATCATCAGCGGTATGATCAGGTCGTAGCCCCCGGTAATCTCGGCAATCAAAAATATCCCCGTAAGGGGTGCATGAAAAATGCCGGTAAGTACACCGCACATGCCTACCAGCGTAAAGTTGGCTACTGGCGTTTGTGTAATCTGCAATTGGTTTAAAACAAACACGAATGTAAATCCCAACACGCCACCTGCGAAGAGTGAAGGCGCAAAATTGCCACCGTTTCCGCCCGCACTCAACGTAATGGCCGTGGCCCATACCTTCAGCATCAACACCAGAACAAGAAAAACGGCAATAAGTGAAGCATGCGTGAGGTAGGGGGCTATGAGGCTTCCTGAAAAAATCATATCGGGCCGCAGGTTACCGAGGTTGCGTATGGAGGCGTAGCCTTCGCCAAAGAGCGGGGGAAACAAAAGGATGAGTACGCCCAGCAAGAAGCCACCTGCCAGCACTTTTACCCACGGATTTTCGGTGAAGGAAAGGAGGCGCTCTGCCCGCTCGTATGTTTTGATGTAGTACGCGGAATAAAGGCCGCAGAGCACACCCAGCAAAATGTAGTAGCCGGTGTTGAGGTAATCGAAGGGTTGCTGCAGGTGAAACGACAACAAGATATCTTCATTCAGAATTATTTTGGAGCAAAGCGCACCCGTTGCACCTGCCAGTATGATGGGAATGAAAGCAGATACGCTTACCTGCGAAAGCAGCACTTCCAACGCGAAAAGCACCCCCGCAATGGGCGCGTTGAAGGCGGCCGCAATACCCGCGGCAGCGCCACACCCAATCAGCAGGGTGCGGTCTTTGTAACTTAATTGCACCAACCCCCCGAACGTGGAGCCCACGGCAGCTCCGGTTTGCACAATGGGCGACTCCAGGCCGGCCGAACCACCCAGCCCCACCGTTACCGCACTGGTAATTACGTGCGAGTACGTTTGCTGTCGCGGTATGCGGCTCGACTTGCGGGCAATGGCGTACAGAACCTGGTAACTTCCCTTCTCCAGCTTATCACGAAAGAAAATCAAAGTTATGATGACGGTGCCCAGAATGCCGAGGGTAGGAAAAACGCTGTAGAATAGGGCGCCATACTCGTTGCGCACCAGCGAATCTTGTATGTAGTGGGCGAGTAATTTCAGCACAACGGCCATACCGCCCGACCACAAACCTACCAGCACACTGCAGACCATTAGTAATTGGTGGTGACTGAGCCGATGAAGCACTTTGCGCAGCAGACCGATGAAATCCTTTACCATGTGGCCGCAAGTTACCGGCTGGTATATTTAAATTAAAAGATTACCCGGGTTTTGTGACTTTTGGTTGTGTTGAGGGGCATTGAGGTTCGTTGGATGGCGGGCATTTACTACTTTTAATGTCGATGATAAGAGCCATTGTTTTTCTGATGGTAATGATGCCCCTGGCGGGCATCTGCCAAACCAAAATTTTTATTGATCCGTACGCCACCGGCTACAGCGGTGCGGTGGTAACGGAGGGAGGAAGAACCATTCGTGTATCGGGCCAAACGGCACCCGATGCCACTGGTGCGGCCAAAGGAAACCTTCGGTTGCAGACAGAACAGGTGTACGAACAAATTGGTAAGCTGCTAGCCAAAGCCGGGGGTACTTTTGCAGATATTGTAAAGATGAACATCTATGTGGTGAACTATAAACCCGAAGACCTGCCGGTGATTCGTGAAGTGAGGGCCCGGTACCTGAATCAACAGCAACCTCCGGCCAGCACCCTGGTAGGCGTGCAAGCACTTTTTCATCCCGATATCCTGATTGAAATTGATGTGGAGGCTGTGGTGAAGTAGTGTTTTCTTGACTCCTTTGATTATCTTTGCAGCCCCGCCCGCGCGATGGGTGAGCCTTGGTTCGGTAGTACAATGGATAGTATTTCATCCCGAAATTTCGGGACGATTCTGAAGATGCAGGTTCGCCTTGCGGTTAGTACGGGTTGAGCAAAAGGAAAAAAACGCTTCCTCGGTTGGGGGAAGGTGATATTTACTGGTTCCGTAGTACAATGGATAGTATTTCAGATTCCGATTCTGAAGATGCAGGTTCGATTCCTGCCGGAACTAC
>JBMOLS010000060.1:0-2155 GCA_049324055.1 Bacteroidota bacterium | reverse complement strand
GCAGGGAAGAAGCACTTCGGCTGGGACATGACTACATCGGTACGGAGCATTTGCTGTTGGGCATGATCCGGGAAGGAGAAGGCGTGGCCGTGGGCGTTCTGAAAAAATTGGGCGTACCGCTGGATACCCTGCGGGGCGAAATCGAGAAGATATCGAAGGGCACTGCTACCCACCAGATTAAAAACCTGGCGCAGATACCTCTTACGCGCGCCTCGGAAAAGGTGTTGAAAATAACATACCTGGAAGCGAAGGTATTTAAAGCACAATTGATTGGCACAGAACATTTGCTGCTCTCCATTCTGCGCGATCCGGACAACCTGGCAACACAGCTCTTGAATAAGTTCGATGTGGCCTATGATGTGGTGAAAGAGATGCTGGAATACCAGCACGAACATCCGCAGGCTTCCTCCGACACAGACGACCCAGACGATGACTCATCGAAAATGTTTGGTAGCAGCGGTGCAGCCGGCAGTGGTGCCTCTAAAGAAAAGAAAGGCACAGAAAAATCGCGCACTCCGGTGCTCGACAACTTTGGCCGCGATCTCACCAAACTGGCCGAAGACAACAAACTAGACCCGATAGTAGGGCGCGAGAAAGAAATTGAGCGCGTAGCGCAGATCTTAAGCCGCAGAAAGAAAAACAACCCCATATTAATTGGCGAACCCGGTGTAGGTAAAACAGCCATTGCCGAAGGTTTGGCGCTGCGCATCATCCAAAAGAAAGTATCGCGCGTGCTGTTTGGCAAACGCGTGGTTACACTCGACCTGGCTTCGCTGGTGGCGGGCACCAAATACCGCGGCCAGTTCGAAGAACGCATGAAGGCGGTGATGAACGAATTGGAGAAGTCGCCCGATGTAATTTTGTTTATTGACGAATTGCACACCATAGTGGGAGCCGGTGGTGCCTCTGGCTCGCTGGATGCCAGCAACATGTTTAAGCCTGCTTTGGCCCGGGGCGAAATACAATGTATCGGTGCCACCACGCTGGACGAATACCGCCAGTACATAGAAAAAGACGGAGCGTTGGCCAGACGTTTCCAGATGGTGATGGTTGATTCAACTTCACCAGAGGAAACCATCCAGATTCTGGACAACATCAAAGAAAAATACGAAGACCACCACCACGTAACCTATACCAAAGAGGCCATAGAAGCGTGTGTGAAATTGTCCGACCGCTACATCAGCGACCGTTTCCTTCCCGATAAGGCCATTGACGTGCTGGACGAAGCCGGTGCCCGTGTACACATCAACAACATACACGTGCCCGAAGAAATTGTGAAGCTGGAAGAGGCCATAGAAGATGTGAAGAAGGAGAAGAACCGCGTGGTGAAAAGCCAGAAGTATGAAGAAGCGGCCCAACTGCGCGACAAAGAGAAAAAGTTGATTGAACAACTGGAGTCGGCCAAAATGCGGTGGGAAGAAAAAACACGCACCGAGAAGTACACGGTAAACGAAGACAACGTGGCCGATGTTATTGCCATGATGACGGGTATCCCCACCAAGCGCATTGCCCAGAAAGAAAGCAACAAGTTGCTGAACATGGGCGAGGAGCTGAGTGGCAAAGTGATAGGGCAGGAGGAGGCTATCAAAAAACTGGTAAAGGCCATACAGCGCACGCGTGTGGGCTTGAAAGATCCCAAGAAACCCATTGGCTCGTTCATCTTCCTGGGCCCCACGGGTGTAGGAAAAACCGAGTTGGCCAAAGTGTTGGCTACCTACCTTTTCGATAAAGACGATGCATTGGTACGCATCGACATGAGCGAGTACATGGAGAAATTTTCTGTGTCGCGCCTGGTAGGTGCGCCTCCCGGCTATGTGGGCTACGAAGAGGGTGGCCAGCTAACCGAAAAAGTAAGACGCAAGCCTTACTCGGTGGTGTTGCTGGATGAAATTGAAAAGGCACACCCCGATGTATTCAACATTTTGTTGCAAGTGCTGGATGACGGTATTCTGACCGATGGCCTGGGCCGAAGGGTAGACTTCCGCAACACCATTATTATCATGACCTCTAACATTGGCGTGCGCGATTTGAAAGATTTTGGAACCGGCATCGGTTTCGCCACCAAGGCCAAGCAAGAAAGTGCCGAAGAGGCCATGAAGGCAACCATACAGCAGGCATTGAAGCGCGCGTTTAGCCCAGAGTTCCTCAACCGCCT
>JBMOLS010000059.1:0-2164 GCA_049324055.1 Bacteroidota bacterium | reverse complement strand
AAATTTCCAGGGGGTCAACTTGCAGGAATTCCCGTAAACCCTAGGAAACACTCCCAAGGGGTCAACTTGCAGGAACAGGGGGTCAATCAGGAATGGAATGGGGGGTCAAAGGTGGCGGGAATAGTTAACTTGGTTTCAACATAAAATTCTCAACGTTAGACAAAAACTTGTTTCTTTATAACGTTTGACAGACCTACGCCCCACAACACCAGGTTTGGTCAATGGCGGGGCGATGTGTATGTATAAAGTTTTTATCTTCGCTACAACGTTTGCCCACGGGGGACACAGTGAGGTAACGACTAAGTAACTGTGTAAAGGCCCGATTCGGCCTTGCTGAAAGGGGATGTGGAATTCACCACTTTCAGCCGAATCGGTTGCATTTAAAGACTTAACTTTAAACACAGTTACCATGGAAAATCAAGAACAACATCCGCTGCGTAAAGAGATGCTCACCCCTGAGTTTCTCAAGCAATTTAAGAATTCGAAAGACCTCAACGGCTTTATCGATGAACTTTTCACCAAAGGCATGGAGCAAATGCTGGAGGGAGAACTGGACGGTCATTTAGGCTATGCCAAGCATTCCCCGGAAGGAATCAATTCGGGGAACTCACGTAACGGAAAATCTCGCAAGACCATCAAGAGCAAGCGAGGGGAACTACAGATTGAAGTACCTCGCGATCGTAACAGCACTTTTGAACCTGTCCTGGTGCCCAAACGCAGCCGGTTCGTAGAAGGCATTGAGGAAATTATTATCTCCCTGTATGCACGTGGTATGAGTGTGCGCGACATTGAAACCCAGATCCGAGAGATCTATGGCGTAAATGTTTCGGATGCCACCATCTCCAATGTAACATCGCGGGTGCACACCCTGGTAACCGAGTGGCAAAGCAGGCCGCTCTCATCGGTGTATTTCGTGGTGTGGATGGATGGGATTGTTTTCAAAGTCCGCCAGAACGGAAAGGTTGTTAATAAGACGATTTACCTGGCCGTAGGCCTTAATGCCGAAGGATTTAAGGAAGTACTCGGTATGTGGCTGGGAGATAGCGAAAGTGCATCATTCTGGATAAGCGTACTGACGGATTTAAGAAGTCGTGGTGTTGAAGATATCCTCATCACCAGTACGGATAACCTGAAAGGGTTTACCGATGCGATCACCAGTGTGTTCACCCAGTCGGTCACCCAGATTTGTGTGGTGCATCAAATTCGAAATGCCCTTCGCTATGTAGTCTGGAAAGACAAGAAGCAATTTGTAGCTGACTTGCGAAATGTTTATGGCGCGCCTAACAAAGAGCTGGCTGCACAGGCTTTGGAGCAGCTTGCGGTAACATGGGGCAAAAAATATCCGCATGCCATCAAATCGTGGAAAACAAATTGGGATAACCTCACGCACTTCTTCGATTATCCCATCGAAATCCGAACACTGATTTATACTACGAACATTATCGAAAATCTCAACGGAAAAATCCGCAAGTATACCAATAACAAACTTTCGTTCCCTGACGACCAGGCTGTAATGAAAGCGGTGTACCTGGCTTTACGGGAGATCACCAAAAAATGGACATTGCCCGTGAGGAACTGGCCAATAATCGTAAATCAATTTTTAACTATCTTCGAAGGGAGATGCAAAATATAAAACCTTTACGCAGTTGCTTAGTCGTTACCAGCACTTACACAGTTAACTGGGCAGTGTCCAGCGTTACCGCCAATGCCCTTCAACAACCCGACAGATTAGTATTAGTTTTCCTTTGCCTTCGCTCGACAATCTTAAACTAATTGAGGCCCACGCGCAGCAACCAATAGCCCCCGCGCATTTGGCACACGCCACGGCCCCACAAACCCACTCCACAACCTAAGCCATGGCAAGAGCCAAATCCCGTCCGTTAATGGTTTATTATTTCTTTATTAAGTTGATAGTATTTTTTTTTAGTTTGACCTATTTACCCTTAAATTGACATTATAAATTATTTTAGTAAGTAATGAAACATTGAAACGATGAAAAGAATGCCAGCCGTACTAGCTATCACGCTTGCCCTTGTTCTTGCATATAAAGAAGGAAACGCCCAACAATGGGCGGGCCCGAATGACCAAACCTCCCTCATCAATCGATCAGGAAACATAACTGTTAATAGCCTCTACCTAGGTCGGTACAATGGACCTTTGTCGG
>JBMOLS010000058.1:0-244369 GCA_049324055.1 Bacteroidota bacterium | reverse complement strand
CCTTGCTCTTGCTCTTTGAGGATGCCAATAATCTGGCTCTCGGTGAATTTTGTCTTTTTCATTTCTCCTTCAAGTTTAACGATTAATCTCTATTTTTAATCGTGACAACTTTTAGGGGAGCTTTCACTTCCTCCTCTTTCTGATATTTGCATTCCGGGCATTTTATTATCGACTGATATCTGACCTGTACTTCCATTCGTGGAAGAGCCACCAATTGAGTAAAAAAGTTTTGAGTTCACCGACTTCCAAATTTACTCAACCAGCAACAGAAAAATCAGATACTCATAAATTGAATGTCTTTCTTACGGATTCGGAAGACAAAAGTCCTCGAATTGACTGGAGCCCGTCAGCACCTTTCAGAAAGGGATGCTGCTGATACAGCATTTTGTATTCTGACAATACCTCATTGCTATAACTTTCCACTCTTCGTTCGGCAACTTTATTGATGGCGGAAATAGCATCTCTCTGGAAGTGAAGATTTACGGGGTCAACGAAGCCCAACTTGATATAGCCTGCCGTTTTACGTGCGCAGCGGCAGGGATTCCTTTTGTTGATGAGTCCGCATTTGTTATCCATGAAGTTATATAGTTGCTGTTTTGCACGATGCAACTTAATGCGAAAATTTTCTTTCGTAATTTCCATTACTTCACTCCCTATCGCGTCTGAAAATTCGAACAGTTCACCAAGAATAAAAACCAAACGTTGTTCCCTGTCAAGACACAGAAGCATCGCCTTCATACAACTCAGTTTGGCTTCTTCGACCAGATATTTTTCCTCCACTTCAAAGGCGTGGTCAGAGAGCTTTTCATCCTGGATCTCGTCCAGGTCTTTCCCGAATTGCTCAAACGTCATTGTATAATGTTCATACTTGCTTCTTCGCATGTTCAAAAAATGATTCTTGATAGTACGGTACACCCATGTCTTAAAATCACTTTCGAATTTGAAGGTAACAAGCTTTGTAACGATCTTAACCAAGACTTCGCATCGTTTGGTTCAGCAACAAACGATAAGGCAGTGTTATACACCCAACCCTGATAGCGTTTCAAAATTTCTTCGAGGGCATTTCGATCACCGCTCGTTGCTTTGATAATCAGTTCTTTGTCATCCATAGTGGTTCAATGAAATTTAAGGACTTAGCCTGCCTTCACCAAGCAGGCTAATGTCAAGTTGCTTTGGATTTTTATTTTTTGTCGAGTAAGTGCTGTCTGAATGGATTATCGAACACCATAAGCCATTTGCCATTGAGTTGCTTTCGGAGTACCGCAACTGAAAGACCTGATTGCTTAATTTCCGTGCCGTCTGGAGCCTTACCTGTCATGACCCAGGGAGCAAAGTGAATGGCAAGATTTCCGTTAATAAATACTTCATGCCCCGAATATTCGAAAATCGGACTAACAGCAAAGAAGCCTTTGAAACCTTCAATGATGGCGTTTCGATCCGACACCGGTTTCTCGGGTTCAAAGATAATCACAGCTTGAGTCTCGTAACTGTCCATCACTCCATTAATGTCTTTCTTGTGAAATGCTGATGTCATTTTCAGAATGGCGTTCATTACCTCATTCTGCTCTGGTGTAAAGTTTCTGGTTTCCATAGATTTGTTTGTTTGGGCGTTTGCTGTCGCAGCCACTATTAGTAGAATGGCTGTTAGCGAAATCGTTTTACTGTACATAATGTTTGTTTAGAGTTAGACACGCTCAAAACGCGACTGTTACAGTTGATGATAGTTTTTCCGGATCAGATGGGATCAAAATTCGTTGCCGGGTTCCGTGGTAAGACATTTGATTCAGCAGTATGAAACTCGCTCAGCCAAGTCCATTTGCTTTCATGCTTTCCATGCAAGTATTAATCCTGGTCAAAAGTAGCTTGGATGTATTCGTTCCTGCAAAAGCTTACGGCATAAACGGTTCCCCCTTGCAGCTATCGCTTCCAGGAACCCCCAATTATTCCGTTTCCTTTTGCCTGCACGTACATCCAAGCCCGATGACGACCATAATTAATTCTTACAATTATGGAAAACACACATGAAAAGAAACAATGGGAAGTAGCCGAAATTCAGCTCTCGTACAAGTCTAATGTAAAGCCTTCACTCAGGCCGAAGATCACCAGCTCACGTGATGCACACGAAGTTTTGAAACGAGTTTGGAATGATTCAATAATTGAACTTTGTGAACAATTCAAAGTGATCTTCACCAACCGGGCAAACAAAGTACTCGGTGTATTTGAAGTATCAACAGGTGGTATAGCCGGAACAGTAGCTGATCCGAAATTGATATTCGTTGCGGCATTGAAAGCTGGCGCGACCAGTTTAATTTTATCACACAATCATCCGAGTGGAAATCTTACACCAAGCCACGCTGACATTGAACTGACAAAGAAAATAAAAGAAGGTGGCCGGCTACTTGAAATCCAGGTGCTCGACCACATCATTATCACCAGTGAAAGCTATTATTCATTTGCAGATGAGGGGTTACTATAAGCCCCTCTCTAATTTATTTATCGCTTTGAGAATGAATGATCAATCTGCAACAAGTTCGCGCATAAAATATTTGAAAGCATGCGGTATCCTTTAAAGAATCTCACCCCACATACAAAATATTTCAGATCACAATTCTGACAGAATTGTGAATAAGACCTGGTCACCTTAACGATCTTATCATCTGATGAGAAGGATTTAGGTCATGAGTAAGAGAACAAAAGATAATGTTGTACTAAGTATTGAATGGCTAAAGCAGTACGAAGGGTTTGAGAATTTTTCTGACCAACAAGCATTAGAAGCTCTTGAAACTATCCGTTCTTTTGCGTATCTTTTTATGAATGTTTACAAGCGAAAAAACAAAAAAGATCATGCAACCCTCCAGCAAAATGGAACACTTTCAAACCTTCGCAAAGGGAAAACTCAAGGAGAGTAAAAGTGCCCTTAAAAATGCCATTATTTATACGCGCGTATCCAGCAAGGAACAAACAGAAAACATGAGTCTTGATGTTCAACGCAAGGGATGTGAAAATTTTGCCTTGAAGAATAAGCTAAGCATTAAAGATACCTTTGGTGGCACATACGAAAGTGCACAAACAGACGAACGCAATGAGTTCAAGCGCATGGTAACTTTTGCCAAGAGCTCAAAAGAAGGAATCTCATACATCATTGTATACAGTCTTGAAAGATTTAGTCGCACAGGCGAAAACGCAATCTGGTTATCGCGACAACTTAGAGAACTCGGGATAACTATTCTATCGGTAACACAACCCATTGATACCAGCAACCCTTCAGGTGTACTTCAACAAAACATCCTATTTCTGTTCAGTCAATACGACAACGACCTCAGACGTCAAAAGTGCGTTGACGGAATGCGTGAAAAACTGCTCAGGGGTGAATGGGTTGGTGTTGCTCCAAAAGGTTATTCTTACGATCATTCCAGCAATTCACGTGAACAAAAAATAGTTATCAATGCTGACGGCAAGTATGTAAAGAAAATTTTTGAACTCAAAGCGTTTGATAAGTTATCCAACACGCAGATATGTGAAGTCATAAACAAAATGGGTTTCAAAATTACTATGCAGCGTTTGTGTGAAATGCTGCGCAACCCGTTCTACTGCGGATTGATTTCTCATAACCTTCTCAACGGTCAGGTGGCGAAGGGGAAACATCCGGCCATTATTTCAGAAGAGATATTCCTACAGGCTAACGAGCTTATGAAAAAGAACGCAAAGAATTTTCATGGGTATAAACAGAACAAGACTGAGGATAATTTGCCTTTGAAACAATTTGTAGTTTGTGCTGAATGCAATACTCCCTTCACAGGGTATATTGTGAAGAGGAAAAACTTATGGTATTACAAGTGTAACAGAATTGGTTGCAAGTGTAACAAGAGTGCCCGGCACCTACACCAAAAGTTTGAAGAAATCCTGGATCACTACTCTCTAAAAAAGCAGTATGTCAATCCGATCATTGATGCAATTTCTGAATTGTACTTTAAACGTTCTTCCGAATCTATTGACGAATCAGTTGGGATCAAAACAAAGATTACCGAGGTAGAACAGAACCTGGCAACCATTGAAGAACGCTACGCATTGGGCAAGATTAATGACGACATTTTTGAACGCACTTCTTCAAAGTTCAAAGCTGAAAAGAAGGCATTAGAGGATTCGTTAGACAACTCGTTTATAAATTTATCGAACCCATACAAAACCATCACTGAAGCTGTTGAAAAAGTGGCAAATCTTAAAGATTTGTGGGTTTTTCAGGATGCTTTAGAGAAGCAAAAATTCCAATTTCTATGCTTTCCGGGAGGGATTCAGTATGATCGGAAAATTGACCATTATCGAACCTTGAAAGTAAATCCAGCACTCGCGTTAATTGATTCAATATCAGGCAATTTTGACAAAGAAAAAGCGGATAAACCAAAAGCATTTCTTGATTTATCCGCTTCAGTAGCCCGTAGGGGAATCGAACCCCTGTTACCAGAATGAAAATCTGATGTCCTAACCCCTAGACGAACGGGCCGTCTTTTTTTACTTTCTAAAGCGGCAACCCCAACTGGACTGCCTGGTTTTTTAAAAAGTGGTGCAAAGATAGACCGATCACCCCGATTTGCAAACGCGTGTGTGAAAATTTTTAATGAACTGTAAGGTAAAACCGGGTGTTTTGTCTGCTGATCCTTTATTTTTGACTTCGCAAAAATTAAACCCTGATAAGTAATGACAAAGATCGGCATTAATGGATTTGGGCGCATCGGCCGCCTGGCATTCCGGGCTGCCATCGGCCGGAAAGACATTGAAGTGGTGGGAATTAACGACTTGGTAGATCCCGATTACATGGCCTACATGCTTAAGTACGACTCCACCCACGGCAAATTTGAGGGCACCGTAGAAAGCAAAGACGGCCACCTGGTGGTGAACGGCAAAAAAATTCGCGTAACAGCCGAGAAAGACCCCGCCAACCTGAAGTGGGGCGAGGTGGGTGCTGAAATCGTGATTGAGTCCACCGGTTTGTTTTTAACCCAGGCCGATGCCCAGAAGCACATTACTGCCGGGGCTAAGAAAGTGGTGATGTCGGCTCCGGCCAAAGACGATACGCCCACGTTTGTAATGGGGGTGAACCACAAGAAACTAACGGCTCAGCACACCATTGTGTCGAATGCCTCTTGCACTACCAACTGCCTGGCGCCCATCGCCAAAGTGTTGAACGACAAGTTCGGCATTATTGAAGGTTTAATGAGCACCGTACATGCCGTAACCGCTACCCAGAAAACTGTTGACGGCCTTTCTGCGAAAGACTGGCGCGGTGGCCGGGGCGGATACCAGAATATTATTCCCTCTTCTACCGGTGCAGCCAAAGCGGTGGCGTTGGTAATACCCGAGTTGAAGGGTAAACTCACCGGTATGTCGTTCCGTGTGCCGGTAGCCGATGTGTCGGCTGTGGACCTGACCGTTCGCCTGGAGAAGCCCGCCACCTACGAGCAGATCAAAGCGGCCATGAAGGAGGCAGCCGATGGCGAACTGAAGGGCATACTGGGCTATACTGAAGACGATGTGGTGTCGCAGGATTTTCTGGGCGATGAACGCACCTCCATCTTCGATGCGAAAGCAGGCATTTCATTGAACGATCATTTCGTGAAAGTGGTGTCGTGGTACGACAACGAGTGGGGCTACTCCAACAAGCTGGTAGACCTGGTGCAGGAGATGGCCAAGCTGAAATAATTAATATAGTAGTGTGAGGTAACTGAAGAGGTTGCCCTTGACAGACGCCTGACCGGCTGCGGAAACCGCAGCGGTCAGGCTTTTTTGTTTGTTGGCAGGGGGTGCAAAAATATCATGATCGCGTGGGCCACGCGTAGAAGAGCACAGGCAACGAGTAAAGATACGATGGGTCAAGTATCGGGAGTGGGTGGGTAAACTGTAGAAGCGCATGGGTCAGTAATAGTGAGTCGATGAGCAAAGTATCAGGAGTGGATAGGCCAAATGTAGATGCGTAGGGGGCACGAATACTGAATCGGTGGGCAAAGTATCAGGAACCGGTCTGAGTCTGTTGAATTAAAATGTGTCAGTACTCCAAGCAGCACCGATTTCCGAGGGAGTGGGAACTGTTTATCAATAGAGAGCCGGGATTCTCCATCGACCAAGCCTGCCTGCCGTAATCTGACGAAGGCAGGGAATCTTCTAAAAGAAAACAGAGCCCTTGCAAGTGGCAGAAACGGATAATAGATGGATTTATTCCGGCCCATCACACGCAGAGTTGAAAACACCCGCGCTGCGATTCCTCATCTCACGTGCTCTTCACCGCCTCTGCCGCTCTTTCATCACGGTGTTTCACCCAAATGTTCAACGCCACACCGGCCACGGCCAACGCCATCCCCAGGTAGGCCATGGGCTCAAACGTTTCGCCAAAGCCAAAGAACCCGAACACCCACGCATAGACTATGCCGAGGTACTTCAGGCTCACCACCTTCGAGAGGTCATCGGCCTGGTAGGAGCGGGTCATGAAATACTGCGCAGTCTGTGCGGCTGCGCCAATAAAAATCAGAATGGCCCAATCCCACCCGTGGGGCATTACCCAATGCGCCCCACCGAACAACAACGTGATGGGCAGCGACACCAGCGGAAAGTAGAAGGTGATGATGAGCGGATGTTCCGCATTCTTCAGCTGGCGCACCATGTTGTAGGCCAGGGCAGCAAACAGGGCCGAGCCGATGCCCAGCAGCACGTAGGTCCACTCCACACGTGCATCGTACCCTTGCACGATGGTGATGCCGGCAAAAGAGAGGGCGAAGAGTGCCCACTGCACGGGCTTCACTTTTTCGTGCACCACAAAGATGCCTAGTACAGCCGTGAAGACAGGGGAGAGGTATTGCAGCGTGACCGCGCTGGCCAGCGGCATGTGCTGTAGTGTGATGAAGTAGAGGATGAGCGAGCCAGAGCCGAACAGCCCGCGCAGCAACAGCGAGGGAATCTGGTTGCCCGGCAGCGCCACGTGGTTGATGCGCAGCAGTCCGTAGGCCAGCACCAACGAAACCACCGAGCGGAGGAAGGCAATTTCGGTGGCGGGCAGGTGGGGCAGCAGTTTCACAGAGGCATTCATCAACGCGAAGAAGAACGTAGCCAGCAGCATGAAACGCACACCCGGAGAAAGCATGGCGCAAAGAAAACAAAAACTGTTCTGTTCGCTTACATCTTCAGGTAAATACCCAGGCCCCAGTTGGGCGAGGCCAGTATGTTGCGGCCGGAGAACGCAAAGCCGCCCGAGGCGGAGAGGCCCCAGGTGTCGGTAAGCTGGTAGTTTACCTCGAGTGTGGGCGAAACGTATTCCGTGTTGTTGGAGAAGATGCCGTTCTCGGCCACGGCTGTGCCGCCATTGAACAGCGACTGTACCACGTTTATTTTCAGAATGGGTATAAACTTCTTCAGCGTGAAGCCGATTTCACCACCCACTCTTATCTCGTCAGAAAATTGACGGGTGCGGTTGTTGAATCCCGCGTAAGCGGACACATACAAAGGTTTGGGATAGAGCGAAAAGCTGGCATCTACGCGCAGCATCTGGTTGAATTCGCCATCGCCTGTCTGCAAAATGCCCGAGGTGCCGCCCCCTGTTTCGCCCAGCGGCAGGCCGAGCAGCAGGGTGGCACTCACCACCACCGGCTTGTTTGTGATGAGGCCGTACTTGATGGCGAACTCCGCATCGCCCAATGCATTCAGCGCATCGCCCGGCTCGGTGCGCCCACTCTGGTTGTAGCGAATTTCGTTCAGTGTGCTGCGCACAAACAGCGGCAGGTAGGTAATGGCCGTGAGGCGGTGGGTGAGGCCGTATTCGCCATAGAGGCTGGTGGTGTACAAGCCAATGGTGGTGATGTCTACGATCTGGCCCGAGGGACTGAAAAAGTAGGGTGAGCGGATCATGTTTTGCGAAAGCTTAAAGTAGCCGCTCTTTTTGGGTTGTGGCCAGCCGCCACCGGCCTGCGCGGCACTATGGCAGATAAGGAAGGCGGACAGAATGAAGGCTTTTCTCATGTCGGTTGCTTTATTCAAGATCAGCAAAGCCAAACGTTACGCTGGCGGGTTTGCAAAGGATAATGACGTAGCGGTAATCAAACAGGCCAACGCTGGGATTGATCTGAGAGATGTTAAATGTCTTCGCTCCGTTTGTTGAAATTTGCGCAACTTCAAATCCGCCTGAGCGCACAGCGCCACCGTTGGTAGAATTGGCTAGATAAATGAAGGTGCCCAGCGCGAAGCTGGTCTTAAAATCGGCACTCAGTTCTAAAATCAACTCACCATTACTTATACGCAACGTAGCCATACCCTCTGCATCGTAGCCCCCCGCTTCTTGAAACATACCGCTGCGCGCCAGGCCGATGGTGAAGGTCAAAGAGTTACTCTTCACTCCTTCCACTTTGGCATGTACGCCCGCCACGCCCGCGGCCAGCGCGGTAACTTCTCCAGTTTGCGTGAGGGTCAGCAGGTTGTCATTTTCGGAAAACCACTCAACCATTTTGCCTTCCAGAAGCTGCCCCTCAATGTTGGTAACTGTTACGGTTAGCTGCGTTTTTTCACCAGGATTCAAAGAGGTGGTGGGCGCGGCAATGGTAACGGTGGCCACCTGATCGGGGTCGCTCACCACCACTACCTGTATTAACGGTCCCAGAAATGTTCCGAATGAGGGTTGAACCACCGATTGACCCGGCAAAAGTGCACTGATCTTGCCTGTTGGGTCTACCAAGGCCACTTGCGGAGCAGCGCTCGTCCAGATGAGCGCTACCTCGCGCGGAATGCCGTAAGGGTCTGAATAGGTGGCCGTAAGCTGCAGGGTTTCGCCCACCATCAGCGCCACCTGCGTGTGCGATACCGTTATCTGCTCACCTACAATCGGGTCGTCCACAAAGTCGGTACCGATGCACCCGGCCAAAAACACAAAAATGCAAGCAAAAACGAGTCTCATGAGTCAAATTTTAAAAATGCCCGCTGTTCAATAGGTCGTTCGGTTGACAAAATCCCTAAATTGCTTTTCGAAAACAGGTATGAGTTCGGCTTTAACTCCACAGGCAATCCAATCGGTGAAGAAGAGTTACTTCAATATTCTGGCTTTCTTTTTAGGGAAGCCGGAAATTGAAACGCGGTACGTGCGCTGCCTGCTGAAGTGGGGCTTTCAGTTGCACCTTACCCCCAACGAAATCAACCAACCGGGAGAAGGCCTGGAGCAGGCCAACTTTCAGTTGCCCGAAGAAAAGCTGCACCGCCTGGAGGAGATCTACCACCTGGTTTACATGATCAACCTCGACAAGGTGGTGGAAGATGTAGAACTGGAGGTAGCCTCACTCTATGCCCAGCGGCTCGGTTTCAAAGCCAACCTGGTGCCCGATCTTTTTAAGTCTATTACTACGGCCGTCTACGATGGCAGCTCTGCACAAGAAGTAAGGCGTGAGGTGCTGGAATTTCTGAAAGTAAACAGCATCTGACTTCAACAAGACCGTTCACGAAGGTCTAAACCTCTATTGATAATCAGGAAGTTGTATTTCTATAACCGAGGCCTTTGTGCGGTGTGCCACTTTCCTTTACGGATGTAGGTTTTCTGTTCGATATGGCGCTTTTATGCCGCTACTTTGCCTCACTTTTGTAAAGACAAAACAAAGAGGGCTATGGAAACCAGGGGCATATCGAATGTAAATCTCCGTTCGCGGTTAAGGCAAATATTGATACTGTTACTGGCCATTGTGGTGGGCGTACTGGTTTCGCAGGCATTGCAGGCCTGATCGGGGAATTAACCCAACTCGCGAGCGCATAAATCCGGTAAAAGGAGTTCGCCACCGGGCTCGCGTTAAAGATATAGATGATATAGGGTGTTTGGTGAAAATGGCTTGGCGTAATTGCTGGGCCTTTTCTATTTCGAGTGTCTACCCTTTTGGCTTTTTGTTTCTGGGCTGGCGGTAGCTGGTGCCACCGCTGCCGCGCCCCGAAGATTTGGCTCTGAACTTTTCTTTAATCTGGATGATGCGCGCGAAGCCTACGGAGGCGGCCAGATAAACTTCTCTTCGCTGTCCATACAGGTCGGTGGCGGGCGAGGTATTTTTTAAGTCGTTGATATAGCTGCTTTTGCGCGGGTCGAAGATGCCGAAGATGGCCCGGCCATCGAAGTTCATACCCCAGTTGTCGTTGAAGTCGAAGTCGGAGTGGAAGCCAATGCCGGCAGAAATCTGGAAGGCGTTGAATTGGTCTTTGCCTACATACACCTGGTTGTTTACCTCGGGCACAAACACACCATCGTACACCTGGTCGTAACCGGGTTCGGAAGGAACGATCACTCCTTCGGGGTAACGTAACTTGCTGGCCGTGTGGGTAATGGTTTCCTTACCAGATAGCAGATAGTCGAAATGGACGGACGCCACTGCGCTGAGGCGGAAGAAAGCCAGGTCGTTGAGGTGCAGTTTCAGCGCCACAGGCACGGTAAAGTAGGTCATCTGCACATCGCGTTTGCCCACTTCGCCACCGGCCGTGTTACGAATGTTGAACTTCTGTCCGATCTTCACCATAGAAGGTGTGATGAGAAAACCATAGCCTACATGGTCGTAGCCATAGCTGAAGCCCACCGGGGTGGCGCGCACAGTAAACTGGCCGTAGTAGCGCGGGTCGTTATTCAGCCCCAAGTCTACGGTGAAGGGGAAGTTCAGTCCGCCAAATACGCCAAAAGATTCTACCCGCTGTGCCTGCAAACATACGGGGGCCGTCAGCAAGATCATGGCCAGCAGCCAAGGGGTGGGCAGCGTTGAAAAAAAAACGGCCAAACGGAGCGTTGACGGGCGGGTTAGGAGGTTCATGAAAGAATAAAAATAGAAATAAATGTGATGCGGTCTATTTAATGAGCGTTGGTCCACCGACTAATTTTTTTCATTTCGCATCTTTGTAATCTTGTAATTTAAACAGTAACGCCTATTTATGAAAGTCTGCGGCTTTACCTTTATCCGAAATGCGGTGCGGTTCGATTATCCCGTTACGGAGGCCATCCGTTCTATCTTGCCCATCTGCGATGGTTTTGTGGTGGCGGTGGGCAACTCAGACGATGACACGCTGAACCTAATCCGCGGCATCGACCCCAAAATTACCGTTGTAGAAACCGTGTGGGACGATACCCAACGGGCCGGGGGCCGCGTGTTGGCGTTGGAAACAGACAAAGCCTTTCAGGCTATTCCCGCAGAATACGATTGGGCGTTTTACATTCAGGGCGATGAGGTGGTGCACGAACAATATCTGCCGGTGATCAAAGAAGCCATGCAACGCTACCAACACCAGCCAAACGTGGAAGGGCTGCTGTTTAACTACCTGCACTTTTTTGGCTCGTACGATTTTGTAGGTCAGAAATATTCGTGGTACCGCAGGGAGATCAGGGTGGTGCGCAACCGGAAAGATATTTTTTCCTATAAGGATGCGCAGGGCTTTCGCAAGCGGCCGAATGAAAAATTGAATGTGAAACTGATTGATGCCTACATGTACCATTACGGGTGGGTGCGCGAACCCGAGGCGTTGCAGGGGAAGGAGGCTGCCAAAATACGCTACTACAAAGACGACACGTGGATTCAACACTTCTTCCGCAAAGGAAATAAGTACGACTACGAAAGCATGCGCGAGCCGCTGAAAAAATTTACCGGCACGCACCCTCAGGTAATGAAGGAGCGCATCGCCCGCAAAAACTGGAACTTTCAACCAGACCTTTCGCTGAAGTACCACAACGCTAAGGACATGCTGAAGCGTTTGGTGGGAAGTGCCACGGGCTGGTATCCGGGCGAGTATAAGAATTACAAGATCATACGTTAGCCGGCAGTAGTGTTTCTGCGCAGCAGCATACGGCTGCCCGGGTAGTCGAAGATAACGATGTGGTCTTTCAGGAAGCCCGCACCGAGCGACCCGGCCATGTGGAAATTTTCATCGGGGTGGCCCTCTACATGAATCAGGTGCGACCGTATGCCGCTGATGAGAAAATCGTTCAGGTGCAGGTAATCCACAAACAAATCGAATCCATACACCCAGCCGGCCAGCCCGATTCCGATGGCATCGCGCTCGAAAGAAGTAGGAAAGCCCTCGCGATCGCGTGCATAGACGGTAAGACCCAACGAAGAGCCGGTGTCTACCAGCAGTTTCAGTGTAATCTCTTTTTTATTCTTCAGCCGGATGGTTGATAACACCTGCGGCCGCGCCTGGTTAATTTCCAATGGAATGGACGTGTATAAATTTTCTGATACCGGGTGTAACCGGTTGTAGAGGTGAATCGTTTGAGTCTGGTAATTGATTTCCACCACGAAGCGAACAAATAATTCGTAGCCGATCACACCATCAATGTCTGGCCGCTCTGCGAGCAATCGCCTGTTGGGTACCACAGCAATGCTGAGCTGTTGGCCGCTCACGTCTGCGATGTCGAGCTGGTTAGGGTAGGCCATCATGGCATCGGTGCCACTGCTGCCGCCCCAGCCGGTTACTTTAATTTTTTTGTCGCGCATCAGGGTGGCCAGATTAGCAAAGCGTTTTCCATAGAGTAGCGCAGAGCGCGTGCCGGTATCGAGAATGAGCCGCAGCGTAACGGAGTCGTTGAGTCGGGCGGGAATGATCATGAGGTTCTTGTAGAGTACAAAGGGCAGGGTGGTGTGACTGACACCCTCAGCGAAGTTGAAACCGCTGGAAGGGGCTGCCCACGAAGGCGTAACGAGCAGGGCGAAGATAAGAACGATGGCCATCATAGCAGTTTGCGATTTGATACAGGTATAGCAACGGACTGCCCAATGGCCAGATATCGCGCAAACGGTGGTAATTATTCGAGGGGGTGGTACCACTAAAACCACCGTCCGCTCAACGAAAATATTTGAAAATGTCGTAGGGGTGCAGCCGGTAAGGGTTGTCTTACAAACGGAAACGGAAACAAAGAATTTTGAAAAACGACTTTATGAAAACATGGACTAACTACAAGTGGAGTGTGATTTGGGTACTGGCCGCTACTGTGTTCACGGCCTGCGATCAGCGTGAGGACCCGGGTCCGCGACAGGAAGCAGAGGAGGACTATGCCATCCTGGATTTCGACCGGCTGGAAATGGGCGATGCATTTATTATTTCTGTGGAGGAGAGCGCCTTTTATAGCATCAACGTGCGGGGCGACCGCAGAAACCTGGACGACCTCGAGGTAGACAAAGTAGGATCTACGCTGCGCATACGCTACCGCACCTACGAGAATAGGCAACACCCTACGTACATTACCATTACCATGCCCGCCTTGAAAGAGGTGAATTTTTCGGGCGCATCTACGTCTACCGTTACGGGTTTCACCGGGTTGGAAGACCTCGCGGTGATCTTATCGGGTGCATCGGTGGCACAGATGGGTGTGGAGTCGCAGTTGGTGAATCTCTCGGTTTCGGGTGCTTCGAAGGTTACCCTCACCGGCCGAGCGGCAACATTGAAAGCAACTGTATCAGGCGCATCGGTCTTCAGTGGTTTCGCCTTTCCCGTAGCGCACGCCTCCGTTGAGGTGTCGGGTGCCAGTAAGATGAACATCATGGTGTCGCAAACGCTGGATGCGATTGCCTCGGGTGCCAGCCACATTTTATACAGAGGCACTGCTACGGTGAATTCTTCTACCAGCGGGGCCAGCTCCGTGCAGGCCGATTGATATAAGTAAGCCATTGGTAATAAATAAATGCGCCCGCAGGTTGTTGCGGGCGCGTTTGCTTTATTAAAAGCTATTGTTTGCGGTTGGCAAGAAATCCATCAGGCCAGGTTGTGATGCACATGCTGCACGTCATCGTCTGCTTCCAGGGCAGCAATGCATTCCATCACTTCGTCTTGTTGGGCCTCGCTCAGTTCTTTGGTGGTAGTGGGCAGGTATTGCAGTTCCGAGCTTTTGGGTTCCAGGCCTTTTGATTCCAGGAACTTTTGCATAGGACCAAACTCGGTGAACTTGGTGTACACCACAATTTCGTCTTCATCGCGCTGAATGTCTTCGGCACCGGCATCAATCAGGTCCAACTCCAGTTCATCCAGATTCAGTTTGGCGGGGTCGAACTTAAAAACGCCTTTCCGTTCGAACAAAAACATCACCGAGCCGGAGTTGCCCATACTGCCCCCGTTCTTCGAGAAGTGAAGGCGAATGTTGGCCACCGTGCGCGTAGGGTTGTCGGTAGCACACTCTACTATCACGGGCACGCCATGAGGTGCATAGCCTTCGTACACCACTTCCTGGAAATCTTTTTCGTCTTTGCTGGAGGCGCGTTTGATGGCTGCTTCTATGCGGTCTTTGGGCATGTTTACACCCTTCGCGTTTTGGATGGCCATGCGCAGACGCGGATTGTTATCAGGGTTGGGGCCGGCCTGTTTTACGGCAATAGCAATGTCTTTTCCAATGCGGGTGAAGGCCTTTGCCATCTTGTCGAAGCGGGCAAACATTTTGTGCTTCCTCTTTTCAAATATGCGTCCCATGAAAGTCCGTTTTTAGGGGCGCTAAAATAGGTTCACACGGCCAGAAATGGAATCTCGAAATCAACTTTTACCAGATTTTCATCCCCTCCAAGCGCGTCCGGATGCGGACAAGGGCGTACGCTTTTAGTACCTGTCAATCTTCCCTTTATCTTCCAATGATCAGAAAATCATCCTTTTACATCGTGGCACCGCTCTTGCCGGCCCATGCCAAACCCATCACCTATGCTCCAGAACTACCTGCTGGCCACCCTGCGCAGTGTTACCACACGCAAGGGCTTTTCCCTTCTGAACATTGTAGGGCTTGCCATCGGGCTGAGTGCCAGCCTGCTGATTTTGCAGTATGTGAAGGATGAGCTGAGTTACGATGACTTTCATGCTCACCGCGACCGCATCTACCGCGTGCGGTTCGATGCCTACCGAAATGGGCTGAAGATATTCGAATGTGCCACCGCCTTTCCGCGGGTGGCCCCCATGCTGAAGGCGGAATTCCCTGAGGTGGCGACCGCCATTACCGTTTTCATCGCCTTTGCCACCGTCAGCTATCAGTCGGCCAAAGCAGCTTTTACCAACCCGGTAACGTCTTTACGGTACGAATAAAACATTCTTCGACTGATTCTGACTGTTTGTAATTTTTGTAAACCCGCTAAGTCTAATTAACACCATGCTCTTCAACTACTTTAAAATTGCCTTTCGCTCGCTGCTCAAGTTCAAAGGGTTCACCTCCATCAACCTTGCTGGCCTTTCCATGGGGCTTACTGCCGGCATTCTGATCATGGTTTATGTGTTGGATGAACGGTCGTTCGATCAGTTTCACACGCATAAAGACCGCCTCTACCGGGTAACTACACTATTTCAGACTTCCGAAAGCGATGGGGGTGGCATGAACGAAACCAATGGATGGCCGATCGGTAAAATACTGGCCAACGAGTTTCCCGAGGTGGAGGCCATGGTGTATGCCCGCAGCGCTTCTTTTTTGCTGGTAAACCATGAAGACAAGCGAATACGCGAAAACAACCACTTTGTATCGGGCGATTTTTTCAAGATGTTTTCATTTCCGCTGCTGTCGGGTAACCCTAACACGGCCCTGACAGAACCTTTCACCGTGGTGATTTCCGAAGACATGGCCCGCAAATACTTTAATGGCACCGATGCATTGAACAAAACGCTGACGGTGGCCGATACGCTTTCGTTGTTGGTTACGGGTGTGATGAAAAACATTCCATCCAATTCGCACATACAGGCCGATATGCTGGTTTCTTTTGCCACGTACGAGCGCCTGGAGACCAGCTTTAGCTATGAAGGCGGGTGGGGCAACATTAACATACGCAATTATGTGATGCTAAAGCCCGGAGTGGACTTTAAAAGCCTGGCGGCAAAGGCCCGGAATATTTACATGGACCGTGTGGGCGACCAGATGAAAGGGTGGGGCGTGTCTGCCTACGTGGGTTTCGAACCAATGACCCAGATTTATCTGCACTCGAAAAGCGGCAACGGCATGGGGCCGCTGGGCAGTATGCAACGCCTCTATTTGCTTTCGGGCATTGCTGCCTTCGTAATTTTGTTGGCTTGTATCAACTTCATTAACCTTTCCACCGCACGGTCGGTGTATCGGGCACGCGAAGTAGGCCTGCGCAAAGTGGTAGGTTCCACGCGCATAGGTTTGATACGGCAGTTTCTGAGCGAGTCGTTTTTGGTAACCTTGTTGGCCTTCTTTTTGGCCATTGCCCTCACGGGTGCGTTGCTGCCATTGTTCAATATGCTCATCGGCAAGAACTACCAACTGGCACTGCTCGCGACTCCACCCGTTATGATGGGCATGGCTGCGCTGGTTTTGTTCATCGGACTGCTGGCTGGTTATTACCCTGCCTGGGTGCTATCGGGCATGCGACCAGTAGAGGTGTTGAAAGGCAAGATGCAAAACAGCAGCAGGGGCATTCAGTTGCGCAGAACGCTGGTAGTTGTGCAGTTTGTGATTTCGGTAGGGTTGGTGATAGGCACCTTGGTGGTGTTGGATCAGTTGCAGTATATGCAGAAGCAGGAGTTGGGTTTCTCGAAAGATGAAATTTTTGTGATCAATGCATCGCGCACACAGTCGCCCAACCCCGATGCCTATGAAACATTTAAAAATGAGTTGAAGAAATTCCCGATGGTGAAGGCCGTATCGTATGCCAATGCCGTACCCGGTGTGTACGGTTGGCCAGGGCAGGTGGCCTATGCCGAGGGCAAGCCGCCCGAAGAGGCCGTGAGTGTGGAGTACATGGCCGTGGATGCCGACTATGTGAAAACCCTGGGGTTGCGCGTGGTGGCAGGCCGCAACCTGGATGAACAGCGCGAGACCGACCGGAAAGATGGCTTGCTGATTAACGAAGCGGCAGCTGCCATCATGGGCTGGTCGAATGAGGAGGCCATCGGCAAAAAGATCAGTTCGCCTTCTGGTTATCCGGCAGGCGAAGTTGTGGGTGTAGTGGCCGACTATCATCAGATGGGTTTGCAACAGAAAATCGGACCCATTGTAATGGACTACAACCCCGAGTCGAGTTACCTCTATGCGGTGCGCTACCAGGCTTCCGAAACCCAGCAACTCACCACCCTGATGGCCGACTTGTGGAAGCAAAATTTTCCCGGCTACGACTTCAACTACTTCTTCCTCGATCAAAACTTTGAAAAACAATACCAGGCAGAGCAACGCCTGGCCAATGTGTTTGGCTTGTTCGCCCTCGTTACCATACTCATCGCCTCCATTGGTTTGCTGGGCCTCGTATCGTTTATGGTGGTGGCACGCACCAAAGAAATTGGCGTACGCAAGGTATTAGGCGCCAATGTTTTTCAGGTGGTGCGCCTGCTGTCCAAAGAGTTTGTAGCATTGGTATTGGTGGCCAACGCCATCGCCTTTCCACTGGCCTGGTACTTCGCTGCCGATTGGCTCGATGGCTTTGCCTACCGCACCACGATCAGTCCGCTGCTGTTTGTATGGACGCTACTGATCGCTTTGGGTGTTACCCTGCTCACCGTGAGCTACCAAACCCTCCGTGCTGCCATGGCCGATCCGGTTCAGTCGTTGCGCTATGAATAGGCTTTTGAACCGGAGCGCTGTAACCTTCCGGAGAAAACGCGGTATTGAACAAGGTATTGCCATAAACCATAACCTATGATCCTGAATTACCTTACTTCCGTTTGGCGCAACGTAACGCGTAACAAAAATTACTCACGCCACTGGCGTGAGTAATCAGACAGGTTGAGTACAACTTTTTCCCGGATCAGTACATCCTAATGCTGGTTGGGAGAAAGTGGGTTGAGAATATGAAGTAATAGCGGGTAATTAGAGCGCATGATCATACACATACTGAATGGAGACGGGCTGGCTACGGTATTTGGCCAATCGGGTATTGAAGGAGAGACCATTATCTGCCGCGAGTGCCTCATAGACGGGCCCGTACAAGCCGAAGGGTTGTTTACATTTTGGAAAGCGCGTGCCGATTACATTTCCGGCATGTTTCACGAGAAGCCCGAAAACTATTACAAAAAGGTAAAGGCAGAATTCGACCGGATTGAGCGGCTGCCGTTGGATGCAGAGGTAAACCTTTGGTTTGAAAACGATCTGTTTTGCCAAACCAATATGTGGTTCATTGTTTCGCTGCTGAATAAGCGTGGCATTTCGCGTGTGTACAGAGTCTTGCCGTTGCAAAACCGCGGCCAACGGAGTTGGAAGGGTTTTGGCCAGCATACGCCATTGGATTTGCGCATCTGCTTTGACGAACGCGAGGCCATGACCCGGGGCGATTTCCGATTGGGCGATCACCTATGGAATGCCTACCGCACCGGCAACCTCGAGGTACTCAGCCTGCTGTCCAAATCGCTTTCGCCCTGCTATCCTTTGCTGGATGAAGTGTGCGAAGCCGAAATTGAACGCAAAACACAGGCAAGACCGGTTGAAGCACTGAAGGAGATATTAGCCATGGGCTATACCAACTTCGATGAAATATTTGTGAAGTTCAACGAGCGGGAGGGTGTATACGGCTATGGCGATCTGCAGGTAGGCAACATGTTGCGGAACTTGCCCGGCAATTCATTCCAGCGGTCTTTCGGTTCAGTACATTAATACGGCAGTTGGTGGCCCGGCCATCGCCACCGCGGGCGAAACCCCGTACATAGGGATGCCGGTAAGATGAATTGTGAGCGGAGAGGTGACCGGTAATCATTTTATCAGAAAACCAGGATCCCATGCTGAAAAGTATACTGCTCACCACCTTGCGGAATTTCACCCGCAACTTCTCATTCAGTTCCATCAACCTCGTGGGTCTTTCCGTCAGCATGTCGCTGGGCCTGCTGGTGATCATCGTCATCAAGGAACAATTCACGTTCGATAATTTTCACAACGATGCAGATCGTATCTACCGGGTAAACACCCGGGCGTTGCGCACCCGTGGCGGTAGCGAAGACTATGCCTCTGTGCCCATGCCCGTGGGCAGGGTGCTGAAGGAAGAGTACACCTTTGCCGAAGAGGTGGTGCGCATCAACCGGCAACTGCGCACCGATATTGTGTATGGCAATGTAAATGTGCCGCTGCGTGGCCTCTTTGCAGATCCTTCTTTCCTGCAGGTTTTTAATTTCAGCCTCGAGAAAGGCAACCCGGCCACTGCGTTGACCGATGCCAATGGGTTGGTGTTGACGCATGAAACAGCCGTGCGCGTGTTTGGCGACTCCGAGCCATTGGGGCAGACTGTAACGTTGAATGGCTTTGGCGAATTTAAGATTACAGGCGTGCTCAAAAAGCTGGCCAGCAAAACGCATTTCGAGTTTCAGGCGCTGGCCTCTTCTGCACTGTTGCCCTTACTGGAAAATCAGGGCGTCATGCAGCCCTCTCTGGACGACTGGAATAACTACTACTTTGGCTATGTGTACCTGAAGTTGAAAGAGGGACGTAACGCGGAAGAGGTAGGCGATGCGTTGGCAGCGATTTCGAAAAAGTATTACGCAAACCTCAAATTGGAAACGCGCGACCGCGGCTATGAGTTCTACCTGCAGCCGCTGCAAAAAATTACGCCCGGCCCCGCACTGTCAAACAACATGGGCAACGGTATGCCCGACTTGCTCATTGTGTTCTTGGGCGTTTTGGTGGGTGTGGTGATGTTAATGGCATGTTTTAATTATACCAACCTGATGATTGCCAAGTCGCTTTCGAGGGCCCGCGAAATAGGAGTGCGCAAGATTGTGGGAGCCCAACGCTTCCAGGTATTTTCACAATTTGTGGGCGAGGCAATCGTATTTTCATTGATGGCGCTGGTGGTAGCCTATGGGTTGTTGCAGTTGCTGAAGCCTGCCTTTATGCAGTTGAACATCGCCCGTGAGTTTTCCCCCGACCTGCGCGAGGACTGCACGGTATACCTGTGGTTCTTTGCCTTTGCTGTTTTCATCGGCATGTTGGCGGGCCTGCTTCCGGCCGGGTACTTGTCGGCCTTCAAGCCGGTAAAGGTGTTGAAGGAGAGCGGCTCGTTGAAAGTATATTCACGCCTTACATTTCGCAAAGCATTAATCGTAACCCAATTTTCGCTTTCGCTGATTTTTGTGATCGTAGTACTCGTTATCTACAATCAGATAGACTTCATGCTTTCGAAAGACTATGGCATGAACGACAAAGACATTCTGAACGTGCGGTTGCAAGGCATACCCTATCAAAAGTTGGCCACCGAAGTAGCCAAGCTGCCGGGTGTGGTGAGCGTGGGTGGTGTATCGCACCAGTTAGGAACCTGGGCCGACCGGGCCAGCGACTACAGAAGAAATCAGGATGACGAGGCCTTTGTCATGCGCGACTTTATCGTGGATGAAAACTATGTGCGCAATCTTGACCTGACGTTTTTAGCCGGAAGCAATTTCGATCCGCAACACGAAGGAGCTTACGAGCGCCATGTCATCCTCAACGAAAAGGCGCTGCCACTGTTCCAGTTCAGCGATCCCGTGGCGGCCATTGGCCAAACCATCTTTGCGGACGATTCGCTGCAACTGCGGGTGATTGGCGTGGTGAAGAATTTTCACTTTCGCCCGCTGAATTATGAAATTGGTCCTCTGGCCCTGCGATACAATTACAACGAAATTGGTTTTTTGAGTGCCAGACTGGTGCCCGGCCAGCGGGAAGCGGTGATGGCAGCCACCGAGGCCATCTGGAAGAAGATAGACCCCGTGCACACCTTCGATGCGATGATGATGGAGGAAGCCATTGACAATGCCTATACCGATGCCGGGTTTAAAGATGTGTTAAAAATTGTGGGCTATGTTTGCTTTTTGGCGGTGATGCTGGCCTGCCTGGGCATGTTGGGTATGGCGATGTACGCTACCCAAACCAGGATGAAAGAAATTGGAGTACGCAAAGTGATGGGAGCCAGCTCTCAACAAATTACGCTGTTGCTCAGCCGTTCGTTCTTGATGCTGATTGGAATCGCGATCGCCATCGGCACACCCGTTGGTTACTTATTGGGCAACTCATTTCTGGATACCTACGCTTATAAGATAATTGTATCTGCATCCCTGCTATCAGGTGGTATTTTGTTGATCGTGGTGTTGGGAGTGATCACCATTGGTTCGCAAACCTGGAGAGCCGCCATGGTAAACCCGATAGAAACTTTGCGTTACGAATAACTTCCTTCAAGTGGCAGCAGTATTTCAAATTGCGAGCCCTGGTTGACGTGGCTTACCAGGCTAATGGTGCCGCCCAGCGCCAGCACCTGATTCTTGATGAGGTACAAACCCAGCCCTTTGCCTTTGCCATGCGTGTGGAACCGGCTGTATAAAGTAAATACCTTGCCTTTGAATTGTTCCATGTCAATGCCCAGGCCGTTGTCCGTTACGGTGATCAGAACATGTTTCCCCGCAACCTGGGATGTTATTTCAATGCTTGGTCTTCGGTTGCCGTGCCGGTATTTGATGGCGTTGCTGATGAGGTTGAAGAAAATACTTTCCAGGTAGGGTTCGTGCGTTCGAAGCGTGGGCAACTGCGAGAAGTCTGTATGAATGGCGGTGCCTGTTTTGACTATCTCAGTTTCTAATTGCGACAGAGCTCTGTTAAGCGGCACTTGAAGATGCGTTTCTGAGAAAGATAACGTATGATGTTTGTTTACTTCCAAAATCGCATTCAGGTCGCGTACTACTTCGTCCAACTCGGCAGTAGTGGTAATCAGCTTTTCCACCACATCTTCGCGCTCGGGCGTGTGGGCCGGAAACAATTTTAAGAGATTGCCCAGTCCCAGTATGCGGGCCACCGGTGCGCGCAGGTTGTGGGCAGATAAAAAGGCAAACTGCTCCAGTTGTTCATTGTTCTGGAGCAACTCAACGGTGCGTTTTCTTACTTCATCTTCCAGGTTTTCATTTTTCGATTTGATTTCTTCCACCTGGCGGGCTATCACTTCGGTAGCCATTCTTAATTTTTCATTCTGAAGGGCGACCAGGTCGCGTTGAGCCGCGATTTCCTCTTTTTGCTGCTGCAGTTCTTCATTGGTGGCCTGGAGTTCATCGGTGCTTTCTGCCAAAGCCGTGTTGGCTTGTTCCAGCGCAGCATTGGCAACCCGCAATTTTCGACTGTTGCGTGCAATTACCCATGCCAGCACAGATACAAATATCAATACGGCCAGTACTCCTGCTATCAACCAGGTTTGTTGCAGCGATTTTTTCTGAAAGACAGCTTCTCGTTGAAGTTGTGCGGCCAGCAGGACGGCCTCGCGCTGTTGGTATTCAAATTCAGCCTCCAGGCTGGCCGTGCGCCTTTCTACTTCCATGTTGGTGATCTGGTCGGCATATTTTTTAAATGCCTCATGGTGTTGCAGCGCCTTTTCAAACCGACCGAGCGCCTTGTAAATTTTACTCAACGTCTCGTTGCAATCGCGCAGTTGATCGGTGAGTTGGATGGATTTGGCAATGGCGAGGCCCTGCAGGCCATAAGCCAGCGCCTTTTTAGGCTTACCCGATGCCAGGTAGCATTCTGCCAGTCCCTGCGCCACATCGCTGCCAATTGTTTTGTCTTGCGTGGTTTCATAAAGCGGCAGGGCTCTCTGCAGGTATCGCAACGCCTGCGCTATGCTGTCTTGTTGCAAGTACAACCACCCGATATTGTTCAAACTGGCAGCCACCGAACGCGTGTCATTCAATTCTTCCCTGGCTTTCAACGCTTCAAAATGGTAGGCGAGGGACTCTTTAAACCGCTTCTGGTTTTTGTAGATATTGCCGATGTTATTCAGGCTGGTGGCAATGCCTGTTTTGTCGTTGACTTGTCTTTTTACTTCGAGCGACCGCATCTGGTGGTCCAGCGCATCATCGTATTTTCCCTGGCTGAAGTAGATCAGGGCGGTGTTGTTATACAAACGCCCAACTCCCGTAAGGTCTTTGATTTTTTTGGCCAGCCGAAGGGCGTCTAAATAATACTGAAGCGCCTGTGGGTAGTTGCCTTTCAGGTAATAGACGATGCCCTTGTTGCGCAACGCTTCCACACGCCCTTTATCATATCCCGACCGAAGGCTGAGGGAATCGCTTTGCTGGGCTAGTAACAAAGCCGAGTCGGGATGGATGCGCTGGTAGCCAAATGCAAGGTCATTGAGTGCTTTGATGTACAACGTGTCAGTGGGTTTCACCCCTCTGATGACCAACTTTTCCAACTCCCAGCGTAGCTTTTGCGTAGCATTGGGTTGCGCCTGCGTGGTGGGTGTCCATGCAGCCGTGCACAGCATCGCTATCCAAATTCGCTTTTTCATGCTTACGCTTCTATTCTACCTTAATTTCGCACCTTAAGTTCCCACCTGGCCCGGTTACAATCCGATTTTCCGCTCGCGTGTATCATTTTGCGCCAGATGCAGTACCCAAAACTCATCGTAACGTATCTGGCCCTCATCCACCATTTCGCGCACCACTTCCACAAATAGCTCATGCTCTTTGGGGGCTACTGCCTCTTCCAACTCGTCTACCGGCTGCGGCCGCTGTTGCAGCAGATAGCGCACCTGCTCCCTGTATTCTTTCAGCGCAGAAAGGTTCTCTTTTTTCTTACGGCTAATGCAAACATCGCAAAGGCCGCATACGGCAGCCGTTTTTTCTCCAAAATAGGCTTGCAGCACCTGCATGCGGCACTGGTGGCCTTGTGTGGTGTAGCGAACCATGGCCTTCATCTTTTCCAGATGCCATTGGCGGTGCGCATCCAACTTTAATTTGTCGATGGGTAAACGGTCAGCATCTTGGCGCGGCATTACAAATGTGATGCGGGGCGATGAGGATGCGGGCTCATATATCAGCAACTGCAACTTCTCCAACTGGGTGAGGGTGGTTTTAACTTCATTGGCGCTCCATTTTAACGCCTGGGCCACCTGGGTTTCAACGATGGTGACAAATTCTGAAAGCAGCTCTGCACCGTATAACCGGAGCAGTGTTTTGATGAGGGGATCGAACCGCGCATTGGCCACCTGAAATTCGTACAACCTCTTTTTGTCGATGGAGAAGTGTAAGCGCGCAGGTCGGTAGAAACTGTCGCTCAGCTGAATCAATCCTTCCCGCTCTAATTTCTTTAAGGCAATAAAGGCGTGCGCGGAGCGTAAGTCAAAGCGTTGGCAGAACGTGTCCAGGTCGAAATCAAAACTTTCGCCCTCTGCACTGCCGAGTGCCAGTTGGTAGTAGTTGGCCAGCGCCTGGTACACCTTTTTCAAATAATCCAGCTTGGGTTGCGATTGTTCCGTTTTCAGCTCCAGGTTTTCTACATCGGATGGATGGTATAAAATGGTGGCATACGATTTTTTTCCATCGCGCCCCGCACGGCCCGCCTCCTGGTAATAAGATTCCAGGTCTTCGGGTAAATCCATGTGGATCACCAGGCGAACATCTGCTTTGTCGATGCCCATGCCAAACGCGTTGGTAGCCACCATCACGCGTTTTTGGTTTTGTATCCACGCCTGTTGTCTTTGATCGCGCTCTTCTACGGGCAGGCCTGCGTGGTAGAAGGTGGCGCTGATTTTCTCACGCTCCAGAAACCGGGCCAGCTCGGCCGTGGCTTTGCGCGATCGCACATACACAATGGCCACGCCCGCCACGCGTCTTAAAATTTCCAGCAGCTTTTTTTGTTTGTTTTCTGTTTCGCGCACCACCAGCGAAAGGTTGGGCCGCGCAAAGCTGATGCTGAAAACCGTTGGCTTGCGCAGTGGAATATGCGCCACAATATCTTCTCTTACGCGCGCGGTAGCAGAGGCCGTCAGGGCAATCACGGGCACATCGGTCTTTAGTTCGCGCAGCAACTTTAATTGCAGGTAGGGGGGACGAAAATCGTGACCCCATTGCGAGATGCAGTGGGCCTCATCTACTGCGATGAGTGAAACATTCATCCGCTTAAAGCGTTCCTGGAAAATTTCTGTTTGCACCCGCTCGGGCGATACGTAGAGGAATTTTACTTTGCCGTACACGCAATGGTCCAGCATCCAATCGAGTTCTTGCCTGCCCAGCCCGGAATGAATGGCCACCGCGGCAATGCCCCGCTGCCGCAGTTGCCCCACCTGGTCTTGCATCAGCGCGATGAGTGGTGTAACCACCAGGCAAATGCCTTCGCGCAGCAGGCCCGGCACCTGAAAGCAAACCGACTTTCCACCGCCCGTGGGCAATAGTGCCAGCACATCTTTGCCGGAGAGCACCGCCTCGATGATACCTTCCTGGGGTGGCCTGAAATGGTCGTAGCCCCAGTATTGCTTCAGTATGTCCAGCGGCTTATTCACACAGAAAGTTAAAACAAAAAAGCAGGTCGCGACCTGCTTTTGAACAAATGCAATATAAGCGCCTATTTACCGGCCGACTGCAGGAGCTTAACTCCGGTTTCGCCCAGGTGGCGCGTAAGAATGGCCTTGTACTGACTGGTGTTGGTGTAACCTCCGTTGGCCCTGAAGAACTCGTCCATCACGGGGTACCAGTCGCTGTTAAGGGGCATCACAAATCCAAATTGTTCTGCCGACTGATCGCCAATGGGATGACGCTTCACAGATTTTCCGTTCTTCACCGCCTCCAGGTAAAACGCAAGGTCCAGATAGGTAAACGTATTCGGATCGGCTGTTACCTTTTCGTAGGTATCCTGGCTGGTAGCCGTGTAAGTGATCTTCATGCCGGGAAAATATTTCTTCAGGTCGTTAATGCGTTTTTCGTTCAGCGTACCCTTGGCCGTAACGGCCGTCAGTTTTCCGAATACGGTTGGCATATCTTCCCACTTTGTTAGGGTGGGTATGTTATTTTGTGTGATGAGGATGGCGAAGTTGGTGATGAACGGGGGGCTGAACTTCACTTCTCTCTTCCGTTCTTCGGTAATGGTGATGTTGCCCAGGCCCACCACGCCACCGATCGATGCCTTTACCTTGTCGTACATACCTTTGAAGGTGGAGCCATCGCCTACGAATTTCGAGCCGAGGGTAACGCCTTTGGTTTCGTTTACGTACTTCACAAAGTCGGCCATGATGTCCACACAAATACCCGTTAACTTTCCGGCTTTATCTTTATAGACGAAGCCAGGTGTTTCTACATATGCCAGCGAAAGAGTTCCTTGCTTGTTGACCTTTACCTGTCCCCAGCTATCGCCTGTGTAGTTTTGTGCTTGTGCTGCTGCGCACCAAAAAAATGAAAGTGTAAAAAATATCTGTCTCATCGGTCTGTCGTTTGGTAAACGATGTTAGCAATTAAGTAAAAGAAAAAGCCACGCTATGTAATAAAGGCGTGACTTATTGATTTACTTTTCACTAAAACCGAACCCATTGCGCCTGCGCTGGTTTCATCTTCCAAAAGCAAACGGTTGCTGTGGTGCTAGGCTCTTTTCAGTTCAACGATGGTGAGTTCAGGCGGCATACCTAATCTGCCGGGATATCCCAGGTAGCCAAAGCCGCGATTGACGTACAGGTACTGCTGGCCCTCCTGGTATAACCCAGCCCATTGTTTATAGGCGTATTGAGAGGGACTCCATTTAAAATCGCCTAACTCCACACCAAACTGGAAGCCGTGTGTGTGGCCTGCAAAAGCCATGTCTATGTCGGGGTACATGGGGCGCACCTGCGCATCCCAGTGGCTGGGGTCGTGGCTCAGCAAAAGCTTCACGGCCGCCTCTTCTGTGCGCTGGTGGGCCTGGTTTAACTTGCCATACTTCGCAAAGCGGCCTCCACCCCAGTTTTCGATACCTAATATGGCCAGTTTGTCTCCACCTTGTTCTATGATTTTGTTTTCGTTCATCAGAATATGGAAGCCCATGTGTTTGTGCGCTTCTACCAGGTTGCGGAAATTTTGCTCTTTCTCTTCGCGTGTTGTCCAGCTCTTGTAATCGCCATAGTCGTGGTTGCCAGTAACAGAGTACACACCCAGGGGGGCTCTTAGTTTATCGAAGATGCCCAGGTAGTCTTTCACTTCGCTGGCTTCGTTGTTCACCAGGTCGCCCGTGAAGAAGATCAGGTCGGGCTTCTCTTTCAACATCATCTCAACGCCACCCTTTACTGCGGTCTTGTTCCAGAAGCTGCCGGAATGAATGTCTGACAAGTGGCCAATCTTTATGCCATCGAACGATCTGGGCAGGTTGGGAAGTTTTACCGTTACACGCTTTACGCGATAATCGTGGGCACCGGAAATGATGCCATAGGCCATGGCTCCAAATGGTACAGCTGTTGCTACCAGCGCGGCCTTCGAAATAAATTCCGAGCGCGAAATAACTTCGCCCGGTAATTTTTCGGTAGGTGAATCTTTAAAGAATGTGAACGCCCAACGCACACCGCGTTGCACATCGTCTGCAAACAACAACAGTACGCCAAAAACTTTTGAAAAGTAGGTGGCCACCAGACCGGTAATGACCCAGTTTCTGAAGTTGGCGCTGTATCGGTACGGATCATCGAAAGCCCACCATAACAATGCCGATAGGCTGAGCAGCGTAGGCACCCAAAATGCAAGGCGTGTGCCCAGCCGCCAACTGTCTGTCCAGTTTTTACTTACCGTAATTACGGCCTGGTAAACATAGTAGTCAATTACCAGGAACAGCAGTGCGAAGAATAACAAGGTCATGATACGTGCTTGCATGTGATAATTAAAAAAGTCGTCTTACTGTTTTCTGTAAGACGACTTTCTTTACAATTTATTTTTCGGGTAGGCATCAGTGGCGGGGAAATTACTTCCTATAACGCCCTGCGCCCCGGTGTTGTTTCAATGTGCGGTCGATAAGCGGGTGTTGGGCTCCACACTTTCGGCTGCGACCTGCTTCTTTTGTGTTCCAAAAACCCGCTGCTTCAATTTGGTTACCAGCAGGTACATGGCAGGAACTACAAACAGGGTTAGGAAAGTGCCGAAAATTAAACCGAATATCATCGTCCACGACAACGGACCCCAGAAGGCCACGTTATCTCCACCGAAGAAGATGTGCGGGTTCAACTCGGTAAACATCTTCACGAAGTCGATGTTCAAACCTACGGCCAGCGGAATCAAACCCAGCGTGGCGGCCATGGCTGTCAGCAGCACGGGCGTCATACGGGTTTTGGCAGCCTCGGCAATCGCTTCGCGCAGTTCTACACCCTGGCTAATCAACAGATCGGTAAATTCTACCAGCAGAATACCGTTGCGCACCACAATTCCAATCAGCGCCATGATACCTACGCCCACCATCAAAATAGACATTTCCATTTTAGTGAGGGCAAAGCCAATCAAAACGCCAATGATGCTGAATACAATTTCTGCGAGGATGATGGCAGGCTTGCTGGTGGAGTTGAACTGAATTACCAGGATCATGAAGATGAGGAAGAAGGCGATGCCAAAGGCCAACATCAGGAAGATCACGGTTTCAGTCTGGTCTTCCTGTTCACCCGTCATGCGTATCTGCACACCATCGGGCGTAGGGAAGTCTTTCAGGTATTCGCTTATTTTCGGAACGATGTCGTTGGGGCTGTAGCCCGTCAGCACGTTCGACTCCAGCACGATCACACGCTTCTGGTCGATGCGCTTGATACCCGCGTAGGAGTTTGAGTATTCTACTTTGGCCACGGCCGAGAGGGGCACCTGACGCACCACGCCACCCATGCCCATGTCGCGGTAGGTAATGGGCAGGTTCATCAGCGTGTTTACATCGTTGCGCTGGTCTTCGCGAATACGCAATTGAATCGGGTAGTCGTCATTGTCATCGCGAAATTTGGAAACTTCGCGTCCATATACCGCAGTGGCCAACGCGCCACCAATGGCAGCCGTTGAAATACCTTCGCGGTTGGCTTTTTCGCGGTCGATGCTAATAACAATTTCAGGTTTGTTTGCCTGAAAGTCGGACTTTAGTTCTTCCACGCCAGGCACCGCAATCGAGTCGAGGTAACGTTTCACGCGCGCGCTGGTGTTTACCAACACATCGAAGTTATCGGCTGCTATCTCTATGCTGATAGGCTTGCCGGTAGGGGGGCCGTTGGCTTCCTTGTCTACCGAAACCTCAGCACCTTTGATGCCCTTAACGGCTTCTCGAATGTCGTCCAGGTAGTCGGCTGTGTTCTGGCCATCGCGCTCTGCAAACTTCACGAATGCCACCGTAACCTTACCCAGGTGAGGCGTGGCCTGCGTGCCTGCATCGAAAGGGTTTTCGCTGGCCCCGATTGACACATTGGAGATGATAGACTGAACTACAGGGTTGTTATCGCCCACTACGTTACGGATGCGCTGTTCTACCACGCGCGTTACCGAATCGGTTACTTGCTGGTGTGTGCCAATGGGTAACCGTATGTAAGTAAAGATGAAGTTGGGTTGGCTGGTGGGGAAGAATACCACCGATACATTGCGTGCGCCAAAAAACATGAATGAAAAGATAAGCAGCACAAATACCACCACCATAACTGTAATGGGGCGCCTGCCCTTAACAACGGCAGCAACTCGTTTCTTATAGGCTTCCTGGAAGCGGGGCCATACATCGGTTTGGAAGTGAGATATTACACGTACAAGATAGAAATGATGCAACGTGTAGATACCGAATGAAAACACCATGAAGTTACCCATGCCAAACGCACCGATAAGGTACGATACCAGCGCCACGGAGCCCATGATAACTGCCGTCATTTTAAAGCCGCGGGTGATCTTGCTCTTACCATCGTGGTTGTGGTCGTGCGGCTTCATAAAGTCAGCGGCAAAAACGGGATTCATAATATAAGCCACCAGCAGCGAAGCCAGCAACGCTACAATCAATGTAATGGGCAGGTACTTCATAAAGCTACCGATAACACCGGGCCAGAAGGCCAGGGGCACGAACGGTGCCAACACCACGAGCGTACCCGAAAGCACCGGCATGAATACCTCGCCTGCTGCAATCTTAGCCGCCTTACGAATAGGCACTTTTCCGTTGTCAAATACGCGGTGGGTGTTTTCAATTACCACAATGGCATCGTCTACTACAATACCCAGTGCCAGCAGGAATGAGAACAGCGTCATCATATTGAAGCTGAAGCCCAATGCCGGGAAAATCATGAAGGCAATGAAACTGGAGAGCGGTACAGACAAGGCCACAAAGATGGCGTTGGTAGCGCCCATAAAGAACATGAGGATGATCGTTACCAGCACAAAACCAATGATGATGGTGTTCACCAGGTCGTGCAGGGTGGTGCGTGTCTGGTCAGACTGGTCGCCCGTGATGGTGATTTTAGCGTTGCGCGGCAACACGTTCTTCTCGAAATCGGCCACGATTTCAAAAATGCCATCTGAAGCGTTGATCAGGTTTTCGCCACCACGCTTGATGACGTTCAGTGTAATTACGTTTTCGTTGTTCAGGCGGGCAAAGCTTTCCTGCTCTTTATGGGTATCTACCACTTCGGCAATGTCCTTCAAGTACACTTTTCCGCCTCTAATAGATCCCACCACGATGTTGGCAATCTCATCGGCACTGGCAAATTCACCCGAGACACTTAATGAACGCTTCATGCCATCTACCGATAGCTGGCCGCCCGGCACGATTACGTTTTCGTAAGCAATGGCGCTGGCAATGTCGTCCAGACTTACACCGGTAAGCGTGGCTTTGTATAAATCTACATTGATTTGAATCTCGCGGTCCAACGCTCCGATGATATCTACCCTGCGAATTTCAGGAAGGCTTTCCATTCTTTCCTGCAACTGTTCTGCATACGCTTTCAGTAGTTGCAGGTCGTAATCACCCGATAGGTTTACGTTCATAATGGGCACTTCCGAGATGTCGATATCCATTACAGTCGGGTCGTCTGGTAAATCGTTGGGCAGTTCCGGACGCGCGCGGTCAACGGCATCTTTCACATCCAGTTTTGCCTGCTTCACATCGATCTTTGTGTCGAACTCGATAATAACGTTCGAAAAGTTCTGAACGGAATTGCTGGTGATCTTCTTAACACCGGAGATTGACTTTACCTGTTTCTCAATCTGTTTGGTAACCAGGTTTTCAATATCGCTGGGCGAGGCACCCGGGTAGGGGGTAGCCACGTAAATCTGTGGAAACACCACTTCCGGAAAGTTTTCTTTGGGCAGTAGCAGGTAGGTAACAATACCGGCCAGGGTAATGAATACCGTTGCTACATAAATAGCTACTTTATTATCAATGGCCCAACTGGTGGGCTTAAACTCTTTCTCTACATCTTGCATAGGGCTGTGATTTACTGGTTACGGACTGCAATGGCGGTAACCGCCATCGTCAGGCCCACATTATATTTTTACGAAGTCGCCATCGGTAAGACCCTGGTAGCCTACGGTAATCAGTTGGTCGCCTGCAGACAAACCTTTTACCTGCGCCAGGTTATCAAACACTCCTTCAATGGTTACTACACGCTTGCGGGCCACGGTCTGGTTGCCTTGCTTTTCGGCTATATAAACCACCTTCTCATCGTTGATGGTCTGCACAATGTTAACAGGCACCACTATGGCAGCAGGCTCGTTGGCGTAGATCACCTTCACTACGGCAGTCATATTCGGGCGCAAGTCCTGGCTGGAGGGCAGCGTTGCCTCAATGCCGAAAGTGCGGGAAAGTTGGTCGATGTTGCGTCCTACAAATGAGAGGCGGGCTTCCACCGTCTTGTTCAGGTCGGGGAAAATAACCAGCACGCGATCACCGGGTTTCACCTGCTGGGCATATACCTCCGACACACGGGCCACCAGTTTCAGGTTAGCATTGTTTACCACGCGGGCCGCGGGCATGCCGGGCGCAATGTTCTGGCCTACCTTCACATTTAACTCGTCTACTACTCCATTCACCGGAGATTTGATTTTGGACATTTCATTTTGCTCCTCCAGTGAAGCAAGGCGTTTTTCCAGGCTTTCTTTAGTGGTTTTTGCCTGCAGGAACGCTACTTCGGTTCCGATTTTCTGATCCCACAGGTTTTTCTGACGCTCGTATACGGCCACGGCCAACTCAAGCTGGGCCTTCATCTCTTCAATACCGGCCACAATCAACGAGTTGTCTATCTGAGCCAACGTTTGCCCTTTGGAAACCATTTCACCTTCGCGCACCAGCACACGGGTAATATTACCCATCGACCGCGCACTTACCGAAATATTTTCCTCCGACTCTACCGAGCCTTGGGTTTTGATGTAGTGATCGAAGCTTCGGGGCGCCAATGCAGCTACTGCAACCTCTTTTGCACGTACCGTTGCGGAAGAATCGCCACTTTCTTTAGCAATCTCAGCCTGCAACTCCGCTATCTGCTTGGCAAGTGCGGCCTGTTGATTTTTCAAATCAGCCAGTTGTGTCTGCTTGTCTTTCGATGCACTGCTGCAGCCCGCTACCAGGGCGGTTATTACAGCTAATACTAAAATGGGGGTGTATGTTCTTTTCATATAGAGTTAGTTCAAAATTAATTGTTAGATATGGGTAAAATTTTCCCAAATGCTTTGTCCAGATCGGTCTTAGCAACCAACGCATCGTACAGGGCGTTGTAGTAGTTGATCTGCGCCTCCTTCAGACTGCTCTCTGCATCAATTACTTCAATATTCGAGCCCACACCTTGTTCGTATTTTACTTTGGTAACGCGTGCCACGTTTTTGGCCAACTCCATGTTGCGTTGCTGCGATTGCAGCGACTCCATGGCATTCTGATACATGATGGTGGCTTGCTTGATTTCCAGGTCTATCCCCGAACGGAAATTCTTTAAACCGTTTTCCACTTTCTGTAGTGAAAGTTTTTCCTGTTGTATGCGGTAGTTGCGCTGCAAGCCGCTGAAGATGGGAATGTTTAGCGATACACCAAAGGAACTGAACGAGTACCACTTATCAGGCCCAATTTGTCCGTTGTCTTCAATGCCGGTATTGGTTTTGAAGATGCCTCCCACGTTTTGCGATTGTGTCTGGTACCCCATGTTGGCGAAGGCAACAAGGCTAGGTAGATTGGCGGCATAAGTATTTTTAAGATTGAGCGATTGGAGTTTGCGGTTGGTCTCCAGCACCTGGTAGTCCCAACGATTTTTGTAATCCCATTCATTGAGATAATTATCCAGGTCTACGGCTGCCATTTCTTCATTCATGGTGCCCGATAGGGTCAATGTTTCCGTCATGGGGTAATTCATCTGGAACTTCAGTAACTCCAGGCTCAACTCTTGCAGTTTAATGAATTTGTTGCGCTCGGTGGTTAGGTTGTTCAGGGCCACCTGAATACGGTCTACGTCAATACCTTCGGCAAAACCATTCTGGTTCAATGCTTTGGTGTTGCGCAGCAGCGTATCTACCCGTGCAATGTTGTTGTCGAAGAGGGTGATTCGCTCTTTGTTGATCAATGCCATGTAGAATGCCTTCGTTACGTTGGCGATCAGTTGCTCTTTGGTTTGGCCCGTGGTTTTAACTGAAAGGTCTTTGAAAGCATTTGAAGCCTGCAAGCCTACCAGATAGCTGCCGTTGAATATGATCTGGTTGATCTGTAAAGCCGCATTGCCGCTTGATTTTAATTGGAAAAAGTTTTGCAGCGCCACCACATCGCCTTCTTCCACACCCGGTATGTTCTGGCCGCCTAAAAAGGGGTTGGTTGACGTAAACTGGCCGAAAAATCTGGGTAATTGCTGGTTGTGTTGCACCGCTACCGATCCATCAATCTGCGGCAGGCCTATGCCCACCGTTTCTCTTACCTTGGCGGTGGCAATGCGCTCATCTAAAACGGCATTCTTCACACTCACCGCGTTTTCCAGTGCGTATTCAATGCACTGCTCTAACGTAAAAGAGTCGCCTTGCGGCTGCTGAGCAAAAGCCAGCCAGGGCGATGCCATCATCACTAAAGCAAAGTAGTATATCCTTTTCATGCTTGATAGGGGATTAATTCGAGGTTACTGGGTTCTTGTTTATATTTCTCGTACAACTTTTTTCCTTTGTCGGTAAGCAGACCATAGATAAAGTGGTCGAACAATTGCATGTGTACATCCGGCAGTTTGTATTGCTGGGGTGCAAATACATCGGTATTGAATGCCAGTTGCACCAACTCTATGCGCATGGTGGCCAATATGTCGGGGTTCAGGTCTTCACGAAACAAACCCTCTTCTATGCCCTGCTTCAGGTTGCGCACAATCTGTGTGTGCACAAACGATTTGCGGTAGGCAGTCCATTCGTTCCAGGCCTTGTTGTGAAACTTCTGTAAGTCGAACAACAAAGCGGGGTTGAGCTCGCGCGTACGTTTGCGCAGGTGGGCAGACATGCGCACCAATTCGTCTAACGCGTTTTTGGCATTCGAAACCACTTTATCAAACTCGCACCGGTCGTCTTCCAAGTGCATCTTGGCCACCTGCGTTACAATCTCATCCTTGTCGGCAAAGTATTGGTAGATGGTTTTTTTAGATACTGCCAGTTGCCGGGCAATGTCGTCCATCGAAACACTTCGGATGCCGTACTTCAGGAAGAGGTCGCGGGCACCGGTCAAAATCTTGTCTTTTATGTCTTTTTCGTCCATAAGGGGGCGCAAAACTATGGAAACTTTTCTTATCACCAAAGTTTCCACAGTTTCCTTAAACGCCTATTTCGGCTATAGGTTCGTATTTTTCGGAAAAAAGTTTTTGAAGTTTGGGCGAAGTGTGGCTTCAGACGTTTGAGGCGCCCGAATCTTTTGCCGAAGTGTCTTCCGGGCTCCAGCCACACCACTTGTTTTTCATCTTCTCTTTGAAGCGTTCGCGTTCTTCGGGGCTCATGCGCTTCCATTTTTCCTTCCAAAAGGGCCTCCACCCATTGTGCTTGTGGTGGCCGCCCTTGCCGCCAATGCCCGAAAACAAGATTTTGCTTAATACCAGCAGACCCAGGGCCTGCCAGAAGGTAATCACCGGCCCGTTAAAGAGAACCGGCACCAGCCAGTTCCACAGCCATTGGGTAGCCCACACGAAAAGCGCCCCCACTGCCACCACCATCACACCAATGCCGATGGCTTTGCCAATCCAGGCACCGATTTTCTTTTCCATCCACTGTTCGCGATTCATTGTTCTTTACCGTTTAAAGTTCCATTTCAATTTTTTACCAGGTCATCGTAAAAAGCCTGCAGGCGTTTGCGCAGGGCCAGTATGGCATAACGCTTACGCGATAGGAGTGTGTTGATAGACACACCCGTTGCTTCAGCTATCTCGCGGAAACCCTTTTCTTCAATTTCATTCAACATAAAAATCTCGCGCTGCTCGGCCGGCAGTTCGCTCAGCGCGTCCAAAATCTCCTCCCAAATAGCCTCGCGCAGCAACACCGATTCGGGCGAATTATCCAGATCGGGCAAAATCTCTTGCAGCGTAAGCGGGGCATCGTCATCGTGGCCACTCAGTGCTTCAAAGTCGGCTTTTTGCGGGCGGGCGGCATCGCGCCTGTAGCGATCGATGATTTTGTTGCGTGCCACGCTATAAAGCCATGAGGTTACCCGGTCGATGGATTCGATCGTATCGAAGCCGGCCACAAACTGGTAGAAAACGTCCTGAAGGATATCCTCCGCTTCCTCCAACGATGACACACGGCTGCGGATAAACCCCAGCAGTTTGTCCTTCTCCTTCAGGAACGTATTCTGTTTGATTGCTTCTTGCATTGCCAGATCTAGAACCACACCGCGCTGCATACGCAGCCGTAGACGGGCGTGGCCAACGGTTTATTGTAACAAAGTTTGATTTTTTTGCTGGATAAAACCGGCAACGTGGCGTTTCGTTGAATTCGTTAATATTGGGCACCCCGGAAAGCTGACGCTGGCATTGGCGCAGGAAGGGTGAACCAAGATGCGTGACTGGATCAACAAGCAGGTTACTACCCCGCAAGGGCACTGCCTCCACTATGCCGTAACCGGGCGCGGCACTATGCCCTTGTTGCTGTTCCACGGGTTTGGCCAAACGCACCTGGCGCTGCAGAGCCTGGCGCAACCCCTGGGCGAACGGTACCGGATGTATTACTTCGATCTGTTTTTCCATGGTGAAAGCACCTGGAGCGGGGGCGAGCGGGCGCTGGAAAAAGAAGCATGGAAAGCGTTCCTCGATCAGTTTTTCCGTGATAACCCCGTGCACCAGTTCAGCGTACTGGGCTTCAGCATGGGGGGCAAGTTTGCGTTGGCAACCCTGGAGGTTTACCCCGACCGCGTAAACGAAATTTTTCTGCTGGCACCTGACGGCATCAAAACCAGCTTCTGGTATAGCCTGGCCACCTACCCGCTTGCGCTGCGGAGATTGTTCAAAAGCATGATCGACCACCCGAAACGTTTTCATGCCCTGGCGGTGGTGGCACACCGCCTGGGGCTCATCGACCGGGGTGTGTTGCGCTTTGTGGAGTACCAGATGAATACGGAAGAAAAGCGTGCGCGCGTGTATTACTCGTGGGTAGTGTTCCGGCACCTGAAGTTTGACCTGAAAAAAATAGCCAACCTGATCAATACCCGATCCGTTGCGGTAGTGCTGCTGGTAGGCCGTTACGACAAGATCATTACAGCTGTCAATATGCAGAGACTCTTGAGGCAGGTGCCCCACGCACGCTTCCAAATTCTGGAAGCCGGCCACAACGATCTGATTGAAAAAAGTGCGGACTACTTTGCCCGCAAAGGTTAGTTACCTTCCGAAGTCATCCTGCAGGCGTACAATATCACTTTCGTCAGAAGGTTGGCTGGCATCGGTATGTTGCCAGATTTCAGACACCATGCCCCAGTTATTCAACCCGATCAGGCGGTGGCGTTGCCCTTGCCGCAGCCGGATGATTTCATTCTGTTGCAGGGTTTGCAGTGGGCCCTGCACATCTGTTTCGCTGGTGTGCACGCCCGCTTCGCCAGCTACCAGCTTCCATATTTCGGCCCTGCGGTGGTGGTATTGCCACGATAGCCGCTTGTGGGGCTGCACCATTAGAATCTTGGGGCTCAGCTTGCCGCCCATCTTCAACGAATTCAACTCTAGCCCCGGAAAAAAGTGCTGCGCAAAAATACCGGCTTGGTTTTCATCAATCACAAAAAATCCGCCCCACGGCCGCTCCATGTCGTTGGCCACTACGTTTAGTTGCAACTGGTCGAGGTAGTTCTGCACACGTTTGAAAACGCTTTCTTTCGATTCTGAGGGAGAAAATGCTAATTCCATGGCTCAAATGTAGAAATTGAGCATTCAGGTGCAATTATTTCTGAAAAAGCGCGCGCCTTCTTTTGCAGAATTTGAGGTGCGAAGACGCAAAATAACAGTCGTTCGTGTTACCTTTGGGGCCTCTTTAACACACGGTTTTCCTCCATGATTTTATTCTTTCGTACCAACTCCCCACTGCTTTACGCGGTAGGGCACGCGCGGCCTTTTTCTTCCACCGACCTCGAGAAGCTGACCTGGCTTTTTGGTGGTGCCCAGCCGATGGGCGAACAGGAGTTGAAAGGCACCTTCGTGGGGCCGCGCAAGGAAATGATTACGCCCTGGAGTACGAATGCGGTGGAGATCACCCAAACCATGGGCATTGCCGGCATTGCGCGCATAGAAGAGTTCATGAATGTGGAAGGAACGGACTTTGCGTTCGACCGGATGCTGCAGCATGTGTACAAACAACTCGATCAGGACCTGTTTACCATACACCACCAGCCTGAGGCGATTGTAGAAATCGAAGACATTGCCACCTACAACGAAAAGGAAGGCCTGGCGCTGAGCCAGGAGGAGATAGCCTACCTGGACCAGGTGAGCCAATCGCTGGGCAGAAAACTAACCGACAGCGAGGTGTTTGGGTTTTCGCAGGTGAATTCAGAGCACTGCCGCCACAAAATTTTCAATGGCACTTTCGTGATTGATGGCCGTGAGAAAGAGATGACGTTGTTTCAGCTCATCAAAAAAACATCTAAGGAAAACCCCAACTATTTAGTTTCGGCTTATAAAGACAATGTGGCGTTCATCAAAGGGCCCCGTGTGGAGCAGTTTGCCCCGGCCCGCCAAGATGTGCCCGATTATTTTCAGGTGAGCGATATTGACGCGGTGATTTCGCTGAAGGCGGAAACCCACAACTTTCCCACTACGGTAGAGCCATTCAACGGGGCGGCTACCGGCTCGGGTGGCGAGATACGCGACCGCCTGGCAGGGGGTAAGGGCTCGTTGCCCCTGGCTGGCACTGCGGTGTATATTACTTCTTACCCGCGCTTGGAAGGAAACCGGGACTGGGAGAGAAAATTTCCCGAGCGCAAGTGGCTTTACCAAACGCCTGCCGAGATTCTCATCAAGGCATCGGACGGTGCCAGCGACTTTGGCAACAAGTTCGGGCAGCCACTTATTGGCGGCAGCGTGCTTACCTTCGAGCATTTTGAGGGAGCCAGCAAGTTTGGCTTCGATAAGGTGATTATGCTGGCCGGTGGCGTGGGCTATGGCAAAGAGAAAGACAGCAAGAAAGAACACTTGCAGGCAGGCGATAAAATTGTGCTGCTGGGAGGTGACAACTACCGCATTGGCATGGGCGGTGGCGCTGTGTCATCGGTAGCTACCGGGGAATTTGCCAACGCAATAGAACTGAATGCCGTGCAACGCTCGAACCCGGAAATGCAAAAGCGGGTGATGAATGCCATACGTGCCATGGCTGAGTCCGCTGACAACCCCATCGTGTCTATTCACGATCACGGGGCGGGAGGCCACCTGAATTGTTTCAGCGAGTTGTTGGAAGAAACGGGCGGCACCATCGAAATAGATCGGTTGCCCGTGGGCGACCCAACCCTGTCCGACAAAGAGATCATCAGCAACGAATCGCAGGAACGCATGGGCCTGGCCATGCACGCCAACGATGTGGACACGCTGCAGCGGGTAGCCGCGCGCGAACGGGCGCCCATGTATGTGGTGGGTACGGCCACAGGCGATCAACAGTTCAGGTTTGTTGACAACCAAAAGAAAACGCAGCCGGTAGCGTTGCAAGTAAAACACCTTTTCGGCTCATCGCCCAAAACGATCTTACAAGATCAATCCGCGCCAGCGGCTTATGCCGACCTGGCCTACGATACTCAAAAAATACCGCACTACCTGGAGCAGGTGCTGCAGTTGGAAGCAGTGGCCTGTAAAGACTGGCTTACCAACAAGGTAGACCGCTCCGTAACCGGTCGTGTGGCCACCCAGCAGGCATGTGGCGCGCTGCAGTTGCCGTTGAATAATGTAAGTGTCATGGCGCTCGACTTCTTAAGTAACAAGGGTATCGCAACGGGTATTGGCCACGCACCGGGCGCTGCGCTGGTAAACCCTGCACATGGCAGTAAATTAGCGATAGCTGAAGCGTTGCTTAACATCATTTGGACACCGCTTACGTATGGATTAAAAGGCGTATCGTTGAGTGCCAACTGGATGTGGCCTGCCAAAAACAAAGGAGAAAATGCAAGGCTGTACGAGGCCGTTGAGGCTGTGAGTGACTTCGCGTGCAAATTGGGTATCAACATCCCCACGGGCAAAGACTCACTTTCGATGGCACAGAAATACCCGAATGGTGAAGTAGTACTTTCGCCCGGCACGGTCATTATCACGGCTGTAGCCGAAGCAGCGGACATTCGCCAGACTGTTTCGCCCGCGTTGATCAATGAGCCGGGCTCTCAATTAGTGTACATCGACTTTTCGCAAGATGCTTTGCAGCTGGGGGGCAGCAGCTTTGCGCAGATAATGAACCTGCTGGGCAAACAAACGCCTACCGTGAAGGATGAAAGCTATTTTGTAAGAGCATTTGGCGCGGTGCAGCAACTGATTCAGCAAAACCAGGTGCTGGCAGGCCACGATGTTTCTTCGGGTGGTTTGATTACTACTCTGCTCGAAATGTGCTTCCCCACACCGGGTGTCGGCATCCAAGCAAACGTGTTGCACTGGAAGGAGGACTTAGTGAAAATACTGTTCAATGAAAATCCTGCTGTTGTTCTGCAGGTGCGCGATGTCACTGCCCTGAAGTTCCTGACCGATTTAGGTGTGCAGGCTTTTTCCATCGGGGAAGTAACAACCCAACGTACATTGACAATAGGTGGCGCGCAACCTCTGAGCTTTGACATCGACCAGCTGCGCGACACCTGGTTCAAAACTTCTTACCTGCTCGATAAACGTCAGAGAACAAAAGGACACGCGGAAAAGAGACGCGACCAGGTCTTCCGACAAACGCTCGCTTACCAATTCCAACCGCGCTTCGATGGCAGGTTCGCCACCTACGGTATTGACCCGAAGCGCAGAACACCTTCGGGATTACGTGCAGCCATTATTCGGGAGAAGGGTGTGAATGGCGACCGCGAGATGGCTTACTCATTGTATCTGGCAGGCTTTGATGTGAAAGATGTGCATATGACGGACCTGGTTTCAGGTAGAGAAGATCTTTCGGAGGTAAACATGATTGTGTTTGTGGGCGGCTTCTCTAATTCAGATGTGCTGGGCTCAGCCAAGGGGTGGGCGGGAGCTTTTCTGTACAACCCCAAAGCCAAAGCCGCACTCGACAATTTCTATAACCGGGCGGACACATTGAGTTTGGGCGTTTGCAACGGGTGCCAGTTGATGATGGAACTCGGTTTGGTAAATCGCCATTTGCCCATGGCGCAGCATGCCAAAATGCAGCACAACGGTTCCGGCAAGTTCGAATCTATTTTTACCAGTCTTACCATTCCGAAAAACAATTCGGTTATGCTGAAGAGTTACGAGGGCGCTGTGCTGGGTGCCTGGGTGGCGCACGGAGAAGGGCGGTTCCGGTTACCTGATGAAAAGACGTATGCCATTGCCGCCAGGTATACCTTTTCCGAGTACCCAGGCAACCCGAACGATTCTGATTTTGCTGCTGCAGCCGTGTGTTCGGCCGATGGGCGCCATCTGGCGATTATGCCCCACATTGAACGTTCTGTGTTCCCCTGGAACTGGCCTTACTATACGCGCAATAAGCAGCAAGATGAGGTGGGCCCGTGGATAGAGGCGTTTGTGAATGCGCGCGATTGGGTGAAGAGCAAAGTGAAGTAAGCGACTGCGAATATTATTTTGAGTGAGAGGCTGCAACTATGTCCGATCTGAAAATACAACTTCATCAGCTTTGTATCGCTGCGGTAGAAAAACGTTTAGCTTTGCTGCGCACTGCCATGGAAGAAGCCCGCACGGCCGGGATGGAAGAAACAAAGAGCAGCGCGGGCGACAAGTATGAAACAGGACGCGCCATGATGCACCTCGAGATGGAGAAACTGGCCGGGCAACTTTCGGAAGCAGAAAAGCAGAAGTCTCTGTTGTCACTTCTCCCTCTCACGGAAGGTCATATTGTGCAAAGCGGAAGCGTTGTATACACGTCCAAGGGTAATTACTTTCTCTCTGCCAGCGTTGGCATAATGGAGGTGGGCGGGCATACCTTCACTACCCTTTCTGCAGCTTCACCGCTGGGAGGTATGTTATTGGGCAAATCGGTTGGTGAAACAGTTACGTTGAACAAAAAGACGATTCAAATACTAAAAGTTTTCTAACCTGCGCATAGTTTGTGGGTACGATGCCAACCGACATTTTCAAGTTTAGCTTGCGTGCAACTTTCAATAAGCGAATTTTTTAGCTCATTCACGCTGAAACCAGCGCGTCTGCCTCTATCTCCACCAGGTATTCATCGCCTACCAGGTCGGCCCGCACCAGGGTGTTGGCAGGTTGTATGTTGGCAAAGCGTTCGCCATGAGCCCGCGCCACGGGTTCCCAATCATTGATGTTTCGAACAAAAATCCGGGTGCGCACTACGTCCTCCAGTTTGCTACCCAAAGATTGTAAGGCTCCTTCCAGCTTGTCTATGGCAAAATGCGTTTGGGCTGCCGGATCCTGGCCGCCAATCACACGCTGCCCGTGGGTAGCGGTGGTGCCCGAAATACTGATGTGATTTCCTTTGCGTACCGCACGAGAGAAGCCCGCCAGGTCTTCCCACACGGTGCCGCTCAGCGCCAGTTCGCGGTCGTTCTCTTTCCTCACGGGATAGGGGGACGGAAATGAACGAATGTGGTGACTCAGGTCTCCCGATGCGGTGAGAAAAGGAGGCTTGCGATACTCATCGCCACAATCGCCCGGAATCGACTGCAAATTCTTCAACAGCAATTGTATGGTTTGCTGATCTTGCTCGGTCCAATCAAAGTCAAACAGTTGCTTTGTCTCTTGCACGTGGCTGCTTTGCCCCAACCGTGCGCCAATGATAATGGCCGCCACTGCGGGCTGTTCTGCCTGGAAGCGGGTAGCCAGGTTGGCAATGCTGACTTTCTTCTCTTGTGCCAGTTGGTGCAAGCCTGCTAAAACCTGCTGGTAACTGGCCCAACCGCCCGATGCATCGATGAAACGTTTGTATTTCATCTGCGACCAGGTGAGCAAATCATTCAGCACAGGCTCTGGCTGGTGCAGCCAGCGTTCCGACAAAAAACCTCCGGCCAGCGTACCGAATGCCAGCAGCCGTACACCCGTTTCCAAGCACAATTTGGTCATGGCTCCGGCAGCGCGCTGGTCGAGTAATGAGAAACACACCTGGTTGGTGGTAATTTCTATCCCACTAAAAAGAGCCACCCGTAAGTGGGCCGTATCAAAGTTAGTAACGCCAATATGGCGTATGAGGCCCTCTTGCTTCAGTTCTTGCAGATACAACAACGCATCGAGCCAACTGGGGTCGGCATAGGTCCAGGCATGGAATTGCAGCAGGTCTATGGTGTCTGTATTCATCCGCTTACGAGCTTTATCAACGGCAGCCCTTGTTGTTGCTTGGGTAATGGGCCCCGGCTCTGGTACCCATTTGGTAAAAAACTGCGCGGGGGCTTCGTATTTTCTTCGGTATGCGCCACACACTTCTTCGGCAGAGCCGTAGTGATCGGCCATGTCGAAGGCTGTCAGTCCGGCATCCGCATAGTTTTTGATTTCCTCCGCCAGCGAATCCACATCTACTTTGGTGCCGTTGCGTTCCATATCTGCAATTTGCCACAGCCCGGTAAGCACCCGCGGCAACGTCAATCCATTTTTCAATCGGGCAACCGGTAGGCTCATTATTCTTCGGGTAAGGTTTTGAAAAGTTGTTGTGTGTCTACACCAGCTTTTTTCAGTTTACGGAAGTGAAATAGGTACAGCAGGCTTGCCAGCACCATTACCAGCACCCAAACAGGGGTAGAGTGAAAGTACCACGCTGCTGTTTCAGTGGCGAGGTCGCGTGCGATGTGGATAATGAGAAAACCGGTTAAGAAAACAACACCCGCCACGGCCAGCAAAAATTGCCGGTTGCGCGAGGTCACCACTTTTATCTCTGCGGCCAGCCCGGGGTTTCGCATGGGTAGCACCAAAACCGCCAGGCACATCAACAGAAAGTTTACCAGCATGGAGAGCACCATCAGGTCTACACCCAGAAAGAAGTCGCCCGCGAAGTGACAACCAAAGATGCCGATACTGGCCATGCCTCCACTTAAAAGCAGGGCGCGGTGCGGTGTATGGAAGCGGGCATGGGTGGCACTGAGTGCGCGGGGAAACACACCGTCTGCGGCCCAGGCAAACACCAGGCGCGAGACAGCCAGCAGCATGGCGGGCAGGTCGTTCAGCAGCGCTACGGCTGCCCCGCCAATAATGGCCACGTTCCATCCGGGTGGTATGAGGTAACGCAAAACGCCAGGCGCGGTAATGTCGCCTTGCGCAGCTTCTGAGGCCACATAGTTCCACGGTACGGCATGGTACACGGCCGCGGTGAAGCTGAAATAATACACACTCACAATCACCACGGCCAGGCCAATGGCAATGGGCAGATAACGGCCGGGGTTGCGCGCCTCGCCACCGGCCTGCGCTATGCTGTCGAAGCCAATGAAGCTGGAAAACAAAATGGCAGAAGCGCCCAGAAAGATGGCCACATCGAAGGGCGCTTGGCTGGAAGTAGGTATTTGTTCGTTTTCCTGTGCGTAGATGGCAGCCGCGAAGTCGGCATGGTTGAATAGAAACCCGGTGATGATGACGATGAACCCGAGGCCAAACATGATGACCATCAGCGGTATCAATGCCTTTTCGTAGGCGCGTATGCCGCGTATGTTCACAAATACAAATGTCCAGAGGAAGAGCAGTGACAAGCCGAGCCGCACAGAACCAGAGTTGAGCCAGTTGGCCATGGCAGCCCATTGAACGGCCAGGGCCATGTCGCGCAGAAAGGGCACCACCACGTAAGACACCACGCCAATGGCCATGGACAGACCGAACCACTGCGAGAAGCTGGCCACAAAGCCCAGGTAGGGGTGAAGCCCGCGGCTGGCGAAAATGTAGCTGCCTCCGGCCCGTGGCATGGCCGATGCGAGTATGGCGTAAGCAAAGGCCGCCAGCACGGCAGGCACGGCCGCAAAAAGAAAGGCCGGAATAACGTAGGGTCCAATGCCGGGCACACTGCGTTGGATCATGAACGGCACCACGTAAACCGAAGCGCCTATCATCGAACAAATGCCGGTGGCGGTAAGTCCCAGCAACCCCAGGTGCCGCGACAATTTTTTATCTGCACTCCCTGCGTTATTATTATTAATCATGTCAGTTTCATGTGGGCAAATCTACCCCAGAAAGGCGTTAAGGTGCATAAAAAAAGCTTCGGTTTGCAAATAATTTTCTTTACCGCTTGTGTTTGCCGAGTGGTGGGGTTTTGAAAACGTATTTGTCCTACGTGACCAAACGCTAAACAAAGATAACGCTTATAGTCTACACGTCATGCCACCATTGCACAAACATTTTGTTGGCGGTTCGTACTGTTTAGTAGGACTGTATCAACACCTCAGTCGGAATATTTTTTCATGAAGCTGTCTGATCTTAGCCAACGATAGCTTCCTCTTTTTGCTTAGTATTTCACCCACTCTGCTCTTCAGTCCAACGACCTTTGCCAAATAAATCTGCTTATATCCAAGTTGTTATATTCTGAATTTTATGGCCTCAATCGGGCCAGGTAAGTCAATTAGGAACTGTTCGTTTTCGTATTGGTCTATCAATATTCCCAATATCTCAAGTTCGTCTCCTCCCTTAGTTCCTTTTTTAGCGTCAAAAATTAACTCAAGTCTGTCCAACGCTTGTTGGTAGTCCTTTTTCGTCTTCATTGGGTTTAAGTTCGTAGTTGTTGAATTTTATTAGCGGCAATTCTGTCGTAATCTTTAAGAGTCCCAACAAATCTTATCCACATCATTTGATAGCGGAAATTAATTTTAACAACTAGTCGGTAGTTGTTAACCTTCTATTAAAAAGAACTCAAGTGTTCCCAAGAATACTTGCTGTAGATACTCCTTTTTTGATTTCATTGGTGTTTTTCCATTCACATTTTTCAGCTTCTCTGTATCATGATTTTAGTAGTAGTTGTTCGCAATCCGAATGTTTAGTCCAAAACTCCAGGGTACCTTCTTAGCAATTGTCTCAGTATTAATATTTTGTTAAAGGCACCAACCCTGCTGACACCTTGCGCAGCGAGTAACTTGTGATTTCGGGAAACCTTGGTGAATTTTGGGCATGACACAGCTGCTCACCATTCCCGTTTCTGAGTCCATCGGCACGGTATCCGCACGTTTGTTGGTTCCAGATGACCTGATATTCATTTGTACGCTTGCGCATGGTGCGGGTGCAGGTATGCACCATGCTTTCATGGAGGGGATAGCAGCAGCATTGGCCGGGCAAGGCATCGGCACGCTGCGGTTTAACTTTCCATACATGGAGCAGAAAAAGAAACGCCCCGATGTACCTGCCGTGGCCCATGCCACCATTGCGGCAGCGCTGAAGCAAGCGCACCAGTTGTATCCGCAGGTTCCGCTGCTGGCAGCGGGCAAATCCTTTGGTGGCCGCATGTCATCTCAATACCTGGCCAAAGAGAAGCCAGCATTTGTAAAAGGATTGGTGTTCTTCGGCTTTCCTTTGCATCCTGCCGGTAAACCTTCCGTTGAGCGCGCTCAACACCTGCGAGAAGTAGAAGTACCGATGTTGTTTTTGCAGGGAACCCGCGATGAGTTGGCCGATTGGAGCCTGATCAACCAGGTGTGTGCCAGTCTGCCAAACGCCCAACTTACAGCCATTGATGGAGCTAACCATGCCTTCTTTGTGCGCGGCAGAAAAGATGTGCTGCCGATGTTGGCGGCAGAAACCGCGAAGTGGATACCAACCCACGTGGTTTGAAAATGTTAACAACTTCTTAACGCGCTCCGTTTTACATGAATGGCGACCCATTTCCCTCGGCAGGCGATAAATTTGTATTCCTTATTCGGTCTGCGGCCTTTGACGGAGACTTCTAGCGACCTTTGATTGCTCTTACTCATTACAGGCTACCATTTCCTCTCAATCAAATACAAACCTGTTTTTGTTCATCTTCGTTTGAGCAGCAGGACGGCTCCACTCGGTAGCACCGATATGGAGAACATAGCGGTTTTTGATTGGCTGAAAGGCAGTATGATCATAAAAAATAGTGCACGATGAAAATTGGGTTAACCGCCTTTTTGGTGTGGGCGTTGGTGATAGCCGGTGTAGCGCAAAGCCCTGCACCATCGGGTTGGACCCTGGTTTACAGCCACGATGAAAATGGGAAACCGGTAGCTGGCACCAAAGACGAATTGTTCGATGGGCTGAGAAAAGGCTATTCGTTGAAAGTGGGCTGGAGCTGGACCCGCACATTGGGAGATTCTACCGTTACACTGGAACATTTTGCCGAGCCGATCTTTACGACCATTATTCAGAAGAAGCACCTTTCCATCGTTATTCCGGCACACCCGTTGTTGAAGAGCTAACTGGCCATCGATCAGCAACAGTTCGATCACCCCGACCAAGTATGGCAATGTGTGCTTACCACCGAGGGCACGTTCAATGCGCAGGTATCGAAGCGCAGCACAGGCGAGCTGGTGCGCCATTGGCCGCAGCGGCATCGCATGAACTGGTATTTGGAATATCCCTAAGAGTGCAATTGCAGTAGTCCGAAAGACTTGCGAAATTTCAACTTTTCACGTTGATGATGGTTGCGCCTGCAGAAGTGATTCGGGTAACACATGACCATCCCGATTTTCAAACCCTGATTACCGAGCTGGACCGCGAATTCTGGGTTCGTTATCCGGATGTGCAGCAGCACTTTGAGCCATTCAATAAAATTGACGGTAGCGCACGCGTTGTGCTTGCTTATGTTGCGACCACTGCCGTGGGATGCGGTTGCTTTCGCCCGATGAATGGAGCCCCCCGGGCGGCTGAGATCAAACGCATGTACGTGAAGCCCGATTTCCGCAACCGAGGAATTGCCCGGAAAGTATTACAGGAGTTGGAATGCTGGGCTGTCGAAGAAGGCTTTGATGAAGCCAAGTTGGAAACCGGCCTACGACAGCCGGAAGCCATTGCCACCTACCGGAAATCGGGGTATGAACAAATTCCGAATTTCGAGCCCTATGTGGGTGTAGACATCAGCATTTGCATGCGGAAACAATTGGTAAATTGTTGAAAAGAAAAATGGCAGCGTCCGCTAAGCGAACAACTGCCATTTCTTACCCCATACCTGAAAGCGTCTCCTTCAGTTTCATGAATTGTTCTGCAAGTATAACAGCAGAAGCACCTGTTTTGGTGCACGGTTTAAAGAGCTATTCGGCCATTCAACGTTCATTCGGGGCCTGTTGACGTCTGGGGCGGTTGAGTGGTAAATACCGCCTTTCAATGAAAAGACATTTTCCCGGCCCTTGCCCACCGCCTCATCAAAAATCGCTTCTAAATGCAACGAAAATTCAGCATCTTTCTTCTATGCGGTGGGCAGCTTTTATGGTGTGTATGGTTTTGGCGGTTTGCACCCGGGCTGCGTCTATGCTTATTCCCATGGATGCCACGCAAACCAATCACCTGAAAGCCTACGGCCTGGCCTATTGGGCACTGAAAGAGAATCATACCATCGATTGGTTGCTGAACTACCGCGGGGGCAGTTTTCTGGTAGACTTTACGCCCGCGCTGCGCAGCGAGTGCCAGGTGCGGGGTGTGTTATTTGAAATACTCTCGGCCGAGCAAACCAATGCCATCTTAAAGGAAATCACCTCGCCAGCTGTCAATATGGAGTTGGTGCGCTTGGAGAAGGCACCCCGTATTGCGGTTTACACGCCCACCCGCCACGCACTGGTAACAGACGATACCGATGCCGTTGTACTGGCGCTGGACTATGCTGAAATACCTTACGCGAAAATTTACGATGAGGAGGTGCTGGGCGACACCCTGGCCCACTTCGACTGGCTGCACCTGCACCACGAAGATTTTACCGGTCAACTGGGCAGGTCTTTCCGCAGGGCATCGCAGATGCTGGAGGGAAAGCTGCAGGAAAGTTTGGCTTTGAAGATGGGCTACACCAAGGTAGCCACCATGAAACGCGATGTTACCCGCAAGGTGCTGGGCTTCTGTGCCGGGGGCGGCTACCTGTTTGCCATGTGCTCGGGTGCCGAAACATTCGATATTGCGCTGGCAGCCGATGGTCTCGATATTGTACCCAGCGAGTACGATGGCGATGAAGCCGATCCGTTGGCACAGAGTAAACTCGACTTCAGCCGTTCACTGGCCTTTGAAAATTTTACATTAGAGCCGCCCGATTCACGCAAATTCTCCGACATCAACACCAGCAATGGAGGTTGGTATGGCAGCCAGCCGCTGGGGTTTTTCCAGCTGTTTAGTTTCTCTGCAAAGTGGGACGTTGTACCCACTATGCTGGTGCAAAACCATGAGCAACAGATTCGTGAATTTTTTGGCCAGACCACCGCTTTTCAGGCTTCGCTGGTGAAGCCATCTGTGCAAGTATTAGGCGAAAACAGGCAGAACGGTAATGTGCGCTATATCTATGGCGAGTTGGGCCGTGGCCATTGGACCTATTACAGCGGCCACGATCCTGAAAGTATGCCCAGCCGGGGCAGGGGAGGCGGTACCACCAACCTGGATTTGTTCCCGCATTCTCCAGGCTATCGCCTCATACTCAACAATGTGCTCTTCCCCAGCGCGAAGAAGAAGAAACAGAAGACGTAGCTACTTAATCTCTCATGATCGTATGGCGGTGGTCCAGGCCCCAGGCAATGATTTCCACCACCAGGTTTTCGAGCGAACGCCCATAGGGAGTAATCTCATACTCCACGGTAATCGGTTTGGTTTGTAGCACCTTGCGGCTCACCAGTTGGTGAGCTTCCAAATCCTGCAATTCTTTCGAAAGCATCTTTGCGCCAATGCCGTCTGCTTCGCGCAGCAGGTCGGAGAAGCGCTGCGGCCCGCCAAAGAGCAGCGTTGCCAGCAAGGGCAGTTTCCACTTGCCACTCAAAACCTCCATGGCATCGCCCATGCCCAGCAGGCGTTCTTTGTGGGTGGCGGTGCAGAGCCGTGCCTTCACGGGATTTTCATCTAACAGCTCGGCAAGGTGTTCCGGGGTGGGATATTTCATGTGTTAATTATTTTATATCTAAAGACATATGAAATATCCATGCCGTTGTAGTGAATGGACATTTCATCCCTTCAAGTTTCAACAAATAACCGCAACCGCGAAAGATTAGTTTCCTCGAGGAAACTGGTTTCCTGCAGGAAACGCATGCAGCGATCCACCCGCAGGCGTTCCACTTTTGCTGAAAAAACAACTGTTATGAAAAAAGATAAGATTATCTACTGGATTTTAACCGGACTGGTATCGTTGGCCATGTTGGCCAGCGCCTTTATGTACTTAAGCGGTAACGCTGAGCTGATGGAGTCTTTCAAAACGCTGGGCATACCCATCTACTTGGTGGGTTTGCTGGGCGTTGCCAAACTGGTAGGTGCGGTGCTGCTGGTGGCGCCCGTGTGGCGTTGGCTGAAGGAGTGGGTCTATGCCGGCTTTGCCTTTACGTTTGGTGGAGCGGTGTGGGTGCACGTGTCTACCGGAACACCCTGGGGCGTGCCATTGGTGTTCATGGTCTTGTTAGGCGTATCGTACGTGTATTGGCATAAGATGAAGGCCGTCTAAGTGGGGCAAAGGAGTGTGCTCTTCAGTCGCTGATCGGGGAGCATTCCTCTTGTAAAAAGATAAATGTTTCTCAACCAACCCTCCTCATAATCTTTGTGGATGGTATGCATCAGATCAGTATATTTATCTAAATAAAATCGATCATGAAACTCCGTCTCCTGCTATTAACAGCCTGTTTAGGGATGGGCCTTACTACTTCGGCACAGCAGTTCCGTGCACTGCTCTTCACCAAAACAGATGGTTTCCACCACGAGTCCATCCACGAGGGGGTGGCCGCCATCCGCCAACTCGCTGCGCGCCATCACTTTACGGTGGATTGGCAGGAGAACGCCTCGGTATTCAACGACAAAGCTTTGGAGAACTATGCAGTGGTGATTTTTCTGTGCACCACCGGCAATGTGTTGAATGACGAGCAACAGGCTGCCTTCGAGAAATTCATCCGCGCGGGCAAAGGGTATGTGGGCGTACACAGCGCATCCGATACAGAGTACGAGTGGCCTTGGTACACCCAAATGGTGGGCATGATGTTCAAAATCCATCCGCAAAACCAAACGGCTTATCTGAAAGTAGAAAACAGCAACTTCCCCGGAATGGAGCGCTTTCCGCAGCAACTGCTTTGGACAGACGAGTGGTATGAGTTTGGCGAACGCAAAGCCAACGACCTTACGTTTCTGCTGTCGGTGGACGAGCAGACCTACAATCCTTACGCCAAGTGGGGCGAACGCGAAGGCAAAGGCATGGGTACGTTTCATCCCATTTCGTGGTACCATCCGTACGATGGGGGCCGGGCTTTCTACACCGCCCTGGGCCACATACCGCTCACCTTCTCCGACCAAATTTTCCAGAACCACCTTTATGGAGGCATCTACTGGGCGGCCACCGGCAAGGGCATTCGGTAGAGATTGTGATCAGGAAGCCCCTCTGATGGGGAGCCCTTTTTCTAAATGGTTCCAGGTTCTCCTCGGAGGGGCCTTTACGTGTTCGTAGACAAATTGCCTGAAAAGATTTTCTCTGGGGCTGGTAACCTTTCGCTCCGGGCAGAGTAACCTGTCTATTGAAAACCATCTCAACCATGAAAAATCGCCCGCTTCCGCTGATCATCCCAACCGCTTTCTTTGCCCTGTTCGTTTCCGTTGGTTTTTCACAAAATGTTACCGCCACACGCGAAGAAGGCCTCCGCAAAGTGACAAGCAATCCTTACAGGTGTTCCAATTTCGATGTGCGCATCGATGAGGAGGCCCTGGAACGCAACATCGAAGTGGCGCTGCGCAATGTAGAGAGCGCCCTCGACAACCTCGAAATACAGATAGAACCCATCGAAATAGACTTAAGCAACCTCAATATCGACATCGACCCGATCGACATCCACATTCCCGATATAAGCATCGACATAGACATAGACGAGGTGGAGATGGACGAGGAGGATTTTGATATTGATATCGACATAGATGATGACTTCGACTATGATTGGGATGAGGATGAAAACGAGTATGAGGCCGGTGACGAAGACCATGACCACTCCCGTCACAAAGGGCTGAAGAGGGTACACACTTCAGGTGACGATAAGGAATGGAAGGATAAGCACAAATCGCATAAACGCGAAGGGAAGGAGCAGCAGCGGCAGGAAAGGCAAGAAGAGAAAGACAAGACCCAAGGTCTGAAGAAGATCAACTGATGGTGCCGCAGAGGCAACACGGCTGTTCCCGGATGTAACGCACCGTGTTTGCTGCGCGACAGCCGGGAACAGCCTCTTAGCCTCGTGTTATTTCAGGTTTTCCTTAAAAAAGTCGATGGTGCGTTGCCAGGCCAGCTCTGCAGCGGCCTTGTCATACCGCGGGGTACTGTCGTTCAGAAAGCCGTGGTTCGCGTTTTCATACATGTACATGGTGTACTTCTTTCCATTTTCTTTCAATGCCGCCTCGTAATCGGGCCAGCCTGCATTCACGCGTGTGTCGAGCGATGCGTAGTGTATCAGTAATGGTGCTTTGATGTTGGGCACCTCTTCTTTGGGCGCCTGGCCGCCATAGAAAGGTACGGCCGCTGCCAGGTCGGGCACGCGTGCGGCCATCATGTTCGATATCCATCCGCCAAAGCAGAAGCCTACCACACCCACCTTGCCGTTGCAGTCGGGGTGTTTCTTCAGGTATTCGAAGGCGGCTATGAAGTCTTCCAGCATCTCGTTGCGGTCGCGTTTGCTTTGCATCTCGCGGCCGGCATCGTCAGTGCCGGGATAGCCCCCCAGCGGGCTTAACATATCGGGCGAGATAGAAATGAATCCGGCCAGCGCAGCTCTTCTGCCCACATCGGCAATGTGCGGGTTGAGGCCACGGTTTTCGTGCACTACCACAATGCCACCGAGTTTGCCCTTGGCATCCACCGGCTTCGACAGTTGGGCTTTGATGGAGCCTGCTCCTTTGGGCGAGGGATAGTCGATGAATGTGGTGGTGAGCCGCGGGTCGTTGGGTTGCACCTGCACATTATCCTGGTAGTTGGGCATGAGGAAGCCCATAAGAGAGGCAACGGTAACCCCACCTACTGCATGGGCGGAAAGGCGTTGTACAAAATCGCGCCTGTCGATTCGGTTGTGGGCATAGTCATCGTACAGGTCGAATACTTCTTGCTTCAGATCTTCTTTTTGGATGTACTTCATTAGGCTGGTAACGGTTAACGAATGAACAAGATAACCATTTACCTAACAGTTTGCCTATCCGCCACAATCCACAATCGACCGCTTGGGGAATATAATCGACCCAAGCCGCTCTGCCGCGTTCGAACCGGTTCTGTGGAAGGCTGTGATTCACGTGTGGCATAATCATTCGGCATCTTGGCATACCCACAAATACCAAAAACGGGGGTAGGCATGGTAACATACAGGTTCCTAAGTTAGGGCAAACCTATGAAGCCTTTACTACTTTCCCTTGTCCTCCTCATCTGGCTTGTTCAGGGTGTAGCGGATGCCCAGCCGCGATCTGTTTCAGGTATCGTGGTAGATGCAGAAACCAATCAACCTGTGCCCTTTGCCCACGTGTTCATTAGCAACACCACCCATGTTACCGTTACGGATACGGATGGAAGGTATGAGCTGATAAACATCCAGCCCGGTCCCTTCCAACTGGCAGTAAGCTACCTGGGCTACGAAACATTTACCCTCAACATACGCGTGGCCGATAAAAATCAGCAGGTAGACATACGGCTCACGCCACAATCGCAGGCACTGGACAATGTGGTGGTAAGCACCACGGAAGACAAAGTGTGGAAGCGCAACCTCAAGAACTTTAAGAGGCACTTCCTGGGCGAAACAGATTATGCACGCAGCAGCCAACTCGTTAATCCCTGGGTGCTGGAGTTTGAGAAGCGGGGCAGCACGCTGCTGGCTGCAGCCGGCCAGCCGATAGAAGTGTTTAACCCCGGCCTGGGCTACCATGTGTTTTTTTACCTGCGGCAGTTCGAGGCCTCTTCTGATGCTTACCGCATTGTGGGGCCGGTGCGCTTTCAACCCATCAATGACCCGGCCCGCGAGGCCACCTGGCGCCAGAACCGCGCGGAGGCATTTCGCGGTTCTGTTATTCATTTTTTGCGGGCGTTGGCGGCCAGCAACGCCAAAGAAGAAGGGTTCCGCCTGTACCAGCCCATTAACGCGCTGCGGGAAGAGGCGCGTTCGCTGTATTTCGAGCGCGACCTGGGTGTGGTGATTAAAGAAATGCAAGCCAAAGGCCTGGTGCGTGTCGATTCCGTGTCAGGCACTTATACGCTCACGGCAGCCAAACCGTTGGAGGTGCACTTCGAGCCCGGGCAGGACTACCAACCGGTATACAAGGATGTGTTGCACCCCGTATCGTGGATACAGTCCACTACGGGCGTGGTTCGCTTCGACCGCGATGGCAACCTGTTAAACCCCACCGATGTGATAGTGATTGGCTATTGGAATCGCCTGCGCGTGGCCGACTTGCTGCCGCTGGATTACCGGCCGGGCCAGGAAGAGGCCGCAACCGTTCAACCCGATGTGTTGGTGGTTACCGATAAAGATGTGTATGAGTCGGGTGAGAAGATATGGTATACGGTATTTGTAACGGGAAGCCGTGCGGGCAGTTTAAGTGTGCAGGTAGACTTGGTGGATTCCCTTAACCAGGTCATCCAATCGCGGGTAGACCCTGTGGAATGGCGGAAGGCAACGGGCTACTTTGATGTGCCGGCACGAAGTGGAAGAACCTGCTTTATTCGCGCAACTACCAACGATGCTTATCAGGAAGGGCTTGCTTACGTAAAGCCGGTTGCCTTGTTACCTACGGGTTATACGTGGCGAACAGAAGTTGTTGGAGCGGAAATTACGCGACCGCTGATGCCGCAGCCCTCCCTGCTTCACAGAATCGATACATCTTCCACAGAACGGATTGTGCGCGTATGGCTGGTTGATGCAGACAGGGATACCTTGTCGGGAAATTTTCTGGTGGCCGCTTGTAAACCGGCAGGTGCCGAGACAGGATTGGAGGGACGGATGGTAACTTTCGAAAAGCCGTCTGTGAAACCAACTGTGCGCGATGTGGCCACCGGCCGCGTGACCAACGCCAGGGGTAAACCATTGAAAGGCCGGTTGACGTTGGTAACCACTGACCTGGCTTATTCAATCGAGAAAATACCGGATGAGATGGGCAGTTTCATCTTAGACGACATGGTTGTTTATGATTCGGTAGAGTTTATTGCGCAGTTTTTTGATGAGAAAGGGAAACCCGAATCCGACTTTGTAGTAACGTGGAGCGAACGCAATGCATTTCAGCTACCCAACCTTGCCTGGCGCACTCCGTGGCGTACCCACAAAGTGGCTGGCCATGTTCTGGCGCAGAAAAAAGAAGACGAGTTTAAGCTAACAGACGGAACCCGTCTGCTCAAAGAAATTACCGTGAAGGCCAAAAGGGAAAAAAGTGAGCAGCCTACGTTCCGAACGTACGGGGCGGCAGATTGGGTAATTAAAGGCGAAGATCTGACCGGGAACCCAGCCGGCACCAATGTACTTTCCACTTTGATTGGCAAAGTGCCTGGCTTGGTGGGTTCGGAAGGAGGTACCAGTTGGACCGGTTTCACTGTGAAATTTAACGTGCGGGGTAACAGCTCGTTGATGGGGGCAACCTCCGAATCGCCTCTGCTCATTCTTGATGGTATGCCTTTTGACGATGACCAAATGGCCTATTCTATTCTGCAAACCATACCACTTACAGACATCGATCGTGTAGAGGTGCGAAAGGGGCTTTCTCCGTTGCAGGCTACCAGGAAGGGAAGTGGTGCGATTGCCATTTACACCAAGCGCAGTGGAAGTAATGAGTCACTCCCGAATCAGGTTCCGAATCAGTTCGTGAAGAAAACGATGTTGAAAGGATATGCCAGGCCTGCCGGGTTCTCGTTGTCGGGCTCAGGCGCTGTCCATACCTGGCATTGGGATCCTTATGCCAATATAGGGCCGGGCGGTTATGCCTTCACGTTGCCCACCTGGTTGCCGGAAGTGACCGTTCGCATCACAGGCTTTGACGCTGCGGGGCAATTAACAGATGTAGAAAGCGTGGTGAAGTTTGCCTACTAGGCCGGGTCCACATCAAACAGTACGCGCACTTGCCTGAATTCTTTTTTGTGGTGCAGTGCATCCTGCTCCTGCACCAGCCGTGCTTTAATTTCCTGCAGGCGGCCGGTGTTGCGCGGAATTTTCAGCAGCACCTGCATCAGAAATTCATTGCGTATTTTCCCAATCAACGGTTCGCCCGGCCCCATGATGCTCACGTGGCGTATTTTTTCCCGCAGCCGGTCGGCTAGCTCAGCGGCTGCTTCGCGCACCACTTTGCGGTCGCTGTGTTTAAGGGTAATTTCAATCAGGCGGCTGAAGGGCGGGTAGAGGTGTATTTCGCGGTCGTGGAGTTGCTGGCGCAAAAATCCGTCTATGTTGTTTTTCAATACATAATCGAAGAGGGGGTGGTCGGGATGGGCCGTCTGGATAATGACGAGCCCTTTTTTCTGCCTGCGCCCAGCTCGCCCGCTTACCTGCATCATCAGTTGAAAGGCCCGTTCGTAACTGCGGAAGTCGGGGAAGTGCATCATGCGGTCGGCATCGAAAATACCTACCAGGTTTACCTTGTCGAAGTCAAGGCCTTTGGTTACCATTTGGGTGCCCACCAGAATATCGGTTTCGCCTTTTTCAAAACCTTCTATAATCGTTTCATAGCCCGATTTGGTGCGCGTAGTGTCTAAGTCCATGCGTTGCACCTGCGCTTCCGGGAAGAAGAGTTTGATTTCCTCTTCCAGTTTTTCCGTTCCGTAGCCCATGGTGAGTATGCGTTTGGAAGAACACGAGGGGCACTCCTGGGGCAGTTCATCGCGGTAACCACAGTAATGGCAGATCATGGCGTGGCGATACTGGTGGTAGGTAAGGCTCACTGCACAGTTCACACACTTGGGTATCCAGTCGCAATCTTCGCATTGCACAAAGGGTGAGTAGCCCCTGCGGTTCTGAAAGAGAATGACTTGCTCTTTTTTTGAAAGGCGTTCTGCGATTTCCGTCAGCAGCATTGAGGTGAACTCACCCTTCATTGTTTTACGCTTCTTCTCTTCGGCCCGGTTGGCAAAGCGGATGTCGGGTAGTTGGGAGTCGCCAAAGCGCGATGTAAGCGCCACCAGATGGTATTTTTCGTGAACCGCCTGGTAGTATGATTCAACGGAAGGGGTGGCGCTTCCCAGCAACACTTTGGCGTGGTGGTGCTGGCCCATCACCAGGGCTACATCGCGCGCATGGTAGCGCGGTGCGGGATCTTGTTGTTTGTAAGAGGGGTCATGTTCTTCGTCTACAATGATCAACCCCAGGTTATCGAACGGAAGGAACACAGCAGAGCGCACACCCACCACAAACCGAAATTTGCCTTGCAGCACACCGTTCCAGACCTCCACCCGTTCGTTGTCTGAAAACTTAGAGTGATACACACCCATTTCGTTGCCGAAGATCTTTTTCAACCGCACCACAATCTGCGTGGTGAGCGCAATTTCGGGCAGCAGATACAGCACTTGCGAGCCGCCTTCCAGCGCCCTGCGTATCAGGTCGATGTAAATTTCCGTTTTACCGCTGCCGGTAACACCATAAAGAAGAACCGTGTTTTTTTCTTCGAAGCTCTTTACAATTTCGTTGCGTGCTTTTTCTTGTATTTCGCTCAATAGCACCGGCTTGGCCGGGGCCGATGCTTCCATTGCAAAGCGGGGTACTACCACTTCCAGTTCTTCAAACACCTGGTGTTTAATGAGGGTAGCCAGGCTCGATTCGGAGAGATCTTCATCCAGCAACTCATTTTTCTTCAACCCTTTCGCATTAAGCTCGGGGTGGGTAAACACAGGGATGAGTTGTAAGAACTTGAGTACAATGGCCTCCTGCTTGGGTTTGCCTTCCAGTTCCTCGAACAACTTCTCCAACGCTTTCTTTTTGGTGAAAGCAGGGGCAAGCCGAACGCGTTTCTCCGTTTTGGGTTTGTACTTCTCGCGCACCTCTTCGAAGAGGATGATGGCCTCTTTGCCGGCAAGCGATTTCAGGATGCTGTAGATGTTTTTTGTTCCCAGCAGTTTGGCGGCATCGCTGTAACTCAGTGGCTCGTGCGCCAGCCGCTTTAGCAGCAACCTCTCTTTGTCAGAAAATTCGGACGTGGTTTCCTCCTCATCGAAGGCCGGATGCTTTTGTATCATCGACTCGCTGGAGAGTTTCAGACCAGAGGGCAACGCTGCATTCAGCACCTCGCCCAGGGCGCACAGGTAGTAGTCGGCCATCCATTGATAGAGCTGGAACTGCAGGGGTGTGATTATCTCGGTTTCATCGAGCAGTTCCAGAATGTATTTGGCTTCATACTCTTTCGGTGGCTGGCTATGTACATGGGCCACCACGGCCGTCATGATTTTTTTGGGTCCAAAGGGAACGATGACACGTTGCCCCGTTCTGATGCGGTCGTTAAGTAGCAGTGGCACACGGTAGGTAAACAACCTGGGCACTGGCACCGGCAGGATGAGTTCTGCAAAAAGCGTTTCGCGTTCGGACGGTTCAAACAAAACTTCCTGTGCCATGGCTGCAAATAACGCGAAAACTTACGGGAGTTGCCTTAGTGCCTCTTCCACTGTATGCACGGGTGTCTGGCAGGTTTGCTGGTAGCATACAAACAAGGTGGTGGATCCGTTGAGCGGATGCTTGTCGGCCAGTAGCGGTAGTTTACTCTGAGTGGTGGTGCCCATAAAAACGGCAAACGGTACATAATGCTTACGCAGTTCGCGCATGTGCTCGATGGCCTCCGGGCCTACGATGGCCACTTCCCTCAGGGGTGCGGCCAACTCCAGCAGCAGCACGCCCCAGTTCGAAAGATAGCCCGGTTCGCCTGCGATGGTTTGGCTCAGGGCCGTAGCCATGGTGTGCGCCTGTTCCGTCCACCGGGTTTGGCCCAGCAACGTTCCAGCATGAAGCAGGTTGCGCGCCATCACCGAATTGGAAGCTGGAATCACGTTGTCGAAGATTTCTTTCTTCTGCGCAATCAGCTTTTCGGCATGGCGCGATGCGTAGTGAAAATAGCCATCTTTTTCATCGAAGAAATGTTCATACACATACTGTATTTTTTGTTCTGCTTTGGCTAACCACGTATCATCGAACGTGGCCTGGTAAAGTGCCAGGTAGGCCTGTATCAGGAAGGCGTAATCTTCCAGAAACCCCTCGGTGGCAGCAGGCCGGTCTTTGAACGATCTTCTCAACTGGCCTGCTTGTATCAGATGGTTCTCAACAAAACCGATGGTATCGACCGCCAACCTCAGCCAGGCCGGTTCGTTCAGTGCCAGCGAGGCATCCACCAGGCCCTTCACCAACATACAGTTCCAGCTTGCCACCATCTTGTCGTCTAAGCCGGGCCGCACGCGTTTTTGTTGGGCCGCAGCCAGTTTATCTTTCCACCGCTGCAACGAGGCATCGCTATTTGCATCGTGCGGTGCGGTGAGAATGTTTCTGCCGTGCTCCCAGTTGCCTTCTGGTGTAATGTTGAAATGTTGGGCGGCCGTTTCGGCATCATCGCTCAGGGCGGCTGTCCATTCTGCCCACGTAAAGGTGTAGTACTTGCCTTCCACGCCTTCGCTGTCGGCATCGAGGGCCGAATAAAACCCGCCCTGCGGGTGTTGCATTTCTTGTTGCAGCCAACCGATGGTTTGCTGTAGAATTTTTTTAAACAGTGGTGTTTGGGTTGCCTGGTAGGCCTCGGCATACAAAGAGAGCAGTTGCGCATTGTCGTACAGCATTTTTTCGAAATGGGGTGCAAACCACCTTTCGTCTACCGAATAGCGCGCGAAGCCTCCTGCCAATTGGTCGTAAATGCCGCCTCGCCCTATGTGCGTTAACGTGTGGGTTACCATCTGCAGCGCTTCTTGCGAACGCGTAAGCTGGTGGTAGCGCAATAAAAATTGCCAGATAGTGGGCATGATGAACTTGGGTGCTTTGGCCAAGCCTCCGTACGTGGCATCGTATCGGCTTTGCAACACTTCGAACATCTGGGCGAGTAACTTTCTGTCTATGGTGGCGCTTTGCTGTTGGGCAAAGCGGGTCAGGTCGCTGATGTTCAGGTGGCGGGTGAGGTCTTGTGCCGAATCTTCAATGTCTTTTCGTTTTTCGCCAAAGGCCTTGTGTATCTGTTTCAGCAGGTGTGCCCATTGCCGGGGTGGAAAGTAAGTGCCGCCAAAGAACGGTTGCTGTTGGGGGGTGAGGAACACGTTCAAAGGCCAACCCCCATTTTGACCCATCGCCTGCACGGCCTCCATGTACAGGTGGTCAACATCGGGCCGCTCTTCGCGGTCTACCTTAATGCACACGAAGTGCGCATTCATAATCGCAGCAATGTCTGTGTTCTCGAACGACTCGCGCTCCATCACGTGGCACCAATGGCAAGACGAATAGCCGATGCTCACCAAAATGGGTTTGTCTTCGGCAACGGCTTTCTGTAAGGCCTCACTTCCCCACTCATACCAGTCCACGGGGTTATGCGCGTGTTGCAATAAATAGGGGCTGGTAGCCAGGGCTAATCGGTTGGGCATAGCGTGTTAAATAATTTGTGATTGTACTGAAGTGATTTCCTCCTCCATGTTCACCTCGGCTTTTAATTCTTCGAGTTGCTTCAGCAGTTCTCTTAAAAATTTTTGATGGGCAGCAGCGTGTGGCTGGAACGGCCGGTGTGCCAGCGCTTGACGGATGGCGTTGATTTTTTCGATGCGCTGTTGGGTGTAGCGATCGAAATACCGTTCGCTGAATTTTTGCCAGATGTAGTCGATGGCCGTGCCCGATGGATGGATCAAGTCGCGATCGTAGAACCGGTAATCCCGCAGGTCGTCCATCAACAATTCGTAGGCCGGAAAGTATTCAGTATTGCTGAACTGTTGTGTGATGTAGTGGCACGCCAGCCGCAGGGCCGCCTTGCTTACTTGGTTCAACTCCAGGGTATCTTTGATGTGCCGCACAGGGCTTACAGTTAAGATAATACGCACGTGGGGTCGCACGCTGCGCAACGCCTGGTGCCATACGCCAAACGACTCGATGATTTGTGCGGGCGATAATAACAGTTTATCAAACTCTTTAGCAGGCATTTTATGACAATTGGCCACCAACTGTTCGGTGGCGCGGTGTTTGTACACCCACGCGGTGCCATACGTAAGCAGCACCACGTCTGCGGAGGCAAGAAAGGAAGCGGTTTCGGTGAGCGTTTTTGTCAGTGCCGTTTGTAGCTCTTGCTGGGTAGCTGCCCACCACCGCGAATGAAATTGAAAATGTTTCCAACCCTCCTCTTGTTGCAGATAACCTTGGGCGGCAGGTGCTGTGCCACGCAATGCTGCCAGCAGATTGTTGTGAATGGCCACCGGGCTATAGGCAACACCGAACGGGTTGGCCAGGCAGGGGAACTTGGTGTCTTTCAACCTGCTGCCGATGTGATCGGCAAAGCACGATCCGGCCGTCACCACCGGCATGGCGTGATGGATGGGCGCAGCTTTGGCCAGGATGAGTTCTGTGCGAAAATTATCCATATCTTTTCCGGATGAACAAGAACATTGGCAAGTTACATCGAATTGCTTCCAAGAAAAACCGGTTGATCATCGGCCTGATGTCGGGCACATCGTTAGATGGCCTGGATGTGGCCCTGTGTCGCTTTCGCGGATCGGGTACCGACACAGAAGTTGAATTGCTGGAGTTTGAAACGGTTCCCTACACAGAAGCAGTGAAAGCGCGTATCAGAAAAATTTTTGCAAAGCCACAGATTGCATTTCATGATTTGTGTGAACTGAACCCCTGGGTAGCCCTGCTACATGGCCAGATGGTGTTGAAGTGCCTGAAGAAATGGAAGATCTCCCCTTCGCGCATCGATGTGGTTGCTTCGCACGGGCAAACCGTCTTTCATGCGCCTGCGGCCATCACACCCGGAGCCACCCTTAACGCCACGCTGCAGATTGGCGATGGCGACCACCTGGCCGTAAAAACAGGTATCATTACGCTGAGCGATTTCCGCCAGAAGCACATTGCGGCCGGGGGCGAGGGGGCACCACTGGCCATGTATGGCGATTATTTACTCTTCAGTAAGAAGGGTGAAAACCGCGTGTTGCTGAACATTGGCGGTATTGGCAACTTCACGTTTTTGCCCGCTTCGGGCAAAGCAGCCGATGTGCTGGTAACCGACACCGGCCCCGGCAATACACTGCTCGACCAGGCGATACAACAGCGGGTGCCGGGCGCCAGCTACGATCGCAACGCAGCGCTTGCGCGCCAAGGCCATGTTCACACTGGTCTGCTGAAGGAACTTCAGTCGCACCCTTTTTTCAAGAAACCTTTCCCGAAAACCACCGGCCCCGAATTGTTTAACCTGGCCTATGTGGAGCAGGCCCAGCAACGCAGCGGCACGCTGGACATTTCTGCTGCCGATCTGATGGCCACCCTGACGCGTTTCAGCGCGGAGACCATTGCCCGTGGGATTAACCAGCTAAAAATCAAAGGTCCTTTTTCTGTGTTGGTGAGCGGGGGAGGAGCCCACAACCCGTTGCTCGTTCAGTGGATAAGAGAGTTGTTGCCACAGGCACTGTTGCAGCCCATGGAAGTAGCAGGCCTACCGGGCGATGCCAAGGAGGCGGTACTGTTTGCCGTACTGGCGAATGAGACATTGGCCGGGGGAGCAACCCATTTTGGCAAACGTGCGCGCATACCTTCTGTATCGATGGGAAAAATTTCCTTTCCGGGATAAGTTGACCACCGCAAGTGTTATTTTGCGCCATTACTAAGAGATAAATAATTCCCAGCCATGATGCACCTGGTTAACTGGAATGTAAACGGAATCCGATCGATCGTAAAAAAAGATTTCATTAAAGACGTGCGTGAAATGAACCCCGATGTGCTCTGCTTGCAGGAAACGAAAGGGGGAGAGGAAGATGTGTTTTCGGCACTCGAAGTTTTCTCAGAATACAAAGTGTTTGTGAACGCTTCGAAAGCGCGCAAAGGTTATTCGGGTACAGCCATACTTACCAAACAAGAGCCACTGGGCGTTACGTACGACATGGCCCTGGAAGAATTTGATCAGGAGGGTCGCGTGATCACGGCAGAGTGCCTCAACTTCTTTTTGGTTACGGTCTATACACCCAACGCAGGCGAAGGTTTGTCGCGCCTGGACTTCCGCGAGAAATGGGATGTTGCTTTTAATGAATATGTGAACTGGTTGCAGAAGCGCAAACCGGTCGTTATATGTGGCGATTTAAACGTGGCCCACCGCGATATCGACATTGCACGCCCCAAGGAGAATTACAACAAATCGGCCGGTTATACGCAGCGCGAAATAGATGGCTTTCAGCGGCTGCTCGATACCGGTTTTGTGGATACTTTCCGGCACTTTCATCCCACAGAAGTGAAATACACCTACTGGAATTTTGTAACCAACGGCCGCGCAAAAAACGTGGGCTGGCGTATCGATTATTTTTTGGTGAGCCAGAAGTTACTGCCTGCCGTAAAAGAAGCACTGGTGTACAACGAGTACCACGGCTCCGACCACTGCCCGGTGGGGTTGAAATTGGAGGTTTAATGAAGGGTTAAATCCCCACGCCAATTTTGATTCCGCATTTGGGGGTAATGCCGTTGTAGGGCGGGTCGGTAATGTAGGTATTTGAGAAGTGGGCCAGGACCGCTCCCATGGAATTGGGACCGCTACCATCTACCAATGAAAGATTAGACCACTGCACTGCGCCTCCTACGTAGGCATCGATAAATAATTTCTCCCAGAAAGCCACTTGCCATCCTATGGTAAACCCGGCTCCCCAATGATTACCACGCAATGAATAGAGCGTATAAGCAGGGCTGGGATAAGGCGGGTAGGAGCCGCGGGGAAGTGGCCGATAATACCTTTGTTTGCCCGAGAAACTCATGCCGTACAATAGAGGGCCCAGGTACAATCCCCGGTGATAGGTTCGCTCGTGCCGGGTTGTTACCTGCCGCATGGGCATTGCGTATTTCTTTATTAATGCTTCTGCACCCAAACCGTTGTATCCCTCATTGGCGCGCCCCGAAAGATCTTTTCGCCCGTAGGCGCTGATACTATAACCTATTTTACCATTTGCGCTAAAGTGCTCCAAGCCCGCCTGTAGGGTTCGTATAAGCAAATGCTGTGGACTGAACTGAAAAACATTTCTTGGCAACGAACCTTCCGTTTGCGCCAGGGTGGTGCCGGTAAAGGTTAGGCACAGTAGTGCGAGCGTTATTTTCATGGGAGTAGGTTTGCACCAAAACGCCACGCCCGTTGTTTTATTGTGATCTCAGGCCACGCGCGTAATGTGCGCCCCCAGTCGGGTGAGGCGCCCTTCAATATCCTGGTAGCCGCGGTCTATCTGGTCGATGTTGCTTATTTCGCTTTCGCCTTTGGCGGAAAGGGCGGCAATCAGCAACGCAACGCCTGCGCGTATATCGGGCGAGGCCATTTTGATGCCGCGTAGCGGAAATTTACGGTCGAGCCCGATAACAGTGGCGCGGTGAGGGTCGTTCAGGATAATCTGTGCCCCCATGTCGATGAGTTTGTCCACAAAGAAGAGCCTGCTCTCAAACATTTTCTGGTGAATCAACACCGTGCCTTTGGCTTGCGTGGCCACTACCAGCACAATACTGATGAGATCGGGTGTGAAGCCCGGCCACGGTGCATCGGCCACCGTAAGAATGGAGCCATCTATGAATGTTTCAATTTCGTAACGCTCTTGCGAGGGAATGTAAATGTCATCGCCACGGAATTCCATTTTAATGCCCAGCCTCCGGAATATTTCCGGAATGATACCCAGCATATCGATGCGGCAATTTTTGATGGTGATTTCCGATTGCGTCATGGCAGCCAGGCCAATGAAACTGCCAATCTCAATCATATCGGGAAGCAACGTGTGCTCTGTACCGTGCAACTGCTCCACGCCTTCTATGGTTAACAGATTTGAGCCTATACCGCTTATTTTGGCACCCATGCGGTTCAGCATGCTGCACAACTGCTGCAGGTAAGGTTCGCAGGCGGCATTGTAAATGGTGGTGGTGCCTTTGGCCAGCACCGCAGCCATAACGATGTTGGCGGTGCCCGTTACAGAGGCTTCGTCCAACAACATGTATTTACCGGTGAGGTGCGAAGCATCGATGTGGAAGAGGTTGCCTTCCGCTTCGTATCGGAATTTGGCACCCAGGTTTTGAAAACCGAGGAAGTGCGTGTCTAATCTGCGTCTGCCAATCTTGTCGCCTCCCGGCTTGGGTATGCTGGCCTGACCGAAGCGGGCGAGGATGGGACCCAGCAGCATCACCGAGCCACGGAGGGCTGCTGCTTTCTTGCGGTATTCATCCGACTTCAGAAATTCGGTGTTGATGGTTTTGGCGGTGAACCGGTAAGACCCCTCGCCCAGTTTTTCCACCTGACAGCCGAGGTCGCCTACCAATTCGATGAGTTTGTTTACATCGAGGATATTGGGAACGTTGTGAATGGTAACCGGCTCTGCGGTAAGCAGGGGCGTGCATATTACCTGTAGCGCCTCGTTCTTGGCGCCTTGCGGATGGATTTCTCCTTTGAGTCTTACACCACCCTTGATACGAAAAGAACTCATTGATCTCTTCTGCGGTGAGGGTTATGTCTGTTTTTGTTGAAGGGACGGCCGTGGCGCTTGTCGCGGCTGCCGCGGTCGCTCCGCTCGCCCCGCTCTCTGTCGCCACCGCCCTGGCTGTGTTGCTTTTTCTTTTCGCGATACAGTTTCTCGAAGAGGTTGTCTTCGCGCACTTTATCGATATTGAGTGTGAGTTGCCCGCCCGAAAGGAGTTTGATGTCTTTGAGGATCACGGAGTCGTCCAGCGCTTCTTTGTTCCAGTTGCTGTAGAATGTTTTCATCAATTTACCCAGGTAGATCACCGCCTCTTCGCGGTCGGCCGGGTCTTCTTTTTTGATGGCTTCTTTTACAAGGCGTTCGATGTTTTTGCCGTAGTGTTTGAAGCGCACTTCGCTTTGCGGGTACGGCATCTTCATGGGTTTTTTAAAAAGAATGTCGCGCTCTGGAATGGGGTATGGATTATTTACATCGAGGTTGAAGTTAGCCATTATGAAGAGGTCGTCCCACATACGTTGCGGGTTTTCGTGGGCTTCTTTGGCTACGGGTGCCAGTTGTTTGATCAGCTCCAGCAGTGTGTAGGCCATCTCGGTGCGTTTCTCCTTATCGGGTATGGTGCGGATGTAGGCAATTATCTTTTGGATGTTACGACCGTATTCTTTCAGAATAATGTGGTCGCGTTGGGTATTGTATTCGGCTATCATGTTAATAAATCTTCAATTGTCATTACTTTAATTTCTTTGATCTTCTTTAGGGCATGATCATTTGTGAAAAACTTGTTGCAGCCTAGCGAAATCGCGGTTGCCAGCTGCAGCGCATCAAAAAGGCGCAGTGAAATATATTTGGCTCTTAAATCGGCAGAGTATTCAGCGATTCCCTTTGTTACATCAAAGGCTGTGAAATCATATTCATCAAGCTTGCTTCTAAATTGATCTATTATCTCTTTTTTGTTGTTTCTTTTGGGCTTTACGCTAAACTCAGCCAGGGTTAGAACACTCGTAAAAAGGTGAGATTCATAAATACTGACTTGGTCTGCAATGTATTCGGCAACGGGACCAGCGTATGTTGGATGATCTTCAATTAGATAAATAAATGGTGCGGTGTCGAAAAATATCTTTTCAGAGCCTGTCATCTGCCCTTTCCTTGTTGATGTACTCCTGGGCATCCGTTTCCCACAAACCTTTTCCAATTCCCCTGATCTTGTTAAGCGACTGCATTATTCTCTCTCTTTTCTTGAATTTGCTAGCCAGATAAGAATAGACCTTAGCTGCTTCCTCCACAGGAAGCCGATCAATTTCAATGATGATTTCTTTGGAATTCATATTTTCTCTGGCCCTGAAAACTTGCGGTGGCAATGTCATGCTGAGGTTCAATTACCCTCCATTCAATTTTCATGAATCCTCAACTTGGCAAAGCTAAGTAATAATGTTTTCTCGCCAAAATCGGCAAAATGAATCTTCGCCTTGCGGTCGGCCCCCGAATCGTCCAGTTTTACTACGGTGCCGAAGCCAAATTTGGGGTGTTCTACTTTCATGCCCTCTTTCAGGCCTGCCGTGTCGCTGGGCGCAAAGTCGGCAGGCGCCTTATAGCCTGAAGCCGCCTTTACCACCGGCTGCGAACTGATGGTTTTTTTCATGCCGCTTACAAAGCTTTTGGCGTAGTTCGGGTTGGGTGCCAGCGATTCTACACCGCCTGCAAACTTGGTGCTTAGCTTGATGTAGCGCGGATCGATGTCGTCCAAAAAACGACTGGGTTCACAATTCTTCAAGCGCCCAAAACGGTAACGCGAAAGCGCATACGAAAGGAACAGGCGTTTTTTGGCACGTGTAATGGCCACATAAAACAACCTGCGTTCCTCTTCCAGTTCCGAACGCGAGCTCAGCATCAATTGCGAGGGGAAGAGGTCTTCTTCCAACCCCACAATGTACACATACTTGAACTCCAGGCCCTTGGCCATGTGTATGGTCATCAACGTTACCTTTTCCGGATCTTTGTCTTTGTCCTCGTCCTGCCCGGTAACCAAAGACACCTCCTGCAGAAATGCGCCCAGGCTTTTGTCTTCCTTCTCAGGGTCGTCTACATACTCTTTAATGGCGTTGAGTAATTCCTGCACGTTTTCGTAGCGGCTCAGCCCTTCCACGGTTTTGTCTTCGTACAGTTCGCGCAGCAGGCCCGAGGCTTTGGCAATTTCTGCCGCTGCCTCGTAGGCATCTTTGTTTTGCAGTTCTATGCTGAACCGCCTGATCATGTTCACAAAATCCTCAATGGGTCCGGACGCACGCCCTCCCAAAAAGGTTTGCGCATTTTGCAGCACATCCCAGATGGCAATGGCATGGTCGTTAGCTGCCACCACAATTTTGTCGATGGTAGAGTCGCCAATGCCGCGCTTGGGCAGGTTGATGATGCGCCTGAACGAGGCCTCGTCTTGCTGGTTGAGGGAGAAACGCAGGTATGCCAGCAGGTCTTTGATTTCCTTGCGCTGGTAGAACGAGAGGCCGCCCACAACCTTGTACTTGATGTTCATCCGCCTCAGCGCTTCTTCTATGGCGCGCGACTGGCTGTTGGTGCGGTACAGAATCACAAAATCGCTGAACTTCAACTGGTACTGCATCTTTTCTTCGAAGATGGAGGTGGCCACCAGCTTGCCCTCTTCATTGTCCGATACGGCTTTGATCAACTCTACCGCGTTGCCGTCTTCGTTCGAAGTCCACACATTTTTGGGAATCTGCGCCTTGTTTTTGGCGATCACCGAGTTGGCCGCTTCCACAATGGTTTTGGTAGAGCGGTAGTTTTGCTCCAGCTTAATGATGCGCAGGTCAGGATAGTCCTTCTCGAAGTTCAGGATGTTGGTGATGTCTGCCCCGCGGAAGGCATAAATGCTTTGGGCGTCATCGCCCACCACACAGATATTTTGCTTGACCGAGGCCAGCTTGCGGATAATGAAGTACTGGCACAGGTTGGTGTCCTGAAACTCGTCTACCAATACATATTGAATGCGGTGCTGGTATTTGTTCAGTACTTCTAAGTGTTCTTTAAAGAGCTTGTCGGTGTTAAAGAGCAGGTCGTCAAAATCCATAGCCCCCGACTTGAAGCAGCGCAGCGCGTAGTTCTTGTAGATGTTGCCTATTTCAGGGCGCATGTTCGAGGCGTCATCGGCCATCAGTATGGGGTTGTGCAGGTATTCCTGCCACGAAATCAACCGGTTTTTGGCTGCCGATATGCGATTGTATACCGTGTTGGGCTTGTATTGGGCCTCATCCAACCCCATTTCTTTGGTGATGGATTTAATCAGCGACTTGGCATCGTCTGTATCGTAGATGGTGAAGTTGTTGGGGTAACCCAGGTGGTGCGCTTCTGCGCGAAGAATACGCGCAAACACCGAGTGAAAAGTTCCCATCCACAGGTTGCGTGCATCGTGGCCCACCACCTGCTCAATGCGTTCGCGCATTTCGCGGGCTGCCTTGTTGGTAAAGGTAAGCGCCATGATGTTGAATGGGTCTACCCCCTGGCTCTGTATGAGGTGGGCAATGCGGTAGGTAAGCACGCGGGTCTTTCCCGAGCCGGCCCCGGCAATCAGCATACAGGGTCCTTCCGTATTCAGCACCGCCTCACGTTGCGGCTCGTTCAGGGTTTCTAAATAATCCTTCATAATCAGCGTGCAAGTTAATCCCAAAATTGTCAATAGAATTGACAATTTCATCTGGATTACTTCTTACGCTTGCGAAGCGACTGGTGGGAGTCGTTCTGACTTGGCGGGTGAATGAACCAGCGTTGAATGAATCACGTGGCCAACTATTTTCAGGAACCTTCTTTTGGTTAACACAAAGGTTGGGCGAACGAAACAAACTGGTTGATTTGCATAGAGTTAAAAATACTGTGGCTGTTTGGCCTGTTCAGAAAATCTACTTTCTTCCAAAATAGGGTTGCCAATTGCGCTGCCAAATCGTTCGCTTGCTTATTTTTGAGAAGCCAAATTGCTTGTGAGCCACAGAACCCCTACACGCTTTCTCTTTACAGAAGACGACTTGCCGGTAACAGCCGCGGAACCGTGGGTGCGCAACAAGATCAACATCATACGTCAGTACCTGCATTCTTTTATCACCAGCCAGGTTAGCAAAGTAGATAACCTGTTTTTTGTTGATTTGTACGCAGGCAACGGCCTGTACTCGTTGGGTTCCAGGCGCGAACTGTTCCCTTCAGCCGCGTTAATGGCCCTTACGCTCGACCTGCCCATTTCGAAATTTATTTTGTGCGAGGCCGACCCGGAGCGGTTTAATATTCTGAAGATCAGAATCAACAAATATTTCAGACACAAAAACATTGTGTTGCTCGATGGCAAGCCGGAAGAAATTCTCGACCGTATTGACCTCTACGTGCCCGCCAGTAAAGGCGACTACCGAGCCAGCACCTTTTGTTTGTGCGATCCCTTTTCGCTGGAAATGCCTTTCCGTCTGGTATCGCATCTGGCTTCGAAAGACTTTACGTTTCTGGTGCCCTTTAACTTTGCGTTGAACGACCAGTTGAACGACACGTTTTATTTAACTGAACAGCGCCACCGGCTGGCCGAATTTCTGGGGGGCGAAAGCCAGGTGCAGCGATTGGAGAAAGAGTTGGGCGGCAACACCCGCTTCTATAAACGGCTGATCCGCATCTATGAAAACAATGTGTTAACGCTGGGCTTAAACTCGTCTACCTCCGTGCATAAACTCGATTCGGGCCTGATGGAAATGCCCATGTATTACATTGGGTTGTTTTCAAAACAGGTACCCACCAAGGCAGTGCTGCACGAGGTAGAAGCTGCCCGCCATGTTCAATTTGATTTGTTTGAGAAATGATACAAGTAGGAGAGGTTTTGGTTTCGGATGATATTCGCGAGGTGGAGTTTGTATGCCATCTGGAGAAATGCAAAGGTGCTTGCTGTGTGGAGGGCGAGCTGGGCGCTCCGCTGGAAGAGGCGGAACTTGCTGTGATGCATGAGATCCAGGACAAAATCAAACCTTACCTTACCGCAGAAGGGCTAAAAGCCATTGAAGAGCAGGGACCTTATATTCTGGATGAAGATGGCGACTTCTCCACACCCACCATTGGAGGTAAAGAATGCGCCTATGCGTTGTACGATGAAAAGGGCGTGCTGAAATGCGGCATCGAGCAGGCCTACCTGGATGGTAAGGTGGGTTTTCGCAAGCCCATTTCCTGCCACCTTTACCCTATTCGTATTACCAAGAAGAAGAATTTCGAAGCGGTGAACTACCACAAGTGGAGCATCTGTTCGGCCGCTTGCAGCTACGGCAAATCTTTACAGGTGCCGTTGTATCAATTTTTGAAAGAACCCCTTGTCCGCAAATACGGACAAGGGTGGTATGATGAGTTGGTTCGTCAGATTGATGCCCTGCCTCCGTTAGAACGTAAGTCCAAAGCTAAACGCGTTTAGTTTCGGCCCCCTGCCATCGGCAAACATCTCATTCAGGTCGTAGTTAAAAAACAGGTCGGTATCGCGGAAGCCTACTTGCAAACGCATGCCATAGCGAATGTTGTTCAGGTAGAAGTTGTCGCGGTTGCGATCATCTTTTTTATCACCATCCTCTTTGTAAACCTGTTTGCTGTAGCTGTTGATGCGGTACCCAACGTAAGGGCCCAGGCCGATGCGGAATGATTCGGAGTGGTCGCCATCGAAGAACATGGCCTTTCTGCGGTTGCCGCCAAAGTCGAGCATAGGCACCAGCGAAGCGTTGAGGTAAGTGGCCGTGAGTTTGCTTTTTCTGAACTCAATGTCGCGAGGGTCTTCGGTAAACGTTACGCCATTGTCGTCTTTGCCAATCACCACTTTATCGCTCTGGAACTTGAAGTTGTACCAACTTACCCCGAGACCCCACTCCATAAAGAACTTGCGCGCCAGTCGGGTGCGTTGGGTGGAGTTTAAGCCCACGTACCACGAGCCCCAGGGGCGTACGGTGTACAGGTCGTTGTTCTGGTCGGGAAAAGTGTTGCCATCTAAAAGATAGTTGTTGGTACCCAGGTCGAAATTGAAGGAGTGAAAAGTTCTGCGCCCATAGTACCGTCCGCGCTCGCGTACATACACCTGCCTGTCGGTCTGTACCTGTCGGTCGGTGCGCTCTTCTCTGTCGCGGTCGCGATAGTATTCGCGGTCTCTGCGGTCGCGGTCTCTCCAACTGGCGTCCCAGTCTTCCTCTTCTGTTTGTTCTGTCACCGCTGTTTCGGGTGTCGTATCCTGCTGCACGTATGCTTCGGCTGGTTTCAGCGGCTGCGAAGCATCGTTCTGTTCCAGCTTGGTTATCAAATCGTTCACTACTGCCTGGAAATCGTATTGCTTCAGCGTCTGCAAATCTTTCTTGCTGCCAATGGCAAAGATCACTTTGCTTGAGTCGCCTACGTTGATAATTACCGAGTCGGCCTTGGGCTGTGCGCCCGCCATTGTGCCTGCCAACAGGCTTATCCCCATCACCTTCCAAATCTTGTTCATAATAGTGTCTTAGTTTCTGTTTTTGGTTTTCTTAAAATCGAGCGCAAACAATTCGTTTTTTGCTTCGCGCAAATCGCCCAGCGGATTATCGCTGTTCTTCACTTCCTTCGCGGCTTCCCACAGTTTTTGAATTCGTTTTTGCTGCCCATCTGCCTGCGCTACCAATGTTGCCGTGGTGGGCAGCGTGGCAGTTTCTTTGGGCGGAATGGACGGGAGTGTGTACACAATCACGATTGATTTTTGCGCAACGGGTGCCACGGTTTTTCCTTCCGGCTCTTTCGCCTCCGTTAATAACACCTCTGTGTTGGCGGGCGTGGTTTCCGGTTTTTCCACTGCCTCTTGCATTTCCACCGCAGTTGTTTCTTTCACCGCCTTTTTAATGCGGCTAACTGATTTTGTTTGCGGTTTTGTTTCGGCCGGTTTTTGGTTCTCAGCTATTGATTCTGCCAGCAGAGGCTGCTCGGCTTGCACGGGCACTTTCGGCTCAGCATGCTTTACGGCAGGCGGGGTTTCCGTTAGCACCGGAGCTTCGGTGGTTCTTAGCTTCACTAAAGCCAACGACAGCAGGCACACCAACGCCACTGCGGCAGCTACCCGCAACCATACGATGGTTTTATTTTTTTTTGAAAGCCTGGCTTCCAGCTTTTCCCACGCCTGGGGCGAAGGCGGCAACTGCTCAGTGGCCAGTTTGCTTTTAAATAATTTGTCCACGCTGTTCATGTGCTTCTCTGTTTTTGTTAACTCCACTTTCCAACTCCACCAATTTCTTTTGCAACAAGGTACGGGCCCGGCTCAACTGGCTCTTCGATGTGCTTTCGGTAATGCCGAGTTGTTCGGCAATTTCCTGGTGCGAAAACCCATCGATGGCATACAGGTTGAAGACAATGCGGTAGCCGGTGGGCAACTCAGCTATCAGCTTGCGCAAATCTTCGGCCTCCAGTTCGTTGTTCAGCTGTGCATAATCCGGCTCACGGTCGGCTTCCTCCACATCTGTTTCCACATACATGCTTTTGTTTCTGCGCAGGTAGGTAAGCGATTCGTTCACAATGATTCTGCGTATCCATCCTTCAAAGCTGCCCTCGGCTTTAAACTGCTGGATGCGGTCGAATACCTTTGCGAAAGCCGTTACCAACACATCTTCCGCTTCCATTTTGTCCTTCACGTACCGGCAGCAGAGGGCATACATTTTCGCTGAAAAGTGCTCGTAAACAAACCTCTGCGCATGCCGGTCGTTCCGTTTGCATCCGTCAATTACGTGTTGGTCTACTGTGCGGTAAATCTTGAAATCCATTTAGGCGAATTCAACAACAAGATGCCGGTTTGTGCCCCTGGGTTGCAGGCCCGGTTTTTATTTCAGGTTTTTTTTTAATAGGCGGCCTTGTAATCGATGGCGATGGTAAGCCAGGTAAAGGCTTTGGGTTTTACGATCACCGGGTTGATCAGGTTATTGCTGTCGAACAAGTTGGCATACAGCCCGTTAGGTTCGCGCACAAAAACCGAGTATTGGCCCGGGGGCAGCCGCATTTTAAAGGAACCATCGGGGCGGCTGGTAAATTGGGCTACCATTTTGGAAGAAATTTCTGTGAAAAACATGCCCTCCATCTTCACATCGGCCATGCGGGTGGCTTCGTAAACCAGTATTTCGCGTTCCACACCCATTTCGGGGTTGGCTACCTTATCGGGGTCGGGCATCTGGTTGCCTTCCACCCAAAACACTTTGCCTTCTACACCCTGCTTCAGCTTTTTCTGACTAAGGGCGGGTAGGGCTATCAGGCAGCTCAGCACTATGATGACATAGCTTGCTTTCATGCACGTGCGCATAACCGGGCACACCCTTGAAGATAGTGATTCCTTAGCGCTTCTGAAAGTTTCAGATTCCGGTGAATAACTCGAAAGCCTCTAAATAAACGGGAATGAAACTGCGCCAGCCCCTCTTTTCTGCGAGCAGGTTTTGGAAAGTTTGGGCACTTTTCAGTTCGCCATGTGTGATGAACGTCATCTTGGGCGCATCTTGAAAGTGGTTGAGCCATTGCATCAGTTCACTTTGGTCGGCATGGGCCGAAAGCCCTGTTACTTCGCGCACTTTGCACTTTACAGGCACCATTTCGCCAAAAATTTTGATGGACGCAGCGCCCTCCAGAATGTCGCGCCCGCGGGTGCCTTCGGCCTGGTAGCCGGCAAAAAGCAGTATGTCGTTTTCGCGTGGCAGGCGGTGGTACAGGTGGTGCAATATACGGCCGCCCGTGCACATGCCGCTGGCAGAAATGAGAATCATGGGCTTCCGGGTGTGGTTCAGTGCCTTCGAACTTTCAGGTGTGTTGCACAAATGTATGCGCGGATCGTCAAAGAGGCTGATGAGTTTGCCGTGCGCTGGTGTTACTTCAAGTTTGTGCAGGGAGGCGTGCTTCTCGTACAAACTGGTCACGCTGATGGCCATGGGGCTATCGATGTAGATAGGCATTTCCGGAATGGCCCTCTTTTCCATCAGTTGATGGAAATAGTAAGTAAGGCTTTGTGTGCGGCCAACGGCAAAGGCAGGAATGATAACGGCACCGTTGGTGTTCCACGCTTCGTGTATTACTTCGGTCAGGGTCGCTTCCACATTATCCGTGTTGTTCAGGCGGTCGCCATAGGTAGATTCCACCACCAGTATATCTGCTTCGCTAATGCTGGCAGGTGCGTGCATCACGGGGTCATCATACCTGCCAATGTCGCCAGAGAAGACGATCTTTTTGGTTTGTGTGCTTCCCTTCACCCAGGCTTCTACCATGGAGGCGCCCAGAATATGGCCCGCATTGCGGAAGCGAATGGTTAGCTCAGGAAAGATGTTTACATCGGCATCGAGCCAGTAGTCTTTGACAAACTGATGTACACCCTCGGCATCTTCGGTGGTAAAGAGGGGCTCTGGCTTGCTGTGTTTGGAATACCCTTGGCGAAAGGCCCACTGCGCTTCTTCCTCCTGCAGCTTGGCGGCATCCAACAACATAATCCGCATCAGGTCGGCAGTGGCATGTGTGCAATAGATGGGGCCGGTGTAGCCCTCGCGCACCAGGCGCGGCAAGTAGCCCGTGTGGTCGATGTGGGCGTGGGTGATGATGACGGCATCGATTTCCTTCGCGTTAACCGGCAGTGAATTCCAGTTGCGCAGGCGCAATTCTTTCTTACCCTGAAAAAGTCCGCAATCGAAAAGTATTTTTCGGTTATCCAGTTCTAACAGGTATTTCGAGCCGGTAACACTTTGGGCTGCGCCCAGAAATTTCAGTTTTACATCCATGCCGGGAAGATGAACAAAAGAGAGGAGAAATGATGCAAAAAAAATAGTTTCCCCACTCTTTTTCTTGGTGACTGGCTAAAGCAGATGCTCGCTTTGCCGGTGGTGCAGCAGATTTCAGACTTGGGTAATCAACTGGCCACCTTTCTCGGTAATCCATACATCTTCTTGAAGACGTATTTAGATGTGATGGTGCGAACGATTTTATTATGCTTTGGGCTACGAGTTGCAACTTGTAAATACTTTGTTGCTGCCTGCATGTGCCATAGGCCACCCATTGCAACCGCATCGTCAGTCTGGCGTTTTACCTCTGGCTACGAAGAGTTCTTTCAAAATGCCCCGCAACCCGCAAGTCTACCCGCATTACCAATGTTATTTTTGGCCAAAGTGCGGAGGACATCGAAAACCCGCTTACGCAGAAGTTTCGGTATTTAGCCAAGCTGGTGGATGAGTTAACGAAGGCAAGAAGATGGGCAAAATGCTGTGCTGGCCTAGGCAACGTACGGGGTTAATCTCTTTCTGCACGCTTACTGCCTTCTAACCTCCACTGTAACGTACCGTACAGGTACTGTTCGTCTGTGAACAGTAGCGGCCCCAAAAGGTGTGCAGCGGTGATTTTTTTGCGGTGGCACAATTGTTGGCGGGCCCCATGCAACCTTACCACCCCACAAGTCGTCTTAGGCACAAACCCATCCACATGATCAAGAATTACATGCTTATCACCCTGCGAAGCATGATGAAGAACAAGGTCTTCATCTCCATCAACATACTGGGCATGGCCATATCCATTGCGTGTTGCATTGTGGCTTATTTCAACTACGATTTCAACCGCGGGTTCGACCAGCACCACATGCAGGCGGCTACCATCTACCGGGTTAACTCTTTAAGGGAGTTTCAGAACGAAACCACCAAGTATGGTTTTGCCCCGATGGCGTTGGGTAATGTTATCGCTCAGAATGTGAAAGATGTGGACAAAGTGGTGCGGTATTCGCCTGGAGGGGGCAACTTTCGCGTGAAGGAAGAGCTCTTCAATAGCGACCTTACGTTTGTGGACCCCGAGTTCTTTCAGTTGTTCACATACACGTTTTTGGAGGGTGGCCCCGACCTGAGCGACAAAACCAAGATGGTTATCAGCGAAGACCTGGCCAAAAAATATTTTGGCACCGAGCCGGCTCTGGGCAAGGTAGTTACACAGGTGCTGGACAGCGGACGGCTGCGTTATTACGAGATTAGCGGAGTGTATGCCAAGCAGCCCACGAACTCCAGCTTCAATAGCGATGCCTTCACCAACTTTCACAACCAATTTACCGGCACGGGCGACTACAACGAAAACAGTTGGAAGTACCGTGTTACCTTGTTTTTGCAGATCAAAGACCCTGCGCGCGTGGCGCTGGTGCAAAGCGCCATCAACCCCTACGTGGCCAACAACAACCAGATACGCGAGGATTTTATTATCAAAGAGTACCCGTTGCAGTCGTTTGTGGGTATGGGTGTGGCCGATACGTACGACAGGGTGCCTGGCACATGGACCCGCAGTGGCTCGCCACTGGCGGCCGTGGTGGACGTAGGTATGATGGGCATTTTGATATTGCTCATCGCCTGCTTCAACCTCACCAATACGGCCATCGCCATATCCTCGCGCAGGCTGAAGGAGATAGGTATACGCAAGGTAATGGGCAGCATGCGCAGGCACCTGGTGTTTCAGTTCATTGGCGAAACCATGTTGATTTGTTTTGTCTCCCTGGTAGTGGCCATGGTACTGGCCGATTGGGTGTTGATTCCAGCCTTCAACCAGTTGTGGCCCGAGATGAAGCTGGAGGCCAACTATTTCGAGAGCCCCCGCTTCCTCATCTTCATGGTGGGAACCTTGTTTTTCACGGGTCTGTTGGCAGGCAGCTATCCGGCCTTCTACATCAGCAAATTTCAACCCACCAGCATACTGAAAGGCAAGCTGAAGTTTGGGGGCACTAATTATTTCACACGTTCGTTGCTTACACTGCAGTTCGCCATTTCGTTGATAGGGGTGGTGTGCAGCATTGCCTTTACCGACAACGCCCGTTTCCAGCGCGAGTTCGACCTGGGGTTCGACAAGGCCGGAGTGGTCTACACCTACGTAACAAACCGGTCGGAGTTTGAGGTGTATCGCAACGAATTGCTGAAGAACAACGACATACGCGTGGTGGCCGGGTCTGAACACCACATTCTTTCCAACACATTTATGGACCCGATTAAACACGAGGAGAAAGAAATTGAGGTAGACATTATGAATGTGGGCGATGACTACCTGAAGGCCATGGGTTTAACCCTGGTGGCGGGCAGAGATTTTGTGAAAGACTCTGAAACCGATCGCAAAGAGTCCATCATCATTACGGAAGGACTGGCGCGTGCGTTTGGCTGGAGCAACGCCATTGGCAAAGAGGTGCTGTGGATGGATACTGTAAAATTGTATGTAGTAGGTGTGGTAAAAGATATCTACAACCGGGGCCTTTGGCGCCCGCTGTCGCCCACGATGCTACGCTACAACAACCTGGAGAACATACGCCACGTGATTGTTAACACTTCGCTGGACAAGGCCAAAGAGGTAAACACCTTCATGGAGGCAAAGTGGAAAGAACTTTTTCCGAACCAGCTCTACAACGGCCGTTTCATGGACGAAGAAATGGTGGAGGCCAATACCGTGAACAACAACATTGTGAAGATGTTTATTTTTCTGGGGGTAGTGGCCTTGATGTTGTCTGCCACAGGCTTGTTTACGTTGGTGTCGCTCAACATCATTAAACGCATGAAGGAGATTGGGGTGCGCAAGGTCTTGGGTGCCTCCATGGGCAACATCACGCGGGTAATCAATACCGAGTTTGCCATCATCCTGTTCATAGCGTGTGTATTGGGCGGTGCGCTGGGGTCGTGGATGGCCGCCATGCTGATGAAAAGTATCTGGAACTACTACCAGCCTGCCACGGCCATCACCATTATGGTGTCGGCTTCGTTACTGCTGGTTATTTCGGTGCTGTCGGTAGCTTACAAGATCTACAGCACCCTGCGGTTGAACCCATCGCACGTGCTGCGCGATGAATAAGGTGCCTGTTTTGATTGAAAAATAAAGGTTTATGAAGATTGGAGCATTGCGCTGTAACTAATCAGGGGCATTGCACGTCTAAACCACGCACACATAAGTAGTAAACACCCACTAACACACCCATATGCTCGAGAACTTCTTTAAAGTAGCGCTGAGGAATATTTTGAAATACAAATTTTTCTCAGCCATCAACATCCTCGGGATGACCATCGGCCTTACTGCCTGCCTGATGATTATTCTCTATGTGGTAGACGAATTGAGCTTTGACACTTTTCACACCAAGGCCGACCGCATTTACCAGGTAGGGTTACACGGAAAAATCGGAGGTCAGGACATCAGCGTAGCGAACACGTGCCCGCCCATGGCGGCAGCGCTGGTGGCAGACGTGCCCGAAGTGGAAGCAGCTACCCGCATTGCGGGTTGGTTCGGCCAGCCTTCCATCAAATATGAAGACAAGTCGTTCGCGGAAGAGAATGTCTATTTTGCCGACTCTAATTTCTTCGACTTTTTCAGCTTCCGCCTGCTCGAGGGCGATCCGCGCACTGCGCTGACGGAACCTAACACGCTGGTGATGACGCCCACTATGGCCACCAAGTATTTTGGCAACGAACCGGCCCTGGGCAAGCTGCTGACCGTAGGCGCAGACAACAGAACTTATAAAGTAACGGGTATTGTGGAAGAGGCGCCCTCCAACTCGCACTTTCAATACAACGTATTGGTATCGGCCGAGTCGAGCGAGGGAATGCGTGCCGGCATCTGGTTAAACAATTTTATGTACACTTATTTTCTGCTACGCGAAAATACCTCGGTGGATGTAATGAATGCCCGCTTTGAAGCAATGGTAGAAAAATATATTGGCCCCGAGATTGAACGCTTTATGGGCACCACGCTGAAGCAGATGAAAGAGCAGGGTGGCGCTTACGGTTATTACGCCACCCCGCTGCTCAGCCTGCACTTCGATACCCGTTCGCAAGGCCCGCTGGAGCCGGCCGGAAATATCATGTACGTGTATTTCTTTGGCGGCATCGGGTTGTTCATACTGGTTATTGCCTGCATCAATTTCATGAACCTTTCCACCGCGCGTTCTGCAGGTCGCGCCAAAGAGGTGGGGTTGCGCAAAACATTGGGTTCGTTGCGTGGCCAGATGGTGTACCAGTTCTTGGCAGAGTCTACCATTTACAGCCTGGCGGCAGTGGTGCTGTCGGTAGCGGCCTGTTATTTCCTGCTGCCTTATTTCAACACGCTGGCCGGTAAGCAACTGACCATGCAAGCCTTTACATCTCCCTTGTTTATGGGCGGCCTTTTGGGGTTGGTTTTGTTTGTGGGCCTGGTGGCCGGAAGCTATCCCGCCTTTTACCTTACTTCGTTCAGCGCGGTGGAGGTATTGAAGGGCAAGGTGCGTGCAGGCATGAAGAGCAAGGGGGTAAGAAGTTTCCTGGTGGTGTTCCAGTTTGCTCTTTCTATCTTCCTCATCATCTTCACTGCGGTAGTCTATCAGCAGATCAGGTTCATGCAAGAGAAAAACCTCGGCATCGATAAAAACAATATTCTGGTGTTGCGGAGCACCGGTCGATTAGGTAATAACCGCGAGGCTTTCCGCAATGCGCTGACACAACAGCCGGGCATTGAGAAAGTAAGCTATACCAACAATACTTTTCCGGGTGTAAACAACACCACCGTATTTAAGGAAGCAGGTTCCGAGCAAGATCACATCATGGGTGTATATTCGGCCGACTACGACCATATGGACGTGATGAAGTTCGAATTGAAGGAGGGTCGCTATTTCTCCAGAGACTTCCCGTCAGACTCGCTGGCCATCATTATGAACGAGGCAGCCATCCGCGAGTTTAACTTTACTGACCCGTTGAATTCGGAAGTATTGTACAACGGCAGCAATGGAACAGAATTTCAGAAGTATAAAATCATTGGCGTGATGAAGGATTTCAACTTCGAATCCTTTCGCGACAAGGTACGCCCGTTAGCAATTGTACTATCGAACGATGCGCGGAATCTGATGATACGTTACGAAGGCAGCCCTTCTCAATTAATAGATAACGTGAGTAAATTGTGGAAAGAGATGGCCAACAACGAGCCTTTTGAATACGAGTTTCTCGATCAGAGTTTCGACAGACTGTTCCGTTCGGAGCAGCGCATGGGTACCGTCTTCAGCGTATTTTCTGGCCTGGCGATATTTGTGGCCTGTCTTGGGTTGTTCGCCTTGTCTGCCTTCACGTCCGAACAGCGCACCAAAGAGATCGGCATTCGCAAGGCTCTGGGGGCTTCTTCGTTTGGGCTCACGCTTCTGCTCTCCAAAGAGTTTACCAAGTTGGTGTTGATCGCCTTTGTGCCGGCAGCAGCAGCAGGTTGGTATGTTTCCAATAACTGGTTGCAGGAGTTTTCTTACCGCGTAGATATCAGCCCGCTGATTTTGGTGGGCAGCGGCATAGCCGCCATTGTTATTGCATGGCTTACCGTCAGCTTCCAGTCGGTGAAAGCGGCCCGCTCTAACCCGGTGGAATCGTTGAGATATGAATAACACGTAGTTGTTGAAGAGAGGGCCGGGTAAATTTTTTGCCCGGCCTTTTTTTTTAGTGCAACCTGTGGTTGAGAACGTGCGTCAAAGCAGCAAACCCACCAAGTTATGATCAGGAATTACCTTGTGATTGCCCTGCGCACCATGCGCAAACATTCATTTTATTCATTCATCAACATACTGGGCCTGGCCGCTGGCATTACAGCCTGTCTCTATATTATGTTGTATGTGGTGGATGAGTAGAGCTACGATCGCTTCCATGCCAACGCAGAAAACATCTACCGGGTGGGTTTACACGGAAAAATTGCCGGGCAAGAGTTGAAGGCAACCATTAGTTCGCTGCCGTTGGCGCCCACCATGAAGGCAGAAATACCGGGCATAGAAGAAACCCTGCGTATGATTCCGGCCACGCGTAACTCAGGCCTGGCGTTTCGCTACCAGGATAAGGTGTTCACAGAAAACAGGGTTTTCTACTCCGACTCCAACTTCTTCTCGTTCTTCACCTTTCCACTACTGAAGGGCAGCGCCCACCAGGTACTGCAGGATGTTAACACCATGGTGATTTCGGAATCGCTCAGCAAAAAATATTTTGCGCAAGAGGACCCGATAGGTAAAATCATAGAAGTGGGAGACACGAAAATGCCATGCAAAATAACCGGGATCGCTAAAGATACTCCATCTAATTCCCACTTTCATTTCGATGCCGTGATTTCATTCATCAGTGTGGAGAGGGATTTTTTTCCGGCTGGACGGGCAACTTCGTGCAAACTTATATCAGAAAAGCACCCGCCACCACGGTGGCGAGCATCAACAGCAGCCTGGAAGCCATTGTTGAAAAACATGTGGGAAAGGAAATCGAGCAAGGACTTGGGATAACTTTTGCCGAATTTAGAAAGCAGGGCGGCATCTACAGTTACTTTGCCTACTCGCTTACCGATAGCCACTTAAAATCCGATCTGCAGGAACAGATTGAACCGGGCGGCAACATACAGTACATCTACATCTTTGTAGCCGTAGGTATTTTTATTTTGGTTATTGCGTGCATCAATTTCATGAACCTGTCTACGGCCCGGTCGGCCAACCGTGCCAAAGAGGTGGGGTTGCGAAAAACGTTGGGCTCGGGGCGCAGCCAGATGGTATTTCAGTTCCTGGCCGAGTCGGTGGTTTACAGCCTGATTTCGGTGGCGCTTGCGGTAATAGTATGCTACCTGCTGCTTCCTCAGTTTAACCTGTTGTCAGGCAAATCCCTCACTTTCGGTTTATTGGTGAAATCTTTTTTACTGGCTACGCTGGCAGGCATCGTTTTATTTATTGGCCTGGTGGCAGGCAGCTACCCGGCTTTCTACCTCACTTCTTTCAATGCAGTAGAAGTGTTGAAAGGAAAAGTAAGGGCTGGTTTGAACAGCAAAGGTGTACGCAGCACGTTGGTGGTACTTCAATTCTCTATCTCTACGTTTTTAATTATTTCCACCGTGGTGGTTTACCGCCAGTTGCAGTTCATGCAAAGCAAAGACATGGGGTTAGATCAGCATAACATCATCACCATCAACAACACACGCAGGCTGGGTACGAATGCCGAGGCATTTAAGAATGCGCTGGAGGAACTGGCCCAGGTAAAGGGGGCCAGCTTCACCAGCAACGCATTGCCCGGGGTGGATAACACGACCGTATTCCGCCAGCAGGGTTCGGAGCAGGACCGGCTCATGGCGCTGTACTACACAGATTGGGATCATGCAGCAGTAATGAAAATAACCGTTAAAGAGGGGCGTTTTTTTTCACGCAATTTTGCATCGGACACCACCGCTTGCGTAATCAATGAGGCAGCTCAGCGTGAGTTGGCACTGGATGCGCCTTTAAATACGGAACTCACCGACTTTCAGGGCACCACACCTGAAAAGATCAGGATCATAGGCGTAGTGGCCGATTTTAATTTCGAATCGTTGAAAAACAATGTGCGGCCGCTGGTCATTCGCCTGTCTCCATCTACCCGAAGAAATTTGATGATTCGCTATGAGGGCAGTGCATCGGAGATGGTAGCCGCTGTAGCAGCGAACTGGAAGAAATATGCATCGGGCGAGCCGTTGGAATATCCTTTTTCCCGATCAGGATTTCGACAGCCTGTTCCGCGAGGAGCAACGCTTAAGCACGCTGTTTTCGGTGCTGACTACGCTGGCTATTTTTATTGCCTGTTTGGGGTTGTTTGCGCTGGCTGCTTTTACGGCCGAACAGCGCACCAGGGAAATTGGCATTCGTAAAAGCATGGGCGCTACGGCAGGCAATATTGCCTTACTGCTTTCTAAAGAATTTACCGTGTTGGTCTTCATTTCGGTTTGCCTTGCCTGCGTGCCAGCCTACTTCTTGTTAACCGATTGGCTGAGCGATTTTGCTTACCGTACCAACCTGAGTTGGCTGGTATTTGTTGCAAGTGGGGTTGCTGCGATGGTCATTGCGTGCGTAACGGTAGCCTATCAGGCGCTAAAGGCAGCCATGGCCAAGCCGGTTAACTCACTCCGCTATGAGTAGGTTAAGTGCTACTGTGTAGCCTGGCGGTCTTTCTTGAAGATGAAGTTTTTAGGCTCGTATTTTTTGGGAGCGTAAAGAAAACCAAAGGCTTCGCATCCTTCTTTGGTGTGCTTTGCGTGGTGTATGTAATGGGCATGGATCATCCGCTGCAGGTATTTGCTGCGTTTAGCAGGGCGCCACTTGATGCGTTGATGTACGATGATGTCGTGGAAAATAAGGTAGAAGATGCCATAGCAAAGGATGCCCAAGCCTACGGCCAACAGGTAGGGGTTGTAGTTAACCAGCGTAGCGTAATAGAACAGGCCAATAGAAGGCAGGCTGAATACAAGGGCAAAGAGATCGTTGCGTTCCAAAGAGTGGTCGTGCACGGTGTGGTGCGATTTGTGCCACGTCCACAAAATACCATGCATAATATACTTGTGCGTAAACCACGCAACAAACTCCCAGAACAAGAACGTTCCAATTACAATCAACGCACACAACACAACCGTCAACCAATCCATATATTTCTTTGGTATTTATTTCTTGAAATAAGCCTCCAGCACCTGATAGCGATGGTCAAAAATAGCATTTACCTGCCGCTGCACAAAGAGGCCGTTGGCCAGGCGGCCGAGGATGCCCAATGGCACGGCATAATTTACTTCGTCTGTCATTTCCACGCCCTCGGGTACTTCTTTAAACCGATGCTGGTGATGCCACAAGGCATAGGGGCCAAATCTTTGTTCGTCCACAAAATAGTAGGGCTCGGCCACATGGGTAATTTCCGTTACCCAATGCACGGGTATGCCAGGCAACACATTTACCTGATACCGGATGATTTGCCCCGGGTACGTTTTTTCCCCACCCGACTGGTACAAAATTTTGAACCCCATATGGGCAGGTGTGATGCGCGATAAGTTTTGGGGTGCAGAGAAGAAGGCCCAAGCCTCGGCCAGGGAAATGGGTAAAATTTGTTTTCGCTGCAAGAGGTATATTTTCATGCTTACCTTAAAACACCTTCTCTTTCACAATGTTTCGGGCCATACCCGGAAAAATGAAGCCATGAAAGGGAAGCACGGAATACCAATACAGGCGGCCCCACAGGCCCAGCGGCCGGAAGGTGGCCGTTTGAATAAGTTGAGCCCCTCCATTGGTGTTTGTTATTTTAAATTCGAGCCATGCCTCTCCTGGCAACTTCATTTCAGCGTACAGAAGCAGTCTGCCTTTTTTACGATCGGCCACCAATACGCGCCAGAAGTCGAGCGCATCACCGGTCTTCAAATCCACAGGGCTCCTTCGGCCCCTTCGAAGACCCACACCGCCCACCATTTTATCCATGATACCGCGTATGCGCCACATCCAGTTTCCAAAGTACCATCCATTGTCGCCACCAATCTGCCATATGTTGTTAATCACTTGCTCCGGGTCATGATCGAATGCTACCATGCGCCTATCGTGGAAGACGCCCTCTTGCGGAACCTGCACAAAGTTGAGAAAGTCGGGATGAAGGTTGGAGGAGGGAAGTGCGTCTTTCCAACTGGAGATGATGTTGTTTTGCTGAATGCGGTCGAAAGCCAGATGTAACGTTTCCTGGTAGGTGAGGAGTTGCAGCGGCACAATGCCCTGAATGCCAGCGTTGCGACATACCACCTCATTCTTGAGGCTGCTAACCAGGTTGCGTGCCAGCGAGTAGGAGGTAGAAGTTACAAATACCAACCACAGTGACGAGAGTTTGGGCGAGAGCAGCGGAACGGTGATGATCCACCTGCGCAGTTTACGCACCCGCGCAAAGGTGAGCAACATTTCTTTGTAGGTTAACACATCGGGGCCACCGATGTCGAACGTGCGATGAAAGGTAGCCGGATTGAGGAGCACCCCGTGGAGATAGTCTACCACGTTGCGAATACCGATGGGCTGGCACTTGGTTTTTAGCCAACGCGGGGCAATCATTACCGGAAGTTTCTCTACCAGGTCGCGTATGATTTCGAACGAGGCGCTGCCCGAACCAATGATGATGGCGGCCCGCAACACTGCGAGTGGCACGTGCGATTGCTTCAAAATACCTTCCACATTTTTGCGAGACGACAGGTGATCCGATAAGTCGGCATCGTTGGCAATGCCGCTGAGGTAGATAATTTGTTGCGCTTTGGTTTTTCTGATGTAGTCAATAAAATTTTGAGCGGTCTGTTCTTCCATGCTTCTGAAATCAGCGTAAGAAGAACTCATGGAATGAACAAGATAATAGGCCGCGTCAATGTCGGTGGGCAGATGCTGTAAAGATTCCAGGTCGCTCAGATCTGCCTCCAGCACTGTTATTTTTTTCAGGTAAACCTCCGAGAAATCTTCCCAGTCAAATCTTCGCTGATCGCGCACCAGGCATATCACTTCATGGCCTGCATTGACCAACACAGGCAGCAGCCTTCTGCCAATGTAGCCTGTAGTGCCGGTTAGCAGTATACGCATAACATCAATTTTGCAGCGCTTCCTGGTAGACGCTCAGCACCCGTTTTCGCGCAAAGGCATGATCTACCATGGGTGGTGGGTAGGCAGGTGTGCCCAGTTCAGGCACCCACTTTTTGATGTACGTTTGTTGGGGATCGAACTTGTCTGTTTGCAGGCTGGGGTTGAACACGCGGAAGTAAGGTGCTGCATCGCAACCCGACCCTGCCGCCCATTGCCACCCGCCATTGTTGGCCGCCAAATCGAAATCGAGCAGCTTTTTGGCAAAATAGGCTTCGCCCCAACGCCAGTCTATCAACAGATGTTTGGTAAGGAAACTGGCCAAAATCATGCGCACGCGGTTGTGCATAAAGCCGGTGGCATTCAGTTCTCGCATACCGGCATCTACCATGGGGTAGCCGGTTTTGCCCTCGCACCACTTCTTAAATTCTGCCGCATCGTTGCGCCATACAATGCGATCGTAGGCAGGTTTGAAGGCTCTTTGTGCTACGTGTGGAAAGTACCACAAAATCATAAAGTAGAAGTCGCGCCAGATTAACTCGTTGAGCCACGTTTCGTTTTTCTTTTGTGCCAGGGCTGCCAACTGCCGAATACTTACCGTGCCAAAACGCAAATGCACACTCAGCCGGGTGGTGCCTTCCATGCCCGGAAAGTTTCTTTGCTCGTGGTACTTCTCAATAACCGACTGTCTTATTTTGCGATCGGGAAATGTAAACTGCAGCGTGGTAAAGCCCAGTTCTTCCAGCGTGGGCATGGTTAGCGGCTTTACTTTTTTCAGCTGGTGAAAATATTTTTCTGTGGGATAAGGCTTCAGGTAAAATGAAGTGAGTTTACTTTTCCATTTTCTGCTGTAGGGCGTAAAAACGGTGTACGGGGTTCCATCGTCTTTCAATACCTCTTCCTTCTCAAAGATCACCTGGTCTTTAAACGTTTTTAACCCTGCGCCTTTGGCTTCCAGCAGTTCTTTTACCTGCGCATCGCGTTCGATGGCGTAGGGCTCGTAATCGTGGTTGGCATAAACCCATGCCGGGTTTAGCTTTTTAAACACCTGCACGGGGTCGCCATAGAGCACCAGCAATGAACTGCCCATTTTTTCGAGCCCCTCTTTTACATGTAGCAGGCTCTGGTGTATGAAGGCCACCCTGCGGTCGGCTTTGTCGTCCAGTTGTTTCAGGATATTCGTGTCGAAAATAAAGAGCACTACAACGTTGGCCTGTTCGCGCAATGCATGGTACAGTGCAGCATGGTCGGTAAGGCGCAGGTCTCTGCGCAACCAGACCACTGTGGTGGAACGATCGATGATCTCGTCAGGATTTTTGGGCCCGAAGTACTTCAATTTGCTTCTCTAATTGATCAATTGATTCCATCATGGAAGCGTATTTTTTCAAGTCGCCCGAGCGCTGAACGTGCATCGCCTCTTCCAGTTTTTTCCTGCGCTCCTGCTCCAGTTTTTCCAGAGGATCTTTTCGAAACCACTTCATACCAGAGGAACAATGAAGGTGGGAAAAGGTTTAGCCGCGGTTAGGCCAGTTGGGCCAGTTGCCCTTGCTGTAAAATCAACTTGAACCAGGACGTGTATTGGTCGGGATTTTTTTGCGCATCTTCTTTCAGATCGTCCAGACCCATAAACTTCCAGTCTTCCACCTCATCGGTATTAATGCGGGGCTTGCCATCGAAGGTGCCAATAAACACATGGTCTACTTCGTGTTCGGTCAGGCCGTGGTCCAGTTGGGTTCTGTAAATGAATTTGTATGCGAACTCGGGCTGCAGGTCGATGCCCATTTCCTGCTTCAGTTTTCTGCGGGTTGCCGCTTCCATGCTTTCGTGTGGCAGCGGATGGCTGCAGCACGTGTTGGTCCACAAGCCACCGCTGTGGTATTTGTGCCGCGCTCTTTTTTGCAACAGTATTTCTCCACCGGAGTTGAAAAGCAAAATGGAGAAGGCCCGGTGCAATAAGCCCTGGCGGTGGGCCTCCATCTTTTCCATGGTGCCCAACTCCTTATCGTCTTCGTCTACCAGAATTACGTGCTCCATCAGATCATGTTTAGCTGGTGGCGCACAAACGAATAGGCCAGTATGGTGAGTTTATGGCGGTTGCGAATGCGTATGCGGCTCTTCATTACGTGCTCCGAAGGTGTGTTTCTTATTTTTCGGAAGAGGGCAAGATAATACAAATACGCTACGTACACACCGAACCTTGCTGCATGTGGTAACTGCCTGATGCCCAGGTAACCCTCGTGAAAATCGGCTGCAATGCTTTCTTCAATCTGCCGTTTGCATTCGTCATCAAAACATTCGAACTGTACCCCCGGAAAATAAGCGCGCCCCATGCCTTCGTAATCGGCTTGCAGATCGCGCAGAAAATTGATCTTCTGAAACGCGGAGCCTAACTTCATGGCGAACGGTTTCAGCTTTTGATACTGGGCTTCATCGCCCTTGCAGAAAACCCGCAAGCACATCAGGCCCACAACTTCTGCCGAGCCCAGAATGTATTCTTCGAAGCGCGCCTTGTCGTAGGTTTTCTCCGTGAGGTCATACTCCATACTTTTCAGAAACAGCGCGATAAGCTCATTTTCTATGTTGTAGGCGCGCACGGTGTGCTGAAAGCTGTTGAGGATGGGGTTGAGGCTAATGCCCTCTTCAATTGCTTGGTAGGTTTCTTCCCTGAATCGATTGAGAAGTTTTTCCTTATCGTAGTCGTGAAAGGTGTCCACAATTTCATCGGCCAGCCGCACAAATCCGTAAATGGCGTAGATGGGGTTGCGCAATTCTTTTTTGAGGCAGCGTATGCCAATGGAAAACGAAGTACTGTACGCCTGGGTGGTAAGGCGCGAGGTGGCAATGGAAACCTGGTCGTAAAGGGCCTTTTGGGTCATGAGTACCTTAATTTACGATAATTAAGTAATTTTATTTACAGCGCGTTTGCCCGTTTTATCAACTCGCTGGCCACCACCTGCCCCGAAATAAGGGAGGGGGGCACCCCCGGCCCAGGCACCGTAAGCTGTCCTGTAAAAAACAGGTTTTGCACCTTTTTGTTTAACAGCGATGGTTTCAAATGTGCGGTTTGCAGCAGTGTATTGGCCAATCCGTAGGCATTTCCCCTAAAGGCATGGTAGTCATTTATGAAATCGCGGTGCGCATAGGTTTTTTTATAAACAATATGGGCGCGTATGGATTGGCCGGTCACGGTTTCGAGCCGCTCCATTACCATGTCAAAATATTTTTCGCGTATCGATTCTTCGTCTTTCAATCCCGGTGCTACAGGTATCAATATCACTAGATTTTCATGACCGGGAGGCGCCACAGAAGGGTCGGTTTTAGACGTGCACGACAGGTAGAACTGTGGCTTGGAGGGCCATTGCGGGTCGGTGTAAATTTCTTTGGCGTGCTGGGCAAAATCCTGGTCGAAGAAAAGTGTGTGATGCAACAGTCCGTCAATTGGTTTCGACAGCCCCAGGTAAAACAAAAGGCTGGAAGGCGCCATCACCCGGTTGTTCCAGTATTTTTCGGAGTACCTGCGGTGCGAGGCGGGCAGCAGTTGTTGCTCTACATGGTGATAATCGGCACCGGCCACCACAAAGTGGAAGGGTTGGAACTGCCCGTTCACCACCAAACCGGTGGCTTTGGCTCCGGCCACTTCTATCTTCTCCACCTCGGCCCCATAGTGAAATTTTACCCCTTTCTCCTCCGCCAGTTTCACCATGCCTTCCACAATTTTATACATGCCTCCCTGCGGGTACCATGTGCCCAACGCCATGTCTGCGTAGTTCATCAGGCTGTAGAGGGCCGGTGTTTTTTCGGGTGTGGCACCCAGAAAAAGCACGGGGAACTCCAGCAACTTTACAATGCGTGGCTCCTTGAAAAACTTACGCACATAGCTGGAGATGGACTGAAACACGTGCAGCTTTAACGCATTTTTGGCCAAGTTGAGATCGGCAAACTCCATCAGCGACAACCCTGGCTTGTAAACCAGTTCGTTGATGCCTATTTCGTACTTGCGTTTTCCTTCTTCTATGAATGTGAGCAGGTGTTTGCTGCTGCCAGGTTCCAGCTTGTCGAACAGCTGACACAGGGCGGGTATGCCTGCCGGCAGATCGAGGTAGTCGTCTTTCGCATAGACGATTCGATAGGAGGGATCAAGGCGTTCGAGCTTGTAGTAATCTGCTGTTGTCTTGCCAAAAAGGTTGAAATATTTTTCGAACACATCCGGCATCCAATACCAACTGGGCCCCATGTCGAAGGTGAAACCATCGGCTTCCCATTTTCTGGCCCGCCCACCGGGCAGCGTATTTTTTTCGAATACCGTTACATCAAAGCCCTGGTGCGCCAGGCAGGTGGCGGCCGAAATACCAGCAAAACCCGAACCGATTACTGCAACTTTTTTCATCGTTAAACAATGCTACAGAACTAAAAGGAGAATTTCTGCTTTTTGTTCAACGAAAGAGGTGGGTAAAGTTGAAATTATTTGGGGTGCAGCGGTCATTCAATTGGCTCCCACCTGGACAAACGGAGCCCAGTAGTAAGGGTGGCTGTACCTGGCATCGGCCATTAGTTTTTTCCGTGCAGCCTTCAATGCCTGCGATTTCGATTTGCCCGTAAGCAGCTGGTTGTAGAACTCCACCATAAAGATGGCCGTACTTTCATCGGCTACTTTCCAAAGCGATACCACCACCGTGCGCGCACCCGCCACAAGGAATGCAGACGTAAGGCCACGCACGCCTTCGCCTTCAATGCGTTTGCCCAGGGCCGTCTCGCAGGCAGAGAGCGTTACCAGGTCTGCTTTCAAGTCCAATTCCAGAATCTCTCCTGTGTAGAGCATGCCGTCTTCTGTGCTGGCGGCATCCTGCGTAAGCAGTAAGCCCGACAACTCCGGGTATTGGCTGTTGGCAATGCCGTGCGTGGCGAAGTGAATATAATCGTAACGCGCCAGCTCACCTTTTTTGATCAACTCCTCGCGCGCTGCACCTTTGGTGAACGATCGCGACAGCAGATCTTTGCTGTTGTGCATCTGCTGAATTTGCTGCACTTCGGTTTCGGTGGCGGGCAGGGGAGCGATGTAGCTGCCATCGCGGTTAAAGGCGCGACTTGTGGAATCTGTTTTTTGCGTGGCCTCCACCACCCGCTGACACGACTTATTGATGAAGTTAGTGGCTTCGTCATCGAACACGGGGGCCAGGGCAATCAGCGCTGGTTTTTTGGTGGCCGGTTGACGGGCGGTGGCCATCAACAGGGTTGCGGAGGGCGCATAGCTGATGGCATATTGTTCGCCCAGAAACCGGGGGCTGCCCAACGCCTCGAACGGCAGGTAGTTCAGAATGCCGTCCGGAATAATGATCACTTCTTCGATGGCACCCATGTTTTTCAAAATGGCATCAACCGGTTGCCAGAGTTTACGGTACAGCAGATCGCCAACGGTTTGGTACCCTTCGCTTTTAAAGGTAATGAAGTTACGATAGCCTCTTATCCATTTTTCCAACTCCATGTCTTTGTCGAGTTGACGTAAATGCAATTGGGTGGAATTGCCTACCAGCACATAGCGGGCGGAGTCGGTAATGACGTAAGAAACCATCGCCTGGTTGGGGGCCAACACCCTTTTAAGGTCGGCCCAGCCGGGCAACGTGCGTTCATTTACCAACTTGCTGTACCTGGGTGAAGTTGACGCGATTTCCTTTTGCAGGTCGGCAAAGGACTGATTGAGATATAACTGTTTTGCTTTCAACCTTTCAATCTGGTTCAGGTTTTGTGCCTGGTAGGCGGCCGCCACCTGCTGCTCCAGCAGCGCGGTGGTTGCCGCTATTTCGCGTTGTTGCTGCAGCAGCCTGCGGGGTAACTTGGCCAGGCCTGCCGCCCGGTGGCGGTTGAAGTCGGCATACAACTCGTTGGCTTTGTTTCTCTCTGCATAGTAAAAAGCCTTTTCGAGCCATACCGTGTTTTTCGTTTCCCGGTACTGGCGGTTGGCCAATGCCATGGCTGCTTCGGTAAAGAAGAAATTCAGTTGGGTCAGCTTCAGCCGGTCGCGGGCATTCGTTAACTGCACCGCCTTCGATGAAAGTACCTCATCGGCCGCTTCCAGGTGGTTGGCGGCTGTGTTCAGTTTGCCCGCGGCACCGTGTTCGGTGTAGAGACTCACTTTCCCCAACAACGCAACCATCTGCTCGTAGTAGTTCAGATAGGCCTGCTGCGTTGGGTATGCATCCGGATGGGTGTCTTCAAACTGAAGTGTGTTGGCCACCAACGCCTCCTGATAATACTTCTGGGCGAGGTCCCATTTTTTGAGCTGCCCATGCGCGGCAGCCAGGCGGTTGCAGATCATGGCTTTGTAGGGGTGCTTGGCGTAGCCATGGTAAATGGCCTTCGCTTTCATAAGGTGCTCAATGGCCTCAGTCGGTTGTTTGTTTTTCAGTAGCACCAAACCAATGTTCAGGTAGTTGGTACCCACGTCTTCGTGGTTGGCCCCCTGAGTATCCAACCTTATTTGGAGGGATCGTTGCAGGTATTTTAATGCTTCGGGGTAGTTATTATCCATCTCGTAGGTAAGCCCCACATTACCTATGGCCTGTGCCACGGCCGGGTGACGCGGCCCAAACACTTCCGTGTACAACTCTACCGCCTGCGCTTTGTATTTTAAGGCCAGCGGAGTTTCGCGCAGTTCATCATAAGCTTGCCCTATGTTGTTGTAAATGATGGCATAGTTTTCCTTTCCCGGATATTGGTTTGCCTGTAGCCGCTCCAACGCTTTGAAATGAAAGGTCAGCGATTCTTCGAAGGCCGCATCGGCAAATGCTGCCGCACCCCTGCTGATGTATACATCGGCTTCGGCCGCGCTGTTATCACCATACGTGAGTTTTACTAACTCCAGGGCTTTTTCGGTTAATGTATTCGATTGCTCGGTTAAGCCCATGCTGTTGGTAATGCGCGAAAGATTCAACAATACATCGATGACGTCTTGCGTGTTTGCTGGGGGCGTTTGCGAGTAGATGGTTGCCACCTCTTGAAAATATTGCACAGCGGCATCTATGTTGCCCGTGCCTTCATATAGGTTAGCCAGGTTGATGAGTGCGTGTGTATAATGGTCTGCATCTTTGCCGTGTGCTGCTTCCAGCAGGTCTTTGGCAGTTTGCAGGTAGTCCAGCGCTTCTTTGTATCGGTGTGCATCGAGGCACGCAGCGCCCAGGCTGTTGAAGATGGCGCCCATCAAAGACTTGTCGGCTGTGTCGCTGGCCAACGCTGCGGCCTTTTCGAGCGCAGTTACAGCATCGGCAACTGCACCGTTTTGCCGGTGGTTGTTGCCCAACGATTGATAATAGCCGGCCATATCGGTTGCATTCACGTCACCTTTCTTCTCATAAATGCCAATGGCTTTGTTCCAGTCTGCGATGGCGTTCTCATAGTCGCCCAATGTTTCGTACACAATGGCCCGGTTCACCCGTTCAAAAGCTTCTTTATCCGTGTCTGACATCGCAGCATTTGCATAAGCATTGATGGATTGTGTGTAAGCGTCCAGGGCTTTTGCCGCATCGTTCAATGTGTAGAGGTAGGTGTAGCCCAGGTTGTCAAATATCCGGGCACGGATGTGGTAGTGGGCAACACTGTTGGGTGGAATTTTTTGAAGCGCCTCCTCTAATATTTTTTCCGCGCTCACGCCTTCGCCTGTGTCTTGGTAAATAATAGAGGCCGCCTGCGTGGCTACGAAGTAGCGCTCTGCGTTGTTCTCTTTCCAGTAGGCATCGCGCGCACTCAAAAATGCTTTGGCCGCTTTCGCGACATCGCCTTTGTCGAGAATGGATTGAGCCTGTTGGTAGAGTAGGTCGCCTCGGGAAGATTGCGCCAATGCCGGTATGGTTACCCAAACAAGGGCAATCAGGATGATATACTTCATAGCCTTCTATTAGACCTTCTAAAGTCTAAAAGAAAAGCCAGAAGTGAAAGCGTACTAATTGTAACCGGCTAATTTCTTCTGTATCTCTTTGCGTGCGTGGAAAATGCGGTTCTTCACCGTGCCAATGGGAATCTGCAGGTGCTCTGCAATTTCGTGGTATTTGTAGCCAGTGGTGTGCATCTTGAATGGAATCAGCAATTCATCCTTAATGCCAATCACATTCTTCCACACCTCTTTAAACTCCATGCTTCCCTCGGGCCGGTTGAAGGTATGCGTGTCTTCAACATTTAGGAAGTACAGCTCTTTCGTATCATCGTGTGAAGTTTTGGCGCGCTGGTTTTTGCGGTAGTTATTGATGTAGGTGTTGCGCATAATGGTAAACAGCCATCCCTTCAGGTTGGTATCCTGGCGGAACTTGTCGCGGTAGGTAAGGGCCTTCAAAATGGTATCCTGAACCAAGTCTTGCGATTCTTCGCGATTGCGGGTGAACCTGCGGGTGAACGTGCGGAGCGTGGGGCGCAATTGGGCTAGCTGGTGGCTAAATTCGATGGCTGTCATATGTTTAACATTTATAATTAAACGTTAAACAAATATAGATGTGACGTACAATTTCGCAAATAAATGTTTAATTATTTTTATAAAAGGTTAAACGATCAGGACAGTTGGCGCAGTAACTCCTTCAATTTCAGTGCATTGTCGAACACGTGGAAGTTGGAGGGAAATTTGATCGCGGTTTTTCGAATGGCGGCACCAGAGGCCAGCACGGTACACTTTGGAAAGTCGTGCGCTAAAGAATCAATGGTGTGCTGAAGTTCTTTCGGCCCGGGCGAGGAGGTAATGGCTGTTACAATGAAGTGGGGTTGGTGGATGCTGTAAACCTGTTTAAGGTCGTTGTAAGGAACACTTTGCCCCAGGTAATAAGTGCGAAAGCCTTCTTTGCGCGCCAGAAAGTGGTAGAAAAGCAAGCCAATTTCGTGCAGCTCATTTTCGGGCAAGAACAGCACCACCCGTTTGGCCGTTTTTGCGGGAATAGGCAAAGAGTCGATGGCCACAATTACCTTCTGCCTCACCAGGTTCGAAATAAAGTGTTCTTGCGCGGGCGTAATGTTACCGGTTTGCCAGAGTACACCAATCTTTTCCAAAAAGGGATAGACCACCTCGGTAATGGTTCGCTCGAAACCGAATTTCATAGTCAGTTTTCCCAGCAACGCCTCAAACACTTCCTCTTCCATATCAATCATCGCCACCACCATCTGGTCTATGTAGATAGATGCGGTCTCGTTGCCTTCGCTTAATTCATTGATTTTTTGCGACAGCTCTGCGCTGGTCAGGTTTGCGATTTTAGAAATCTTGATGCCGCGGTTATTCAGCAACGATACATTGATGATTTTCTTGAGGTCTTCATCGGAATAAAGCCTTATGTTGGTGTCGGTACGTTGTGGCGCAATTAATTGATGACGTTTCTCCCAAATCCTGATAGTGTGTGCTTTGATACCAGAAAGTCTTTCCAACTCCTTAATCGAATACTGCCCCATTGCCTTATTGGTCTTTGAGTGCTCTAACCACGAAAATGCAAAATTGTTTAAACACAATGGTTAATTTACTGCAAATGGCACCCGAGGTATTGGCACCCGCCCTGCAATGGTTTAAGGAAAGAGGATGGAAGCCCTTCGATTTTCAGTTGGAGGCGTGGCATGCCTACCTCGATGGCAGCCAGGGCCTGGTGAATGCGCCCACCGGCAGCGGCAAGACCTATTCTTTGCTGGTGCCCATATTGCTGGAATACCTGAGGGACACACCGCACAAACCCAGGAATAGTGGGTTGCAAGCCATTTGGATAACACCCATTCGCGCCCTTTCGAAAGAAATTGAGCTGGCGGCCAGGCGCGCGTTGGAGGGACTCGATGTTCCCTGGCGCGTGGGTGTGCGCTCGGGCGATACCACCGCGGCCCAACGGGCGCGGCAAAAAGACAAACCACCCGAACTGCTGATTACCACGCCTGAAAGCCTGCACCTGCTGCTGGCCACCAAAGGTTATGAGGCTTACTTCAAAAATTGCAAAGTCATTGTGGCCGATGAGTGGCACGAGCTAATGGGCTCTAAGCGTGGGGTGCAGATGGAGCTGGCATTGTCTCGTTTGAAATCCATAGCACCCCAACTGAAGGTGTGGGGCATCTCGGCTACGATAGGAAACATGGACCAGGCCGTAGAGGTGTTGCTGGGTGCCGGCTACCGCAGCAAAAAGGTGCGTGTAATCCGGGCGCACATCCGCAAAGAAGTAGAAATTGTATCGGTGCTGCCCGATACGGTAGAGCGAATGCCATGGGCAGGCCACCTGGGTATTCACTTGCTTGGCAAAGTGGTGCCCATTATCAAGTCCAGCACCAGTACGCTCATCTTCACCAACACACGGTCTTTTGCCGAGGTGTGGTATCAGAAAATGCTGGACGCAGCCCCGGAGTTAAGTGGTCAGATGGCGATGCACCATGGCTCCATCAGTCAACAGATAAGGCATTGGGTAGAAGAGCAGTTGCACGAGGCAAAGTTAAAGGCAGTGGTTTGCACCAGCAGCCTCGATTTGGGCGTAGACTTTCGGCCGGTGGAAAAGGTGGTGCAGGTGGGCAGCCCCAAGGGCGTGGCCCGGTTTATGCAGCGGGCTGGGCGCAGCGGGCACCAGCCCGGGGCCATTAGCAGGATTTATTTTATCCCTACGCACTCGTTGGAGCTAACGGAAGCCGCTGCGTTGCGCGAGGCCATGCAGCGAGGCATTGTAGAAGAGCGCATTCCTTATGTGCGCTCTTTCGATGTGCTGATTCAGTATCTGGTAACCCTGGCGGTGTCTGACGGTTTCAGGCCCGAAGAAATTCTGAAGGAAGTGCGCAGCACTTTTTGCTATGCCTCTATAACCGATGAAGAATGGTGGTGGGTGCTAAACTTTGTTACAACGGGTGGCGCCTCCCTCACCGCCTACGATGAATTCCGCAAAGTGGTAGTGGAAGACGGTGTGTATAAAGTAGAGAACCGCGCCATTGCCCTGAAACACCGCCTATCAATAGGCACCATTGTGGGCGATACTTCCATCATGGTGAAATACGTATCGGGTAAATACCTGGGCAGCATAGAGGAATATTTTATTTCGCAGCTAAATCCGGGCGATGTGTTTTGGTTTGCCGGCCGCAACCTCGAGTTGGTGCGTATACGCGACATGGAGGCACAGGTGCGCAGAACCAAACGCAAATCGGGCAGGGTACCTTCGTGGCAAGGCGGGCGCATGCCATTGTCCTCGCAACTAAGCGAGATGATGCGCATGAAGATAGACGAAGCGGCCCGTGGCGTAGCACACGATCCAGAGTTGAAGTTTATCAAGCCGCTGCTCGATCTGCAGCGAGACCGTTCGTTGTTGCCCAGGAAAGATGAGTTTCTGGTGGAGTACCTGAAAACCAACGAGGGCTACCACGTGCTGATGTATCCATTCGAAGGTCGCTTTGTGAACGAGGGAATGGCTGCGCTGGTGGCCTATCGCATTTCACGCATACAGCCTATTACGTTTTCCATTGCCATGAACGATTATGGGTTTGAGTTGCTTTCCGACCAGGAGATACCGATTTACGAAGCCATTGAAACCGACATTTTAGGCGTAGAACATTTACTCACCGATATACAGGCCAGCATCAACTCCACCGAGATGGCCCGCAGAAAATTCCGCGACATTGCGGCCATTGCGGGTTTGGTGTTCAAAGGGTATCCGGGCAAGCCCGTGAAAGATCGGCACATTCAATCTTCTTCGCAGCTTTTCTTCGAAGTATTTCACCAATACGAATCGGGCAATTTGTTGTTGCAGCAGGCCTTTGAAGAGGTGATGGATTTTCAGTTGGAGGAAGTGCGGCTGCGCAAGGCGCTGGAGCGGATTGCCAAACAAAAGATTGTGATCAAAGAACCCGAAAAGCCCACACCGTTTGCCTTCCCCATTATGGTAGACCGCATGCGCGAAAAGCTGACTTCCGAGCAGTTAGAAGATCGCGTGAAGCGAATGATGGTGAAGTTTGATGATAGGTAAATAAGTCAGTGCGCCTAAAAAATACTTCTAAACAACAAGAACAGCGTGCCCGACATCACCATCACCACGGGTAGGGTAAGCAACCAGGCAATCAAAATATTTCTTACGGTTTCTGGCTGCAGGTTCTTGATGCCCTTGCTCGCCACCATACTGCCGGCAATGCCTGAAGACAATACGTGCGTGGTGCTCACCGGTAAGCCCAGGTTGGTAGACAACCCGATGGTGCTGGCGGCCACCAGTTCAGCGGAAGCGCCCTGTGCATACGTAAGGTGTTCCTTTCCAATTTTTTCGCCTACGGTTTTTACAATGCGTTTCCAGCCAATCATGGTGCCGATGCCTAACGACAGGGAGATCATCAGGATGGCCCACTGCGGTGAGTAGTCTGTAATCTTACGCACGGATTTTATTTCTTTGCTCAGCAGCGATTTATCTTTTTCGCTGATGCGTACCTCATCTTTGGCAGTAAGGTCTTTCAGGTTGCGATCCATCACCATAATATCTTTCCGCACCAGGAAGCGCTCCTCCTTATCGATGGAAGCAACGGTAGCCTTATCGCTCAGTTCGTTTACCAGGCGCGTGCTCATCTGTTTGGTTTCTTCCAGCTTCAACTTGTCGGGTTCAGAAAGCGGGTTGGGATCAATGGAGTTGATGACCTGCTCGATTTTAATAAGCGAGCCATTGAGCGAGGCAGGCGAGACATTGGCATTCAACGCGAAGTAGGCGGGCACAATGCCGATCAATATCAACATCACCAGGCCAACACCTTTCTGGCCATCGTTAGATCCATGGTAGTAACTTACGCTGGTGCAGGTAAGAATCAGAATGGCACGGATCCACAAAGGGGGAGGCGCATTCTTCTTAGGTTCTTTGAAAAGGCTGTCGCCATATTCAGTCTTCTTGGTGAGCGACCGGATGAGGAACATGAGGATGATGGTCATCGAAAAACCAAAGAGGGGCGAAATCAGCAAAGACAAACCAATTTCTTTGGCCTTACTCCAATTCACCGCGGCCGCACCGGCATCGGGCAGCAGGCTGTAGGCCAAACCTACACCTAAAATAGAACCAATCAGCGTGTGCGAGCTGCTGCAGGGAATACCCAGGTACCACGTCAGCAGGTTCCAGAAAATGGCACTCAATAAAAGGGCCATCACCATCGAAATACTGTGTGCTACATTCTGATCTACCAAAGATTCTACCGGCAACAGGTTAACGATGCCCATGGCAACGCCCACGCCACCCAACAAAACACCCAAAAAATTGAAGAAACCAGACCAGATAACCGCCACCCATGGTTTCATGGAGTTGGTGTAGATAACCGTAGCCACCGCATTGGCCGTATCGTGAAAGCCATTCACAAATTCGAAAGCACAGGCGGCAACAAGACAAATGACGAGCAGAATGGAATAGGAGAGCTCTAACTCAAACATGCAGACGGTCCGGTTTTAATAGGTCATTGAATCGCAAAAGCCACCAAAGGTAGTGTGGCCTGTAAGACTCAATGTTATGGCAATGTTAACAATTTAATGGTGGCTGTTGCCTAAAAGTGGGCGAGTTTTTGCTATGATCTTAATCAGTTGACAATCAGTAAAATCAAATTTTGCGGCCCGGTTCGCCATCCGCCCAAATAACTTCATTTTTGCCGGGTAATCATGCAAGCAACTATTCATCGGCATACTTTCGAACTGCTGCCCCAAAAGGCGTTGTATTGGGGTGCCCAAAAGATGCTGCTGGTGGCAGACTTGCACCTGGGCAAAATCAACCATTTCCGCAAGGCCGGCTACCCGGTGCCCCCCCGTGCTAACGATGAAAATACGGCCACGCTGATTGACTTGCTCAACACCTTCCGACCCGAGCGCGTGCTCTTTTTGGGCGACCTGTTCCACAGCCACTACAACGAAGAGTGGGAGGTGATGGGCCAGGTAGTGCGCCACTTCCAAAATTGTTCTTTCGAACTGGTGCTGGGCAACCACGACATTATGAGTGAACTGCAATACCAGCGCCACCGGCTGCGGGTGCACACCACATTGCAAGTCGAAGATTTCCTGTTGACGCATGAGCCCGTTCAAACCCTTCAGGAGGGTGTGTACAACTTGGCAGGCCACATTCACCCAGGCGCACGGCTGGTGGGCGAAGGAAAGCAGGCACTCACCCTCCCTTGTTTTTATTTTGGCAAACAGCTTGGTATTTTACCCGCGTTTGGTTCCTTCACGGGATTGTACCGCGTGCGACCGAAGAAAGACGACCAGGTTTTTGTGATTGCAGACAAGAAAGTGATACAAGTAGCGCCTTGAAAAAGATTCTCCCCCTGCTGGTGTTTTTGAGTGTCCATGCTGTTGGACAGGACACCGCCCGCGTTTCGCTGTTGTTTCTGGGCGATATTATGCAACACGATTCGCAAATCAGTGCCGCCTTCGATGCACAAACCAGTAGCCACAACTACAGGCCATCTTTGCAGTACATACAACCATTGCTGCAAGCGGCCGATGTAACCATTGGCAACCTCGAGGTAACGCTGGCAGGTAAACCTTACAAGGGTTATCCGCAATTCAGCGCTCCCGATGACCTGGCGCAATCGCTCAAGGAAGCGGGCGTAGATATTCTGGTGACGGCCAACAACCACTCGATGGACAGGGGACGCAAGGGAGTAGAGCGCACCATCCACCTGCTCGATTCCATCGATCTGAAACACACCGGCACATTCAAAGATGCTGCCGAACGGGCGCAACGCTATCCGTTTGTGTTCGAAGCGAACGGTATGAAGCTGGCCCTGCTGAACTACACCTACGGCACCAATGGCATACCGGTAACCCCACCCAATATTGTTAACCTGATTGACACAGTGCAGATTGCTGCCGACATCGCTGCGGCAGCCGCGCGGAAGGCCGATGCCACCATTGTTTTTTTTCACTGGGGTGCAGAGTACCAAAGCATACCGAACGGTTGGCAAAAAAAGCTGGCCGACTTCTGCTTCAGGCGGGGGGTGCGGCTGGTAATCGGTGCGCATCCGCACGTGTTGCAACCCATGGAGTGGCGACAAGAGCATAACCAGTTGGTGGCCTACTCGCTCGGCAACTTTGTATCGGGGCAGCGGGTGCGCTACCGCGATGGGGGGGCTACTCTCTGGGTAGACCTGGAGAAAGTAACAACCGACAGCATTCCGGCCACGCGAATCGCCCACGCAGCGTACAACCTGCAATACGTGTATCGCGATGCTGCGAAAAAATACTATGTGCTGCCCGTGCGCGCATTCGAAGACGATACGGTGGTAGTGCGCGAAGCCAAAGAGCGACAGCAACTCAAAGTGTTTGCGGCCGACTCGCGCGCCTTGTTTGGCAAACACAATCAGAATGTGAATGAATCAGTATGCTACGTAGCATCCGACTCTGTGGTATACATGCTCGTGGCCGATTCTATTCCTGCCGGTTCCCTGGCCCATCAATTCTACCATGCCCGCCACGACACCACCCACCGCGATTGGCTCATCGGCCGGTTTTACGACATCGACACAGCCCGTGCCGCCCGCGAGCACCTGCAAAGCGAAGGATTAAAGCCGTTGAAGTTGGTGCGTTTGATCCGCGGCAAACGCGAGGAGTTGGAGTAAATCAACGCCCACCCCGCATGATTACACCGAGCGAAATCTCCAGCCCGGTAAAGTCTACTTTGGCATCGGCATAATCGGCACTGCGTGTCTCCAACGGGCCAGTAAGTGTTCCACCGGTATAACTTCCCGTGAGCGGCAGCTTAGATTGTCCCACCAGGTAGTTTACTTCCATAGAAATACCGAACTGCCGGTTTACGTATACCAGCAACTCCACACCGCCATGGTAACCAAAACCCGGACTGTTGCTGAAGGTAAAACTCGAGTTGGCCACGTCCCAGTTTTCCATCTGGCGGATGGCGCGGTCCAGGTTGCCGTAGTTCAGCTTCTGATCGAAACCATAGAAGGCAAAGCCCCCTGCTTTGATATCGAACTGGGCCCTGCGCCCTACTAACTGAACCACCAATTCTGCCGGAACGAAGATGGTGAAGTTGGGCCCCACCAATGGATCTTTGGTTTCGAAGGGCAAGTCTTTCATGTTTAACCCCGACATGCGGTAGAGCGAACCGCCCGTTTCCAACGCCAGGAATTTGTTGAGGTTAACGCCCACGCCACGGAAAGAAAACGGGCTGATGGGCGTGGAGAAATAACCGTTGCGCGGAAGAAAATAAGAAAACGATAAGCCGAAGTCTTGCGCGGAAAGCGCACAAGGTACCATGATCAATAAGGTAGCGAGTATATTTTTCATTCTGATTCCAACTTTTTCAGCACTTCTGCATGTAACGGGCCAAGGTGATTTTGTACAATCATCAGATGATCCGGTCGTCTATGTTATCGTAGGAGTGAACCAACCTGTTTCTGAGGCTGATCACCTTTGTTGCCTCTGCCAGTTGATTCGCGCTGGGTTCTTTAAGTAGCTTATTGACGGCTTCGCCAATGATTGCCAGGTGCCGTTCAACAGCTCCTTTAACGAGGAAATTTTTTTTGTATTGTTGAAAGGTGTGAATCCCTTCGGTGAATGCACGAATGTGTTGGATGGAAAGGAGTATGTCAGACAAGTACTTCTTCTCTTTGTCCGTCATAGATTAACTTTTTCGATGCTTCGATGCTCTTCCTCAGATAAGGATTTTGCAGTGATTCTTCAGTGACCAAATCCACTTTGCGTTGAAAGAACACTTCGAGCGTATCCCACAGGGCGAGTAGATGTTCTCCATATTCTACAGGATCTTCAATATTCAGATCCACCAACAGATCGATATCGCTCTTTTCCGGATCAAACAGTTCGGTGATGCCGGAGCCAAATGCGTAAATGAATTTTACTTTATGCTGTCGGCACAGGGCAACAAACGCCTGATGATGGTCTCGCAGAAATTGATGGAGAAACATGTCATCAAAGGTAAGAATTTTAACGGGTATTTGTGAGCGGTCAGCGTCTGTTATAATCCTTGAACAACCTTTGCATGTAGGCCCTGCCCAGCATTTCTTTTTCCTGCGAAGCCACCGGCTGGGCATAGTTGCCCAGGTCGAAGTCGTAGATAAATTCTGTGTCGGGATCGATGTAGCCATAGCCATTGTGAAAAACATAAATGGCGAAAGGCGTGGGTTGGGCCAGCAGGTCTTTGCTGAAGGTGAAGTCAGCCACCGGCTGGTCAATTTGTGCCAACACCGTGTTGGCAATGTCCGTCTGGTTTCCGAAAGCGTGAACAACGGTATCTCTTGTGTTGAGCGCACCACCCAACCACAACATGGGTATCTTAAACCGCGACTTCTCCTTCAGCTCTTCCGTATCGGGAAAGCGATGACCATGGTCGGCTGTGATGATGACCCACGTGTTCTGCCACCAGTCGCGTTCTTTGGCCGCATCCAGAAAGCGGCCCAGGCTTTGGTCGGTGTAGTAGCAGGCATTCAGAAACAAAGAGGCATCATCTTTATCGGTGATGAAGGGCGGATTGAGTGGCACATCAAACGGTTCGTGGCTGCTGAGCGAGAGCATTACTTTAAAAAAAGGTGATTGTGCGGAGTCGCACTCGTTCAAGAGGCGGTCGAACACCAGGTGGTCGTGCACGCCCCACTTCGAGTTGTCGTGCGAGGCGGGGAAGTCGCCCTCTTCAGTTACATGACTGAATCCCATATTGGTAACGTACGATTCCATGTTGGCAAAGCCAATGTCGCCACCATATACGAAAGAGGTGGTGTATCCCAGCTTTTCCAGTTGGCGCGGCAGCGAAGGAAGGCTTTGCGTTTTATTAGGAAACTTGATGATGGATGTTTTGGGTTGTGCCGGGTAGCCGCTCAGGATGGATACAATGCCCTTGTCGGTACGGTCGCCACTGGCATAAAAATCATCGAACAAAATACCCTCGTGTGTCAGGGCGTTGAGGCGGGGCGTAATGCCTGGCCTACCCCCCAGCGGCTCAATCACTTTGGCAGTGTAGCTTTCCAGCACAATCAGCAAAATGTTGGGTTTCTCGTGCCGCAGCATCCGCTGCGAGGGAACCCGGGCGGCCATGGCGGCCTGCAATCTTTCTTCGGCATCGTGGTGCTGCGTTATGTTTTCCGGATAGCGGAAGCGATTGGAAGAGCTGAGGCCCTTGAAGAAATTCCAAACTACGTTGATGCCGGCATGATTGGCGAAGGCATTGGTCTTGTGAAAGTAGACCACACCGGTATTGAGGGGAGCCACATTGAAACTGCTTCGTATGGGGATAAACAGCAGGCCGGTGAACAGGAAGAGCACGGGCGCCTTTTTGAACGCGGTGGTGGTGATGTTGAAATACTTTTCGCGCAGGTAGAAGTAGTATACTGTAACGAAGCCACCCACCAGCAAACCGAACAGCAAGATCAACTGCACCAGGGCCCACGGCTGTATGCTGGCAGCGCCTTCCGAACCGAGGTACATCAGGGGCGTGGTATCCATGCGAAAGCCCCAGTTGCGGTACAACTCCAGATCGCCCACAACAATCAATGCAGAGATAAGCAAGAGCACCCACGTAACAATGCCGTGTACCATGCCCACCCATCGGCCTGCCACCAGGCATGACAAAGTAAGCAACAACCCCGTGAGCAGCAGCCAGTAGCCCGCCATGGCCGCATCCATACGCAGGCCTAACGCCATCAGCGTAACCACATCGGTAAATGAAAGCGAGGCGGTGAGGTCGTGGTTGTAGCCCAGAAACAGCAGGCGACTGACAATAAAAAATACCAACCAATATAGGCCCGTTTGGGCAAAAAGTACCAGCCGCTGTTTCATATTCGGGAGGCGAAGATACGGCAGAATCTGGTACAATGGTGAGCGGGCAGGCGGTGGCTGCCAGCAGCCTTCAATTTGGCCGGTGCGCGTTTTCGGTTTCCGATATTAAGCGCTATCCGTTCAACCTCCTGTAGCAGTCGGTCGGGTGGAGGTGGCTGATGATGCTACGACCGGAAGCAACTCGTATTTACGTTCAACACAACTCGCGAACCGTCACCCTTCGCATAAAATGGCGGGCAGCGAATAAAAAAACATGCTACTTTGCCGCTCAACCTTTCTCAAAACTATGAAGCAAACCATTCCCTTCTTCGCGCTATTACTATTGTGGGCCTGCGGTACCCGGCACCAAACGGCCGACTTAATTATTCAGGGCGGCACCATCTACACCATGAACGACCAGCAACCTACGGTGGAAGCCGTGGCAGTGGTGGGCGAACGCATTGTATTTGCAGGCACCACCAAAGAGGTGCAGGCTTACCAGGGTGAGCAAACACAAGTGATAGACTTGCAGGGCAAAACCATGACACCGGGTTTGATTGAAGGGCACGGACATATTATGGGGTTGGGCTACAACGAACTGAATCTGGACCTGATGGACGTGAAGAGTTATGAAGAACTGGTGGAACGCGTGAAGGAGGCGGCCGCCAAGGCACAGCCCGGCCAGTGGATAGTAGGGCGCGGCTGGCACCAGGACACGTGGGAGAAGAAACCCGACAATATGGTGAAGGGATTTCAAACCCACCACCTGCTGAGCGAGGCCACACCCGATAACCCTGTGTTTCTGCGCCACGCCAGCGGCCATGCCGGTTTCGCCAACGCCAAAGCCATGCAGATAGCCGGAGTGAACCAACTCTCTAAAGAAACGCTGGAAAAAAACCTGGGCGAAGGGGGCGAGATCATTCGCGATGCCATGGGCAACCCCACCGGCCTGTTCAATGAAAGAGCGCAAAGCCTTATTTCCAATCATATACCAGAAGATACGGAAGAGACCGATGCCCAAGCACTGGCGTTGGCCATGGAGGCCTGCGCGCGCAACGGCATCACGGGCTTTCACGATGCGGGCGCTTCGCGCGAGAATATTGCCCTGTTCAGAAAGTTCAGAGACGAGGGTAAGCTGAAAACACGCCTCTATGTAATGGTAGAAGGGGCAGACTGGAAGCTGCGCAAAGAGTTTTTCCAGGCAGGCCACGAAGTAGACTCCGCCACGTGGCTGCACATCCGCTCACTCAAACTTCGGTGCGATGGCGCCCTGGGTTCGCGGGGTGCGTGGTTACTGGAACCTTATGCCGACCGCCACGATTTCCACGGCATGGCTACCTTGCCGATGGATTCTGTGCTTTCCATTTCGCGCGAAGCGTTAAATGCCGGCTTTCAGGTATGTTCGCACGCCATTGGCGACCGCGCCAACCGCGAAATATTAGATCGGTATGAAATGGCCTTCAAAGAAAATCCCGCCAAGGCAACTGACCACCGCTTTCGCATAGAGCATGCGCAGCACCTGCACCCCAACGATATCCCCCGCTTTGCACAGTTGGGTGTCATCCCCTCTATGGAAGCCATCCACTTGTCGTCCGACCGGCCGTGGGCCATCGATCGCCTGGGCGAGCAACGTATCCGCGAAGGCGCCTACATGTGGCAAACGTTGCTGAAGTCGGGGGCGAAGATTGTAAATGGCACCGATGTGCCCGTAGAGCCCATCAACCCGATCGCTTGCTTCTACGCTTCGGTTACGCGCAAAACGCTGAAGGGCGAACCCGAAGGCGGCTACGAACCCGAAGAGCGGATGACGCGCGAGCAGGCGTTGCGCTCGTACACGCTCGATGCGGCCTATGGCGCTTTCGAAGAGCAACAGAAAGGATCTATTGAGGTGGGCAAGCTGGCCGACTTCACCATTTTTAGCAAAGACCTGATGACGGTGGAGGAAAACGAAATCCTGTCTACCGAGGTAGCGATGACGGTGTTGGGTGGCCGCGTGGTCTACCAGCGCAACTAAAGGTCAGGAGGTGTGGTCGTACGTAACCAGCCAGCGGCCCTCGATCTTGCGCACCACCAGCGTGAACAAACCCGTGGGGTTGTCGTTGGCGCGCGCCAACGTATACCGACCTGTTACCAGGCATACATCCGGTGCCAGGAACTGAAAACTGTAGAATTCGAACGTGAGCTGGCCCATGGTGGCCAGGTCGGGGTAGCTGCGTTTGTATCGGGCTAACGTAGCATCCCAGCCCGTGGTGATTTGTGCGCCTACAAACTTCAGCGAGTCCGACTTCCAATAGCCTTCCATGAAGCCTTCAAGGCTGCCCGCATTCCAGGCCGCCTGCTGCCGGGCCAGCACATCGCGAATGGCCTTTTCTTCTGCAGTCGCTGAGAAGCGCGCAGCAGGCTGACATTGCAGCAGCACAAGGGGGAGGAGGAGCAGCAGTCGGTTCATAGCGAGTTTGTTTCTGAAAGATACTATTTTCTGGGTAGTGGTGTGAAACCTCACCCGTTGCGGTCCGACCGCTCAGTGAGCTAAAGCGGTGGCGCGGTATGAACCGCTTTCTTTGGCTTCAGTATGAGTAGCTGCTCGGGACCTCACCCCTCCGCATCCATGCTTCGTGTTTGGCACGTGGCCCCTCTCCATCCCGGATTGCCCGGGACAAGCAGAGAGGGGGGAATTCATATTGTGCTGTTTGAAGGTGTGTAGTGGTCTGACCTCTTTAGTAGAGGGCTCGATCATTTGAGGTGAGGGCCTGATCATTTGGGATGAGTACCAAATCATTTGGGATGAGGGCCTGATCTTTTGGGATGAGGACCCAACCTTTTGGGATGAGGGCCCAATCATTTGGGATGAGGACCTGATCATTTGGGATGAGGGCCCAACCATTTGGGATGAGGACCTGACCATGTGTGATGAGGACCCAACCATTTGTGACGAGGACCCATACATTTGGATAGAGATGGCCGCGGTCGTTCCCTGCCTGTCCGGCAGGCTCTAACACTGCCCACTTAACTGTGTAAGGGCTGGTTGACAGTTTTGTGCTCCGAAACCGGCCCAAACCCAAGGCCCGAAAACGCGATACCATCCACATTGATCTTTCACCGCGGAGGGTATGTCTGAGCAAAAAAACGGGCTTTCTTTTGTACTGTTCGGCCACTCTCTGCGTTAACACTTTATTCCTGCTATGACCTGCTTCCGCTCCTTTCTGTTTCTGCTGCTGGCAATGGCCGGTTCGGTTTCTGCAGCACTGGCCACCCACCTGCGGGCGGGCGAGATCATCGCTTCGCGCGTGAGCTGTACCAACCTCACTTTCCGTATTACCGTTACCGTCTACATCGATACAGAGTCGGGCATACAGTTTGGAGGCGCGGGCGATATACTCAACTTCGGTGATTCCACCTTCATGGAGCTTCCGGAAATCACCACCCAACCGCGGCCTGATCTGGGCCCTAACATGGGTATCGCCAGCTTCACCATCGACCATACGTATGCCGGGGCCGGCAAATACATCATACGCTATACGGAGGCTTTTCGGAACGCGTTCGTTTTGAACATGGATAATTCCGTCAATACGCTGTTCTACCTGGAAACCATTGTAGACGCTGACCCTTTCCTTCGCTGCGGCAACAACACGCCCCAGTTGCTGGTGCCGCCCATCGACAAGGCTTGTACGGGGCAGGCCTGGTTCCACAACCCCGGGGCTTTCGATCCCGACCCGGGCGACAGCTTGTCGTTTCAACTCATCTTTCCCAAGCGTGGCAAGGGCACTTCCGTGGTCAACTACCGCGATCCGGCCAACGAAGCGTTCTACACCGGCATCGGCCTCGAATACGGCAGTGCCAACGAGGCGGGCACCGGTGAGCCGTCACTCACCATCGACCCCGTTACGGGCACCCTGGTGTGGGATGCGCCCGGAGCACCTGGAGAATACAACATCGCCTTCATCATCATCGAATGGCGCAAAACAGACGGCCGTTGGCGCAAGCTGGGCCAGGTTACCCGCGACATGCAGATTGTGGTGGAAGACTGCCTGAACCAAAGACCAGAGTTGGAGGTGCCACAGGAATTGTGTGTGGAAGCAGGCGAAGAGATCACCACCGACATTTTCGGGTGGGACCCCGATGGCCACCCGGTAAAAATCGAGGCGTTCTCTGAAGTGTTTCAGGTGAACCCCAATCCCGCGTCCATGCTTCCGAGTCCGGCTGTATTACAGCCCTCATCGCCTGCCAACAAAGCGCGCGTCACGTTTCAATGGCAGACCGATTGTGCCCACGTGCGCGACCAGCCCTACCAGGTGGTTTTCAAAATTACCGACCAACCAGGCAACGGCCCCGCGTTGGTGCAGTTCAAAACCTGGAACATCCGTGTGGTGGGCCCGGCCCCGCAGTGGCAAAGTGCCCAAACCAACCTGGCCAACCGCTCGGCCCAGCTCAACTGGCAGGCGTATGCTTGCCAGAATGCCACCCACATGCAGATTTGGAGACGGGTAGACCAGTTTGCCTTTGTGCCGCCCGAGTGTGTAACCGGCATGCCCGACTTTCTGGGCTACACGCTGATAGGGGAAACACCGATTGCCAACACCCAATTCATCGATACCAACAACGGCAGGGGTTTGGCCGTGGGGGCCCAATACTGTTACCGGCTGGTGGCGGTGTTTCCGCTGCCGGGAGGCGGAGAGAGCTATGTGTCGCAGGAGATTTGTCTGGAACCCATTCTGGCCGATGCACCGGTCATTACACAGGTAAGTGTGCTACAAACCAGCCGCACGGAAGGCCGCATGCGGGTGCGGTGGCAACGCCCTTTCGATTTGAATGCGCAGCAGTTTCCGCCACCTTATGAATATGAAGTGTACCGTGCCGAAGGTTTTGAGGGCACCCAGCAGATCACCAAAGCGCACGCGGGCCGGCTGGCAGATACCACTTTCGTGGATATGAACCTGAACACCGAAGAGCAGGTGTACAACTACCGGGTAGTATTGTACGACCGCAATAACGTGCGGGTAGACACTTCGTTTACCGCTTCCTCTGTTCGGCTGGCTGCACAAGGCGGTGAAACCACGGTAGACTTGGCCTGGCAGGCCGAGGTGCCGTGGAGCAACCAGACGCAAAGCTTCCCGCTGCACGACATCTTCAGGGGCGCTGCAGGGCAGCCGGATGACGCGCTGGTGCTGATCGACCAGGTAGATGTGAACACGGGCGGACTCCGTTACACCGATGAGGGGCGTTTTCAAAACACACCTTTAAACAAGAATGAATTGTATTGTTACCGTGTAATGACCCGCGGTGCCTATGGCAACCCGCGTGTGAACGAACCGCTGGTCAATTTCAGCCAGGTAGTGTGTGTGCGCGTAGACGACAACGAGCCGCCCTGCCAGCCGGTGATCAACGTAAGCGGCACCAACTGCGACAATTATTTTAATGAAGTGCCCTGCGGGCAGGGAGCGGTGTACAGCAACCTGCTGAAATGGAACAGGCCCGAAGACGAGGTGTGCCGTGATGACATCGACTTTTACCGCGTCTATGCGGCCAGCGAAGTAGATGGCGCGTTCACACTCCTTACAGACCATGTGCGTGATACCTTCCTGCTCGACACGAACCTCAGTTCCTTCGCGCGCTGCTATCGCGTAAGCGCAGTAGACCGTGCCGGCAACGAAAGCGTTTGGAGTGAAGCGTTCTGCTTTGACAATTGCCCCTACTACGAGTTACCCAACGTGTTTACGCCCAATGGCGACCAGTGCAACGAGCTTTTCCGCGCCTATGGCGACCCGGAGCAAACGGCAGTCTGTGGCAACCCCGTAGAGAATGTGCAGTGTGCCCGCTTTGTGGCCAATGTGGATTTTGTAGTCTACAATCGCTGGGGCCGCGAGGTCTATCGCATGCCGGGAGGCAAGGAGAAGAGCATTTACATTCGCTGGAACGGTAAAGACAACGAAGGCCGTGACCTGAGCAGTGGGGTGTACTATTACAAGGCCACCGTTATTTTCAATACTATTGATCCTTCCAGCCGGAAGCAGGAAATGAAGGGGTGGGTGCATCTGCTGCGCACCTCTACACCCTAACTTACAACTTAGGCGATAGCCACAAAAAGCCCGCGGCCACCAAAAAGATCAGGAAAAACAAAACAGGCGGAATGGCTTGCAATGTCTCCACGGGTTCCACCGGCTGTGGCGTGGAGGTATGGCGCGCCTGGTTGGCGCGGACCTGGTTGTTCACGGCCACGCCCCTCAACGAGCCGGGCGTGTGTACATAAAAGGAGTGCAGGGTGGAATCGTCCATGTTAAAATGATGCCAGCCCGGTTGCCGAACGCGGAAGTGGCCACTCCAAAGTCCGTCTATCTGTTCGTCTTCGCGCAAGGGTATGCGTTGCCCGTCCAGTTCCAGCATGGGATGGTTTTCGTGTGTTAATAGCGTGAGGGAGTACATCATATCCGGATAGTACGGAGGTGTTTCGTTTAGTTGAATCTGGCTGGTGGTGAGCTGCGGCCGCGCCAGCGCTTGCAGCAGCGGTGCCCAGATGTCGGTATATTTTTCTTTGTCGCCACCCAACGCCAGGGGATAGGTTTCTGTGAGCAGTTGAAATCCGAGCTTGCCCATGCCGGTGGCCACGTAGCCCGCCCAAACGGGCGAGGACTGCAGGTGCAGGGGTTGAAGTTGCGGGTGGCTGATTTGCCAGGCGGCAGCAGGCAAGGTAACGGCCTGCGCCCAGCCGGGAAAGCGGAGCGTGACGGTGTCTGCGTGGCCGGGTCTCACTTCGAAGTCTGCCCACTCTGATAGCAAGCGAGCGCTCGGTTGATTTTCCGAAAGCATGAAGAGCACCCCTAAACCATTTTGCATGGCCGTTGCAAGGGCGCTTTTTTCAGTTGCACTCAGTTGTTCTGCCGCTTCGGGGCTAATGAGCAGCAAATCGAATGGCTGAAGCACTTCTGTCCGCAGTTGCTGGAAGCGTTGTTCGGGGGCGTTCACAAACTCAAAGCGGTACGTGTTTCTGGACACCAGGTAGCGAAGGCTAACCGCATGGCCGCTTTCGGCCAGGAACGTTTTGAGATAACGTGTTTCGAAAGTAGGGTGCTGCTGCAGAAAGAGCAGGCGCAAGGGGCGAACGGGCAACACTTCAATGGGTAATGCTGCCGTTTCTACAGGTAAGTCGCTTGCCTGCACATGGAGTTGATAAACGTAACGGCCCGGTTGTTTGGCGCGCACCGGAATTTGGAACGAGTGGCTCCCTGCTTCAAAAGCAAAAGAGTCGATGCGGCCATCGGGGCTTTCAAGCTGCAACGTAGCGCGGGCTTGCGGAAGGTGCAGCGCTCCTTCAATGGAACCGGTCGTGCCGGCCGTGAAGGCGCTGTATTGAACCTGACTTAATCCACTGGTTGGAGTGGAAGGGAAAAAGCAAAATTGGGCTTGTGGATAGGCACGCAGCAGCGGAGCGGGCAGCCCCTGGCCTAACACAAAGCGCACCCGCGCATGGCTGGCATGCCACCCGGCAGCGACCTGCTGGGTGTCTGCCTTACTCCAGTCGAGCAGCGCCACATCATGGGCCCGCAGCAGGCTGTCTTTGGTTTGTTCGGAATAGCCGGCCGTGAGCAACAGGATGGGGCGTGCGTTCGCGCTTCGGTGAAGTGACGGTTGCAACACCAGGCCAAGCAAGGCCAGCGTGGCCGCGGTTACCGCCACCAGTCGCAGTATTCGAAAGCGGTGATTTCTTCGCCACTCTAACGCGAGCGCAATGGCCCATGTTAAGCCTGCTACCAAAAGTGTAGGTACAACTGGAAGGGTAGCGTTAAAGACCAGGTTTTCCATCGCTTGTTGCTCGTTGCAGGTTCTTCATCAGGTGCTGTGTCCAGGGGTGGGCGGTTTGTTGCGTGCGGCTGGGCGTGTGCGTTGTTTCGGGCACCAAAGTCCAGAGCAGTTTCACTACCGTCTGCTGGGTTTGTGCACGTTCCGTGGTGGTGAGTTTGTTTTCTATCAGTTGTTGCATCCAAGAAAGTCCTTCGAGGTATCGGCCGGGGTTGCTAACTGCTATGCCAGCCAACTCGTTGCCTGCCTGCTGCAAAAGGGCAGACTCTGTAAATGTAAACGCGTCCTCTGGTCGTTTCTCAGCCAGCAACTGCAGGGCATCGCGCAGGCGAGGGTAGGCCGCCTCTTGTGCAAGGCGAGCCTGTGTAACAGACACGGTTACTTCGGTGAGGTCTCCCGTCAGGCGTTTTTCTTCTTTCAGCGGAGGCGGATCGAAGCCGGTGCGGTGTACATAGATGCGCGAGTCGTTGCTGATCTCTTTCAGCAGTTTTAGAATTTTGTATTGGTAAGGCAGCGACTTCTCTGGCTGGTACATGCGCAGGTAGAGTTCTGCATCCCACATCAAGGTGAGGGCTGCGCGCAGCTTGTTTTTCACCGACTGTATGAAGAACGTAGCTTCTTCTGTATTGTCGTGGTTGTGAGCGAAGGCCTCCAGCGGATTTTCGTTTTCAGTCTCGCCTGGTTTTGCATTGTGCGTATGTTCGTGCTCATGTGCCGGTGTTTTGGTTTGGCCGGCCACTAAGTTGTGTTCATTTTCGTTGTCGTGTTGGTGGCCGAAGCGTTGTACCACATCTTCGTCCTCATCATGGTCGTGCGCTTCTTCGTTGTGTTCGGTCGGGCCAATGGTGGTTTCAAATTCTTCGCCCATAAATTGGCCATAACGGAGGCGCAGCACTTTCTGATCGTAGCCCAATTCGTTGCTGCGAAAGTTGAAGGCTTCTTTCGTTGTCTTCTTTTTTTCGGCCAGCAACTTTTCGCTGTCGATGATGATCTGGCGCTGCGAGCGGAAATATTCGGGCATCAGATCAACACCCAACCCTTCATTGGCCACGGCTTCCATGCGGGTCGTATCCTGCAAGGCGATGAAGAAAGTCTCCGTACGTGTTTTGTTGGCAACGGGCTGCTGGTTGTCGAATGCTTCTACGTAGAAGTAGAGCTCGTCTCCGGGTTCCAGGCCGAGTTGCAGCAGGTCGATGGTGAGTTGCGCAGTACTTTCCTTCGTGTTGAATGAGGCAGGAGCCTGAAACCGCAATGTTTCTTCGCGAAACTTCACCGATTCGCCACTTCCTTTGCTCACCGTGGCAATGATGTGGGCGTTGGTTACTGCATAGTCGTCCTTCAACACGGCCGTTAGCGGTATGCGGGTATTGCCATCGATGGCTATCTCCACGAAAGTGGTGAGGTTAGTCACTTCAATGGAAGGGGGCAGATCGGGGATCACTTCTATCGGATAATAGTCCGAGCGGTAAGTGCCGGTGGCATCGGTCCATTTCAGTTGGTAAAATCCCGGTTCCTGTATAACGCGTTCATGTAGTGCGTTGGCGCCCTGCCACACTACAGCCACCGAATCGCGGCCGGAAAACAACCACTGCAAGGTTTCGGGCGGCTGATTGAACACGAGGTTCCAATGCACACGGCTTCCTTTTCTCACCTTCAGCGGAAGTTGTTGGCTGGTTACTTCTTTCACCGCAGTGTACGAGGGTGGGGTGATGGTGATTGCTACCTGGCTGATCACACTTTTCAGGGGTTCGTCTTCCAGGGGCGTGGCGCGCTCTTCTGTTGGCGCAAGCGCAGCGTGCTCGATGGATAAAGTGGGAAGGAAAATGGACAGCCCGAAACCGATGAGAACGAAGAGCACGGCCCACGGCAGGCGGTGAGGCAGGCGGATGTTGCCGCTGATCTGGGCCAGCTTTTCGGTGGCCTTTTGTTGCTGCAGTTGTTGCAGCGCGTTCTCAGGTTGCGTAAGCAACAGGTCGGTACTGTCCTGCATTTCCGGATACCAGCGGTTCAGGTAGTAGGCCATATTCCATTCCGACAACGACCAAAGCTTCAGGTGGCGCGTATACCATCCAAAACCGATTACGCCCGCCACCATAGCGGCTACCCACGCGGTGGTGAGCCCAACGCTTAGCTTCAGCAAGGCCATGGAGAACAATGCGAGGGCTAATGCAAACAAAATGCTTTCACCCATCCGGAGGAGCAGGTAACGTTGCCGTAGTTGGCGTAAGTGGTGTGAAGCGGGTGTCATGCTTTTTTCCAATAGGCCAGGGTTCTTTCGGCTAAAAACAGCAACGCCAACAGTGCAGCCAGCCACGCGTGTGCGGAGGTACCTGGCGCCACGGTGCTGAGTGCAGTGGTGCTGCGCCATTGCATGGATTCGTTCAACACGCGGACGTCATGCGCATCGGCTCGTTGTTTTGCTTGTTGCTTTGGCAGCACGATGGCGGCCAATTGCACGGGCAGATTTTCCTTCCAGGCCAACTCCGTGCTCAACGGTTTCGTGAGAAACCAATGGTTAGCCGAGGCAGGTGTTAGCAAAGACTGACGGGCTTTTTCGCGGAAGGCAATGCTGTTCTTCACGTTTAAGGGAACGGGTTGTGCCGATAGCCACACCACCCAGTCGGGTTGGGTTGAAGCGGCATAAGGAGTGGTCACGATCGTGGTGCGGGTCTGGCTGGCAATGATTTGCAGCGCCTGTTCAATCAATCGGGCCTGTGCCGCCATCGACTCTTCTGCATAGATGGAAACATGGATGCTATCGATGGGGGTAAGGGCAACAGTGTCGGCAGCGGCACCAACTGGTACTATTTTCGATTCAAACGAAAGCTCACCAGCGGTGGCCCACCCGGTTCGCACGAGCAGCGAATCGGCACCGATTTGCTTTTGCACCAACACAAACGCTTTGTCGTCAGGCTCTACGGTTATCCAGGTTATGAAGTCGGGGAGGGGAGCGGCTGCCCACCCAAACTGCAACAACCGCGATGAGCTGAGCACCACTGCTTTTTCTAATGGTTGCTTTTGCAGTGCTGCCACCAGCAGGTCGTAACTGTCTGCCCCAAAGGCTGCGCCTGGTTCTGTTGGGAAACCGGCCGAGAGGGCGTGTAACTCGTACCCTTGTTGGGTAAGGCTGTCGGCAGCCCGCATGGCGAGGGGATGGGTTTGTAATGAAGGCTCCACGAGTACCCATTTTTTTGCGCCACCCAATGGCGTATACAATTGCGCCAACATCAGTACCATGAGCAGCAGCAACAACAAACGCACCGCCAGCAGCAGCTTTTCATTCAGCCGTATGCTGCGGAATTGTTGGGTGGTCGATTCGGTGAGGTGGCGCAAGCTGCCGATGCGAATAACGGGGCCTTCTTTGCGGCTGAGCAAATGAATAGCTATCGGAACAAGAAGTCCGGCCAGTGCCCACAAACCGATTGGATTAGCCAGCCACATGATTTTACCTCGCCATTTTTTTTCTTACTGTTAAAAAGTTACGCAGCACTTTCTCCACGGGGTCCTTCATCGTTACCAGGTGGTAGCCGATTTGTTTCTCCAACATCCAGCTGCGCGCGTCTGCTATCCAGGCACTCACTTGTGCGGCATAACGCTTTTGTTCTTCTACGGTGTTCACCTTCATTCGCTGGCCCGTTTCCAGGTCTTCGAAAGTAAATGAACCTGCGTAGCTCATCTCTTTTTCTTTTTCACCCATCAGGTGAAATACCAACACTTCGTTGCGCGGGGTTTTCAACCGGCTGATGAATTGCTGGAGGTCGCCTGCTTCATCGTATAAGTCGGTAAAAAAAACGATCATCTCCTTGCCGTGGTGGTTGTAGAGATGATCCAGCCCGTTGTTTTTCTTCCAGGTGCTTTCGCTTTTGGCAAGTATCAGTTCATTGAGGAAGCGTAAAAATTGTTGTTGCTCGAACCGCGGTTCGATGGTGCGTATCTGTTGGTTGTTTACAATGTACAAACCGAATGTATCGCTCTGCTTGCGGGCCAGGTAGGCCAGCGCAGCGGCCATTACTTTGGTATACTGAAATTTAGATACACCATCTTCTTCGTAAGCCATCGACCGGCTTGCATCCAGCATGAACTTGACGGTGATGTTGGTTTCTATCTCCGACTGCTTGATGTAATACCGTTCTGTTCTGCCATACATTTTCCAGTCGAGCTGGCGAAGGTCGTCACCCGGTTCATAGCCGCGGTACTGGCTGAATTCCTGGCCTGCACCGATGCTCTGGCTTTTGTTGCTGCCGCTCATGAAACCTTCTACAATGATTTTGGCAACCAGTTCGAGGCCATTCACGGTGTTGAGGATTTCCGGCTTCAGCAACTCTTTGATCCGGGCATTCATCGGCTAATCATTTTTTTGTTTAAGGCCAGATGGAATTCGCATTTCGAGAACCGCTCCTACATCAGGTATGGGCATTAACATCGGGTTGGGTAGATTCTGGTTATGCTCATTTCAGGTGCTTACGGTGTTTTGCTGAAGGAAGCTTCTGTTTTCTCGAGCAGGTGTTGCGTCACCTGATCGGAGGTAACACCATCGGCTTCCGCTTTGAAGTTCATGAGGATGCGGTGCCGCAATACCGGGTACGCCACATGGCGTATATCTTCCGGTATAACAGAGAAGCGGCCATGGAGCAATGCGCGCGCCTTGGCCGTAACAATCATGGCCTGCCCGGCTCGTGGCCCTGCACCCCAGCGCACCCACTCATTCACAAACGCCACATCTGTGTGGCCTGTGCGTGTGCTGCGCACCAGTTGACTTACCCAGGCTATCAATTCTTTGCTGATGTGCACATCGCGCACCAGCTTTTGCGCCTCCAGAATTTTGGCACCTTCAATTACTTTGTGCACCGGCTCCGGCTTGCGGCCCGTGGTGTTTTCGAGTATGGCCTGCTCTTCGGCAGCCGTAGGGTAGTTGATTTTGATATACAACAGAAAGCGGTCGAGTTGAGCTTCCGGCAATGGGAACGTGCCGGCCTGCTCGATGGGGTTCTGCGTGGCCAAAATAAAGAAAGGTCGCTCCAACGGATAAGTGGTGCCTGCATACGTTACCTCAAACTCCTGCATGGCCTCCAGCAAAGCGGCTTGTGTTTTGGGAGAGGTGCGGTTGATTTCGTCTGCGAGAATGATGTTTGCAAAAATGGGGCCCTTGTTGAACTTAAAGATGCGTTTGCCGGTGGTGTGGTCTTCTTCCAACACTTCGGTGCCCAGAATGTCGGATGGCATCAGGTCGGGGGTGAACTGAATTCTTCTGAACTTCAGGTCGATGGCATCGGAGAGCGTGCGGATCATTAATGTTTTTGCCAGGCCAGGCACGCCTTCCAACAACGCATGGCCCCCAGCCAGAAAGGTTACCAGCAACTGGTCGATGGTTTCTTCCTGCCCCACAATCACTTTGCGGATTTCCTGCTTTAAGGTGCCCAGCCGCGCAATCAGGTCTTGCACAGATTGTTCTGTCTTTTGTAGTTGGTCTGTCATGCTCAGGTGAATTAACTGGTCAGCGCATACATCACTATGTTTACACTGAAACGCGTGTTGTCTATTTTATAAAACCGTTTGTTGCGAAAGTCATAATCCCACTCGCAGCCGTAGTCTTTGTTGCTGTAGAGCACGGCAATGCGGCCATTCACTTCAATGGCTTTCAGGTAGTCGTGCACAATGTCATCGCCCCAGCCGTTCAGTTCCTGCGCGGTGGTAGGGGGGCCATCAAACTTAAAAAACGACTGGTAGATGGCGTGGTTGTTGGGAATTTTCTTCAGTGCCTGGCTGCCAAACATGCGCTCCATCTGCGATTCGAAAGACTTGGCAAACAGCCCATCGATGTCGTGGTTGCAGTCGTCTACAAATACAAAGCCGCCATTGTTTATATATTTTTCGAAGTTGGCTCTTTCGCTGGCGGTGAATTCAACCAGCTTGTGCCCGCTGAGGTAGCAGAAAGGTGCTTTGAAAATCTCCGTGCTGCTTAACGACACAATGTTCTCGCGGGTATCGATGGGCAGCGTGGTGTATTCGATGAGCGAGTTCAGCACATTGGCAGGCATGCGCTCGTCCACATCCCAGTCGCCCGACTCGTATTGTATTCTGGTGAAGAAAAACTTTTGATTGCTATCCATCCGCACGGCACATCCTAAAAAAACCTCCGCGCTCCTTTGCGTCCTCTGACGGTTTTCATTTCAACCCGCAAAGAACGCAAAGGCACGCAAAGTAGTGCTGAAATCTATACTGCATCCGACAAGCTGGAGAACGTAAAGTCTCTGATCTTTAACGGAGGCAGCAGGTAGTTGATATTTGATTCTACACTTACGGTTCGTTCTACCTTGCCCATCTCTTCCAGGTTGTTCAGCATAATGATGGGGCTCTCGTTGAAACGGAAGTTTTTGATCGGGTATTGGATCTTGCCGTTCTCGATGTAGAAGGTGCCATCGCGCGTAAGGCCGGTGAGCAGCAGCGTTTGTGGATCCACATCGCGGATGTACCACAGGCGGGTTACCAGCACCCCTTTTTTGGTTCCGGCTATCAGTTCTTCCAGCGACTTGGTGCCGCCATCCATGATGATGGCATCGGGGTTGGGTATGGCTTTCACACCTTTCTTTTCGGCCCAGTAGCGTTCGTAGGTCAGATTTTTGATCACACCTTTTTCTATCCAGCTGGTGCGTTCTTGCGGGCGGCCATCGCCTGTCCACGGGCTGGTGGGCAGCTCCGGATGTTGCGGGTCAGAATAGATGTTTACACGTTCGTCCACCATTTTTTCGCCCAGCTTGGTGGCGCCACCCGGTTTGCTCAGGAAGCTGCGGCCCTCATCGGCCTGCCGCGCATCTAACCCAAACATGATGCGCTCCAGCAGCACGGCTGCGGCAGCCGGCTCCAATATAACCGTGTACTTACCCGGCTCAATGGCTTTCGCAGCGGCCGACTTCAACGCCTTTTCGTTGGCAATCTCAGTGGCGCTTTGCGTGTCTAGTTTGGTTACATCGTTGTAACCGCGTGTGGCATAACCCGAGCCTTTGCCATCTTCCGTGCGTACGGTTACGCTGAAGTTCACTGAGGTGGCTGTGTTGTAGGCAAACAGCCCTTTGGTGTTCATCATGGCTGCGTAGCCGGTGCTGTCTTCCAAATAGCCTGCGGCAACAGTCTTTCCGCCCTTAGCCACCTTCAGGCTTTGCTCCACAAAGTCGGTGCGTTGCTTGGGTGTGATGGCCGCAGTGGCTGGCACGTACGTTTTAGAGGGGCCATATGTTTGCGGACCGAGGAAGGGCATGTACTCCGGATTTTCGGGTGCCAGCAGCGCCAGTTCTTCCGAGCGCCTCACCACCTTTTCCAGAGAGGCATCATCAAATTCGTTGATGGTAGCCACACCCAGTTTTTTTCCGTAAGCGGATGATACCACCAGTGTACTCTGGCTGGTGCGGCCGCTGGTGCTTACAGCGTTGCGTGCATAACGTATATTGCCGTTGTCGCTGCCATTCAGGTTGGCTTCGCACTCATCGGCTTTGGAATAGCTCAGTACTTTTTTCAAAAGTGCCTGTGCTTCGTCTTTGCTAAGTATTGGCATAAGAAGTTAACCTAAGTTTCTGGAAGTATTGATCACATTCACACCATTGAACCGGGCGGTGGACGAACCGTGCGAAACGGCACTGCTTTGCGGAGGCTGCCCTTTGCCATCGAAGAAGGAGCCGCCCAGGCGGTAGTCGTCTGCATCGGCAATGGCGGTGCAACTGTTCCAGAACTCTTGCGTGTTCGATTGGTACGCTACATCGCGCAGCATGCCGGCAATCTTACCGTTTTTGATTTCGTAGTAGAGCTGGCCGCCAAACTGGAAGTTGTAGCGCTGCTGGTCGATGGAGAACGATCCATCGCCTACAATGTAGATGCCTTTCTCTACATCCTTAATCAGGTCGTTTACGCTTTTCTTTTCTTTGCCCGGCTGTAGCGATACGTTGGGCATGCGTTGGAATTGCACGCTGCTCCAGTTGTCGGCATAGCAGCAACCTTGCGAGGCGGGTAAACCCAAAATGTGGGCCTGGTCGCGGATGGTTTGGTAGTTCACCAATATGCCGTCTTTGATAATGTCCCACTCACCGCACTGCACACCTTCGTCATCGTAACCCACGGCACCCAAAGAGCCTGGTTGTGTTTTGTCGGCTTTGATGTTTACAATCTTACTGCCGAAGTTGAACTTCTTCGATTCCCACTTATCGAGGGTGAGGAAGCTGGTACCGGCAAAGTTGGCCTCGTAGCCCAGCACGCGGTCGAGTTCTGACGGGTGCCCTACCGACTCGTGAATGGTGAGCCACAGGTGCGAAGGGTCGAGAATCAGATCGTACTTACCCGGCTCCACCGATTTTGATTTCAGTTTTTCTGCGCCTTGTGCGGCTGCCGCCTTGGCATCTTCCAGCATGTCGTAGCGGCCTTTGTAGAGCGGTGTAACGCCTCCGAGAATTTTATCTTGCGGGCGCGCGTACAGGTATTCATAACCCATGCCCATGGGGGCACTGAGTGAATTGCGTGTTTCGAATTTGCCGGATGCCGCATCGATGTTGGTAATGAAGAACGTGGGCCAGATGCGATGCACATCCTGATCGATGTAAGAGCCATCGGTAGAGGCAAAGTACTTCTGTTCATTCACCAAGAACAACACAGACGTAATGTAGTTAGCGCCCCCTTTCATGGCTGCATCGTTCACACCCAGCAGCAGGTCTACCTTTTCTTTGATGGGCACCTCGAAGGCATTTTTTTCGATCGGTGCTTTCCAAGTCACTTCGCCATAACCTTTTTGCGGTGCCAGACGCACCGGCTCGGTAAGCAGGCGCGCGTTTTCTTTGGCAATGGCCACAGCGGTCTCAGCCGTTTTTGCGATGCTGTCGTTGTCCATCTTGTCGGTGGCAGCAAAGCCCCAACTGCCGTTGGCAATTACGCGCACGCCCATGCCATACGACTCGGTGTTCACAATGTTCTGCACTTTGTCTTCGCGTGTAACCACAAACTGGTTGAGGTAGCGCCCGATGCGCACATCGGTGTAAGTAGCGCCTTTGCTGCGCGCAGCATTCAGCGCCACATCGGCCATGCGTTTCTTAATGGCCGGATCCACGGTTTCGAGGGCCCGCTCGGGGTGAATGGGATTGCCCACCACGGGGATGCCTCCCATCAGGGCCGCACCGGCTGTACCCAGCCCGGTGAGGTAAATAAAGTCTCTGCGTTTCAAGGGAGTTGTGTATTTAGTTGTGTTTCGTTCCGCTTTCGAATGTTAACAAATGTTGCTTACACATACCTCACCCTTTTGTGGTGAGATGGACAGCTTCGCGTTTACAATATATCAAAACAACCACAACCCTAGCGAAGGATTGTGGTTGTCTCTTTATTTTAATTCACGCTTAACAGCGCCTACACCGCATCCGACAGGCTGCTGAATGTAAAGTCGCGAATCTTCATAGAAGGAATCAGCGCGCTGCCGCCACCTCCCGGCCCTCCACCGCTGGCTACACGCATTTGTTTACCCAGGGTTTCCAGGTTGTTCAGCATAATCACCGGACTTTCATTGAAACGGAAATTCTTGATGGGGTGTTTGATTTTTCCATTTTCGATGTAAAATGTTCCATCACGGGTCAATCCGGTGTACAGAAGGGTTTGCGGGTCTACCGCGCGTATGTACCAGAAGCGCGTTACCAGCACCCCTTTCTTCGTGTCTTTGATCATGTCTTCGATAGACGCATCGCCCCCCAGCATGATGCGGTTGCCGGGAAAAGGAACCGGGGCCACATTTTTCTGCGAAGCCCAGTAGCGGTCGTAAATCAGGTTAGCCACCACCCCGTTTTTGATCAGATCCATCTTGGTGCGGGCCATGCCGTTGCCCGTCCAGTTGGCGGTGGGCACTTCTTCATTCCACGGATCGGTATAGATGGTGACGCGTTCGTCCACAATTTTTTCGCCCAGTTTGGTGCCGCCACCTTTTTTAGATAAGTAGCTGCGGCCTTCATCGGCCGTGCGCGCGTTCATGCCAAAGAGCATGAGGCCGATCAGGTCTGCGGCCGCGTTGGCCTCGAGGATTACCGTGTACTTGCCTGGCTCGATGGCCTTGGCCTTGCGCGACTGCAGTGCCTTGTCGATGGCAATTCTCGATGCCTCTGCGGTATCTAGTTTGCTTACATCGTTAAAGTTGCGGGCTACCCAGCCAGAGCCGGTGCCATCGTTGGTGCGCATGGTAACGGTAAAGTCTACTCCCGTTGCCTGATTATAGGCAAAAAGGCCCTTGCTGTTCATCATCGCAGAAAAACCGCGGCTGTCTTCCAGGAAACCGGCCGCGGTGAGGTTGTTGGCGCTGGCGGAGTTGATGCTGTTGGCTGCAGCCTGTGCGCGGTATTCGGGTGTAATCTTTGCGGTGGACTCCGAAAAGGTTTTGGTGTCGGGCCCATAGTTTTGGGGGGGCAGCGGCTCCATAAACTCGGGATTTTCGGGTGCAAGTCTGGCCAACTCTTCCGCACGCCTCACCACTTTTTCCAGCGAGGCATCATCAAATTCATTGATGGTGGCCGCTCCGGATTTTTTACCGAAATACGATTGAACAGCCAGCGTAACGTTGCTGTCTTCCCCTGCGGTGGATACGCTATTGCGCGCATAGCGGATGTTGCCGCCATCATTGCCATTTAGGTTTACTTCGCAACCATCGGCCTTGGAGAAGCTGATGACTTTCTCCAGGATGGTCTTCGCTTCTTCTTTAGAAAGTATTGCCATGATTTGTCTTCTTTTAAGGGTAATCAGATTGTCCGTCCGGTATTAATTACATTCACACCGTTGAAGCGGGTGGTAGAGCTGCCATGCGACACCGCACTTACCTGCGAGGGCTGACCTTTGCCATCGAAGAAGGAGCCGAAGAGCCGGTAATCGCTTTCATCGCAAATACGAACGCAACTGTTCCAGAACTCTTGTGTGTTCGATTGGTAAGCCACATCGTTCAGCATCCCGGCAATTGCTCCGTTTTTGATTTCGTAGAACACCGTACCGCCAAACTGGAAGTTGTAGCGCTGCTGATCGATGGAGTAAGAGCCGCGGCCAGCAATGTAAATGCCCTTCTCCACGTCTTTGATCATCTGGTCTACGCTGTAGGGATCTTTGCCTGGCGCCAGCGAAACGTTCGGCATCCGTTGAAACTGCACATCGCTCCAACTCTGCGAGTAGCAGCAACCGTGCGATTCGTTCAGGCCCACAATGTGGGCCTGATCGCGGATGGCCTGCACACCTACAAAAATGCCTTCTTTAATCAAATCCCAGCGTTTGCACTGCACGCCCTCGTCATCGTAGCCCACGGCACCTAGCGACCCGGGTTGTGTTTTGTCGGCAAAAATATTCACCATCTTGCTTCCGTAATTAAACGTTCCCGAATTCAACTTGTCGAGTGTGGCAAAGCTGGTGCCCGCATAATTGGCTTCGTACCCCAGTATGCGGTCCAGTTCTAACGGGTGACCTACCGATTCGTGAATGGTGAGGCCCAGATGGTTGGGTTCCAGCACCAGGTCGTATTTGCCCGGCTCTACCGACTTGGCGGTAAGCATGGCCTTGGCTTGTTGGGCTGCTTTGGTGGCATCTTCAATCATGTCGTAGCTGTTGCGGTACAACTTCATGCCATCCGGAGCATCGAGCTTGTCTTCAGCCTTGGGAATCAGGTATTCGTAACCCATGCCCATGGGGGCGCTTAGCGCATCGCGCGATTTGAACTTGCCCGAGGCCCGGTCGATGCACGATACGGTGAAGGTGGGCCATATGCGGTGCACATCCTGATCTATGTAAGAGCCATCGGTGGACGCAAAGTATTTTTGTTCGTTGACCTGAAAGAGGTTCGAATTGGCAAAGTTGGCACCTGCCTTCAGCGCTGCGCTGTTGGTACTTAACAAGAGCTCTACCTTTTCGGAAACAGGAACTTCAAAGGCGTTTTTCTGAATCGGGGTGTTCCAGGTTACTTCACCGTAGCCCTTTACGGGAGCCAGTTTTACCGGCTCTTTCTGGAATTTGGAGTTAGCTTTGGCAATAGCCACGGCCCGCTCGGTGGCTTTCTTTACGCCATCGGCCGTAACATTGTTAGTAGCCGCAAAGCCCCAGGTGCCATTGGCAATAACGCGAACGCCCACGCCAAACGATTCGGTATTGACAATGTTCTGCACACGGTTTTCGCGGGTGGTGATGAACTGATTGAGGTAACGTCCGATGCGCACATCGGCATAGGTGGCGCCACTGGCGCGTGCCGTGTTAAGGGCCACATCGGCCAATTGTTTTTTTTGCGATACCTGCAGCGGATGTTCTAACAGCACCTCGGCCGGAACCTCCCTACCAAATACAGACACAGGCAGCATGAGGCCACCCAGACCCAATCCTGCCAACTGAACAAAATCCCGTCTTTTCATTTTGTATGGATAACTTTTTAAAGAAGTTAATTTAACCTTTTCTGAGGTGACGGAAGGTCATGCCTCCGACTTTGAAAAGTACTTTAAAAAAACGAGTGTTCGGCTGGCCGGTTCCGGTCAATTATATAAGCGGCAGTTGTTATGCTATTGGTCGTAAATCTCATCTACAAAAGGGATTTACCAACCAAGGAATGGTTCGTTCTGAACCCGGCAGAAGGAGGAAGAGTCTTCGGTGTGGCAGAAGACTCTTCAGAGATTATTTCAAGTCGGAAAAATCGAAAGAGGTTTCGAGGAATTTAGTGGTAAACTTGCCCGAGCGGAAGGTGGCATTGTCCATCAGTTTCAGGTGAAAAGGAATGGTTGTTTTGATCCCTTCGATAACAAATTCACTCAACGCACGTTTCATGCGCGTAATAACTTCCTCGCGCGATTGGCCACTCACAATCAGTTTGGCAATCATGGAGTCGTAATTGGGTGGAATGGTGTAGCCCGCGTAAACGTGGCTGTCAACACGCACACCGTGGCCGCCCGGCAAATGCAGGTTAATAATCTTGCCCGGTGACGGCCGGAAACCATTCGCAGGATCCTCCGCGTTGATGCGACACTCCATGGCATAGAGGTTCGGGAAGTAGTTGGTGCCTGAAATAGGCACACCTGCTGCCACCTTAATTTGCTCTTTGATGAGGTCGTAGTCGGTTACTTCTTCTGTGATGGGATGCTCCACTTGTATACGGGTGTTCATCTCCATAAAGTAAAAGTCACCATGCTTGTCTACCAGAAATTCGATGGTACCGGCACCCTCGTAGTTAATGGCTTTGGCGCCTTTGATGGCCGCTTCGCCCATGCGCTCGCGCAACTCCTGGCTCACAATGGGAGAGGGGGTTTCTTCCACCAGCTTCTGATGCCTGCGCTGTATGGAACAATCGCGTTCAGACAGGTGGCACACTTTTCCGTATTGATCGCCCACCACCTGTATCTCAATGTGGCGGGGTTCCTCTACAAACTTCTCAAGGTAAAGTCCATCGTTGCCAAAGGCAGCACCTGCTTCGCGCTTGGCATCGTCCCAGGCCTTTTTAAACTCCGACTCGTTGTTGATGATACGCATACCCTTGCCACCGCCACCGGCAGTAGCTTTAACGATAACCGGGTATTTAATTTCTTTGGCAATCTTCATACCCTCTTCCAACGAACTCAACAAGCCGTCTGAACCGGGAATAGTAGGTACGCCCGCCTTCTTCATGGTATCTTTCGCGGTGGACTTATCGCCCATGGCGTTGATCATATCGGGAGTGGGGCCAATGAATTTGATGCCGTACTCGTGGCAGATGGCCGAGAACTCTGCCCGTTCGGATAAAAATCCGTAGCCGGGGTGGATGGCATCGGCATTGGTAATTTCTGCGGCCGAAATTAAGCGTGGAATGTTCAGGTACGATTCTTTGCTGGGTGCATCGCCAATGCAAACCGCTTCATCGGCAAAGCGCACGTGCAAACTTTCCTTGTCTGCGGTGGAGTAAACGGCTACCGTCTTGATATCCATTTCCTTGCAGGTGCGTATTACGCGTAATGCAATCTCGCCACGGTTAGCAATTAGTATTTTCTTGAACATGAAGTCTGATTTTAGAATTTACGATTCTGGTGCGAGCGTTGTCGGATCAAAATATGATCACGACATCTCAGACCTAAAATCCCAGTTAATCCGGTTCTACCACAAACAACACCTGGTCGTATTCAACCGGGGTTGAGTTTTCAACCATCACCTTTACAATGGTTCCGGAAACTTCGGACTCTATTTCGTTGAAGAGTTTCATGGCTTCGATGATGCAGACGGTCTGTCCTTTCGATACTTTGTCGCCTACGGAAACGAATGGAGGTGAATCGGGGTTGGCCGAGCGGTAGAACGTGCCAATCATAGGCGATTTGATATCAACGGTTGCCTTTGTTCCCGCGGCTTTTTCTGCTTTAGGTGCTGTGGCTGCCGGAACAGGTGCAGGTGCTGCCACTACGGGCGCTGCGGGCATGGCCACTGGCGCAGCCACAACAGGTGCTGATGATTTTAATACTTTTTGATCGGGTTCACGCTTAACATGAAGTTTCAACTCCTTTGTTTCAATGTCGACTTCATTAAGGCCTGAATGTGCAATAAAGTCGATCAGGTCTCTGATCTCTGAAGTTTTCATTTCCGATTGGGTTAAGGGTTTGTCCACGTTACCGTAGGTGTTTTTTTTTGTAGCCACCGGTGTTTCTTTCTTTTTTGTTGCCATGGGCCTGAAATTACTTTACACGCTCCACGTACTCGCCCGTGGCCGTATTTACTTTAATATTGTCTCCTGTGTTTACAAACAAAGGCACACGAATTTCTGCACCGGTCTCAATGGTGGCGGGTTTCAGCGTGCGGGTGGCAGTATCGCCTGCAACACCGGGCTCGGTATACGTTACGTTTACTACCACATGCTGTGGTGCTTCTGCGGTAATGGCATTGGTACCATCTTCGAAAGCGATCAATAGCGTAACGCCTTCTTTAATGAAGTTGACAGAGTTGCCCAGCAAGGCCTTGTCGATATACACCTGTTCAAACGTGTCGTTATCCATCACCACCAGGCTGTCGCCATCGGCATACAGGTATTGATATTCTTTGGTTTCTACGCGCAGTATCTGAATTTCATCACCTGGGCGAAAACGGTTTTCTGCAATCTTACCGTTGCGTACGTTGCGCATTTTTACTTGGTAGAATGCGCGCAGGTTGCCGGGTGTACGGTGCTGCAGTTCTTCTATCTGCATTACCTCGCCATTGTAGCGCACAAAATTACCCTTGCTCAGATCCGAAATAGTTGCCATAAAACATCAGGTCTTGAAGTTACAAATGAATTAAATATTTACAAGTCGGTTACTTTACGGTTGGCGCTTGTGTTACGTGCGTGCGTCCCATGCGCCATTATTTGCCCAAGGTTTTTCCATCGTAGGCCCATTTTACATAGATGGCACCCCAGGTAAAGCCTCCGCCAAAGGCTGCCAAAATGAGGTTGTCACCTTTTTTTAGGTGCTTCTCATAGTCCCACAACAGCAGGGGCAGTGTGCCGGCAGTGGTGTTGCCATAGCGTTCTATGTTCATCATCACTTTTTCTTCGGTAATGCCCACGCGGCTGGCGGTGGCATCGATAATGCGTTTGTTGGCCTGGTGCGGAACCAACCACGTAATGTCTTCAGCTTTCAGGCCATTGCGTTCAGCCACTTCGGCTGCTACATCGGCCATGTTGGTAACGGCAAACTTAAATACAGCCGCGCCTTCCTGGTAAACAAAGTGAAGGCGTTTATCCACGGTTTCGTGCGAGGCAGGCATGCGGCTTCCACCCGCTTTCATGTGCAGGTAGGTTTCGCCCGAGCCATCGCTGCGAAGTATGGAATCCATTACGCCCACTTCTTCGGTGGTTGGTTCCAGCAACACACAGCCGGCACCATCGCCAAAGATAATGCACGTGGTGCGATCGGTGTAATCCAGAATGGCCGACATTTTGTCGCCCCCAATCACAATCACCTTTTTATAGCGACCAGACTCAATGTAGCTGGCACCGGTCTCCAATCCGAAAAGAAAACCAGAGCAAGCTGCGCCCATGTCGTAGCTGAAAGCATTGGTAGCACCTACTGCAGTGGCCACAATGTTGGCTGTGGCCGGAAACGTCATGTCGGCAGTAACGGTGGCGAAAATGATGGCATCAATTTCTTTGGGATCTACCTTGGTTTTAGCCAGCAGGTCTTTCACTGCTTCTATGCCCAGCACCGACACACCTTTGTTTTCTCCCTTCAGAATTCTGCGTTCCTTAATGCCCGTGCGGGTGGTAATCCACTCATCGGTGGTTTCTACCATGGTCTCGAGCTCTTTGTTGGTCAGTACGTAGTCGGGCACGTAACCCCCCACACCGGTAATGGCTGCTCTTATTTTGTTCATAGGTTTTCTCTTTGCGAGAACAGTTCTGATTTATTAAAAACAAATGCCCGATTGAAACATCAACCGGGCAATTTCTTTGCACACGTTTATCGAGTCTGTTGATTTTTGTAACAAACCTTTTGTATCGATAATAAAAGAAGGCAGAAAGTGTGTGTGGCCATGGCAAATTACGCCAGTACCTCTTTCTCCATTACTACATTGCCTTTAAAATACAGTTTGCCTTCGTGCCAGTAGGCACGGTGGGGCAGGTGGTGTTCGCCCGTTGCGCTGTCTACCACAAACTGTTTGGCTGTAGCTTTATAGTGTGTTCTTCTTTTGTCTCTCCGCGTTTTCGAGGTTTTACGTTTCGGATTTGGCATAGTGTTCTACTGTTTATTTAGCTTCTTCAATATTTCCCACCGTGGGTCTGTTGTTTCTTCATCGCTCTTTTCAGAGGAAGAGGTGTAGACAATTTCCCCTTCGTCATTAGATTCACTTTCGACAGCCTGGAAGCGGGGGTGCAGCTTCTTCATCGGAATCTGCAACGCAATCAACTCGTACATAATTTGCCCAAGTTCCAGCGTGGCCTGATCGCGCGTAATGATGATGATATTTTCATCTACTTCGCCTGGTTCCTCGCCATACTTAAAAAGCAACTGTTTTTTCACCCTTACCGGATACTGAAAGGGTTCCAGCGATCGGTCGCAAATCAGGTCGGCTTTGCCTTCTATCGAAAAATCAACCTCAATGAACGTTTCGTGCTTATTTAAAATTACCCGAGACTCAAATGCTCCTCCGTTTAACAAGGTGGTGCCGTAGTGCTCGAAAAACGCATCGCCTAAGGTGTGGTTAAACTCATGCGCCTTCAGGCTCAGCCCGATGATATTCACTTCGTAAGCCTTCAACCCCGGGGTTTTTAAATAAGCGGGCAAATTTACAGGAATTGTTTGATTTGAGTGGACCGGGGTAGACTTTTTTAGGCATATCTGGCTAAAAACGGCCGTTAGGGTAGTACATAGTTGCTAAAAACCTCTTTTTTAAGGTCTTCCAAGCTCTTCAACTCCATGTGCTCGGAAAGGTAGTCGACCACATTTTTCTTGAAGCCCAGCTTAATGGCAATGCTTTTACAGAAGATGATTTCGCTTTCAAACACCTTGTGGTCTGCCAGCATCAGATTGACGCAGGTAAGCAGGTATTCAAATTTTTGCTCGGTAGACAGGGCGCCCAGGGATTCGATGGGCTCGGGGTTGCGAATGAGTTTGGTTACCTCTTCTTCGGGGAAGTTGCGATCTTGGGCGATGCGGAAGATGATCTCGCGCTCAGTCTTGGCAAAATGCTTGTCGGCCTCTGCCAGTTGGATCAAAATATTGATTTGCTTTTTAGTAACAATGTCCATTTCCTGTAACGCTTCATATCAAATCTAAGCAAATTGTGCGGATTCTTTCCGTATACAGATGCAAAGGCCGCTATATTTTGGTTGGCCGGGATTATTTTTCTTCCAACTGCGGCACTCTGTTCTTGATAATGTCGCAGGCCAGGTAAATGGCTTGGCGCAGAGAACTTTCGTCTGCCTGGTTTTTACCCGCAATGCTGTAGGCCGTGCCATGGTCGGGCGATGTACGCACAACGGGTAAGCCTGCGGTATAATTCACGCCATTTTCGAAGGCCAGCGTTTTAAAAGGCACCAAGCCCTGGTCGTGGTACATGGCCACAATGCCATCGTATTTCAGGTGCTGGCTGGCCCCAAAGAAGCCATCGGCTGCAAATGGCCCGAATATCAGCTTGCCTTTGTTCTTCAGATCGCTAATAACGGGTTTAATTACCTGTATTTCTTCCTGGCCGATCAGGCCTTCATCGCCAGCGTGCGGGTTCAGGCCCAAAACGGCAATGCGTGGCTTGTTGATTTTAAAATCCTGCCGCAGCGACATTTCGAGCAGCCTGATCTTGAGCTCTACACGCTCGCGGGTTAGTAAAGGGGCAATGTCGCGCACCGGCACATGTTCTGTAACCAGGCCCACCCGAAGGTTGCCTGCCACCATCAGCATTAGGGTTTCGGTAGCGTTGAAGGCCTGCGTAAGGTATTCGGTATGCCCGCGGTAAGGAAAGTCCTCACCATGTATGGTGTTTTTGTCGATCGGTGCGGTAACAAATCCATCGATGATGCCGGCACGCGCCTCTTCTACCACTTTTTGCAATGCCAGCAACGCCCCCCGTGCCGCCTCTTTCGAGGCAACCCCGGGGTTTATTTCGATGGCTTCTTCCCAACAGTTTACTACATTGATGGCCTTGGGGAAAAACTGGCCGGGTGTTTTTACCTGGCTGTAGTTCAGCTCTTCTATCTCCATCAACTTTTTGTAGTACGACAGCACGCGCGAAGAACCATACACCACCGGTGTAATGAAGTTGAGCAGCCGGTTGTCGGCCAGTGCTTTAATCACCACCTCGGGGCCAATGCCGTTTAAGTCGCCAAGGGTAATACCTATGCGGGGTTTTTCGTGCTGCTTCTGTTGCGACATGGTCTTCAGCTATTTGTTAAGTGATGGTGCAATTTATATTAAATTTTAATCTCGCCTTGAATTTGTACACCGGGCAACGGTTTGTCGAGTATCTTTAAGCGCTATGGTTCGCCCCAAAAAATATTTAGGTCAGCACTTTCTGAAAGACAACAACATTGCCCGCAAAATTGTGGAGGCATTGTATGTGAACGAAAACGAAACCGTGCTGGAGATTGGCCCCGGCACGGGCGTGCTCACCCAATACCTGGCTCAAAGGCCGTTGCAGCTTAGGTTAATAGAAATCGATACCGAGTCGGTGTACTACCTGCGCGCACATTATCCGGCATTGAAAGACGCCATCTATACAGCAGATTTTCTGCAGGCCGACCTCGATAAGCTCGTGCCCGGCCCGTTGGCCATCATCGGCAACTTTCCCTACAACATCTCTTCGCAGATTTTTTTTAAAGTATTGCAGCACCGTGGCCGCGTAACGCAGGTGGTGGGCATGTTGCAGAAAGAAGTGGCCGACCGCCTGGCGGCACCACCCGGCAACAAAACGTATGGTATTCTGAGTGTGTTGCTGCAGGCCTATTACAACATAGAGTACCTGTTCAAGGTGCCACCCGGAGTTTTTCATCCGCCACCCAAAGTCATGTCGGCAGTCATCAGGTTGCAGCGCAACCAGCGCGAGCGCTTACAGTGCGATGAAACCCTGTTTCAGGGCGTGGTGAAACAAGGGTTTCAAAACAGGCGCAAAACATTGCGCAACGCGCTTAAAAATCTAAATTTGCCCGCTTCTGTGTACCAGTTGCCTGTAATGGACCAGCGCGCGGAGCAGTTGTCGGTAAACGATTTTGAAGAACTTGTACTGCAAATAGAGAAGGCCGGTGAAAGAACACACACCCTTTGAGTTAACCAAAGAATTTCGCGATCGTTTTCAGCAAGCGCTGGACGATCGCGATATTTCTTTTATCCGGCAAACACTGGAAGACATCAACGCGGCCGATATCACTTCTTTGCTTTACGAATTCAGCAGCGAAGAATCCAAATTTGTGCTCGATGTGCTGCCGCTGGAGGACCGCGCAGAAATCATTCGCGACCTCGACCCCGACACCCGCAAAGGTTTTTTGAAGGTGTACGAACCACAGGAGATTGCCGCCATCATCAACCTGCTGGATTCGGACGATGCAGCCGACATTTTGAATGAGTTGCCCATCAAGCAAAGCGAAGAGATACTGGCCCTGTTGGACCCTGACGTGCGCACACAAGTGATTGACCTGCTGCGCTACGAAGAAAACGTGGCCGGTGGCTTGATGGCCAAAGAGTTGATAAAAGCCAACGTGAACTGGACGGTGGTGCAGTGCATAGACGAAATAAGGAAGCAGGCTGAAAATGTGGGGAAGTTCTATGCCGTGTACGTAGTAGACGACCACGACAAACTGCTGGGGAAGGTAGCCCTGCAAGACCTGATTCTGAAGGAGACACGCACCCTGGTGAAAGACATTTACGATGAAGATGTGGTGGCAGTGGAAACCTATCTTCCCGACTATGAGGTGGCGGAGATCATGACCAAATACGACCTGGAATCGGTGCCGGTGGTGAATTTCCAACACCAGTTGGTGGGCAGAATTACCATTGACGATGTGGTAGACGTAATTACCGAACAAGCTGAAGAAGACCGCCAGTTGATGTCGGGTATAACGGAAGACGTAGAAGAAGATGACAGCGTATGGCGCAACACGCGGGCGCGTTTGCCGTGGTTGCTCATCGGTATTTTCGGAGGTATGCTCAGCGCCCGCTTCATGGGTTTTTTCGAATATGAGATTGCGCGCGTGGCAGCCATCGCTTTTTTTATACCCCTTATTCAGGCCACCGGTGGCAACGTGGGCATCCAATCTTCATCATTGGTAGTACAAAGCCTGGCCGGCTCCGGCCTGGTAGACGAACGGATATGGACGCGCCTGGGTAAGGTGTTGAGTGTAGCCCTGTTGAATGGTTTGTTTTTGTCTGCCCTTGTTTTTGGTGCCACATGGCTCGCTTTCGGCTACGACCCGCTTACACCGGTGGTGGCCATTGCACTTTTTTGTGTGGTGATTTTTGCTTCACTGATAGGCACCATTACCCCATTGATATTGAACCGTTTTGGTTTCAACCCCGCGCTGGCATCGGGGCCCTTTATTACAACTACCAACGATTTGTTAGGGTTGGCCATTTACTTTTTAACGATCCACCTCTTGTTGTAGTTCTGTTGAGCAACTTTACAAACCAATGTAATATCTGGCGGCAAATCAGCGTGCCCCGTGCCTTTGATTTAACTTACCTTTAAACATAGGATAAGAAAAACGAAGTCAGGTATTCCCAAAAAATATTTTTTTTTGTAAATTCCATTTTGTCAAGTTGAATGTCCAGGTTTACTCATTTTACCCGCAGGCTGCAGGATCAATTTAATGAAGTAGTAGAGAAACCTTTGCTTACTTCAGCGTTAGTTTTATTGGTGGTGGCTCTGGTGGTATTAAGCCTTAGCCTGAAATACTACCTTACCGATTTCGATAATTTCTGGGCACAGGTATTGGCCGAGGCCCATGGTATGATTTTCGACATCGCAGTGATTGGTATTCTTCTGGTTTGGTTACAACAGAATGGGGAAACCCGAAAACTGATCAGAACCTACCGCGATGAAATTGATGACTTTCGCTTGTGGGAATCGGAAGAAGCAGCCTTCCGTACGGTGGGTAACATCAAGCGTCTCAATCGTCATAAAATTCATGAAATAAACCTGGTGAATTGTTACCTGGCGCGCACCAACCTTAACTACGTAAACCTGAAAGGGTCTAACCTCAACTCATCTAACCTCAGTAATTCGTCTTTGATTGAAACCAACCTGGAGAACACCCGACTAAACCAGACTAACCTGGAGAATTCTAATCTGAACCAGGCTAACCTGAACGGGGCCTATGCCAGTGGAGCCAATTTTAAAGATGCATTCTTGATCAAGGCGCAATTCGAAAATGCTTTCCTCATCAAAACCAACTTTAAGAATGCGTTTTTGATGGAGGCAAATCTGCAGGGCAGCTACTTGATGGGTGCCGACTTTGAAAATGCCAGTCTATATAAAGCAGATTTGCGGGGTGCCAAAGGGTTAACCCTCGAGCAATTGGCGAAAGCCAAAACATTGTACCTGGCCAAATTTGATGACGAACTGCTGGAAGAAGTACAGGCTCAGATACCCGAATTGGTAGGAAGCTGATTTTTGCTTTAGTCGCAGAAAGAATTACCTTTGTGTCAACAACGGTTTCGGCAACGAAACCGTTGTTTCTTTTTTCACGGCTGTGATTAAAGATGGAGGCAAAACCAAATTGATAGAATGGTCATGAGTAAGAATGTATCGTACTACACCAAAGACGGATTAGAGAAGTTGAAGAGTGAGCTGAACGAACTGAAGTCGAAAGGGCGGGCTGATATTGCGCGGCAGATTGCCGAAGCGCGCGACAAAGGCGACTTGAGCGAAAATGCTGAATACGATGCGGCCAAAGACGCGCAAGGCCACCTGGAAGCAAAGATTGCCCAGTTGGAAAACCTGTTAGCGAACGCACGCCTGTTGGACGAATCGAACGTAGATACGTCTAAAGTTTCTATTCTTTCTAAAGTAACCATTAAGAATAAGAAGAATGGCGCTTCATTTACCTATACGTTGGTGTCGGAAGAAGAAGCCGACCTGAAGACAGGGAAGATCAGCACCATGTCGCCCATTGGCAAAGGGTTGTTGGGCAAAAAGAAAGGAGAGAGTGCGTTGATAAAAACGCCCGCAGGCGAAATGGAGTTTGAAGTAGTGAACATCACCGTTTAAAAATTCTTTCCGGAAGAATATGCCCAGCATTTTCACACGCATCATTCAGCGCGAAATTCCCGGCCACATAGTGGCAGAGAATGATCGCTTCATCGCTTTTCTGGATATTATGCCCCTGGTATTGGGCCATACGTTGGTAGTGCCCAAAAAAGAAGTGGACTACGTTTTTGATATGCCCGATGCCGAGTTGGCCGATTTGATGGTGTTTGCCAAAAGTGTGGCCGGGGCGGTGAGCAAAGCCGTGCCGTGTCAACGCATTGGTGTTTCGATAATCGGGTTGGAGGTGCCGCATACGCACGTACACCTGGTGCCCATGAATTCGGCAGACGATGTAAACTTTACTCGTCCGAAATTAAGGCCCACCCAGGACGAACTGGCCGCAGTAGCCGAGAAGATCAGGGCTGCGCTCAAATAAAATCGATGTCCACATTCAAAGGGTAGCGCATCAGGTATTGCACGGCTGCCTCCACCGTCATGCCTTCAAACAAAACCCGGTACAGCGTTTCGGTGATGGGTGCGCGCACACCATAGTAGTCTGCGCACTTCTTGGTAATCTTTACGGTGTTTACCCCTTCGGCTACTTCCTCCATGCTGTCCAGAATCTCTGCCAGCGTTTCGCCTTTGGCCAGTCGGTAGCCCACCGTGAAATTTCGACTCATGGGGCTGTTGCAGGTGGTAACCAAGTCGCCAATACCGGCCACACCCAGAAAAGCTTTTACATTGCCCCCCAGGGCCCGCCCCAGATAAATCATTTCTACGGCACCCCGGCTGATCAACAATCCCTTCGCGTTTTCGCCATATCCCAGGCCACTTAGTGCACCCGAGGCAATGGCCATAATGTTTTTCAGAACGCCCGCCAGTTCAACGCCTACCAGGTCGTTGTTTTCATACACCTGAAACCGGTCGTTGCGCAGCAGTTTTTTGCCCAACTGTATCACTTCCTGAAAAGGGCTGGCAATAACGGTGGCTCCTGGCTGCCTTTGCGCCAGTTCCTTCGATAGATTAGGCCCCGCCAGGCAACCCACGCGCACCACCACACTTTCTTCGCGAATTACTTCGCTCATGGTTTTTACCTGGCTGCGGCTCAGTTTCTTTACCGTTTCCAACGTTTCGCCTTTGCCCAGCTTGATGTCGAACCCTTTGGTGCCGTGTATCAGTATGTGGCTGGGCCGCAGCGAGGGCGATAGCTTCTGCATCATGGAGCGAAAGTGCGCAGAGGGCACGATCGGAAAAATAACATCGCACTGGTCCGAAAGGTATTCCAGATCGTTCGTGGGTAATACGTTTTTGTGCATTTTATGCCCGCGGTTGTCCTGCTTGCGCAAAATGGTTTTCACCACTTTTTCATCGCGCGCGTAGAGCAGCACCCTACGATGTAGGGCAATGATGTTGGCGATGGCAGACCCGAAGTTACCAGCCCCGATAACCCCTATAGGTTTGTCAGATAAGCTTCTCGAGGTCATAGCCTACCAACCGGTTTTGATAATAGTAGAGCAGCGACAAATCTTGTGTAACGATGTTGCCCTTTTTGTTGAGTAACAACGGGCGGTTGAGGTGGAAGATGCCCACATTGTCAAGGCCATGACGGATCACAAGGTCGGCTTTGCCTTTCAAGTGGGTAGCGTGGTTTACCTTGCCCTCGTCTTTCATTCGATAGATTTCTTTTCTGACACGCTTGAAGGTGGCGCGGAACTCCTGGTAGTCCAGTTCCAGTTCTTCCTCTGGCAAGCGCAGGAAGCTGAACAGGTCGAGCTTGGGGTGCTTTTTCAACCACATCTGGAACGCTACAAACGCCACCAGGTGGCTGGCAAACACGCGGTTGATGCGGTGGTATTCGCTCACAATGCGTTGGCTCAGCATGCGGGTATACTCATCTTCGCGCTGGTGGTCTTCTGTTACCACGCCATTCGACATAAAGTAGTCGCGTGCGTTGATTACCCGACCGTGCGCATCGAGGCTGCGACCTTCTTCATCTACATAGTTGCCCATTACGTCCAGGGCGGGGCCAATGGAAACGGAAATATTGGACCCCTTGGTGAAGAACTTGAACATAAAGCGCAACAGTTGAAAACTGCCGTACTTGTCCTGCTCGGGGAAATAGCGATCCTGGCCTTTCACCTGCAGGTAGTCCTCAATCAGGTCGGGCGCTTCCAGTACAAAATGGTAGTTCAAAGTTACAGGCACTACGAAAATTTTGCGCACGTTATCGCTCGGGTCTTCCATAAACAGGTTGCGCTGCGCTTCAATGGAAGTGCTGAGCAATCCTAATTTCAACTGCTTTTCGATCATGCCCGAACGCGAGCGTGTGCCTCCCGGAAAAAACAAACTATGAGCGCCTTTTTGCAGGGCCAGCGTGCTGTACATTTTCAGGGTTTCCAGGTAAGGCAGGTTTTTCTTGCGCCTGTCTACCTTGTATGCCCCCAGGCTGTTCATGAAGTAGGCGAAGATTTTGATGTTGAATAGATTCAAACCTGCGCCATAAATAAAGGCCGGCAGCCCCAACGAGTGGATGATCCAGCCGATCAAAATGGAATCTAGGTTACTGAAGTGAGTGGGAACCATGACCACCGTGCCCTGACGGGCCAGCTTGCGCAACAATTTTACTTTGCCCACCACATGAATTTTGTCGCGCAGGGTGTATTTGGAGCGGAAAAACCCGCCAAACTTTTTGATGCGTGCACCATTGAGCAGGCGCGAAAACCAGAACTTGGTAATTTCGCGCGCTACCTTGTATTTGCTGGGCTTGAAATTGCCCGCTATCTCATGTGCGTAGCGGTGCACAATTCGATAAAGAATATCTTCTTCCCCCTTTGATACTTCATCGGTGGCTTTGCTGCTCAGTTCTACTAACTCTGCCTTGATGCCCGACCAGAACCGCGATTCATCGGGAGGATCTACCCGCCAGCGGTTGCGCTTTAACCGGTTTTGCTCGCGAAATACGGTGGCCTCCAGTTCATCGATCAACTTCTTGCGTGTGGGGCGCAACAGCTTTACTCGCTCTATGGATTTTTGCGTTACCTCCTCCAGAAACTCTTTTCTGTTTTTACTCAGCTGATAGACGGGCCAATCGGGTATGCCCTCCAGAATAGGTTTGTATGCCTTGTTCTTATTTTTCTTTTCTACAATCTCCATTCAGCCAACTGCCATTTTAAGGGATGCCAAAGTTAAAAGTCGGGGTTACAATACCAAAACGGGTACTTTGATCAGATCTCGTGGGTGGCCTCGTCCAGGCTGCGCGACATATCGGCAAACCGGGCCATGGCCTGATTGATAAAGTCTTCATTCAGAATCTTCTGAATATCTGCTTCTGACATAAGGTCCAGTTCACTGATTTTGAAGGTCTGTTCGAAAGGCCCCAACTCCAACTTGATGAGAAACTTGTTATTCCAGTGAAAGACGGTGATTTTACACTCCGGATGGGGTATTTCGGCTACAACGCGCATAGACAAATATCCCACTCAGACTTGCCAAATCCAATTTTCACCCAAAATCAAACAAAATCCACTTTCTGTACCCCAAAGGGTGATGGAAGAACCCTATTTTTAACGATGGGTTTACCGTAAATTGTTGTTATTTGTAAACCTGCCGCCTGTTTTGAATGTTGAACACAGGAGGCTGGTTGAGAGAATGATTTTTGAAAGAAAAAGAATGATGAATACGTGGATGAAGCGGGCGTGGAGCCTGGCAGGGGCGATTTTGTTGTTTGCAGTGGCAACCCACGCCACACACTTGCGTGCCGGAGAAATAACCGTAGAGCGTCTCAATTGCACCAGCCTTACTTTTCGCATCACCATTACCGTTTACACCAATACGGGTTCCGACATCCGCTTTGGCGATGGGGTACTCGATTTTGGCGACCGGAGTGAACCCATCATTACCCCCACTATCGAAAACACCCGCAGGCCCGATCTGGGCCCCAACATCGGCACGGTTTCTTACAGCGTAGAGCACACCTACTCCGGTCCGGGTCGGTATGTTATCAGCTACCTGGAGCCCAACCGCAATGGGGGCATACTTAATATTTTTAACTCCATCGAAACGCGTTTCTACATGGAAACCGTTATCAACATCGATCCTTTTTTGGGATGCAACAATTCTCCCAAATTATTGGTGCCACCGATCGACAAGGCCTGCACCAGCGCTGCCTGGTTTCACAACCCGGGCGCTTACGATCCGGATGGCGACAGTGTTTCTTTCGAGTTTACGGTGCCCAAACGCGAGAAGGGGCAGGTGGTAAACAACTACCGCGACCCTAACAACAAAGAATTTTACGACAGGATAGGATTGGAATACGGTTTGGCTAATGAAAATGGTGACGGCCCACCCACGTTCCAAATCGACCCGCGAACCGGTACCATTACGTGGGATGCGCCCGGAGCCGAGGGGGAGTATAACATTGCTTTTTTGATTGTGGAGTGGCGCAAAATCAACGGCCAGTGGATACGTATGGGCTATGTGGTGCGCGACATGCAGATTATTGTGGAAGATTGTACCAACCAACGCCCCGAGTTGGAAGTGCCAGAAGATATTTGTGTGGAAGCAGGCGAACTGGTTACCGAAGATATTTTCGGTTTCGATCCCGATGGCGACAGTGTGTTGATTGAAGCATTTTCTCAGGTATTCGAAATCAACCCCAACCCTGCCTCTACCAACCCCAGCCCTTTTAGGTTTCTGCCATCCAACCCCCTGAACAAGGCACGGCTGGAGTTCCGCTGGCAAACGGATTGCGAACATGTGAAAGACCAACCATACCAGGTTGTATTCAAAATTACCGACAAGCCACCGCAAGGACCTCGGCTGGTACAATTTAAAACGTGGAATATCCGCGTAGTAGGCCCCGCACCGATTTGGCAAAGCGGGCAGGTAGACCCGGCCAGTCGTGCTGCTAATCTTGCGTGGGAGAGCTACGTGTGCAGCAATGCCGAAACCATACAACTTTGGAGGCGTGTAGACCAGTTTGCGTTTGTGCCCCCCGAGTGCGTAACCGGCATGCCCGAATTCCTCGGCTTCGAAAAAATTGCCGATTTGCCCATCTCCACCACACAATTCAGAGACAATAACAACGGAAGGGGTTTGGCCGTGGGTGCACAGTATTGCTACCGGCTGGTGGCGGTGTTTCCCTTGCCCGGAGGTGGCGAAAGCTATGTATCGCAAGATGTGTGCCTCGATCCGATTCTGGCCGATGCACCTGTTATTACCCACGTAACGGTAGACCGCACCGATCGCACCGATGGGCAGGTTACAGTGAGATGGCGATCGCCCTTCGATTTGAGCCCCGCCCAGTTTCCGCCTCCTTATAGTTACGAGGTGTACCGAGCAGAGGGCTTCAGCGGTAACATCCGCATCACGAAGCCACATCCCGGTCGCCTTACAGACTCCACTTTTACCGATCTTGCCATCAACACAGAAGAACTGATCTACAACTACCGGGTAGTGCTCTACGATCGCGATGCCAACGCGGTAGATACCTCGTTTACGGCATCGACCGTGCGGCTGGAAGCTGAGCCGCAAGTGCAACGCATTGAGCTGACCTGGAATGCCGATGTGCCGTGGAGCAACCAGACCCAAACTTTCCCCCGCCACCTCATCTATCGCGGCCCGGCCGATGCACGCGACAATGAATTAATGCTGATCGACAGCGTTGACGTGGGGCAGTACAGATTCATGTACATAGATTCTGGTCAATACCAAAGCACACCGCTCCGCGAAACAGAAGTGTATTGCTACCGCGTGTTAACCCGTGGCGCCTATGGCAACCCGAAAATTGATGAGCCGCTGCTCAACTTTTCGCAAACCATTTGTGCCCAGCCAAACGACAGCGACCCTCCCTGCACACCAGAGTTGGATATTGTTGCCGCATCTTGCGAGGATTTGATCAGAAATACTTCTTGCGGTAATAATGTATTCAGCAACACACTCACCTGGAACAGGCCCTCAGATGAAGTATGCCGTGCCGACATCAAGAGTTACAATATTTACATAGCCAATAAACTGGGCGAGGAGTTTACCCTGTATGCCGAGAACGTGCGCGATACGTTCTTCATCGACAGCAACCAAAACCTGAAATCTTTTGCGCGCTGTTACAAAATCAGTGCGGTAGACCGCTCGGGCAACGAGAGTGAACTAAGCCAACAGTACTGCTTCGACAACTGCCCGTATTACGAACTGCCAAACGTATTTACGCCTAACGAAGACAAGTGCAATGACAAGTTCAGCGCCTACAGCGATCGAACCGTGTTAAACGAAAATGGTGAGGCCCCTTGCGGTACCGTGGAGGATGATCTGGTAAATGCACGGTGTGCGCGTTTTGTGGAACGCGTAGAATTCAGGGTGTATAACCGTTGGGGAAAAGAGGTGTATAGCTATGTGGGCCTGAAAGGCGATGATGGCCGGTCTGTCTATATTGATTGGGATGGGAGAGATAATAACGGGGTGGCGTTGAGTTCGGGTGTTTATTACTACGTGGCCGATGTTACTTTCGATGTGGTCGATCCTTCTAAACAAAACCGCACGCTTAAAGGATGGGTACATCTGCTTCGTTAAAGCCTTCCCGTGTGGTACTGTTCGATGGTGTGTGCAACTTATGCAACCAGTCCGTATTGTTCATCATTCAGCGCGATCCTTCCGCTAAGTTTCATTTTGCTGCGTTGCAAAGTGCGTTTGCTAAACAGCAACTGGCACACCTCACCCCCGAAGGGCGAAAGTTTGAGAGCGTAGTATTGCTGCAAAACGGAAAAATCTACATGCGGAGCAGTGCTGCATTAGAAATTGCCCGGCAACTAACGGGTGTCTGGCCGCTGATGTACGCATTTATTGTGGTGCCGCCCATCATTCGAAATGCCGTGTACGATTGGGTTGCCCGCAACCGGTACACGTGGTTCGGGAAAAAGGATGCCTGCATGATTCCTACACCCGAGTTAAAGGCGCGTTTTATCGAATAGTTGTTATTTTTGCACCCACTAAAAAACAGATATCATGAGTAAGGCCTATGTTTTCCCTGGTCAGGGTGCCCAGTTTACCGGTATGGGTAAAGATTTGTTCGATACCAATGAAAAGGCGCGCACACTTTTTCAGCAAGCAGACAAAATTCTGGGTTTTCCGATATCGCAAACCATGTTTGCCGGCACGGCCGATGAACTGAAGCAAACCAAGGTAACGCAGCCAGCCGTTTTTATACACTCAGTAGCCGTGGCGTTATCGGCCGAAACATTTACGCCCAGTATGGTGGCAGGCCATTCGCTGGGCGAGTTTTCGGCACTGGTGGCCAACCAAACTCTTTCGTTCGAAGATGCCCTGAAGTTGGTATTTCAGCGAGCCCTTGCCATGCAGCGCGCCTGCGAAATTAATCCGTCCACCATGGCAGCTATCCTCGGCTTAGATGATGCGGTAGTGGAAGAAATTTGTGCCTCCATCAAGGAGGAAGTGGTGGTGGCGGCCAACTATAACTGTCCGGGTCAACTCGTTATCTCCGGGTCAATCAAAGGCGTGGAAATTGCCTGCGAAAAAATGAAGGCAGCAGGTGCCAAGCGCGCCCTGCCATTACAAGTGGGAGGGGCATTCCATTCGCCCCTTATGGAGCCAGCTAAGGCAGAACTGGCAGCCGCCATTGAGTCAACCAGATTTTCGCAGCCCCTTTGCCCGGTGTATCAAAACGTCAACGCCTTGCCTTCTACCGATACCTCTGTTATCAAGAAGAACCTGATAGATCAATTAACGGCCCCTGTTCGCTGGACGCAGTCCGTGCAAAACATGGTGAAGGACGGTGCCACGCATTTTGTTGAATGCGGCCCGGGAAAAGTGTTGCAGGGTTTGGTAAAGAAGATTGCACCTGCTGCCGAAGCATCCAGCTTATAATTTATTTACCTCCAGTTTGTCGGGGCATTCGGTTAGCAATTGATGGAATGTTTTTTTCAGCACGGGGTGGATGGCTTCTGGCGCCAGTTCGCACAAAGGGGCCAAAGCAAACCTGCGGTGGGGTAATTCGGGATGGGGAAGGGTAAGTGTCGGGGTCTTCAACACCACGTCATGAAACAGCAGTATGTCGATGTCGAGGGTGCGGCTTCCCCATTTTTCGTTGCGTTCGCGGCCCAGGTGTGTTTCAACGGAAAGAATGTTAGTCAGCAATTCTTCTGGTGTAAGCAAGGTTTCCACTTCCAGCACCTGGTTCAGGAAATCGGGTTGATGCACATTACCCCACGCTGCGGTAACATAGACAGACGAACACCTTTTGATGTTTGCAAAATAACCGATTTGTTGTGTTGCGCTGGCCAGCATCTGTAGTCTGTCGCCCATGTTCGATCCTAAAAGCAGAAAGATGCCGTTCCTCATGCCGCTTAAAGATAATGTGCGGAGGTTTTGAACCGATTAAGTACCTTTGAAAATTATTGATTTAGGTATGAACTTCCTGAAAAGCTTTTTTGCTTCGTGTTTGGGTTCTTTGGTGGCCCTGATACTTGTGTTCTTTTTATTCTTTTTTTTCCTCAGTGCGCTAACGGCCGAGAGCGAAGTGGTAGTGGGTGACCAGTCGGTGTTGCATCTGCGTCTGGACAGACCCATTTCGGAGTTGGAGGCCGAAGATCCCGTAGCCGAGCTTTTTCCCAGTTCGGTAGATCAGAGTATGGGTTTGATACAGCTAAAACAGACCATTGAAGAAGCAAAGAACGACAGCCGCATAGAAGGCATTTACCTGAATGCGGGTTATGTAATGGCCGGGTTCGCCACCATGGCAGAGCTAAGGCAGGCGTTACTCGATTTCCGCGAATCCGGAAAGTGGGTGGTGGCTTATGCCGACAACTACTCTGAAGGCGGGTATTATGTGGCAAGCGCAGCCGATCGTGTTTACATGAATCCTCAAGGGCAATTCGAGTTGAATGGCCTTTCCATAGAAGTTAACTTTTTCAAAAAGCTGTTCGATAAGCTGGACATCCGGCCACAGGTTTTCAGAGTGGGCGATTTCAAAAGCGCGGTAGAGCCGTTTATACGCGAGACCCTGAGCGATGAAAACCGGCTGCAATTGTCTGAGTTGATTGAGTCGATTTATGATGAGATGTTGAAAGACATTTCGGCAACCCGCGATGTGCCTGCAGCACAGTTGAAAGACCTGGCCGACAAAGTGAAAGTACGCAATGCCAGCGATGCGGTAGAACATAAATTGTTAGATGCCCTGTACTACGATGATGAAGTGAAGGATGAACTGCGCAGCCGCCTCGGCCTTGACGAGGATAAGTCGATTTCTTTTGTGAAGTACTCGGATTACAAGAAGAAGGTGAGCAGCTACAGCAAGTCGAAGAATGAAATTGCTGTGATCGTGGCCGATGGCGAAATAGTGCCGGGAAGTTCAAGCCAGGGCATTGTAGGTTCCGCCACCATTCGCGAAGCCATTCGCAAGGCCCGCACCAGCGATCGGGTGAAGGCCATTGTGGTGCGGGTGAACAGCCCGGGAGGTGTATTTCAATCGGCCGATGAAATGTGGCGAGAGCTGCAGTTGGCAAAGGAGGCGAAACCTGTGATTGCCTCCATGGGTACCTACGCGGCTTCGGGCGGTTATTACCTGGCCATGGCCTGCGACACCATTGTGTCCCAGCCCACCACTATTACCGGATCTATCGGGGTGTTCAGTGTGCTTTTCGATTTAAGCGCTTTTCTGGATAACAAGTTGGGTATCACGTCCGATCAGGTAAATACTGGCGATGTGGGCGATATGATTACCGTTACCAGGCCCCTGACCTCCTTCGAAAAAGAAATTTGGCAAAAGCAGACCGATGCGGTGTACGATACTTTTACCCGCAAGGCCGCAGTGGCCCGAAATATGAGCCAGGACGATTTGAAGAAAGTGGCCTCGGGCCGCGTGTGGACAGGCCTGCAAGCCAAAGAGCGTAATCTGGTAGACGTAATAGGCTCTCTGGATGATGCCATCGAACTGGCGGCCGCAAAGGCAGGGGTGGCAGACGATTACAAACTTCGCTACTACCCCAAGCAAAGGACTTTCCTCGAGCGCCTGATGGACGACTACGAAGAGCAGGTAAAAGTGTATTTTGTGAACCGGGCGTTAGGCGAGCAGGCTGCATGGTGGAGCCAGTGGCAGAAGATAAAAAATTACCAGGGCACGCAGGCGCGCATGCCCATCGAATTTTCCATACAATAAGAACACAATCACATGATGAATTCCATTCGCACTAACTGGACGCGCAAAGAAATAGAAGACATATTCAACCAGCCCGTGTTAGAGCTGATGTATCAGGCCGCCACCGTGCATCGCCAGCATCACGATCCGCAGGAAGTGCAGGTGTGTACGCTGCTCTCTGTAAAGACCGGTGGTTGTCCGGAAGACTGTGCTTATTGTCCGCAGGCGGCACGCTATCACACCGATGTGAAGGTACACCGCTTGTTGGAGGTTACTGAAGTGTTGCAGAAGGCTATGGAGGCCAAGGAGGGAGGAAGCACGCGCTTTTGCATGGGCGCAGCCTGGCGCGAGGTGCGCGATAATAAAGATTTCGACAAGGTGCTAGATATGGTGAAGGGCGTGAGTCAGATGGGCTTGGAAGTATGCTGCACCTTGGGAATGTTAACGCCAGAACAGGCTAACAAGCTGAAAGAAGCAGGTTTGTATGCCTACAACCACAATCTCGATACAAGTGAGGAATTCTATGGAGACATCATCACTACACGCAACTACCAAGACCGGCTGGAAACACTCGAACATGTGCGCAAGGCTAAGATTTCTGTTTGTTCGGGGGGTATCATCGGCATGGGCGAGAAGATGGAGGATCGCATCGGCATGTTGCATACCTTGGCCACGTTACCGGAACATCCGGAGTCTGTGCCGGTTAACGCATTAGTGCCCGTAGCAGGCACACCGCTGGAAGACCAGCCCAAAGTGTCGGTGTGGGAAATGGTGCGCATGATTGCCACCGCCCGCATCATTATGCCCAAAACCATGGTGCGCCTTTCGGCAGGGCGGGTGCGCATGACCCTTGAAGAGCAGGCCCTCTGTTTCATGGCCGGTGCCAATAGCATTTTCGCGGGCGATAAGTTGTTAACCACACCCAATCCCCTTTACGTGGAAGATCAGGCCATGTTTCAGGTGTTGAATCTCAAACCCCGTGCTGCGTTTAAGGAGGCCGAAAGAGCGTTGGCCATGTAAGGTTTCGGTTGTTTTTTGAAAATTTTAAGTGTTTCACGGCCTTTCCTGTGGGTTAGCACATTGCAAGGCGTTACCATGAATGAGGTGCTTTGGTGCTGTGCCAACCTTTTGGCTATTCGAACAACCTCTGCCCCTGCTATTTCAGGGGTATATGGCGGAGGGCTAATTGCCAAGGCGATGGTGGAAAGCCGTTTGGCACTGTTCGATGCAAGCCCCATCTGGCGATGAGAACTGGTGCGAAACCAACTGTTTTCGTTGCAGCATGCCCGGCAGGTTTACAGTGGGCACAAAGCTGGTTAAGGTGTCAGGCAAAAAGAATTATGCAGAGCTAACGCTGGACAAGCTGCGGGTACAAAAGCACAATCGGGGCTACCTCGGTACGAGGAGCCCTGATTGTGCATCTAAGTCACGAAAGTTAATCCCACTGCTGGCGATCTTCCGAGGCAAAACCTTCGGCTGGTTTTGCAGCGGCTTCGCGCTTTTCTTCCTTCGTTTCTTTCTTCCCAGGCTTATTGGCCTGAAATGCCGTGAAGGTGAGGAGGGCTACCAAAGCCACTGCCATCAGGGTTACTTTTGTTTTCATGCCGTTAAAATATTTAACTGATGAAGGATAAAATGATTTTGGAATTACCATTCTTTGTCGGTGGAAGCATTACCGCCCTCGTTACCAGCTTCGGTTTTTGGCTTTACATTTTCTTCAGTGCAAGAAGACACAGCTACTGAAAGGGCAACGAGTACGGTAAGGGTGTAAAGTAATTTTTTCATAAATGTTGAAGATTTAAGGTTTTGTTATTATGGCTTTAGGTTTAATATTGTGGTGCCAAAATTAGAGATGGCAGATTTACATTTTCATGTAATAAAATTTCGAATATTGCACGTGTACTTTCATCTTTTTAAAGTAATGCGTCCGCTGGCTTGCGTTGTGTTTGGCCTGGTATTCGGAGGCACGAAAGGTGAAGCCCAATCCCGTTACGATTCCTTAAAAGAAATTTATTCTCAATCAGAAGGCCAGGTAAGGTCGGAAATTGCCTTTGAGCTTTTTAAAGAAACAGTAGATAAGGACAATGAGGAGGCTGCAAACTATGCCGGGGAAGCCTATCGCCTGGCGCAGCAAAAAAACGACAGCTTATTTATCGTTAGAACGGGGCGCGCCTATGGGTATGTTTTGAGTAAGTTGGGCGGCAACTATGAGACCCTACAGATATTAAAGGAGATACTTGGAATAGCAGAACGCAATAAATATGGTGCCCAGGTAAAGTTTTTACTTAATAATATTGCAATGGCCTACACTTACGAGGCCATTTACGACAAGGCCCTTGAATACCATTTTAGATCGCTTTTGTTACGTGAGGCAAATGGCGACAAAGGTGAAATCAGCATCACCAAGAATAACATAGGTTTTGTTTATTATAAATTAAAAGATTTCGAAAAGGCGCTCGATTATTATCAGCAAGCCTTGGCTATCAAGCGAGAAATCAACGATCGTTATGACATGGACCGTACGTTGATTAACATCGCTCTTTGCTATCAGCAATTGGAGCATTATGATTTGGTGCCTGAATATATTACGGAAGCGTTCAAAGTTTGTCAACCTAACTGTACGGATGCCACATTGATGGAAGGCTATACGGTACTCGGAAATGCCTACCTGAAGATGAAAAATTTGACGCTGGCGGAATCTAACTTTAAGCAAGCGCATGAAATCGCGAACAGGTTGAAGGAGGTGCGTTTTATAGCGGAGGCGTTGGTAGGTTTTGCAGGGATCAATAAACAAGCCGCAAATTTGGAAGCATCGCTTAAGTTCCTCAAGCAGGCAGAAGCAGTGTTAGACTCCACCAGCTACCGCGAAGACCTGATTCGCATTTACCGTTCGTTGGCAGATGTCTACACCGAGCAAAGAAACTTCGAGCAAGCTTCTTACTACCAAGGCAAGTATATCCAGTTGAAGGACAGCGTGTACAGCGAAGCGCTCATCAAAAACCTGGCACGTGTACAGACTGATTACGAGGAACGCGAGAACATTAAAACCATAGCGGAGAAAGACGAAAACCTGCGATTGAAAGAGGAAGTTATTGTAAGGCAGCGACAAGTATATTTTTTCATCGCAGCGGTAGCCATGTTATCCATTGCCTTGGCCTTTGCATTCTTTCTATACAACCGCGCTATCAGTAAGGCCAAAGCAGACCTGGCCATGTTAAACGAAACACTCGAACAGCGCGTGGCGGAGCGCACCAAAGCGTTGCAGAGCGTAAACAACGAGCTCGATAATTTTATCTACAAAACTTCGCACGACATACGCGGACCGCTGGCCAGCCTGAAGGGCATTGCCAACGTGGCACTACTGGAGTTAGACGACCCGAAAGCGAAAGATTACTTGCGCAAACTGGATAACTCGGCCGATAAGCTGAACTCCATCCTGACGCGCCTGCTCATTGTAAATCAAATCAACCACGCGGTGCTGGCGCCACAGGTCATCGATTTCTCCGAATTGATTGAAGAGATATTGGTGTTCGAACGTAAGAAAGGCATCCCCGGCAATATGGTTATTACATACCACATTGACGAGGGCGTTCACCTGATTACAGACCGCCATTTGCTACGTATTGTGCTGGAGAACCTGATCGACAATGCCATCAAATACTACAACAGTTCGGCACGCATCGAGCCGGTTGTGAAAATAAAAGTGGTGCGTGCGGGAGAAGATGTGCTGATAAAGGTGATCGATAATGGTATAGGCATTCAGGAGCGCGATCCCCAGAAACTCTTTCAGATGTTCGTGCGCGCTTCCGAACGATCGGAATCGGGCGGTATTGGTCTGTACCTCACCAAACTGGCTGCTGAGCGTCTTGAGGCCAAGGTAGATTTTGCTACCACGGCAGAAAAATTCACGCAGTTTAGTGTGAAGCTTCCCCCCAACCTTGCCGAGGTACTGCAGCGCAAGGGCCTTCCAGTGGGAACGGCCTAAAATTCCGCCCATTTTTTACGGTTCCTTTTAGCATCTTTGCACTTTCGTTCCAGAAAGGCTTATGCAAAATTCAAAGGATTTTAAAAGATATACGGTTACTTCTGCTTTACCTTATGCCAATGGTTCAAAGCATATTGGCCACCTGGCGGGTGCCTACATTCCGGCCGATGTATATGTACGCTATCTTCGTTCAGTAGGTAAAGACGTTATTTTTGTTTGCGGCAGCGATGAACACGGCACGGCCATACCCAACCAGGCTTTAAAAGAGAACACCACACCACGCGCCATCATCGACAAGTACCATGCGCTGATGCGTGATAGTTGGTATAAGATGGGGATATCCTTCGATGTATATCACCGAACCAGCGAACCTATCCATCACCAAACCTCGCAGGAGATTTTTTTAACGCTGCACAAAAAGGGCCTGTTGGTGGAGGAAACATCAGAACAGTACTATGACGATACGGCAAAGGTGTTTCTGGCAGACCGTTACATTGTGGGTACATGCCCGCGTTGCGGCCACACCAATGCCTATGGCGATCAGTGCGAGAAATGTGGCTCTACCCTGAGCCCCAGCGAACTGATCAATCCGCGCTCCACGTTGTCGGGGCAGGCTCCGGTACTTCGGCCCACCAAACACTGGTACTTGCCGCTCCACAAGTATGAGGGCTGGCTGCGCGAGTGGATACTCGACTCGCACAAAGAAGACTGGAAAACCAACGTATACGGTCAATGCAAATCGTGGATAGAGGCTGGTCTCCAGCCGCGGGCGATGACGCGCGACCTGGACTGGGGTATTAAAGTGCCGTTGCCCGATGCCGATGGTAAAGTTTTGTACGTGTGGTTCGATGCACCGATTGGTTACATTTCGGCTACGCGCGCCTTATTCGAAGAGCTGGCCGGTGGTAGGAAAGAGTTCACCACACCGATGCGCGAATTCGGTAAAGTGGCCAAAGACGATTGGAAAAAATACTGGCAAGCGGAAGACACCAAGCTGGTGCACTTCATTGGCAAAGACAATATCGTTTTCCACTGCATTATCTTCCCCATAATGCTGCGCGCCACGGGCGAGTACATTGTGCCCGACAATGTACCCGCCAACGAATTCATGAACCTGGAAGGAGATAAAATGTCAACCAGCCGGGGGTGGAGCATAGAGGTGCATGAATACCTGGAAGATTTTCCCGGCAAGGCCGATGTGTTGCGCTACGCCCTGCTTACCAATTTGCCAGAAGCGAAGGATAGTGAATTCACCTGGAAAGATTTTCAGGCGAAGAATAACAACGAGTTGGTGGCCATCTTGGGTAACTTTGTCAATCGCGCACTGGTACTTACACAAAAGTATTTCGATAACAAGGTGCCGCAGCGCGGCAACCTCACCCCACTCGATCGGAAAGTGATTTCAGACTTTTCCGGATTTCCGGCTGTGATAGCCAACTCCATTGAGCATTACCGTTTTCGGGAGGCCACTGCCTTACTGATGGATTTAGCGCGGTTAGGGAACAAATACCTGGCCGAAACAGAACCATGGAAACTGGCAAAGACCGACCTCGGCCGGGTGGGCACTGTACTGAACCTGGCCATTCAGATTGCGGCCAACCTTGCCATTGTTGCCGAGCCCTTCTTGCCCTACTCAGCCGCCAAACTGCGCGATATGCTGGCGATGAAGCCCTTGAAATGGAGTGATGCCGGGGCTGACCAGTTGTTGCCGCCAGGCCATGCGTTGGGTGTGCCCACGTTGCTTTTTGAGAAGTTGGAAGATGAGGTGATAGACAGGCAGATGAAAAAGCTGGTGGAGAAAAAAGAGAAGGTAGAAAAGGCAGCGATGCCGGCCGAGCCTCTGAAGCCCGAAATTGTTTTCGATGACTTCGGCAAACTCGACATTCGCGTAGGCACTGTGCTGGCTGCTGAAAAAATGCCCAAGTCAGACAAGTTACTGAAACTAACCATCGACAGTGGTTTGGATAAGCGCACGATACTAAGTGGCATTGCGAAACACTACACGCCAGAAGAACTGGTGGGCAAGCAGGTAACTTTCATTGCCAACCTGGCTCCACGCAAAATGATGGGCATGGAATCGCAGGGTATGGTGTTGATGGCCGAAGACAAAGACGGCAAGTTGCGCTTGCTGCAACCCAATGCGGTGGTAAGCCCCGGTTCCAAGGTGAGCTAGTTGTATTTGGCGAGTTTATCCTCCCAGTTGACGGGCTTATGCCGGTGGGCATGTACTTTCATGGTTACAACCACTTCATCAGCACCGGCATCGAGGCAGGCCTGCTGTGCGTTACGGGCCACCCTCATCAGTTGGTCGTAGTCGCCTTGCATAACTGTTTCCATGGCGCCTACGCGGAATTCCACACCCGAATGTTGAATCACCTCAATGGCTTTGTCGATCAGGGCGTATGGATCTTGCTTCGAGAGGGGCACAATCTGAATGGCTACGTGTACGGGATATTTCATGGTGTTATTTGTTGTGAAAGTTCATGGCCCGCTCCAGGCCGATTGTGGTGAAGGCAAAAATGGCTTCAATGGCGCGGTCCATCACCGCAGGCAGGGCATCAAATTCTTCCTGGGTGAACCGGCTCAGCACATAATCAACCTGCTGCCCTTTAGCAAAGTTATTACCAATGCCCACACGCAGCCGTGCGTAGTTTTGTCCTCCGGTCAGGTCTTCTATGTTTTTTAAACCATTATGCCCTGCGGCACTTCCTTTGCCACGCAGGCGCAGGGTGCCGAAAGGCAATGCGATTTCATCTACCACCACCAATAGATTTTCTTTGGGTATCTTCAATTCCTTTAGCCAGTAGGCAATGGCCTTGCCACTCAGGTTCATGTACGTGTTGGGCTTAATGAGGTGCAACTGCCTACCTTTGTGTTTTACTTCGGCATGATCGGCCAGCCGTTCGGTTTGAAACGCAACCTTCTCATTGTCCGCCAGGCGGTCTAGCACCAGGAAGCCGATGTTGTGGCGGGTGAGTTCATACTCCGCACCTATATTGCCCAAACCTGCGATCAGGTATTTCATGTGTGGGTGTGTTTAGTGCGTGTAGATTTCATATCGGTTTCAAACTAAATAAAAAAAATCCCGTCTTGTTGCCAGGACGGGATTTTTTGAAACAGTTTATCGGAAGAATTACTTCTTCTTCTCGTCTTTCTTGGGAGCCTCTGCTTTCTTGGCATCGCCAGCAGCGGCAGGGGCCGCAGCAGGGGCTGCACCTTCGGCAGCAGCAGGAGCCGCAGCGGCTTCTTCGGCAGCCAACTTCGCAGCACGAGGCACTTCAACAGCCGCGATAGCAGCCGCCTTCGGATCAAGGAATTCCAGACCTGCCATCTGCATGTCGGCCACTTTAATGGCGTGGTGGAAGTCCAAAGTAGACACGTCTACATCGATGTGGTCGGGCATATCTTTAGGGAAGCCATATACCTTTAAAGCAGCGCGCTTACGCACCAGTGTGCCACCTTTGGCAACGCCAGGTGCCTGGCCTACTAAACGCACGGGGATTTGCATTTTGATTTTGCGATCTTCGCTGATGCGAAGAAAATCTGCGTGCAGCAAAATTTCGCTTACCGGGTGGAACTGAACTTCCTGAAGAATGGCTTGGCATTCTTCGCCTTCAATATTCAGGTGAACGAAGTGGGCTTCGTTGGTATACACCACTTCGCGGAACAAAATCATGGGAGCAATGAAGTGCACTTGTTGGTTTCCGCCATAGAGAACGCATGGAACCATGCCCTCTTCGCGTACTTTCTGTGCATCAGCCTTGCCGAGATTTGCTCTTCGATACCCTATAATCTCAACAGTTTTCATGATAGAAATTGGTTTTGGTTAAACATGAATTTATAAACGTATGAACAACGAGCTGATCGACTCGTGGTCATGAATTTTTCGAATCGCTTTGGCAAACAAATCACTCATCGACAGCACTTTCAGTTTAGGGGTTTGTTTGCGAAGAGGAATGGTATCTGTTACCACCATTTCTTCCAGCACAGAGTTTTCTATGTTCTCGTAGGCGTTGCCTGAAAGTACCGGGTGGGTGCAAACGGCCCGTACCGATTTGGCGCCTTTCTCTTTTAACAAGGCGGCAGCGCGGCAAATGGTACCGGCTGTGTCAACCAGGTCATCTACCAGAATTACATCCTTGCCCTCCACTTCACCAATGAGGCGCATAGACTCAATCTTATTAGCCTCTTTGCGATACTTGTCGCAAACGGCCAGCTCTGCGTTAAAGAACTTGGCAAAGCTGCGTGCCCGCTTAATGCCGCCTACATCGGGCGAGGCGAACATAATGTCTTTGAGGTTCAGCGACTTCAGGTAAGGGACGAACACGTAGTTGCCATCGAGGTGGTCTACAGGTATATCGAAGAACCCCTGGATCTGGTCTGCATGCAAATCGCACGTCATCAGGCGGTCGGCCCCGGCTGCCGAAATAAGGTTGGCGATGAGTTTGGCTGCGATCGCTACCCGCGGCTTGTCTTTACGGTCTTGGCGGGCATAGCCAAAATAGGGGATGATGACATTTACATTTTCGGCACTGGCTCTGCGGGCGGCATCGATCATGAGCAATAACTCCATGAAGTTTTCGGCCGGAGCAAAGGTGGATTGCACGATGAAAACATCGTGGCCGCGCACCGACTCGCCAATGAAAGGCGACATTTCGCCATCGCTAAACTGCTGGTAGTCAACCTTTCCCAGCGGCTCGCCATAGGCGTGCGCAATTTTCTCTGCCAGATAGGTGGTTGCGCGTCCCGAGAAGATTTTTACAGCCATAGCTCAGTGTCCAAATTGAAAGAAAAATCCCGCCCCGACACCTGTGTCGGGGCGGGATTTTGTTGTCCTGCTAGGACTCGAACCTAGAATAACAGAATCAAAATCTGCTGTGTTGCCAATTACACCACAGGACAGTACCCACCCCCTTAAAAAAGGGTGTGCAAAGGTAGAATTATTTTCTAAAAAGGGAAACCAGGCCTCGAATCATTTCTGCGAAAAAAGCCCGTTTTTAGTCAGGGTTGCTCTAACTCGTTCTCTTCGGGAACGGTGCCCTCCACAAAGCCTTCGGCCCAGAAGCGGTACTTATCCAATATCGAAATAACGGCATTGCGCAGGTGCCGCGAGTTCTGGAAATCGATGGAGCCATACAAGGTGGTGGCATAACCCTGCCAGATGGAGCGGTTCTGGCGCCTGTCGAAAAACTGAATCAGCAGGGTGCCCGTGTTGAGGTTGTAGCGCTGCCGGTCGTAATCCATATCTTCTTTCTGGCTCTTCACCCACTCTTCAATGTCGGGTTGGTTATACCCGTTAAACATCAAGCTGTCGTTATACATTTTAAAGCCGATGATGAGGTGGGGGCGGTGTTCGCTTTGTTTGTAGCCCAGGAATTTCATGCGCGCCACGATAGACTTTTCAATGATGTCGTTGGTCATGGTGGAGTCGTCCAGGCCAATCGGTTTCATGATGTCGAAGGTGCGGTATTTCTTAAAATTGCCGCGGTAGCTGTAATCGTATTCTACGGGTAGTTCTTTGTAACCAAGACAAGAGGAGAGAAGCACTACCAACACGAGGAAGTACAAATTCTTCATAAGCTGCGGTTTAGATTTGAAAATTAAGGCAAAACGCATTCAGTCGCAATAGGCCGCGAACGTTTGCACTCGCCTTTTTGCGATTTGTTAAACGAACTTTTTACGTTTCTGGGCGCTACACTGTAATTTACAATGCTTAAATATCTACAATGGTAGCTTCTAAATACGATCAGGCCGTTGGTGCCAGGTTTCACATCTACAACAGCCTGTTTCTGAATTTGCCTTTCAGAAACATCTCGCGCACCGGCACACTGCTGCCTCTGTTGCAGCAGTATTGTGAGCAGGGGTTTGAAGAAGGTAAATCTGCCGAAGAAATCATACCGTCTTTCTTTGCCGACTTTAGTCCCCATGCCACACGGCCCGAGCAATTCGATCTGCTCTTTAACTTTATTCAATATGTAGAGCGCCAAGTGGCCCTTTTCGATTCTATTGAAGATGCGGCTTTCGAGCAGGTAAACGATCTGCGCGGAAAGGGAACTGTGAACGCGCTGTTGCAGCGGGCACGCTTCGAAGGCAAAGAAGAGGCGTTGAAGAAAAAAATGGACTCCTTCGGGCTGCGCGTGGTGCTTACGGCACACCCCACCCAGTTCTACCCTGGTTTTGTATTGGGAATTCTCAACGACCTGGAGCAGGCCATCCGCAGCAACGACATCGAGCAGATCAATCTTTTGTTGCAGCAGCTTGGCAAAACGGCTTTCATCAACAAAACCAAGCCCACACCTTTCGATGAGGCGGTGAGCCTTACGTGGTACCTGGAAAATATCTTCTACCATGCTATTCCGGAAATCATCGGCAGCCTCTGTGCAGGCCTGAATATTTCTGTGCACGAATGGAAGAACGATAAACTGATTGTGATTGGCTTTTGGCCCGGTGGCGACCGTGACGGCAACCCATTTGTAACCAGCCATATCACCTTGCAGGTGGCGGGCCGCCTCAAAGAATCTATTCTGAAAAACTACTACCGCGATATCCGGCTGCTGCGCAGAAGACTCACCTTTCAAGGGGTAGATACACTGGTGGTAGACATCGAGCGCAAAATCTACGCGATGGCTTATGCGCGGCAGGAGGGATACCACTCGCCAGAAGAAGTATTGCAGGACTTATATAAAGTGCGCACACGCTTGCTGAACGAACACGATGGCCTTTTTCTGCCGTTGCTCGATTCGTTTATTCTTAAAGTGCGCATTTTCGGTTTTTATTTTGCCTGCCTCGATATCCGCCAGGAAAGCCGCAAGCACGATGCCGTTTGGAAAGTGATCATCGACCGGCTCCATGCCCAAAAGAAATCCATGGCATGGGAAGCGTATGAGGAGCTAAGTGAAGCAGAACAAATCGATTACCTCATTCAACTGCGCGTTAACCTTGTGTTCCTCTCGCTGGAAGATGCGTTTACCGAAGAGGTGGTGAAAACCATTCAGTCGATAGAGCAAATTCAAAAAAACAACGGGGAGGCTGCCTGCCACCGCTATGTCATCAGCAACTGCCAGAGTGCGTTGCACGTAATCGAGGTGTTTACGCTGGCCCGTTTGCTCATCGGGAAAGAAAAGGGGTTGTCGCTCGACATCGTGCCACTGTTCGAAACCATAGACGACCTGGCCCATGCCGAAACGATTATGCGCAGCCTGTACCAGATCGATGCGTATCGCGAGCATGTGAAGCAGAGAGGGAATAAACAGACCATCATGCTCGGCTTCTCCGATGGCACGAAGGATGGTGGCTACCTGCGTGCGAACTGGTCCATCTTCCGCGCGAAGGAAGCCCTCACGCGGGTGTCGCGCGAGTTCGGCATTACAGCCATCTTTTTCGATGGCCGTGGCGGGCCTCCGGCAAGGGGGGGCGGCAACACGCACGACTTCTATGCCTCCCTAGGAAGTTCAATCGAATCAGACCAGGTGCAGATCACCATACAAGGCCAAACCATCAGTTCCAATTTCGGAAAGGTGGCCTCGTGTAAATTCAACCTCGAGCAATTGCTTTCTGCCGGGCTGGAGGGTGCGGTATTTGAGCGTGCAGACAACCAACTGACAGAAGAAGACAAAGCCCTGATGGACGCGTTGGCAGAGGAGGGTTATAAGGCCTACCTGGGCCTAAAGCTGCACGATAAGTTTGTGCCCTATCTGGAGAAGGTAACGCCCCTGTCATTTTTTGGCGACACCAACATTGGTTCGCGGCCGGTGAAGCGTAGCGCCTCCGAAGGACTCAAGTTCGAAGACCTGCGCGCCATTCCTTTTGTAGGCTCCTGGGCCATGATGAAACAAAACATTCCCGGCTTTTACGGAGTGGGAACTGCCCTCAGCGCCTTCATCGACAGGGGCGAGGGCGACAAATTTGTGAAGCTGTATCAAAAGTCGCTTTTCTTCCGCACGTTGCTCGGCAATAGCATGATGTCGCTCACCAAATCTTATTATCCAGCCACCGCCTACTTGGCGCAAGACCCCGAGTTTGGCGACTTTTGGAAGAAGATGTATGCGGAATTTGAATTGTCGCGCAAGCGGGTGCTGGAAGTATCGGGCACATCGGAGTTGATGGAAACGAGCCCCAACATTCGTTCATCGGTGCGCATGCGCGAGCGCATTGTGCTGCCATTGATTGCCATACAGCAGTATGCGCTGATACACCTGCGTAACCTGAAGGAGGAAGACAAGCCGCATGAAGGCAAATACCGCAAGCTCATCATCCGCTGTATGTTCGGTATCATCAATGCCGCCCGCAACTCTGCCTAGCATGGGATGTAGGCGCGTGAGCGTTTGATTTCAAACGCTCACGCGCAACAGCATCAGGCTCTATTTCTTTTTGTACTTTTCCGTGCGTGCATCCTGTATCACGCCTTTCCAGTTCAAGCCAAAGGCAAAATCATACTTGTTGCCCTCTTCGTCTGTATAGCACTGCAGGTCGTGGGGTACGTCTTCTGCTTGCCGCTCTACAGTCTCCATGTTGGCAGGCATCTGCAATGGCAACAGGGCAGAAGGCTCTGCAGCACCTGTCAGTAAGTCGAGCAACGCCTGGTCTTGCACGCCAAAGTGAACGAGAATAGCAGCGCTGTTCTTTTCAAACTCTGCAAAAACCATCGGAGTATTCAGGTTGATCAACACAATCACGGGCTTGCCTTTCATTTGTTTGTGGGTATCGTTGATCATGCCCAGATCCGACATGTTGATGGCCTTGTTCTTTTTGTTCTTGTAGCTGCGGTTGGTGAAGCTTTCCAGCGGATCGCCTCCGGCAATGCTGGTTTCACGCGCTTCGCGTGCGGTGTATTCGCCATACTGCAGTGAAATGGGCACATAGCCGTTGCCACCTTTTTTGGCTTCGTCTGCCCGGAAGCCTATTCCCGAAGCAGGACTTTCAACAAAGGCCAGCGCAAAGTCTGCTTCGTCCGGGTTATCGGTAACGGTAAAGTACTTCTTCACAATGTCTACACTTACGGGATATTCCAGCTTTTCGGGTATTTCCATGCCCAGGAAGTTTCGCCCCGCAGGCGTAAATTTTTTGGGGATGTAAACCTTTTTGTTTTTTGTCAGCGGCAGCACGTTGTCCTTGTTCTTCAGCATCACCACCGATTTCAGCTGGGCTTCATAGCCGGCTTTCATAAATGCGGGGTTGCCCACCACGGCTTTTGTTTCTTCCACAACCAGGTAAGGGTTTTCGAACAAACCGGTTTGAAAAATGTTGCGCAGCAGGCGCACAGCCGATTGTTCAAAGCGTGCGCGCATCCATTCTTCGCCATGTTCTTTCACACCCATTTGGTAAGCCTCGATAACGGGCTTCATGTCGTTGTTGCCGCCAAACTGATCAACACCGGCCATTAACACTTTATAATGTCTTTCTGCCACCGACAGGCCTTCTACGCCCCACGCTTTGCCGGTAAGGAATACATCGAGCGTGGTTACATCACCGGTTACCAGCCAGTCGGTGCACACCACACCATCGTACTTGTACTTGTCGCGCAGTAAATCCTGTATGAGGTATTTGCTGTAGGCGTTGCCCACGTTTTCATTGTACTTCTTATCCTGGTTGTAGGAAATGGTGTAGTAGGGCATTACGGCCGAAGCCATACCGGTTTTTCCTTTCAGCTTGAAGGCGCCTTCCGTGAAGGGAATCAGGTGCTCCTCAAAATTGTTGCCGGGATACACCGCGTACTTACCCACCCCGTAGTGTGCATCGCGGCCGCCTTCGCCAGAGCCACCCCCGGGCCAGTGTTTCACCATGGCATTCACGCTTTCATAGCCCCAGCCACCGGCAATCTCTTTGTCGCCCGTTGAGGTTTGAAAGCCATCGATGTAGGCTCGTCCGATATCTGCAGACAAGGTGGGGTCTTCGCCAAACGTGCCGCTGGTGCGGTACCAGCGTGGATCGGTGGCGATGTCTACCTGGGGCGAGAGCGCAGTGGCAATGCCCAGTGCGCGGTATTCTTTGCTGGCAATGGTGCCAAAGTTTTCTACCAACTGCGGATCGAAGGTTGCAGCAAGGCCGAGCGAGCTGGGCCACATGGAAATTTTCCCTCCGGCACCTTCATTGTATTCTTCCTTGGCATTGGTGCCGTGGCGCGGATCGGAACTGTTATTGGCGGGTATGCCCAGGCCGATACCTTCTACCAAAGCCTGCGCGTTGTTGTTCCACATCGCGGCTACCTCCGGGCTTTCCACCGAGGTAATGAGCACGTGGCGCAGGTTGTCTTTGGTGAGAAACTCCTTTTGCTGATCGGATAAATCCCAGGCGTTGGCACCACTTTCTTTGAACTCTTTACCGTTGTAGGTGGCGGCCATGAAACCGCGGCTGGCGGCCGGTATCGATTGATGGCGGCTGTACAACATCAGCCCGGCTATCTGCTCTACCGACATTTGTGCGGCAAGGTCTTTGGCCCGCTCATCGGTGGGCAGGCGCCAGTCTTCGTACTTGTCGAGCTTGCCGTTTTTATTCAGGTCTTTGAAACCCAGCCGGTCGGCTGTGATTATTGTAACCCCGGAGGTAGCCGAGTAGCCCAGCGTTCTGCCCCCTTCATTGGTTACCACCCTGATGCCATTCACTTCCTTCTCCGTCCACTTGGGGCCGCAGCCGGTAAAAACTACCATGCCCGCTGCCAACGCAATGAGGTGTGTCTTTTTCATGCTCATGTTATTTTAGGAATCCACGTAAGTATTTAATGCTGGCCGACAGACTCTCTACGGCATTGGGAGGCATATCGTGCTCTACAAAGGGGTGTTGCAACCCGGCCAGTTGGGCGTTGTCGAAAATGCGCTTGAAGTCAATCACTCCGCTGCCCACGGGCATCAAGTTTTTAAATTCTTTGTCGAAATCTTTCACATGCCACAGGGGGAAGCGGCCCGGGTGTTTTTTGAAAAGTGCTACCGGATCAACGCCTGCCTTTGATACCCACGCCAGGTCAAGCTCCATCTTGATATCGGTACTCAGTTGCGACAGGAATACATCGTAGGGAACCAGGCCATCCACTTCTCTGAATTCTGCATCGTGGTTGTGGTAGCATAAAGTGATGCGCGCTTTCTTGCACGCCTCGGCAGTTTTGTTCAGAATGTCTACGGACGATTTCACCGCATCGCCCGTTTTAATGTCGATGCTGGCGCACACAAGGTAGGGGATGTCGGCCTCGGCCACCTCGTCTACCAGTTCCTGGTAGTTGTCTTTCAGCGAACGCATTTTGGCGAACCCTTCCGGCAGCTTTACATCGGGAGGCGGCACAAAAGGCGTACCCATTACATGGTGTGCGCGCCACGAAAGCCCCAGGTCTTTGGCGGTGTTTTTGAACTCCAGGGGCTTCAAACCATAGAAGCCTCCCTTCATGCTGAAGGCCGACTCCAGTTCTTCGTAGCCCAGGTCGGCCACCTTTTTTAAAGTGCCGGTAAGATCCTGATCTATTTCGCGGAAGAAGGTGAATAATTGCACCCCGAGCTTTTGCCTGGCGGGTGGGGCCGATGCCCAGCCCAGTTGCGATAGCGCGAGGCCGCCCAGCGTGGCTGCGCCTGCGTTTTTGATAAAATTTCGTCTATTTAGCATGTGGTGTTTGGTTATTTAAAAGTGCCTGGATTGAGGTCTAACAATGATAGCAAATATTTTCATTGTGTACGAATTACACATTAAGCATTTACATTAGCGGTATGGGCGAGCAAATTCCTGCATTGGATAGCGATTTCCTGAAAAAGGGGCATGAGGTGTACCTGCGGCACGTGTCGGTAGATGGGGTGATCTTCGGGTTTCATGAAAACGAGCTGAAAGTGCTCTTGCTGAAATGGAAGAACAACGGCCCCTGGTGTTTGCCGGGCGGTTTTGTGCGCAGGGAAGAGTCGCTGCAAAAAGCCGCCACGCGCATACTGCACGAGCGCACCGGTCTGCACGATATCTTCCTTCAGCAGTTTCACACCTTTGGCGAACCCGACCGCGAAAAGAAGAAGACACAAATAAACAGTAACATGGCCGGCAGTTGGCTGATGGAGAGATTTGTAACGGTGGGCTACTACGCCTTGGTAGAATACTCGAAGGTGAAACCCGCGCCCGACATGCTCTCTGACGAATGCCGCTGGTGGGATATACAGTCGGTGCCTGCATTGGTGTACGACCACAACGACATATTAAACCATGCGCTGGCGGCCCTGCGGCAAAGCCTGAACGACCACCCCATTGGCTATAGCCTGCTGCCGGAAAAATTTACCATGCCCGAACTACAGCGGTTGTATGAAACCATTCTGGGCAGGCCCATCGACCGCAGGAATTTTCAGAAGAAAATGCTCGGCCTCGACATACTGGTGCGCCTGAAGGAACGCAAAACCGGTGGTGCACACAAAGCGCCTTACCTCTACCGGTTCGACAAGCGTAAGTACGACCGCGCCCTGAAAGAAGGGTGGGGGTTGGGGTTTGTGTAATGCTCGCGCCAACATCAGAATTTTAGTATCTTGTTTTCTCAAACTGAAACGACATGAAGTATCTTTTTTTCTATGGCGTGGTGCTGTGTGCCACACTCCAGGCTTCGCAAGGCATTGCCCAAACCAAAACCGTGGCCGAGCGATTGGGCTACCCGGCCAACACCAAGCTGCTGATCATTCATGCCGATGACCTGGGCGTGTCGCATTCGGAGAACGAGGCCTCCTTTGCGGCCATGGAGAAAGGGGCGGTGAATTCGGGCAGCATCATGGTGCCCTGCCCCTGGTTTCCGGAGGTGGCCGCGTATGCGCGCCTGCATCCGCAGGCAGACCTGGGGTTGCACCTCACGCTCACAGCCGAGTGGAAGCATTACAAGTGGGGAACGGTGGCTTCGAAGAATGAAGTGAGCTCGCTGCTGACAGACCGCGCCTTTATGCCCGAAGACCCCGCCACCATTGCCACCCAGGCGCGCATAGAAGAAGTAGAGAAAGAGCTGCGGGCACAGATTGAACGCGCCCAACTGTTTGGTATCGACTTTACCCATTTCGATACACACATGGGCACGTTGGTGGCGTCTGTGGAGTTGGCCAAACTGTATATTAAACTGGGGCACGAATACAAGGTGCCGATCTTGATGCACCGGGGCATGGCCCGGGCCATGCTCAATATCAACTTAGACGATTACCTGCAACCCAACGATGTGGTGTTAGACCAGATTTATATGGCCCAGCCAGCACACTTTGCTTCAGGTATGAAGAACTTTTACGAAGGCGTGCTGCGCGATGTAAAGCCGGGCCTCAATTGCCTGCTGCTCCATGCCGCTTACGACAATGCCGAGATGCAGGCCATCACCATCGATCACCCCGACTATGGGGCCGCCTGGCGCCAGGCGGACTACGATTTCTTCAGCAGCGCGGAATGCAAAAAGCTTTTGAAAGAGCAAAACATCCAACTGGTAACGTGGCGCGAGATAAGAGACAAGTTGGTGAGGGAATTAAAGAGGTGAAACGTTTAAAGTGAAATATGAAGAGCGAGTGGTTTGACTTTTCACATTTCACCTTTTGACGTCCATCATCACGACAGTAAGAACAAAAAGATCAGTGGAAACACAATGCCTGCCAGGGCCAGCTTCCACCCGCGACTTTGGAAACTGTTTTTCCCCCGTTCGATAAACATACCGGTAATGGCAATGGTCAGCATTGCAATGCCAAACAGGTCGGAATAGTAAATCCACCACTGGCTTGTGTCGATGTGCAGTTTGGTCATTTGCCCCAGCAGGGGTATGGTTTTGTAGACGGTAATTTTTCCCTGCCCGGTTTCCAGGTTCACTTCTGCATCGTGGTTGGCGTAGTTGATGCGCAGCGTATTTTCACTTAACTGGAAGCGCCTCATCGCATCGTCTATTTGTTGTTGCTGTGTGAAAGCCGCCACGAAGGCATCGTTCACTGCCTCTTTCGCCACGGGGCTTATCGTTATTTCTTTGGTTTCGTAGGTGTACCTGCGCGGGTTGAACTTCTGGCGGTGGTTCAGAAATATTCCCGAGAAGGCAAAGGCGATGATCAGGCCTAGGTAGAAGTAGGCGAGGTCGCGGTGGGTGTTGCGTGCTGTTAGTTTCATAGGTTACCAGTTAAGTCGGAAAGTTAACTTCTAAAATGGTGATTCGTTAAGAAACCACGATGGATTTGTGAACATGACAGGGGACCCCGGCCTTGCGCAAGGGCGTTGGCGGCTTGGAAGTGCCAGGCAATGCCATTCCGCTTTTCGGAAAGATTACCTATTTCAGGTATAAAAGCCGCTGGTAGAAAGTTTTTGAAAACACCGGAGCAACGCTTTACCTTTCGGATCAAACCATCGAATCATGATCCGTCTCCATTCCTGGGCCTGTATAGCCGCACTGTTGCTATCGGCCTGCGCCAAAAACGAAACCCTTACCGAAACCTTCCAGCGCATTGATGCCGAGGTGAAGCAAAACGCCCGGGGCTACAGCACTTTACAGGAGGCCACCGCCACCATTGGTCATCGCCTCACGGGTTCGGAGAATGGAAGGAGGGCGGAGGAATACACGTACAATAAGTTCAAAGAATATGGTTTTGACGATGTGCAATACCAGGAGTTTGAAGTAGAGGCGTGGTCGCGGGGAACCATTGCTGTTACTATAGATGGCGACAGCGTGCCGGCCGTAACGTTAGGGCACTCGCCTGTGAGTGCCGATGTAAGCGGTGAGGTGGTGGATTTTGGCAACGGCCTCGAGGCCGACTACCAGGCTAACCCCGAAGGGGCGAAAGACAAAATTGCATTGATCTATATCGGTTTACTGGAGGGCAGCGGCTCCGAAGTGCGCAACCTGCACCGCAGCGAAAAAACTGCTTTGGCCATCAGGTACGGGGCCAAGGGCGTCATCATCTTCAACCAGGTAGACGGAGGCGTATTGCTTACCGGCACCGCCTCTGTAACGGGCGAGCTGTTGGCCATACCCGCCATCTGCATCGGCAAAGAGAACGGCCTGGCATTGAAAGAAAAACTGAAAGCGAAAAAGAAAGTAACAGCCCGCATTGTGATGACGAACCAGAGCGGCCCCATCAAGGCGCGCAACGTCATCGCTACGTTGAAAGGTTCCGAACTGCCCGGTGAACGTATCCTGATTGGCGGCCACCTCGACTCGTGGGATCTGGCCACGGGCGCCATCGACAATGGCATCGGCTCTTTCGGCATACTCGACATTGCGCGGGCGTTCAAAGCCAACCAGTTGCAGCCGAAACGCACCATCCAGTTTATTATGTTCATGGGCGAGGAGCAGGGACTTTTGGGTTCCACCTATATGGTGCAGCAGGAGGTGAAGAACGGCACCATCGAAAGCATTAAGTACATGATGAACGTAGACATGGGCGGCAACCCGGTGGGCATCAATGCAGGCGGCAAACTGAACGACACTACGTTCTTTAAGAACATGGGTGCCGAAATACAAAAGATAGACACCATCTACCGCAATACTTTCTCCAACCGGTCGGGCCTGCACAGCGACCACCAGCCGTTTATGCTGGAGGGCGTCCCGATTCTATCTATGCATAGTAACCTCGACCGCTCCATCTACCGGTGCTATCATTCCGATTGCGATGATTTTGACTTGGTAAACAAAGATCACATTACCAACACCGCCCGCTTCGGCACCATGATACTCTACGGGCTGGCCAATGCTGACCGGCTGCCGGCCGAGAAGATGGACAGCGAAACCACCCGCCAGTTTTTGATCGACAACAACTTGAAGGAAGCACTAATGATTGCAGGCGACTGGAAGTGGGAGAAGTGATGGTGTACCTGAGTGACGGAGCCATTGTATCGAAGAACAGGCCAATCAGAGGGTGTGCCTTAATCGAGTAATATCATCAAGAGGCTATCATATCGCCTGTGGCAATGATTGCAAGTGTTACTAAAATGTTCAGTTCAAATTGAGGGAGCAACAGGTGTTGGACATGTGAGCGGAAAAACCTGACATTATTCTATTTTTTAACGTATATACCGAGTAACATAGTAACGCACTAGCAGATCAAAAGCACTAAGGTGTAGGTGGTGATTAAGATGTTTGATGTTTGAGTTTGGCCAAAACTAATTTGTCCCTAAAACACGAGTCGGCATTGGCATCGAGAACATCAACTTCAATAAAAAGAGACCATCTTTCTTTTCAGGAGGGTCTCTTTTTTTTCTGCACTTATCTTATAATCGGCAACTTGCAACTCAGAACTTGCCCAACTTCAACGTAACGCTGTATGTGGTGTTGGTCAGCGTATCGTCAGTAAGGCCCCGCGAATCGCTGCCAAAGGTTTGGCGATAAGAAATACCCGGTGCCAGCCGCATCCAGCGGAACAGGTTCATCTCCACCTGCACGCCAGGCTCCATCACAAAAAACCAATTTTCTTCTATGTCGTTGTAACGGTATGGCTCATAGTCGTAGTTGCGCCAGCCGTAGCGGTCGTACTGAAAGGTGAAGCCTGCCCCTGCAAAGAAGTTGAAGTTTACATGAAAGGCACGGTTTGAGCCGAGGGCATATTCTGTTACCAGCCCGGTCTGGCCGTAATAATAACTCATGCGCCTGCCCGGGTCTACGCTGTGTTCATTGGCTATGCGGAGGTCGTTGGTGAGGCCAAAAGCGCCCAATCCCAGCAGAAAATGATGGTTAATATACCAACCACCGTACAAGCCCGCGATGTTGGCATACTGCCCGTTGATGGTGGTAAACTTATTGGTGAGCCCCACATAACCTCCCGAACTGCGGGGCCCGCTGAAGATGGTGCGTATCTCGTGGCGGGGTTGGGGTTCGATAGGGGTTTCATCCTGGGCGCGGAGACCCCAGGTGCAGGTAAAAGCAAAAAAGGTAAGTAGCAATTTTTTCATGGTATGCGTTGTTTGCCTACATGACAACGCAAGCCACGTGTACCCCTATGCCCTTGAAAAAACTTATGAAAGCAGTTTTTCTAGTGCCGCTCGCACTGTTTGGAAAGGGAAAGTCTGCAATGTCCGCTCCATCATCTGGCGGATGTTTTCCAGTTGCAGGTTGCCGATGCTGCCTTCGTGCGTATGGTGTACCTGTGTAGCGGGTTGATAATAGCCCTGCTCAATGTCTAACCCCACTTTTTTATAGGCATCGCGGAAGGGCATGCCCGCCAGTACCAGCTTGTTCACTTCCTCCACGCTGAAAAGGAATTTATATCGTTCATCTTCCAGTAGGCGGTCTTTCACCACGATGTTGCTCAGCATAAGGTGGGTCATGCGCAGGCAGCTTTTCAGGTTCTGAAGCGCGGGGAAAAGCATCTCTTTGATGAGTTGCAGATCGCGGTGGTAGCCGGAGGGCAGGTTAGCGGTTACTAAGGCAATGTCGCTGGGTAACGCGATCAATTGGTTGCAGCGGGCCCGCACCAGTTCAAACACGTCAGGGTTTTTTTTGTGCGGCATGATGCTGGAGCCGGTGGTGAGCTCGTCAGGAAAGCTGATGAAACCGAAGTTTTGGTTGAGGAACAGGGTGCAGTCCATGGCGAGCTTGGCCAGTGTGGCGGCCACGTTGCTCATGGCAGAGGCAACAATTCGTTCTGTTTTACCACGGCCCATCTGGGCATACACTACGTTGTAGTTCAATTCGCTAAAGCCTAGTAATTGTGTGGTGAGTGTTCTGTTGAGCGGGAAGGAAGATCCGTAGCCGGCAGCAGAGCCGAGGGGATTTTTGTTGGCGATCTGGTAGGCTGCCTGTAAGGTCACCACATCATCGGCCAGGCTTTCGGCATAGGCGCCAAACCATAAACCGAACGAAGAGGGCATGGCCAGTTGCAGATGCGTGTAGCCGGGCAGCAGCTTGTCTTTGTGCTGCCCGCTCAGTTGAAGCAGCAGGTCGAAGAGATTTTTTACTTCGTTTACGATGTGCTCGATTTCATCGCGCAGGTATAGTTTGATGTCCACCAGCACCTGGTCGTTGCGCGAGCGGCCGCTGTGGATTTTTTTGCCTATGTCTCCCAGCTTTTGGGTTAAGATAAATTCCACCTGCGAGTGGATGTCTTCCACTCCCGGTTCGATTCGAAACTGGCCCTTTTTTATTTCATGATAGATGGTAACAAGTTCTTTGGTCAGTTGCGGTAACTCTTCTTTCGTGAGCAGACCAATAGATGCCAGCATTTGAATGTGCGCCAGCGACCCCAGCACATCGAACGGAGCGAGGAACAAGTCCATCTCCTGATCGAGCCCCGTGGTGAAGTCGGTTACTTGCTGAAGAGACGCTTTATCTTTTTGCCACAGTTTCATGTTAGGTTTAGAAGGTTACAGGTTTTCAGGGGGCAGGTTACAAGTTACATGTTGCCAGTTTCAAGTTACATTCAGTTAGGTTTCCAGTTGCCGGTCACATGTTTCAGGCTTCAGGTATTAGCTATTGCATATTAGGTTTCAGGTTATTCGGGGTCTGGGAAATCGTTCCAATTGTCCTCTACGTATTGGATAAACTTGTTGATTCTTCTACTAAGTGATTGGTAGTCCTGATAGAGTACATTGAATTTTTCCTCATTCTTGAATGAATCTGTAATTGATAAAAATTCAAGATGAAGAATTGTCTCATCACACTCTGCATGCGAGTAAACGAGGTATTTGATAAAGTCGGCTTTATATCTCTTTCTTCCATATCCCTCAACAATCAAAGCGGCAATAGCTTTTGATGACCTTCTTATCTGACTTCCTTCTTCGTACAATTCAAATTTAGGGAGTGTGAGTGAAATTTTATGTATTTCAATCGCTAAACGCTTGGCTTCCTGAAAAATATCAAGGTCTTTGTAGCTCTTCATTTTTTCCATTGTCCTGAAACCTCTTAACCTGCAACCTGTAACCTGCTCCCTGAAACCTCTTAACCTGTAACCTTTAACCTGTAACCTTTAACCTGTAACCTTTAACCTGTAACCTTTAACCTGTAACCTTTAACCTGCAACCTTTAACCTGCAACCGATGACCTCCAACCCGGAACTCTAAACACGTGCACCCACCTTACCCTACCAATCCATGAATTTGCGCGTATTGCAACAGCATAATGGTTTTGCCGTCTCTGATCTCGCCTGTGTCAATCATGCGCAAGGCCTGGCTAAAGGGGAGTTCCAGCACATCAATGTCTTCTTCACCTTCCACACCGCCACCGTCTGTCGTTTTCATTTCTTTCGAGTAGGGCGCCACAAAGAAGTAAAGCACCTCCGTTACTGAACCGGGGGACATGTAAGCTTCAAAGATTTTCTTAACATCGGTAATCTTGTAGCCCGTTTCTTCTTCAGTCTCTTTACGAATGCAATCTTCCGGATTGTCTTTGTCGAGCAGGCCGGCACACGCTTCAATCAACATACCGGTTTCGTTGCCGTTGATGAAGGTGGGCATGCGAAACTGACGGGTAAGGATGACGGTTTTGTTTTCTTTATTGTACAAAAGAATGGTAGCGCCATTGCCGCGATCGTATGCTTCACGCGATTGCGTTATCCACTTTCCGCTTTTTTGCTGGTAGTCGAAGGTAATTTTCTTTAAGGTGTACCAGTTGTTCGAAAGGATTTCTGACTTTGTAATTTTAACGCGCTCGTTCATAGCATGACTTGGTTTAACAGGTCTATATACGCGCGAATGCCATTTTGGATTTCTTCGAGATAAATAAACTCATCGGCACTGTGGCTTCGCGCGGAGTCGCCTGGCCCCATTTTGATGGAGGGTGCTGGTATGAGTGCCTGGTCGGACGTGGTGGGCGAGCCATACAATTTACGGCCTGTGCTTTGAGCCGCCCGCACCAACGGATGCGTGGCAGGAATGCCCGAAGGGCGCAGCCGCAGTGAGCGAGGCGTAACCGAACAGGTAACGTGTTCTCTCACCACCCTCAGAATTTCCTCCAAGGTGTAGGCGTCCGTTGCGCGGATGTCAACCGTAAATCGGCATTCGGGTGGCACCTGGTTGTGTGCCTGGCCTGCCTGTATCACCGTAACCGACATCTTTACTTTACCTAACGTTTCCGAAACGCGGGGAAACTGAAACGTTCGAAACCACTCAATGTCTTTCAACGCTTCGTAGATGGCGTTTACACCCTCTTCGCGTGCCGCGTGGCCCGCTTTGCCTAAGCTCATGCAGTCTAACACCATCAGCCCTTTTTCTGCAATGGCCACATCGGTTAAAGTGGGTTCGCCTACAATGGCACAATCGATGACGGGTAGTTGATCCCAGATGGCTTCGATGCCGTTGCTGCCGGATATTTCTTCTTCGGCTGTGGCCGCCAGTACCAAATTGTATTTCAGGTTGGGATTAGAATAGAAATGCAAGAAGGTCGCTATCAACGACACAAGCGGTCCCCCTGCATCGTTGCTGCCGAGGCCGTACAGTTTGCCATCTTCCTCTGCCGGCTCAAATGGATTTCGTGTGTAGGCGGGGTTGGGCTTAACTGTATCATGATGGGAGTTGAGTAGTAGCGTGGGTTTGTTAATATCAAAAAACTGATTGACAGCCCAAACGTTGTTGAGATGACGCTGTGTCGTTACGCCCTTTGCTCGCAGAAACCCTTCTATCAACCCGGCCGTTGCTGCCTCTTCTTTGCTGAAGGAAGGAGTGGAGATGAGTTGTTTTAAAAGAGTTACTGCGTGTCGGTATTTATTTTCCATGTTTACATGTTTGTGGAGGTTTCCAGTTGCCCGTTACCAATTACCGGAAACAGGTAACCGGCAACCGGTAACTCCATTACTTCGTAATCAGCGTTCCCTCTGTCTCCTGTCCCGTATTGCGCGTGAGGTGAGTGGCATCGCCAATCAGAACTTCTTTTACACCCGACTGAATGGCTTTGAATGCATTTTCAAGTTTCGGCAGGATGCCGTCAACCAAGGCGCCTGTGGTCAGCAGTTTTTCGTAGAGTGCTGTGTTCAATTCCCGTATCACTGAATTTTCGTCTTCTACGTTTTTCAACACGCCTTTCTTTTCAAAGCAGAAGATCAGCCTCACATCGAAGTGTTTGCTCAGCGCAATGGCCAGCATAGAGGCGATGGTATCTGCATTCGTATTCAGCATCTCTCCATCTGCATGTGTAAGGGGAGCAAATACGGGTATCACGTTTTGTTTCAGCAAAAAGTACAACAGCGTTGAGTTCACACTCTCGGGTGTGATGTCGCCAACGAAACCATAATCGATGTCTTTAACAGGTCGTTTCGTGGCCTTCAACAGATTGCCATCGGCACCGGTTACGCCCATGGCGTTGCAGTCGAGTGCCTGCAGCCGGGCTACCATTTGTTTGTTGATGAGGCCTCCATACACCATGGTAACCAGGTCGCGTGTAGGGGCATCGGTTATCCTGCGTCCTTTTACATAATACGAAGTGATGCCGAGTTGGTCGCCTAACTTGGTGGCAATCTTTCCACCGCCATGCACCAGAATTTTTGGCGCCTGGATGGATGCAAAATCTTTGATGAACCGGGTCAAAGCGGCCTCGTCATCCAACACGTTGCCGCCAATCTTAATGATGTAGAGTTTATTCATACCAACCGTTATTTCGACTTCAAAATTTCGCTTAACACGGCCTGTGCAGCCCACACCCGGTTCGATGCCTGTTGGGTAACGATGCTGTGCGGGCTGTCGAGTACTTCATCGCTCAGCTCTACATTTCTGCGCACAGGCAGGCAGTGCATCAACTTCGCCTGGTTGGTGAGCGCCAGCTTGTCTTTGTTCAACATCCACTCCGGATCGTTGCAGTAGATTTTTCCGTAGTCGTGGTACGTGCTCCAATTCTTTACATACACAAAGTCGGCACCCTCCAGGGCTTCGTCCTGGTTGTGGGTAACGGCAGCACCTTTGGTAAATTGTGTGTCGAGGTCATAATCCTCGGGGTGTGTGATCACAAAGTCGGCACCGCCCCACGCGGTGATCCATTGTGCGAAGCTATTGGCTACACACTGCGGCAAAGCCTTTACGTGGGGCGCCCAGGTCATCACAATCTTCGGTTTCCTTTTTTCTTTGAAGGTTTCTTTAATCGTAATGAGGTCGGTGAGGCTTTGCAACGGATGCAGCGTGGCGCTTTCGAGACTTACCACCGGTATGCCCGCGTATTTGATGAACTGCTTGATGTAGAGTTCGCTATAGTCGTCTTCTTTGTTTTTCAGTGAGGGGAAGGTGCGAATGCCCAGAATGTCGAAGTATTTGCCCAGCACCGGTGCGGCATCCTTTACGTGCTCTACGGTGGTGCCACTCATGATGGCCTCATCCTCAAACTCCAGTGCCCATCCTTCCTGGCTTACGTTGAACACAATCGCCTCCATACCCAATTGTTGGGCTGCCAACTGTGTGCTGAGCCGCGTACGCATGCTGGGGTTGAGAAAAAGCATGCCGATGGTTTTGTTTTTACCCAATGCCTGGTCTTTGTAAGGATTGGCTTTATAAGCCAGTGCCGACTGAATCAGCGCATCCAGCGAACCTGCATCGTTTACAGATAAAAATTGTTTCATGCCAATGCCGGGTGTTTAAGTTCAATGTTCATGGCCTCCAGTAAACGGTCTGCTTCATCCTGGGTCAAAGCGAGTGAGGGCAACAATCGCACGGTGTTGGGCTTTGCCTCCCCAGTGAAGATGTGGTGTTTAAACAAAAGGTCTTTACGCAGGCCGCTATGGGCTTCTGGCAGGTCGAAGCCAATCATGAGGCCTGCACCGCGCACGGCCTGTATGGCAGGGAAAGAACGAAGTTGTTTCATCCAATAGGCGCCCAACCGATCCGCATTCTCCATCAGATTTTCTTTTTCTATTATCTCCAACACAGCCAGCCCCGCTGCGCATGCCAGGTAATTACCTCCAAACGTAGTGCCCAGCATACCACTCCAGGGCTTTATGCCGGGTTCAATCAACACACCCCCTATGGGGAACCCATTGCCCATGCCCTTCGCAATGGTGATGAGATCGGGGCGGATGGCGCTGTGTTGGTGCGCAAAGAATTTACCCGTGCGGCCATACCCCGATTGTACTTCGTCAAGAATCAGCAGCGCTCCTGCTTTTTTGCAGGCAACCTGCAATGCCTGTAGAAACGCAGGCTCAGGCACCTGAATACCGCCTACGCCCTGTATGCCTTCAACAATAACTGCTGCCACGTCAGTGGTAATTTTCTTTGCAGCGGTAACTGCATCGTTGAAAGGCAGAAACTCTATCTGGTGGTCGGCATTGAAAGGGGCCACAATCTTGGCATTGTCGGTGGCGGCTACCGCGCCAGAGGTGCGACCGTGAAATGCTTTGGTGAATGCAATTACTTTTTTGCGCCCTGTAACAAACGATGCCAGCTTGAGCGCGTTTTCGTTGGCTTCTGCACCTGAGTTACACAAAAACAATTGGTAGTCGGGGTAGCCCGACAGTTGACCCAGCTTTTCGGCTAACGCTTCCTGTAAACTATTTTTTACGCTGTTGGAATAAAATGCGATACGATCCAGTTGGTCTTTCAGCCTCTCAACAAAGTGAGGATGGTTGTGGCCAATGGAGATCACCGCATGACCGCCATATAAGTCCAGGTATTTTTGCCCGTCTTTGTCCCACAACCAGGAGCCTTTGGCCAGCACCGGTTCAATGGGGAAGAGCGGGTAGACATCGAACAGCTTCATGTGTTAATAATGTTTTTCTTTAAGGTCACACGAATATCCAGGTTCTATTCACATCCACGTGGGTGGAGACAGGGCATGGATATTTCATTTACGTATGTTATTGATTTTTTCGAATGAAGTGAGAATGCCTTTGATCAGGGCTGAACTCAGGCCCTGGTGTTCCATTTCGTTGAGGCCCGCGATGGTACAGCCTTCCGGTGTTGTCACTTTGTCGATTTCCATTTCGGGATGGGAATCGTGCTTCTGCAGCAACATGGCCGCACCTTTGGCCGTTTGCACGGCAATGCTTTGTGCCTCTTCCGCATCAAACCCCAACTGAATACCACCCTGGGTGGCGGCACGCAGGTAACGCATGAAGAATGCAATGCCGCTGGCTGCCAGTACCGTTGCGGCTTTCATCAGTCGTTCTTCAATGATCAGGGTTTCGCCCAGCGCGTTAAACATGTCGACAACTTGTTGCAATTGTTGATCGGATGCTCCTTTGAAGCAAATGCACGTCATGGACGCGCCAATGGCGATGGCGGTGTTGGGCATTGCCCTCACAATGGGAACGGGCTTACCCGAGAGAGGTGCACTTAGTTCATCGATGGAAACACCGGTAATGGTAGAAACCAGGATGTGTTTTTTTTCATCCAGGGCGGGAGCAATTTCTCCCAGCAGTGCCACCACCTGCTTTGGCTGAACGCACAACACAATCAAGTCGCAGTGTCGCACCGCCTCCGCGTTGTTGCTCGTCAAAACAAAACCATCCTGCGTCAGGTGGTTGAGTTTGGCCAGGTGCCTGCGGGTGAGTGTGATGTTCCTGGCTTCGGTAATGCCTGCCTTCAGAGCGCCTTGCGCAATGGCGATACCGAGATTGCCTGCTCCGAGAATTGCGATTTTCATTCTTTGTTTTTGTTACTCCCTTACTTTTTTAATCAGTCCGATAAACATGGCGCTCAGCTAAAAACCAATTGATTTTAAATTTAACCCTGCTGTTTCATCAAACCCAAACAACAAGTTCATGTTTTGTACCGCCTGACCGCTGGCACCTTTCAAAAGATTGTCGAGGGTGGAATGCACCACCAGTTGATCGCCCTCTTTCTCCAGGTACAGCAGGCACTTGTTGGTGTTTACAATTTGTTTCATGTCAATCATCCTGTCGGCCACGTGGGTAAAAGGGTGCGAGGCATAATAGTCGCGGTAAAGTTCGTTCAACTCCACTAAATCTTGGGAAACTTTCAAAGTAGAGCTTACAAAGATTCCCCGGGTGAAGTCTCCCCGCCAGGGAACGAAGTGAAGCACCCCGCCAAAGTCAGGCTGCAGCGATTTCAAAGTTTGGTTGATTTCGCCCAGGTGCTGATGCGTGAGGGTTTTGTAAGCGGAGATGTTATTGGCACGCCACGAAAAGTGGGTGGTATCTTGCAACTTTTGCCCGGCACCGGTAGAGCCTGTGATGCCCACCGTGTGTACCTCGTTCAACAGGCCAGCCTTCGCCAATGGCAGCAAACCCAACTGAATGGTGGTGGCGAAGCAGCCGGGGTTGGCCACGTACAACGAATCTTTGATGATATCGCGTTGGTATTCGGGCAAGCCGTACACAAAAGAGTGATCACCACTGGCGTTGCTCAAACGAAAATCATTGCCAAGGTCAATCACGCGGGTAGCGCGTGGCAGCACGTTTTCGCCCATCCATTTTTTGCTCTCGCCATGACCCATGCACAGAAAGAGAACATCTACGGTCTGCTTTGCCTCCACAAACTTCAGGTCGGTTTCGCCCAGGAGGTCGGCATGCACTTCGTGTAGAAATTTGCCGGCCTGGCTGCGACTTTGCACAAAAACCAATTCTACGTGCGGATGGTAGAGTAGCAGCCGTATGGCTTCACCACCCGTGTAACCCGCGCCTCCAATGATACCTGCTTTTATTTTGTTCATTTCTTCTCTTAATTGGATGCGATGCCCTCGCATCTTTTATACTAAACCGTTGTTGGCAACAGGCCCAACAGTTACTTATTACTTATTTGTTGCTTCTTCTTTCACCTGGTGGTAGATGGCCACCTGGTTGCCAAAAATTTTTGTGAACCCTTTCACGTCTTCTCCCGTCCAGCCGAGGTTCATTTCACCATACTTTCCAAATTTGGACGACATCAGGTCAAATTTCGACTCGATGCCGTTGACCTGGTAGCGGTAGGGATACAGCGTGATGGATACCTCGCCTGTTACATTTTGCTGCGCACTGGTAAGGAATGCCTCCATGTCCCGCATCACCGGATCGAGGTATTGGCCTTCGTGCAGCCAGTTGCCATAAAATTGTGCCAACTGGTCTTTCCAACTCAACTGCCATTTGGTGAGCACGTGCTTCTCTAAAGCATGGTGCGCTTTAATAATGAGCACCGGAGCTGCCGCTTCAAAACCCACACGCCCCTTGATACCGATGATGGTGTCGCCCACATGGATATCGCGGCCTATGCCAAATGGCCCGGCTATGTTTTGCAGTTGCTGAATGGCCTCGACAGGATGGGGATACGTTTTGCCGTTTACCGCAAGGAGTTCTCCCTTTTCGAAGCCGAGTTTTACCTCCTCTGCATTTTGTTTGGTTACTTGTGTAGGCCAGGCTTCTTCTGGAAGCATGCCCAGTGAATTCAAAGTCTCCTTGCCGCCCACCGATGTTCCCCAAATGCCTTTGTTGATGGAGTACTTGGCCTTCTCGAAGTTCATCTGCACCCCGTGCTTCTTCAAGTATTCAATTTCTGCCTCTCTGCTCAGGCGCATGTCGCGAATGGGGGTGATGATCTCCAACCCCGGAGCCAGAATCTGTATCACCATGTCGAAGCGTACCTGGTCGTTGCCGGCACCGGTGCTGCCGTGGGCCACTGCATCGGCCTTCATGGCGCGCGCATAGTTGGCGGCTGCCAGCGCCTGCGACATGCGCTCGGCACTTACACTGAGCGGATAGGTGCCATTCTTCAGCACGTTGCCAAAAACCAGGTAGCGGATTACCTTTTCATAGTAGTTGCGGGTTTCGTCCACATTTTTGTGCGAGGCTACCCCCAGGCTGAGTGCGCGCTGTTCTATCTGTTTCAGCTCTTCCGCAGAAAAACCGCCCGTGTTCACAGTTAGCGTGTGGACTTCATAGCCCAGTTCTTTGGTCAGGTAGATGGCACAGTAGGAAGTATCCAGACCTCCGCTGAAAGCAAGAATAACCTTCTTCATTTTGTTCTAAAGTATCGGAGAGCCGATCCGCCAACGAAATGTCGCAGCGAACCAGCCACCCTGTTTATATTAATAATTGATTAAACGCTACCAGAAGAAGAACAAACCCAGCAACGAGTTCTTTTGCTGCCCCTCATTGTTCTTTTTGCGGCCTTTCAGCAGCACAAATTGTTTAAAGCGCACCCAGCGCTCGAACAGTTTGAAGTTACCCTGAAACCGCCTGCGTTTGTGGTGTTCCAGTTTCCCTTCGGCCGTTACAACGGTGCGGCTTAGCTCCTGCTGCTTCTTGGCTGCCTCCACGGGGTCGTACAGCATGGCCGTGCACATGCAGTTTTTGCGACCCTTGCTCATCAGAATTTCGTAGTTCACACAGCTTTGGCAGCCTTTCCAGAACTCGTCATCGGAGGTGAGCTCAGAATACGTTACGGGCTCGTAGCCAAGATCGGAATTTATTTTCATGACGGCCAGCCCGGTGGTGAGGCCAAAGATTTTGGCTTGCGGGTACGTTTTGCGCGAAAGCTCGAACACTTTGCGTTTGATCTCTGTGGCCACGCCTGTTTTGCGAAAGGGCGGTGAAACGATCAGGCCCGAGTTGGCCACGTACTTTTCGTGTTCCCACGCTTCTATGTAGCAAAACCCTACCCAGGTTCCGTCTGCCAGATGGGCGATGACGGCCTTGCCCTCCTCCATTTTCTTTTCGATGTACAGAGGAGAGCGTTTGGCAATGCCGGTGCCGCGCGCTTTGGCCGATTCTTCCATCTCCGTAGTAATGGTTTCGGCATAATGTTTATCGTTCGGGGTTGCCACCCGAACTATGATGTTGTGGTTCAATGTAAGAATTGGTTAAAATGAAAAATCAGGAAGGTGCCGTGAAGCACGCAACGGCTGGAGACCCTGGGTCGTCAGCCTTTTTGTCTATTTTAATAAATAGAGATTCAGATCCTGATCCGCCTCAGCGGTCGCCTGCTCACCAAACAGGAGGTGGGAGAGAGTTTAAACAATGCCGGGGAGACATTGCGGAAGCCGGCTTCCGAGCCGTTTTTCCGAGATATGGTGATTACTTTTTCCAATTCGCGTACGTGGTTTGTCGTTACTTAAAAGGCATTCAAAAAAGTTTTTTGCAAAATTAAATACGATTTTATTCAATAAGCCAAGTTTGGGCCATCATTTTTTCATCTTCAACGAAGTTTTTTTTGAAAGGTTCACGCAGTCGATTGCAACTCGTGTATTTCTTAACCTTACGATCATTAGTAATACGTACCTTGAGCCCATGCAGGAAGTGTTGGATCAGTACGGTTACCTCGCGTTGATGGCGGGTACCTTCCTGGAGGGCGAGACAGCTATTCTCATCGCATCGTCTTTGATTCGCGAAGGACTCTTTGCGGGGCCCTACACGGTGCTGTTTGGCTTTGCCGGCTCTTTTATCAGCGACTGGCTGTACTACCTCGTGGGCAGGGCCAATGGTGCCTACTTTATTGAACGCAGACCGCGCCTGAAGCAGCGCTTCGAACCCGTGCAACGGTTCTTCTTACGCCACCGCACGCAGGTGTTGGTGAGCTACCGATTTTTGTATGGCTTCCGCGTGATCATTCCGCTGCTGGTGGGCATGAGTGGCGTGAGGCCGCTTCAGTTTTTCTTCTTCTCGGTTGTGTCGGGTTTGCTGTGGGCCACGGTGGTCAGCTCGCTTGGGTTTGGGTTGGGAACGCTGTTCCAACTCACCACGCAATCTTTTGAAGACAACCTGGTGATGATCCTGCTTTGTCTGGCCCTCGTGGGGTTGACGATCGGTTGGACAGTGAACCGATTGGTTACCCGCCAGATGAAGAACGGGTGAGCCACCTATTCCGTGCGCAGCGAATGAACGGGGTTGCCGTTGGCCGCACGCACCGACTTGCCGCTGACAGTAACCCAGGCAATACCCAGCACGAGGAAAGCTGCGAGCATAATCACCAGCACATTCAACTCAATTCGGTAGTTGAATCCGGCCAGCCATTCGTTCATCAGGTAGTAGGCCAAAGGACCGGCTACCACGGCAGCCACGGCCACCAGCAGCAAGAATTCGCGCATAAGCATGGTTACAATGCTGGTCACCGATGCGCCCAGCACCTTCCGAATTCCGATTTCCTTCACCCGGATTTCGATGCTGTACGAAATAAGAGCGAACAGCCCCAGGCAGGCAATGGCCAGCGATATGCCGGAGAAGGTTAGGAAGATGTGGGAAAAGCGTTGCTCGGCCAGGTATTGATCGTTCACGCTCTCTTCCGCAAACCTGAAATCGGTCAGCGTGTTGGGAAAGCTTTTTTTCCATTGCGCCTCTACCACTTTAACCGCCTGGGGTAAGTTGCCCTGCAAACGAACTGCGATTTGCGAAAAGTTGCCGCGCAGCAGCCGCAGGCAGGTGGGCTCCACTTTGTGCTGCAGCGAGCTGTAATGAAAATCTTTCACCACGCCAATGATGGTTCCCTTCACACCCTGAAACTCAAATGTCTTTCCCACAATGTCTGCGGGTTCCTGGTAGCCATATTCGCGCACCAATGCTTCGTTCACCACAAATGCCTGACTGGAGTCTGCACGGTTGCCAGGTTCAAAGAACCTGCCTGCGGCCAGTTTCATCTCGTACGTATCCAGGTAATGGTGGTCTACGCGCAGCCGATAAACCGTTAAGTTGTAATTTCTGCCATGTGCATCTTCCATGGTGGCCACAGAATTGCTCAGCCCGCCAGCCAGCACCGTGTTTGAACGTGCCATGCTTTGTATCGCGGGCAACTGTGCCAGGGCGTTGGCAAACCCCTCGTATCCGTCCAGCACTTCCTGGCTGCCATTGACCCCCAGCATCAGTAACTGATCTTTATTGAACCCCAGGTCTTTGGTCTGCATGAAGTTCAACTGCTGCTGCACCACCAAAATGCCCACCACCAATACAATGGTTACACTGTATTGAAACACCACGAGGGCCTTACGCAACCATACGCCCGAGGTGCCGCCTTTCCATTGGCCCTTCAGTACCAAGGCGGGTCTGAAGGAAGAGAGCAGCGCGGCCGGATACAGCCCGGCTGCCAATCCCACGAAAGTGGTGATGGCCAACAAGGTGAATAACGTTTGCGGTGTGTACAGCCACTGAATGGGTTTACCGGTAAGACTTTCGAACAATGGCCGCGACAATTCGATCCACCCAAAGGCTAGTACCAGAGAGCCCCAGGCAATAAGCACGGACTCCACGAGGAACTGAAACGTGAGCTGGTGGCGGAAGGCGCCCATGACTTTGCGAACACCCACTTCCTTAAATCGCCTGGCCGAGTAAGCGGTGGACAGGTTGATGTAGTTAATGCATGCCAGCAGAAGCACAATCAACCCGATGGTGCCAAATACAATCACGGTGCTCAATTGGCTGGTGGGCTTGATTTCGTAGCGCAGGTGCGAGTGCAGATGGATATCGGTGAGCGGCTGAAGAAAATACTCGTAGCCGATTTTCCATTCGCGGTTGTGCACGCCCATGTACTTTTCGACCAGTGCCGGCAGTTTGGCCTGCACGTTGGCCGCCTCGCTGCCCTCCCGCAACAGGGCATAGGTGTAGTAGCCGTTATTGTACCAATCGTAGCCCTCGGGCGATGCCGGGTTGTTGACTTCGAAAGTCTTGAACGACACCAGCATGGTGTATTGAAAATGCACGTTGCCGGGGCAGTCTTCTATGATACCCGTTACCACGTATGGCCGCCCCCTGCCTTCGGGATCTTGCAGGAACAGCGTGAGTGTTTGGTTGATTGGATTTTCTGTGCCAAAATATTTCTTCGCCATGGTTTCGCTTAACACCAGGCTGTAGGGTTCGTTCAAAGCGGTGCCTTTGTTGCCAGCTAACCACTTGAAGTCGAAGAGGTCGAGAAACGAAGGGTCTGTCATGAGGATGTTGTCCTCCATCCACTGTTTGTCGCCACGCTTTACAATGGCATCGTTGTTATCAATGCGCACGGCACTTTCTATTTCGGGCAGATCGTCCACAAGTGCCTGTGCCAGCGGGGTAGGCGTTACGGCCTGCTGCATTTGGTCCGATTCTGATTTGAACACCCCCGCCACCCGGTAAATACGGTTGGCTTTGCTGTGCATCTGGTCGTAGCTAAGTTCTTCGTATACCCAAAGGCCGATGAGGGCGAAGCAGGCCAGGCCGAGGGAAAGGCCGAATATGTTGAGCCCGGTGTATTGTTTGTTTTTGCGAAGTTGCCGCAAGGCAGAGAGCAGGTAGTTTCGAATCATGGCGGTTGGGTTTAGCAATGAGAACTTGTGAACAGGCCAATGGTTACAGGTCCCATCCAAAAGAAGTGCCATGAAAAGGAATTGCCTTTTTTCACTGGGAACGCCCGTGCCACTTCCGGCCAACGGCAGAAAACCGTACGATGATGAACAGCGCGTACACCCCGGTAGGCCAGTGCCGCGTCCGCTACTCCAACCTCAGCGAATCAACCGGATTGGCCACGGCTGCTTTCCATGCTTGCGTACTTACCACGGCCAGGGCCAGTACCAATGTGCCGAGCCCTACGGCCGGTGCCACCCACCAGGGCGACTCAATGCGATAGGCATAGTTCTGCAAAAATTGCTGCGAAGCCCACACCACCAACGGGAATGCTAACACCAGGGCAACGATGACCAACCGCGAAAAATCTTTGGAGATCAACACCACCACGTTACCCACGCTGGCACCCAATATCTTCCTAATGCCCACTTCCTTCGCGCGCTGTTCGGCTGTAAAGGCAGCCAACCCGAAAAGCCCGAGGCAGGTGATGACGATTGCGAGGGCAGAGAACCACCCGGCCAGTTGGCTGATGAGTTGAAGACTGGAAAATTTCCGATTGAATTCATCATCGGCAAAGCGAAACTCGAACGGATAGGCCGGATTGAATTTTTTGAAAACGCGTTCGATGGTGGCCGTGGCATCGCTCAGGTTAGCTCCCGGGTTTACGCGAACCGTGATGGTACTCGAGTAGGAGGGATTGAAATCCATCACCAAAGGTCCCACAGGCTGGTAAGGATCACCCATTACCACGTTTTTCATCACCCCGATGATGGTGTAATCGGCACCGTTCCACTTTACCGTGGCCCCCACGGGTTCGGCCAAACCCATCAGGTTGGCGGCTGCTTCATTGATCACCAGTGCGGTGGAGTCGCTCTTGAAGTCGCGCGAAAAATCGCGACCCTGCACCATGGGTATGCCCAGGGTTTGTGTATAGTCGTATTCGGTGGCAATCCGCACAAAGCCTGCCTTGAGCCCCGGGTCTTTGCCGGGCCACTCCAAATCGGTGTGGCTGAAGATGCGCGTAACGGGGCTGTTCGACTTGCATACGGAAGCCACCACTCCGCTGCTGGTGAGTTCCTGGCGCAAGGCATCGAAATTTTTCTCGAGGTCGCTGCTGGTCCAGATCAGCATTAGCCGGTCTTTCTGGTAGCCCACTTCCCGATTTTTTACATGCATGATCTGCTGGTACACCACCACAGTGCCGGCAATTAGAAAAATAGAGAAGGCAAATTGAAATGTAACCAACACCTGGCGGGGCCGGGCTCCTTTGCGGCCCGCCACGAATTTTCCTTTCAGCACATTCACCGGCTTGAAGGCCGAGAGATAGAATGCAGGGTAGCTGCCTGCCAGCAGTCCTGTGAGCACCACAATCCCCAGCGCAATCAGCCAACCCGTGGTGTTGGTATAATCGATGGAGAGCTGCTTGTCTACGAGTTGATTGTAGAAGGGCAGCAACCCTTCCGTGAGGGCGAGTGCCAGCGCAAAACCAATCAACGCAATCAGCACCGACTCACCGAGAAACTGCATGATGAGCTCTTTTCTGCGCGAGCCAACGCTTTTGCGAATGCCCACTTCGCGGGCTCGCCCTTCAGAGCGGGCCGTGGCCAGGTTCATGAAGTTGATGCAGGCAATGATCAGAATAAAAATGGCGATGGCCGAAAAGAGCTGCACGTACTCAATGTTTCCGCCAGCCTGTTTTCCATTTTCGAAGTGCGAGCGCAGGCGCCAGTCTTCCATGGCGTGCAGAAAAACGGCTGCCGTGGTGGCTTCGGGGTTGTTGTTTTTCACCAGCGGCCCGATGGCCCGGTTCACTTCTTCCACGCTGGCGTCAGGGTGCAGCTCTGCGTAGATTTGGAAAGAGTTGTTTCGCCAACTGCTTTTCACGTGGCCTACCCAACTGTTGGTGGATTCAAAAAAAGCAAAGGGAAGCAGGTAGTCGAATTGAAAGGTGGACTGGGCAGGCAGGTCTTTCAGCACGGCAGATACCTTCATCTCGTGCCCGTTGTCGATTTTCACCAGCTGATTCAATACATCCGTTTTGCCGAACAGGGCCCGCGCGGTGGATTCGGTCAGCACAATGGAGCGGGGATCTTGCAGCGCCAGGGCACGGTTGCCGTGCAACAGGGGGAACTGAAGCATCGACAGAAAACCCTCGGTGGCGCTCAACCCAAACTTATTGTACGATTTATCTCCGGCAGAAAGCAGGTTACCCTCGCCCCAGTTGGTGATGGCCGTTGCCTTGATCTGACTCGAAGCGAGCGGCATTGCGTCTTTTAACGGATAGGGCAGCGGCAGTTGTGTGCCAATGCCATCGGCAAATGCCTGGTTCATGCGCACCTGGTAGAGTTGCCGGTAGTTGGGCACAAACCGGTCGAATTGCAGCTCATCGGCTACCCAAAGTAAAATGAGGAGTGAGCAGGCCAGCCCCACCGACAGCCCTGCGATGTTGATGAAGGAGTAGACCGAGTTGCGGGTAAGATGCCGGAACGTAATCTTGAAGAAATTCTGAAGCATGCCATTGGGTTTAGTGCGCCAGCGTGCCCGTTGCCAAGACCATGCCACGGCTGACGAATAGCTAAATAACCCTAATCAGGTGAATTCCACGCGGGCAATCGTTCTATTACGAACGTTGGTGGTCGGACGTGGAACGAAACCGGAAGAGCCAGGACTGGCATACTTGTGCTGGCCCCGGCTCTCGCCCCGCTGTTGCCACCTTACTTTCGTCCTACCGTGGCTGGCTGCAAGATGGCCAATACTCTTTCATGCTTCCATTCCTGGCAGAGATAAGACAACTGCAGCGGTCGGCCGTTCATTCGGGAAGCCAGTTCCTTTCCCTCCAGCATCATGTGCGATTGGGCCAAGTCGGCTACATCCGGGTATTTCCATTCTGCCAGCAGGCGATGTTCAGTATCGCGAAGCAGCAGTTGCCTGCCTTTGCCCACCTGGCCACAATGGTTGTAGTAAATCGACCAGGAGCCCGCGCTTAGTGAGGCATCCAACACCAGGTTCACGGCTTGCTTAGGTGGTTGTCCGAATTGCTCTATCAGCTTCTTGCCATTCACAGACAGTTGAAGGTGGTCGCCACCGAGGGGCGCAAAGGCACCCAGTACCAGCGCTAAAACAGACAGTACAAAAAGATTTTTTTTCATAGTGTAAAAGGGTTGGTGAATAGATGTGGTAACGCAATCACCAACCTGTTTCATCGTGTGACGTGACGGGATGCCGGTGGTTCTTGATGACCGGACACAGAATGAGGATCAAGTACTACAAGTCACCGCCACCCGCACCTGTTGATGAGGAAAAACTGGTTTTTTCATTGGGAAAAGTGAGTTTACGGTATGTGTTTTCCCTATGAAACGGTTGATGTATCGCGATGAAGACAGCCTGAATGGGCACGCTTTTCCCTAGGAGAACGGTCACTCCCTTCGCGACATCCCTAGGGAAAGCAACGGCACCTACAGGTAGTAAGCAGTTAAGGCTCTTGTTGTTTTCATAGGGAAAACGAGTGGGTTTCCCTATGGAAAACGGGTGGTGCCATTAGGATAATTGTAAACGCCCATTTACATTTGGCACAGTTTATTTCCCCGGTACATGGCATATTCCCCTCGGGGGGAAGTCTATAGTCAGGCATCGAGGAGTAAAAAACAAAAACTAAACAACCACTAAAAACAACTTACGCTATGGCAAAAAAAGCAGCGAAGAAAAAGGCAGCTCCCAAGAAGGCTGCCAAGAAACCGGCTAAGAAAGCAGCGAAGCCTGCCAAGAAGAAGTCGGCAAGAAAACCCAATGCAGCCTTCATGGCCGCACTGACTCCCAGCGCAACCCTGGCTGCCGTAATTGGCAACAAGGCAGTTCCCCGCACGGAGATCATTAAGAAGATTTGGGATTACATCAAGAAGAACAAACTTCAGGATGCCAAAAACAAGCGCATGATCAATGCCGATGCCAAGTTGCTTGCACTTTTCGGAGGCAAGAAGCAGGTATCGATGTTCGATCTTGCCAAGATTGTAAGCAAGCACGTGAAGTAATTCTTGTTTCGCTGACAAGCTTTAAAGAGCCTCTTGAGAAAGAGGCTCTTTTGTTTTTAACAGATTGGGTTGTCTTTGTACCTTGTAGTCCCATGCTTGTTTCCGCAAGCCCGAGTCTTAACTTACAATGATGATGTCTGTTCTACGCCTTTCTTTTTTCGTATTGCTGGCCGGTCTGGTGCTTACCTGTTCACCATCCGGTGATGATGCACGGCTGCTTACGGTGGCAAAAGAGTCCAATGGTCTCCACCATGGGAAGGACGCGCTCACTTCCCCCTATGTAACAGCGGGAGACCGTGTCTATATGATAGGCCACCAGGATGGCACCTTTCCTGATCTGGGGTGGCACATCACCGGTGAGATGGGCGGCATCTGGAATCATCCCATTAAACTGATGGATGGATTTATGGCGCAGGTGGAAGGTGTGGGCGACCCCTGGCAATTGGACAACGCCCGCAAATTTACAAATTACCCATTCGGCAATCTTCACTCCTTCGAAGACAAAGACCGGCAGTTGGTGGCAGAACGTTTGCAGTTTGTGCCTGATGGCGCGCAGGGGCTGGTAGTAGAATGGACTTTCACAAACCAGAGCCTGCAAGAAATGGCCCTCACTTTTTCTTTCACAGCCTCTATCGATCTGCGCCCTACCTGGCTGGGCGATCGTACCAACATGGTTAACGCGGCAGACACGGCTTACTTCAACACCGAACTTGGGGCCATGGTGGCGAAAGACCAATCCAACAATTGGTTTACATTGTTTGGATCGTCACGCAAAGCAGAAAACCCCCGGGTAACAGAAGGCGAGCCGCTGAAGGCCTCGCTTTCTTATCAATTGAAAATCCCGGCCGGACAAAGCAGCTCCGTGCTCATGGCCATTGCAGGCTCTTATCAGTCGGAGGAGGATTTACAAAAAACTTACCACCAATTGTTAAAGGCCCCGCGCCAGGCTCTGGCGTCTAAGAAAGCCAGGCTTGCAGAGGTGGCAGCCACGGCCCGTCTACAGGTACCCGATACCCTGGTGCAATCCATGTTCGAGTGGATGAAATACAACACCGACTGGCTGGTGCGCGATGTGCCGGAAATTGGCCGCGGGCTGTCGGCCGGCTTACCCGACTACCCCTGGTGGTTTGGTTGCGACAATACCTACAGCCAACAAGGCGTGCTGGCCATCGGTCAACATGCGTTGGCACGGTCCACCATTCAGTTGCTGCATCAGCTCTCTCTAAAAACCAATGGCAACGGCCGCATTGTGCATGAGGCATCTACCAATGGCGCTGTGTTTAATCCTGGCAACGTAAACGAAACACCGCACTTTGTTTCCCTGCTGGCCCATTACTACCGGTGGACGGGCGACAAAATGTTTGTGGAGGAAATGTACCCGCATGTGCTGATGGGGATGGACTGGTTGAAGCAGCAAGATGCAGACGGCAATGGCTACCCCAATGGCGCTGGCATGATGGAAATACACGGACTGGATACGGAAATGATTGACGTGGTGGCCTATACGCAACAGGCGCTGGAAAGTGCCGGCTACCTGGCTGAAGTGATGAATGACGACACGCGTGCAGCGGCTTACCGGCAGGAGGCCGCGCAATTGAAGGAGCGTATTCGCACGGATTGGTGGGTAGAAGACGAAAATTCTTTCGCTGATTTTATTGGCACGGCCGAGGAAACCGCCCGCCTGGTGGCCGATGCCATGGTGCGGGCAGATACGTTGCAGAAGCCGTGGTCGGTGCAGGAGTTACGCAGCAAAGCCTTGCAGTTGAAAGCCACGCCCGATAAAAGCAAGCGCGGCAGGGTGGTGTATCACAATTGGGTGGTGAACACGCCCCTGGAACTGGGGATTGCCACCGAAGAGCAGGCCAGCAAGGCATTGGCTACTGCGAGGAAATACACCAACCCCTATGGCATGTATGTAACCGGCATCGATCGTACGGAGGCGGCCGACTCAATTGTATTGAAGTCGCGGAAGAAGACGTTTTCTTATGTGGGTGCCGTGATGACTTTACCCACGGGCGTACAGGCCATTGCCGAAGCGCGTTATGGCCATGCAGACCAGGCGTTGGATTACCTGCACCGGCTGGGCCGCTCTTTCAGCTATGCGTTGCCCGGTTCGATGTATGAAGTTTCGCCTGACTTCGGCATGATGACGCAGGCGTGGAATCTGTACGCGGTGGCCGTTCCCATCGTGCATTACTTTTTTGGTTTGCAACCCGATGCTCCCAACCAAACCATTTACCTGTCGCCAAACTTGCCATCGGCCTGGCCAACGGCTTCGCTTGACGATGTGATCGTGGGCGACAACAGACTATCGATAACCATTGGACGCAACCAGGGCAACGTAACCTATCGCGTTACACAGGCAGAGGCCGGTTGGCGCATTGTGCTGGCATTGCCCGGTGCAACCGCAGCTACAGTAAACGGGCAACGCATCGAAATGTCCGATAGCGGGCAAGTATTGTTAACGGGAGTCAGCAATACGGTAGTCGTTTCAGCCAACTAACCGGTAGTCAAAAAAAGGGTAACCCGGTGCGGTATGCTCCCGTATATTTCCGGAACAGCATTTTTATCCCGTTGGATGAATTAAAAAATTCCGGTACCATGAAAAAAATCGACATCCTGAACTTCATCACCAATTTCCGCAAAGCCCCCAACGACATTAAAACGTACAAAGACATTGCAGCCCATGTGGGTGCCACCAATGAAGCATTGCTCAATCAATTGCTTGTGGAATTGCAGCAGGCCAAGGTGATCAGGGAAACGGAGCTATCGGGAGAAAAAGCCTACCAGGTAATTGCGCGGTAATTTTTGTAATGGGTTAGCGCGCTATCAGCAAGCGGCCCGCTTTCCACTGGCCGTTCACCAGCGCCTTCACTATGTATAACCCATTTGCGGCTTCCGTCTGAAAGGCGGTTTGGTCGCGGCCTTCAACACTTTGGTAGGGTACCGGCTTCCCGGAAAGGTCGAACAGCAACAGGTGAGATACGCTACCCTTCAGGTAGAACGTTCCATTGCTGGGGTTCGGAAAAATATCCGCAACGTTACTGTCTTCCACGCCTACGTCCACTCCCGCACGGCCTTTTCCCAATACAGGTCTGATCATCAGGCTGCCTGAAACCTGCGTATTCTGTTCCCATGTTCCTGAAACATTGAAAAACATTTTGCTGCCCGAGTCTGTGTTTTTATCCAGCCCTGCCGCCAATGTGGCGGCAGTAGACTGTCGCCAGCCCACATAAAACCGTGCCGGCACACGAACCACCTCTGTCAACTTCTTGCGCCAGAAAATGTTCTGCGAGGAGCGTTGCACGGTTACTGTTTCGCGGTAGAGTATGTCATCGGGGTTATCGGTCAAGCTACGCCAGATGCGCAACTCAATCAGTTGCGAAGACTCATCTCCAAAGCGGGGAAAGTAAAGATCCAACGCCCCGATAGAATCAAAGGGTGCACCCACCAGGTTGAATTCGTAGGCCAACTGGGCACCCGGCTGGTTCAGGCCGGCACCGTATTCGGCCGTGCCATCATCATAAGCGTAGTAAGAACTCAGCCAGTACTCCGCCCGCAGCGTGTCGTTGTTTCTGAAATCGATGGGTGAAAATTTCACTGCGTCATAGTCACCGTCTTCTTCCGGCAACAGATTGTCTTTGGTGTTCATGCCTAACTTCAGGGCTATGTGCAGCGAGTCGGCCGTGTCGCTCAGCAGATCAATCAACCCGCTGGCTTCGGCTTCCACCAGCCGGTGTTCTCCACCACCTATGGAGCCGAGGCTGTTGTCGGTATCGAGTGTGGCGGCAAGGGAATTACTCTCACCATTGGCGTAGGTGGTTATGTCGGCAAACGTAAAATAGTTCAAAGGCTGCAGGTTGTCCAACCGCAGGTTGTGAATGGTGAAGGCAGGCTTTACCAAGCCAGCATCGCTTTGAAAGAAATGTTTTTTAGGAATGGCTCTGTAGGTGGCGAAAATAGAGCCGAGGGTAGACGCCAGCGTGCGGTCGGGATAGCTCAGGTCGGTTTGCGACCGCCCCTTGTTCAGGTAGATGTAGTCCAGGTGCCAGGTATCATACGGGCCGCTGAGGCGTGCGAAGTTTTGAAAGCGAAACTGAAACTGGTCGTGGAAGAACCGGCCCTCGATGGGCAGCAGCACCTGATAGAATTGGTCTGGCGCAAAGTCGCCCGTATTCTCGGCCGACCACACCGTCTCCCATCTGTCATTATCCGTTTTCATTTGCAGCACCAGCAGGTCGCCCAGGTCGGGTGCCTCTCCGCGGCCGCGCAACTGGAAGAAGAAACTCAGGTACACGCTGTTGCGCTCGGCAGGGTCTACCTGGTCGATGCGCACGATCTGGGATTCCAGGTTGTCGGCATAGCCTTTCGCCAGCACATCGGTTACGCTATAGGGCTTGCCGGAGGCATCGGTGCCATCCAACGTAGCAATCCGCAGCGAAGGTGGGTTAATTCCCAGCCCATCGTTTATCCAAACCGAGCTACTGTTGAGCCAAAGTGCGTCAAGGGGAACGTTGCCCTCCGTGAAGGAAAAATCATCCCAGAAAGGCAGGGTTAGTTCTGTGTTCTGTGTGCGTGCCTGTGCTGCCGGCTGTGTGTGTGGCAACCCAACCGTTTGAAGTTGCGCCAGCGCCCCAGTTGCCGATGACAGCAGGATCAATAAAAACGAAGCGGTGTTCAAAAAGACATTAGCCTTCTTCATCGGGGTTCTCTTCATCAGGTGGCGTATAGCCTTTGGGTGCTATCCATAAATCGATCGGGTCGCCCACGCGCACCGAGTCGCCCGCCAGCGGATATTGCCTGAAAACGAAGGGCTCGGTACCTGTAGTATCTGCATCTTCGGGAACTTCTACCTTGCCCAGGTGCAGGTTCCAGCCGGCCAGTTTAAAGAGGGCCCGTTCATAGGTATCGCCCACCAGGTTGCCCAATGTGAAGTCGGCCGGGCCGTTGCCATCGCCCACCACCAGGTCTATGCTGGAGCCTTTGGGTATGCGCGTGCCGGCCTCGATTTTTTTGCCTTTGTAGCGCATTTCTTTCACCAGGTTCAGGAAGGGGCTTGGCTCCAGAATGATGCGGCCTCTTTTCAATTCATTGCTTTTCAGCACCACTTCCGCATTGATGCGCGAACGATCTACCAGGTCGGGCAGCGGCACCGTGGGCGGGAACACGCGGTTTACCGACACGTAGATCATCCGGTTTTCTTTCACTTTAGAACCCGGTTGGGGGAACTGGCGCAACACGCTCAGTGGCGGATATTCGGCCGAGTACGCAGAGTCATCCACGGCATAGCGTAACTCATGGTCGGTAAGAAACGGCTCCAGCTCTTCTAGCTTCATGCCGGTCAGGTCGGGCACGGTAATCGATTCGCCATGGTTGGTGGTACCCGGCAGGTAGATGTAGAAATAGATGACGGCAAGCACCAGTAATATGCCGACAGCTGTGGCCAGGTGTACCAGCAGGGCGCCCAGTGTTGTCGATCGGAACCAGTTAGGAAGCTTCATGCAATTAGAATTTCAACGATGATTGAAAATTGCGCTCAATGCGCTGGCTGCGCGCAAAGCGTTGGGTGGCCAATTCAATCAGCCGGGTAATCAGATCGGTGAAGCTGATGCCGCGCTCTTTCCACATCATGGGGTACATGCTGCTGTTGGTGAAGCCCGGAATGGTGTTGATTTCGTTTACATACACGCCACCGCTGTTGGCCAAGAACAGGTCCACCCGTGCAAAGTCTTCGCAGTGCAGCGCCTGGTAGGCCTTCAGCGAAAGCTGCCTGATTTCTTCAGCCACCTCTTTTTCGAGGCGCGCAGGCACTTCAATTTTTACCGCTTCGCCATCCACGTACTTGGCATCGAACGTATAGAACTCGTAGCGGCTGCTGATCACAATTTCGCCCGGCAGCGATGCTTGCGCGGGGTTGTTCCCCAAAATGGCGCACTCAATTTCGCGGCCCTGAATGTACTCTTCTATCAGGGCGGTGTCATCGTACTTAAAAGTATCTTCCAGCGCGGCTCTGAAATCAGATTCACTTTTTACTTTCGAAACACCCACTGACGACCCCAGGCTGGTGGCCTTCACCATGAAGGGCAAACCCAGTTGTTTCTTCACATCTTCAAACCGCAATTGGTCTTTTTTCTCGAAGGTGCAAACCAGATAGCGCGCTACCGGCAACCCTGCCTGCACCAGCAGCCTTTTGGCGGTGAGTTTGTTCATCGATACGGCCGACCCCAGCACGCTGGTGCCCACCATCGGCAGGCTCATGGCTTTGATGAGTCCCTGTATGCTGCCATCTTCGCCATCGGTGCCGTGCAGCACAGGAAACACCACATCCGCCTTTATGCTTTTTGCTGACGCAGTGGTGAGCAGGGGATTGGAAGGGTTTAGTTGCAATTGAAGCAGTTCGCCTGTACGGATGTCTTTCGACACCCCTTTGGTTAGGTACCAGGCGCCTTCGGTATCAATGCCGATGGGCACCGGTTCGAATTTTTCTTTGTCGATGAACTCGTAGATGTTCCTGGCCGAGTTGATGGAAACTCCGTGTTCTACCGATCTTCCACCATACAAAATCGCCACCTTTTTTTTATTCATGCAAGGCTGTTAATCAAAAGGTCAAATATACGGATTGGCCCCGATTTCCTGCTTCATACAAAAACCGAAAGACACGGTTAGCGACCCACAAACATTTTGAACGAACGCAGCTCGTTGCCTACCTGCAGCCGGGCAATGTAGATGCCGGTTTGCTGGCCCGACAAATCGATGGTGTAGGTTTGGTTGAGCGTTTCCGGAAGCGAAGCATCGAGTACCAACTGGCCCAGCACGGTGAACACCTGCACGCGGGTCAGTTCCTTTTCAGGAAGGTTGAAAGTAATTTTTACATCGAACGGATTCGTTTCGGAAGAATACACGGTGTATAGGTTGGAGATGCGGGGCGGGCTGCCATTGTCGTCTTCAAAAAATTCGATGTTATCGAGGTAGAGGTTGTTTCCGTTGTCGTTGGTCACTACAAAAGCCAGGCGCACCTGCTCTTTGCCCGCAAAGTTGTTGAGCACCACAAACTCGTTGCGCCAGTCGGCTTCGTTCAAAGGCTGCCAGGCTGCGTTGTTGTTCTCCACGGCAATCAGGTCGCCACTTTGGTCGAACAGCACGTGGGGGTAGGTAAGGCCGCAGTCTTCAGATGCCAAAATGCGCAGCCGCTCGCTGGCGTTGTTTCGTTTGGCGTAGCTCAGGTCGAAGAACATACTGGCCTTGAAGGCACCGGTGAAGTCCAGCACGGGGCTTACCAGCCAGGCCTCATCGCCCCGCACCGCATTGGTAAAACTTCCATAGAAAGCCGCAGGGCCAAAAGTCGCGTCTGTTAATTGCCAGTTTTGCGAGGTTGGGTTGGCATAGAGCGTCCAGCCGCTGTTGCTATCCCACCGTTGGCGGAAGGGTACGCGGTCTTCACTTTGCTCCACCACCCAGGTAAAGGTGGTACTGTTGTTATCCGGCATTTCGTCTGTTGCATCGGGATTGCTCACCCTGAACTCGATGGTATTGTTACCCGTGGAGAGGGCAATGGGGTTCAACGTAATTTGGGTTTCATCTCCGCTGGTCAGGTTCACGTTGGTGAACGTTTGGGCGATGCCGCTGGTGCCGTTGATGACGGGGGTAACCTGCACGTTGGCCACCGCCTGGCTGCCTAAGTTTTGAATGGAGATGACGGGCGTAGGGGTTGCATCGCAAATAACGGGTGCCGGTGCCAGCACTTTGCCTGCGGCCAGGTCGTAGGCTGCGCCCGTTACAATCTGAATTTCATCGAGGTAAAGGTTGTTTCCGTAGCCGTTGGTTGCTTCGAACACTACCTGAATGGTTTGCCCCAGAAAGTTATTCAGAGAGATGGCCTCTGTTTTCCACTGGCTGGCATTGGTAGGTTTGAAGGAGGTGTTGGTAGCGTTGGCGGTGGCCAGACCGGTGCTGCCCTGGTTAAAGATGGTAACGGATTGCAGGGCGCTGCACCCGGTGTGGATGCGAATGCGCAAGGAGTCGTTGTCGCGGCCGGGGAAACGCGCATAGGCGCGGTCGAACTTGAGCACAGCCGAGGTTGACTGACTGAGGTCGATGAAGGGTGAAATGAAAAAGTCTTTGTAGCTCTCGGCCTCATAGTCGTAGAAATTGATGTACATCGACTTGTTAGAGGAGGAGGCAGCCGGTGCGGTGGTATGGGCCCATGTAATTCCGTTGTCGGGATTGGTCACGGTCCAGTTGGCCGGAAGTTCGTTCAGTGTTTCGATGAGGGGAGGCGTGAGGCGCGGGGTAACCTGCACTAAGTGCTCCTGTTGGTTGTTGCCCGGGTTATTATCGGGTGCGCCATTCACCTGTTGAATGGTGAAGGTAAAGTTGTTGCTGCTGGGCTCCGCGAGGATAACTTCACCAAATGCCAGTGTGGTGGAGGCCAGTGAGGGAAGGTTCAGGGCAAAGGTTTTGGTTTCTACTACTGTGTTATTCAGCGAAAGCGTCACGGTGGCGCTAGTAATGGTTTGGCTGCCGCGGTTGCGCACCACCAGAACGGGTGCAACGGGCAGGCTGCAGGTTTGGGCAGCAGGGGCCTGCACATTGCGGGCCTCCAGGTCTACGGTAGTTAGCACGGGTGTTTGCAAGCCGGGCGAGGTAAGCAGGCTCTTTCTGCGCGGACTGTTCTCCAACACATTCACCACCCGTTCAATCTGGCCGGATGTAAACAGGTTCATGCAGGCATCGTTGGTGTAGTCCAGGTAGTTTTGGAACATTTTGGTGATATTGTTGCACGAGGTGGCCGGGTGCGAGGGGCAGTTCCGTGTTTCTGACGAGAGCGCGGGCGTATCTGTTACGTAATCGTTGGGGCCGGTACAGCCACCTTCGAACGTATGCAGCAAGCCCAGGTAGTGGCCCACTTCATGGGTGGCAGTGCGCCCCTTGTTGAATTGGCTGTCGAGGTTGAAGTTACCGTCTTCGATTGATCCGAAAACGCGGTAATCGATCACCACGCCATCGGTTAATGCTTCGTTGGGAAAGCCATCCAACCCCGGCAGGTTAGAAGGGGGAAATTGGGCGTAGCCTATGTAGCTGTCGGTCTGGTTCACCACCCAAATGTTCAGGTACTTATCCGATGGCCAGTAGCTTTGGCTTTTCAACAGGTACTCATCATCTATCGTCCAGCCGTTTTTGCTTCCGCGCACACGCACAATGCCGTTGGTAGGCAGCCCCTCGGGGTCTTGTTTGGCCAGCACAAATTCCAGATCGATGCCAGCGGCCACGGGCAGAAATTCAGTAGGCGTTGCCGATGCATCGGCATTCAAGCGTTGGTAGTCGTTGTTCAGCACCTTTATTTGCGAAAGAACCTGCGCATCGGGAATGTTGGTTACATCGCCCTCGCCATTGTGGATAACGTGAACCACCACCGGTATTTGGTAGGGGGCTGCCTGCGTGCGGTACTGCGCTTGAGCCGTTTTGCGCTGGTTGACTTTCAGTTTCAGCCAATTTTCGAAAACCGGCTGGCTGCGGTAGGGATTTTTTTCCTGCAGTTTTTTCTGGAGTGCATCGAAGGCGCAATGGTCTTGCCCATACGTGGAGAGGGCTGCCAGCAGCAGCCATAGCCATACTAACCTTCTCATGATTTTCGTTAACGCCAATGCGTTCCTAAAAGTACGCAAAAGCATTCCTTTTTGGATGAAATGACTCAGACGTGGGTGAGGTTCACCACTTCAATGGTCTTTATTTCGGGAACGGCTTTTTTGATGGCCTCTTCCACACCGGCTTTGAACGTCATGGTAGACATGGGGCAGTTGCCGCAGTTACCCATGAACTCCAGCTTCAACACATTGTCTTTGGTTATTTCCAATATGCGCACGTTGCCGCCATCGGCTTCCAGGTAGGGCCGTATGTTGTCTAAAGACGCTTCAATGCGTTGGGTAAGCTCTTCGTGTTTCGTTTTGGTTGCGCTCATAGTGGTCATACGGTAATCTCTACTTTCTGGGTAGCACCAAAGTTAGCATTTCTAATGGCAACCTGGCGAGCCAGGCTTTCGGCCAGTGCGCGGAAGGCATCTGCCACCGGCCCCTCTTTCATCACGGCAGGCAGACCACTGTCGCCACTTTCGCGAATGCCCTGCACCAACGGTATCTGGCCCAGCAACGGAACGCCAAATTTTTCTGATAAGTTCTTGCCCCCGTCTTTGCCAAAGATGTGGTACTTGTGCGTGGGTAGTTCTTCGGGGGTAAACCAGGCCATGTTTTCTACAATGCCCAGCACGGGAACGTTGATTTGCGGCTGCTTGAACATGGCCAGTCCTTTGGTGGCATCGGCCAGCGCCACTTTTTGCGGGGTGGTAACGATAATGGCACCCGTAACCGGCACAGTCTGCACCAGGGTCAGGTGTATGTCGCTGGTGCCGGGGGGCAGGTCAATCAAAAGATAGTCCAGGTCGCCCCAGTCGGCATCGGCAATGAATTGTTTCAACGCAGAGCTCGCCATAGGCCCGCGCCATACCACCGCACTGTCGGGTGGGGCGAGGAAGCCAATGGAAATCAACTTCACACCATACTGCGTTAGCGGCACAATCAGGTTCTTGCCATTCACCACCTTTACTTCGGGCTGTTCGTGCTCGCAGTTAAACATTACGGGCACAGAGGGCCCGAAAATATCGGCATCTATCAAACCTACTTTGGCGCCCGCCTGCGCCAGGGCCACCGCCAGGTTGCTGGTAACGGTAGACTTACCCACACCCCCTTTGCCCGAGGCAATGGCAATGATGTTTTTTACACCCGGCAGCAGGGGTGCATTGTCGCGCAGGGTGGTAACAGACGAGGACATTAGAATGTCGAGGCCCGCTTTGGGCCCAATCACCTGGCGCACGGCCGCTTCACAATCCTGTCGTATTTTTTCCTTCAGCGGGCAGGCTGGTGTGGTCAGCACCACGGTAAACTTCACATGGTCGGCTGCAGTTTCCAGGTCTTTGATCATGTTGAGGCTCACCAGGTCGCGTTTCAGATCGGGGTCGTTTACGGTGCCCAGGGCCTTCAGAATATCTTCTTTGCTAAATGTCATCGGTTGGTATAAAAACGGTGCAAGTTAAGGGTTAGCCAGGGCTAAAAGGCATTCAAAAACGCATTTTTGTTGAATCTGGAAGTATTGCAAGTTGTTCTCATGCCAATGCCTTCCCTTAACTATCTTTGAGGCCAAATAGTTTGTTAATTCCCGGCCCATTTTAAAAGCACTTTGATCTCCCGCGACACCATTGACGAAGTAAAGAACCGCATGGACATTGTAGATGTCATCAGCGACTTCGTGACGCTTAAAAAGTCGGGGCAGAACTACAAGGCCCTCAGCCCTTTCTCCAACGAAAAAACGCCTTCGTTTTTTGTCGTTCCCGGCAAGGGCATCTTCAAAGACTTCAGCAGCGGCAAAGGGGGCGATGCGGTTACGTTTGTGATGGAGCACGAGGGCATGAGCTACCTAGAGGCCATTCGCTACCTCGCCAAAAAATACGGTGTCGAAATAAAGGAAGACAAGCCTACCGAAGCTTACCAGGCCGCCCAAAGCGAACGCGAAGGGTTGTACATCCTCATGAACTTTGCCAAGTCGTACTACAAAGACTTGCTGATGAACAACGAAGAGGGCCGCGCCATCGGGCTGAGCTATTTCCGCGAGCGCGGTTTCAACGACCGCACCATCGATAAGTTTGAGTTAGGCTATGCGCTGGACGGCTGGGAGCATTTCAGCAAAGAGGCGGTGAGCAAAGGCTACAATAAAGACCTGCTGGAGAAAACGGGCCTGGTGGTAAAGAAAGAAGATGGCAGTTCGTACGATCGTTTCCGTGGCCGTGTCATTTTTCCGGTGCACAACCTTACCGGCAAAGTCATTGCCTTTGGTGCGCGCATGCTGGGCAAAGACAAGAACCAGCCCAAGTACATCAACTCGCCCGAAACGGAAATTTACCACAAGAGCCAGGTGCTCTACGGGTTGTTTCAGGGCAAGAATGCCATCCGCCAGCAAGACAATTGTTATTTGGTAGAGGGCTATACCGATGTGATCTCCCTGCACCAGGCCGATGTGGAAAATGTGGTGGCCTCATCGGGCACCGCGTTAACCGAAGAGCAGATTAAACTCATCCGCAGGTTTACCAACAACATTACCGTTTTGTTCGATGGCGATGCGGCCGGCATCAAAGCGGCTTTGCGCGGCATCGACATGATTTTGCAGGGCGGCATGAACGTGCGTGTGGTGCTGTTTCCCGATGGCGAAGACCCCGACAGCTACTCGCGCAAGGTGGGCACGCAGGCCTTTCGGCAGTTTCTGCAGGCCAACACCAAAGACTTTGTTTCCTTCAAGGCCGACCTGTTTGCGGGAGATGCGGGAAACGACCCCATCCGCAAGGCAGAGTCCATCAAAGAAATTGTGGCCAGCATTGCGCTGATACCCGACCCGGTGAAGCGCTCGGTATATGTGCAGGAAACCAGCCACCGGTTGAAGATCAGCGAATCGGTGCTGCTGACGGAACTAAACAAGTTGCTGATAGCAGAACGTAGGAAGAGAGACCGCGACAAGCTGAAGGAACCCGATGACCTGCCCGTTAGTGTGGAACCCGTGCAGGAGGTGGCCACTGCTACGCGCATCGATGCGCAGAGCATGGTGCAATACCAGGAGCGCGAAACCATCCGCCTGTTGCTGAACTATGCTGATAAGGCGTTGGAAAACCAGAAGCTGGAAGAGTTCATTGTGCACGAGTTGGAAGATGTGGAGTTTTCTAACCCCGTGTACCGGCAGATTTACGAAACCTGGCGCGATGGCGTTACTCGTGGAGAAAATATGAACACCGTATTTTTTCTGCATCACGAAAGCGATGCCATCAGAAAGGCAGTAACCGATTTGATGACGACCCGCTACGACATCAGCCAGCATTGGGGCGACAAGTACAAAATTTTCATCCCCAAAGAGCAGGATGTGCTAAACGAAATGGCCCTTGGCAACGTTCTTCGTTTGAAATTCCGCGTGGTGCAGAAGATGATGGAAGACAACCTGGGCGAAATAAAAAAGGCCGAAACTTCTGGCGACTGGAATCAGTTAGATGAGAAGCTAACCATGCAGGAGGGCCTGAAGCAAGCCGAGCGCGAGTTGGCCGGTTTGTTGGGTATTGTGGTGGCGAAATGATTGTATATTTCACGTAGATAGTAGTAGGTAGTTAATTACAGGGCTTTAGCCCTTTAAATGGATGTCGTTTACGAAAATTTTGATTCATGCCGTGTGGGCAACCAAGGACCGTAAACCGTATCTAACGGGAGAGATAAAAGATATTATATGTAAGCATATTCGGGAATATGCAGGAACAAAGAATATTCACATCCTAAATATCAATGGTTATCAAAATCATTTGCACTGTTTTATTTCGCTTTCCGCAGATCAAAACGTAGCAACTGTAATGAACCTGATTAAGGGTGAGTCTTCTTTTTGGATAAATAAGAATTTGAAATTGGACGAAAAGTTCGGCTGGCAAGACGAGTATTTTGCGGTGTCGGTTAGTCAATCGCATGTTGATGCTGTGAATAAGTATATTGCCAACCAGGAGGTACATCACCAAAAGAAAACATTTCAGGAAGAATATGATGCTTTTATTAGTAATTACAATTTTGATGATGAAGGGCTAAAGCCCTGACTGTAATTATGATTAACCAGTCTCCACCCCGAAGGGTGGGCTAATGCGAAATAAAACAATGAACGACAAGATAAAAATAGACACCATCCCGGAAGCCATCGAAGAGATCAAGAACGGCAAAGTGATTGTGGTGGTGGACGATGAAGACCGCGAGAACGAGGGCGACTTTGTGTGTGCGGCCGAAGCCATTACGCCCGAAATTGTGAACTTCATGGCCACCCACGGGCGCGGCCTCATTTGTGCACCCCTCGTAGAAGACCGGTGCGAAGAGCTGGGGCTCGATCTGATGGTGGTAAAAAATACCGCCACCTTCGAAACGCCCTTCACCGTGTCGGTAGATTTGATTGGCCACGGATGCACCACCGGCATCTCTGCCCACGATCGTTTCAAAACCATCAAAGCCCTGGCCGACCCCGAAACCAAACCCGAAGAGTTAGGTAAGCCGGGTCATATCTTTCCGCTGCGCGCCAAGAAGGAGGGCGTGCTGCGCAGGGCAGGCCACACCGAAGCGGCCATCGACTTTGCCCGGCTGGCAGGCTTTCGCCCGGCAGGCGTATTGGTAGAGATTATGAATGAAGATGGCACCATGGCGCGCCTGGCCGACTTGCGCAAGGTGGCCGACCGATTCAACCTTAAGATGGTAACCATCAAAGACCTGATTGAGTACCGCATGAAGAAGGAAACCCAGGTGCGCAGACAGGTAGATGTGGAGATGCCGACAGCCTATGGTGATTTTAAGCTGATAGCCTACGAACAGGTAGACACACAAGAGGTACACATGGCGTTGGTAAAAGGCACTTGGGACAAGAATGAACCTGTGTTGGTACGCGTGCACTCCTCGTGTGTAACAGGCGATATTTTCGGGTCTTGCCGCTGCGACTGCGGATCGCAACTGCACAATGCCATGCAGATGGTAGAGAAAGAAGGCAAAGGTGTGGTGCTCTACATGAAGCAGGAGGGTAGGGGCATTGGTTTGCTGAACAAGCTCCGCGCCTACAAGTTGCAAGAGCAGGGGTTGGATACGGTGGAGGCCAACCTGCAGTTGGGCTTCGATATGGACAACCGCGACTACGGCATTGGCGCCCAGATTCTGCACGATCTCGGCATCTCTAAAATCAGGCTAATTACCAACAACCCGAAGAAGAGGGTGGGCCTGATGGGCTATGGCCTGGAAATTGTGGACAACGTGCCCATTGAAATTGCTCCCAATCCACACAATGAAAAGTACTTGCAGACCAAACGCGATAAGTTGGGTCATTCTATTTTGAAGAAAGCATGAGGCGTTGGCTGACGATAGCATGTGTAGCGGTGGCACTGCAGGCTGCAGCGCAGGAGTTCCCCTTCGAATACTGGCACGAAGGAAAAATGGTGCTGGAGGGTGGCGATACGTTACGTGGATTGGTGAAGTATAACCTGCAGACCGATCTGCTGCAGTTGCAGGGCAACAACACCATAGAAACCTACACCGCCCGCAAGGTGTTGTTTTTCGAAATATTCGATCAGACCGTGAAGCGCTACCGTCAGTTTTTCTCGCTACCCTATTCTGCCAACACTGACTACAAGGCCCCCGTTTTCTTCGAGTTGCTGGAGGAAGGTAAACTAACGGTGCTGTGTCGCGAGGCGCTGGAATACCGAACCATCTCCTCGTTTTACTATTATGGCACCTACACCCGCCTGGTGCTGGTCAACAAGTATTTCTTGCTGGATGAAGATGGCACCATCATCGAATTTCAGGGTAAGAAGAACGACTGGCTGTACCTGATGGGAAAACACAGCGAAGACGTGCAGAAGTATGCGCGTACCAACCGGCTGGATTTTGACGACAAATATGAACTGGGCAAAATCATTGCCTACTATAACTCCCTCCAAAAGAAATGAAGAAACCGTTGATTTTAGTTTCCAACGATGATGGTATCACCTCGCGGGGTATACGCACGTTGGTAAATGTGATGAAAGAGTTGGGTGATGTGCTGGTAGTGGCACCCGATGGTCCGCAGTCGGGTATGGGGCATGCCATTACCGTAGGCGATACGTTGCGGTTAGAGGAGTCCACCATTTTTGAGGGCGTGAAGGCCTACGAATGCTCGGGCACCCCTGCAGATTGCGTGAAGATGGCCCGCCACTTTGTGCTAAAGGGCGAACGCCAGCCCGATATTGTGGTGAGCGGCATCAACCACGGCAGCAACACCTCCATCAGCGTGTTGTATTCCGGCACTATGTCTGCTGCCATCGAGGGAGCCATTGAAGGAACGCCCGCCATCGGCTTTTCGCTGTGCGACTACGGCCACGATGCCGATTTCTCGCACACCAACGAATACGTGAAAAAGATTGCCCGCCAGGTGCTGGCCAAGGGCTTGCCCAAAGGCGTGGCGTTAAATGTCAACATCCCGCCCAAGCGGAATGAATCTATTAAAGGCATACGCATTTGCCGCCAGGCCAACGCCAAGTGGGTGGAGGAGTTCGACCAGCGCTTCGACCCGAACGGCCGCAGGTACTTCTGGATGGCCGGCAACTTTGTAAACTTCGACAAAGGCGAAGACAACGATGAGTGGGCCATTGCCAACAACTACGTGTCGGTGGTGCCTTGCCAGTTCGATCTCACCGCCCATCAGGCCATCCCGGTGCTGAATGAAGACTGGGATATTTTGGGTTGATTATCGAAAAAACAGTAAGGCGGTAGTCAGTCTGAACTTCGTGTGAGTCATATTTCTTAGGTTTCAGCATCGCTTGGTAATGCTAACGTTGGTAGGCAGAAACACCAGCCCCATATGTAGATATTAATTTACCTCTTTTTAGGTATTGTGGTTTTCAGGGTAAATTGTTTCTTGCGATTGATTTCACGTTAAAATAAGGTTATGAAGACATTGCTTGCTTTGCTGATGGCTTCAGCCACGGCTTTTGGGCAGCTTTCTGGCATTGTACGAGATGGAGTGCAAGGAAAACCCGTGGCGGGGGCCAAAGTTTTTATTGATGCCACTTCAATATTTGATTATACGGATCAGAATGGAAATTTTTCTATAGAGGGAGTAGCGCCTGGCTTCGTAAACTTAGTTGTTTATCACAAAGACTACGAAATATTCAAGTCTTCCATTCGCATCAGTGTGGATAAAAGGTTTTCTCTCAGTCTCAAAATAAATCCGTTGAGCGATGCAATGAAGACATCAAAAGTTAAAAAGGACGATGAGTATGAATCTAATCTGAATTGGTTTACACAGGCGATTGTTGGTAAATCAGAATTTTCAAATTCTTGTAAAGTAGGAAATATAAAAACCTTGGTGCTCACATCTTCCGGGCAAGAACTAATGGCGAGTCAATCCGGGCCGGTAATTATAGAGAACCGCGGCCTGGGGTACAACGTTGAATGTTACCTTCAATCTTTTCGGGCCACGTCAAGTAAAGTTGATTTTGTGGGTGCGTTATGCTTTGTACCTCTGGATCCTCAAGATGATGGGGAAAGGCTTATTTGGGAGCGAAACAGAGAGAAGGCCTTTTGGGGATCTGAGACGCATTTCTATTTTTCTTTAATTAAGCACAATGCCTCCCAAAACGGCTTTACACTATTCGCAGAAAATAATACCGCTGTTAATTTAGATACTGTAGCGTCACCAGGAAAGTTGCCGGGGTATTTTCGGTTGGCGTTAAAAGGTAACTACAAGTTAGTATACACCTACGAGAGCGGTTTGTCTGGGTTAACAGAGCTCGACAAAACAGGGCAAACCACTTGGCTCCGGTTCGATGGGCCTTTCGAGGTGAACCAAGACGGAATTCCGCTTACGCGAATAGATCCAATCGTTTCGGGTGAATGGATGCAGTGGGGTCTATCAGCGAAATTACCCCATAATTTTTTTCCTGCTACTTCATTGGCCAACGAACAATTGGATTGGGAAAATTTTGCTTTGTTGCGAGAGAAAATTTATATCCATACCGATCGAGATTATTATTACCCGCGAGAAAATATTTGGTTCAAAGCCTACTTGGGCTACAGTAAGGCAGCGCTGGTTGATACGCTAAGCCGGGTATTATATGCGGAGCTTGTAACACCGAACGGAAAGGTTTTACAAAAAAGAGTTTGTGAAATCAGGGGGGGGATGGCTGTTGGTGATTTCAGGCTGCCTGACACGCTGTCGGCAGGCGAATATTATTTGCGCTCTTACACCAATTGGTTGAGAAATTATGGGGACTCCACCTTTTTTATCAAACCCACTCCAGTCTTAGATTTTTCAAAAAATCTGGAATATCAACCTGAGCCAGAAGTGGAGCAAGTTAATGGTTTGACACTTTCGATTGGAAAGATGCGGGAGCAGTATGGTACCCGCGAACGTGTGGAAGCCACCATCTCGCTAACTGAGGCAAGCGGAAAGCAGGTAAAAGGTAATATCTCATTAGCAGTTGTAGATGATTATGGAAGTACTCTATTGAAAGGCATCAGTCGTATTACCGAACCTGGGGCCTTGTTGGTGCCAAAGGCAACGATTAAAAGTCAATACTTTGAGTCTATTCAGTATTTTATGGAAAGAGGTATCAGCTTTCGTGGAAGGGTTTTGGATGAGAAGGGTAACCCCTCCGTTGCATCGATCGAAATTATCCAGGGAAATATGGATAACCTGATCTTTATGGAAACAGATGAAGCGGGGGAGTTTTTGGTAACGGGCCTTCAGTTTTACGATTCTATAAATTTTGCATTCAAGGCAAGAGGAAAGAAAGGAAAGCTCATGAGGAATGTTGAGATTGTACCTGCAAAAGATCCAGCGTTTGTTTATAAGCATCCCCCAATTAATCTGAAGTACCGATCAGAGAATATGGCACAAAAGGTACAAAACTCGCTGCTAGTAGACGAGAATACCATTCTGCTGGAGGAGGTTACCGTGAAGGGAAAGAAAATAGATGAATCAGATGTTCAGAAAAAATCGCGGGTCTATGGCGCTGCTGACTACAGTGTATCGGGCGATGTATTGAGGACAACGGTAGCAGGCACTAACCTTTTAGTGGGCCTTCAGGGCAAAGTGCCCGGGCTGCAGGTGATTGAAAGCATGGATGCGGGCGGCTTACCTATTATTCAAGTGAGAATAAGAGGTGGGTCATCATCTTTTTCGAGCTCTACCGAGCCACTAATTTTGGTTGACGGTGTTCCTTTTCCCGATGCGAAAAGTGTGGCGTCTATAGATCCCAATCAGGTAGATCGGGTGGAGGTTGTAACGCGAGCGGTAGCCCAATTCGGCAGCAGGGGCGCCAACGGAGTAATTGCCATTTATACGAAAAGTGGAGTTTCATCCGGGGCATCAAGCCCTGATTTTGTTGCGCGTAAAGTTTTGGGCTATCACTTTCCCAGACAGTTTGTTTCACCCGACTATAGTTTACCATCATCGGAAGATAAGCCTGATTTCAGAACCACTCTTTATTGGCGGCCTCAAATTGAATTAAACCCCACGGGAGAAATAAGCTTTTATACTTCAGACCTTCCCGGGAAATACCGAATGGTGATAGAAGGTGTGACGGAGGATGGTAAGCCTTTCCGGTTCAAAAAAATCTTTTCAGTCCAATAGTAATCTGCTTACACTTTTCTGTAAACTAAAAACGGTTGGGTCCTCATCCCAAAAGGTCAGGCCCTCATCCTAAAAGATCAAACTGCATCCCAATCCGTTGATACCCGAATGTTGTGCGCCATGTCGTTGGACAAATATGATAAAACGAATTTTAGTTAACGGACTCTTGACAACTGTGGTGCAAATCATTTTTTTCGTTGTTGTTTTATTCCTTTTCTCGATTTTTGGAGCACTGATTTTTGACTCAAAAAACTTTGGAGAGATAGTGGATGACATTGGTTATCCCGTGATTCTTTCTGTATACTTCTTGGGAATAATGCTGCTGATAGCAAATTTTGTCTCGTCTATAATTAATAGAAAAGGGTGGACTATCGGATTCTTAACAATCGTGACGATTATTTATTTCATTGGTTGGATTGAAGATTTTTCAAGCCGACCTTTCTCGACAATCTTATTTCTTTTGGTAGGGCTGGCGACTATTTATCTAAAATTTCTTGGGGACAAAATTAGGGGAATGATTAAGGGTTGAATAGGCGGCACAGGCGCATAACAAGATGCTTTTTTCCTTACGGGGATAGGAGCGTTGTGTATTGTCATTAGTTTCCCTCGCAGATTGCAAACCCAGAACCTTTGTGCGTTGTATGAGGACAAAAACAAGGGCAGGAGAAGTGGGTGCAACTGATCAGCGAGGTCATCAATTTGCTGCAAAAATAGGGTTTGTCGCGCAATCCATGACAGTTCTGCTGAACCTGTAGTGCCGGGGATCGTACAAGGATATCGATGACTGAAACACCGCTTACGCTACCTGCCCGCGATGGCTTTCTGCTGAGCGCACTTTTGTTGGCGCCCGCTACGGAGGCAAAAGGTGCTGTGCTTCTGGCGGGCGGCACCGGCATAAAGAAAGAATTTTACCTGAACTATGCGCGCCACGTGTGCAGCCACGGCTACGCCGTGCTGTTGTTCGACTACCGGGGCATAGGCGGCTCGCGACCCTCATCGCTGCGCGGCTTCGAAGCGCGTAACTTCCACTGGGGCCAGCGCGACATGCCCGCCATGCTCGACTGGCTGGCCGCCCGCTACCCCGATGTTCCCAAAGTGCTGATTGGTCACAGTGCCGGTGGCCAGCAACTGGGCTTCATGGACAACCACGCCCTGTTGAGCAAGGCGCTGCTGATCTCCAGCTCCGTTGGCTATTGGAACGCGCTCGCGTCTCCCTACAAATACTTTACCTTGTTTCTCTGGCACGTGGTGGTGCCCATTACCAGTGCCACGGTGGGCTATGTGCCCGCCAGTTGGTTTGGCCTGGGCGAAGACCTGCCCAAAGGTGTAGCCCGCGACTGGCGGCATTGGTGTCTGCAACCCGATTATTACCGCTCTTACCTCGGCACCATTGTGCCACACCACTATTTCGACTCGGTAACCCTGCCGTTGCACTTCCTGTTTCCGGAAGACGATACCATTGTAACCGATCGCTCCGTAGAGGGGTTGACCTGCTTTTATACATCAGCGCCCATTACGGTAGAGAAGCTGACGCTGGCAGACTTCGGCCTGGCGAAGGTGGGCCACCTGGGCTATTTCTCGCGCAGGGTGAAAGACAGCCTCTGGCCGAAGACCATTTCTTTTCTGGAGGGGTAATTCTTTCAAACGGTGGTACTAACCCTTGCTACCCCATCACCCGCAGAATGATGGCGGCAATCAGCACCATGCCTAAGTGGTAGCCGGTTTCGATGCCAAACAGTTTCCAGCTTCGCTTCTCCCACGCCACGGCACTCAGGTCTACCGGCAGGTAAAAGCCCAGCCACGTAAACACGGCTGCGTTCATAATGCTGGCCACATCCGACATTTGATCCATGCCGGGCACATAGCTCCACGCTGCATTGTTGTGCGCAAACACGTAGGCCATCAGAAAATTACCGATCACCATCAAGAACATGCCCTTGGCCATCTGGCCTCCGGTGGGCTTCACGCTGGTGTCGAAACCCATTTCGCGGGCCCATGCCTTGCCAAACAGGGGGGTATACCACAAAAAGCCGAAAATGAAGTTGGCTACCACGGCAACAAGTATGGCCGTGAGGTTGATGTTCAGTTCTTCCATGGGGGTGGGGTTTAAGGTTAAAGTGAAGATAACAAATTGTGCCATAACAAGTCGTGTGCACGCCCGCTGCGTGGTACACAAATCCCGCAAAGGGAGGTACTGTAACCTTTCGCAGAAGGGGAAGTAATAGGATGCAACCTTCGTGCTGAGCGATGGTCGTTAGCACGGTAACCCACAAACCAAAAAAGTCCATGTTTCAACACAGCCTGCTTCTCATCTACCGCAACTGTCTGCGTGCCAAGAGTTATTTCCTCATCAACCTGCTGGGCCTCACAGCCGGCCTGGCCTGCACCCTGCTGATCTACCTGTGGGTAAAAGATGAGTTGGGCATGAATCAGTTTCACGAAAAAGATGCCAACCTGTATCAGGTGATGGAGCACCAGCAGTATGCCGAAGAGCTGATGACCACCAGCAGCACACCGGGTATTCTGGCCGAAACACTGAAGCAGGAGTTTCCGGAGGTGGAGTATGCGGCTACCACCACGTGGATTAACCCTTTTACCCTTTCGGTGGGAGACCGCAATGTGAAGGCGAGAGGTTATTATGTGGGCCCCGACTACTTCAACCTCTTTTCTTACCGGCTGCTGCAAGGCCAGCCCGATCAGGTGTTGAAAGACAAACTTTCCATTGTGATTTCGCGCGACCTGGCCGTTCGCCTCTTTGGCACCGATGAGGATGCCGTAGGCAAAACCGTGGAATGGCAGCACGAAAAAACGTTTAACGTAACCGGTGTTTTCGAAGGCACCCCGCCCAACTCTTCTTACCAGTTCGATTTTGTGCTGAGCTTCGAACTATTTAAAGACGACAACGAGTGGGTAACTGAATGGGGCAACAACGGGCCTTCAACCTTTATTACGCTGCATAGCGGCACCGATCCTGCTGCATTTGTAGAGAAGATCGAAGGCTTTGTAAAGGGTAAAAACGAACAGTCGAACGTGAAGTTGTTCATGCAAAAATATTCCGACCGGTACTTGTATGGCCGCTATGAAAATGGGGTGCAGTCGGGCGGGCGTATTGAGTACGTGCAGCTGTTCTCCATCATTGCTATTTTTATTTTGTTGATTGCCTGCATCAATTTTATGAACCTGAGCACCGCGCGCGCCTCGCGCAAGGCCAAAGAAGTGGGCATCAAAAAATCGGTGGGCGCGCAACGGCAGTCGTTGATTCTGCAATACATCAGCGAGTCGATCGTGATGGCGTTGCTTTCGGTGTTGATTTCGCTGGCCGTGGTGTGGATGTTGTTGCCGCAGTTCAACCTGATTACGGAGAAGAAGATTGTGCTCAACCTGCTGGATGGGCAATTGCTGGGGTGGCTGGCGGGCATTGTGGTGTTTACGGGTTTGATTGCGGGCAGCTACCCGGCTTTGTACCTCTCGGGGTTCAAGCCGGCTGCCGTGCTGAAGGGCGAGGTGCGCGGCTCGTGGGGAGAGTTGTGGGCGCGCAAGGGCCTGGTGGTGTTCCAGTTTTTCCTTTCGGTGATCTTGATAGTGTCGGTATTGGTGATTTATCGCCAGATAGAATATGTGCAAACGCAGCACCTGGGTTATAACAAGGAGCACCTGATCCAATTCCCCATGGAAGGGAAGGTGGGTGAGAATTATGAAACCTTTCTGAAAGAGGTGCGCAGAATACCGGGCGTGGTGAGCGCCTCCAGCATGGGCCACAGCCTGTTGGGCCGCAACAACAACACCAGCGGCCTGCAGTGGGACGGCAAAAATCCGGACGACCTGATTTTGTTCGAGAACGTGAGTGCCAACTACGGGCTGATTGAAACGCTGGGTATTGAAATGGTGCAGGGCCGTGCTTACTCCGAAGAATTTGGAGCGGACTCCTCGAAAATTATTTTTAATGAGGCGGCTATCAAAGTAATGGGCCTGGAAGATCCCATCGGCAAAACCATTAATCTGTGGGATCGTTACGACCTGGAGATTGTAGGCGTGATGAAAGATTTTCACTTCCAGTCGCTGCACGAGCAAGTGAATCCGTTGTTCTTCCGCCTGTCGCCTGCAAATACATGGAACGCTTTGGTGCGCCTGGAAGCCGGCAAAGAGAAGGAGACACTGGCCGCGTTGGAGACTTTCTACAAAAACTTCAACCCTGGCTTTAGTTTCGAATACCAGTTTCAAGATCAGGAATATGCGCGGCAGTACGCTGCCGAGCAACGGGTGGCCTCGCTCTCGTTCTACTTCGCCACCATGGCCATTTTGATTTCGTGCCTCGGGCTTTTCGGCCTCGCCACCTTTACGGCCGAGCGCAGACTGAAGGAGATAGGCATCCGCAAGGCCCTGGGTTCATCGTCTACCAGCATTGTGCTGCTGCTCTCTGGCGATTTTACCCGCATGGTGCTGCTATCCATTTTGCTGGGATTGCCCGTTAGCTACTGGCTGCTGAGCCAATGGCTGGACCGGTTTGCGTTCCACATTGAGTTAGGCGTGTGGTATTTTGTGGTGGCTGGAGCCCTGGCGTTGGTGATTGCATGGCTGACGGTGGCATCTCAGGCCATCAAGGCCTCGAACGTAAACCCGGTAAGGTGCCTACGCGATCAGTAGGAAGTAGGCTACTTGCCAGTGGAGGCGGCTCGCGCTAAGCCCGAACAGTTAACTGCTTTGGGTTGATGCCAAAATGTTTTTTAAAAGCTGTGGAAAAATGGTTGGGGTTTTTATAGCCCAACGTGCGGGCTACTTCGCACACCAGGTGATTTTCACTTTCCAACAGGTTGCGGGCGTACTCCATACGCAGTTCGCTCAGATACTCGAAGATGCTGGTGCCGAAGGTCTTCCTGAACAGCGCCATCAGCTTGCTGGTGTTGGTGGCAAACTGCCGGGCCAGGTCGTCCAGCGAGTGTTCTTCTAAAAAGTTTTTTCTCAGGTGTTCGCGCACACTGTGGGCCGTTTCCAGATCGCGCTTAGGCAGTGTAGCGGGCCTGCTTCCGGATTTCTCGGCATAGAGCGCATGCAACTGAAGCACGAGCAACTGCGTGATTGATGCCTCCATCAAGAGGGCGGCCATTGGCCCCTCTAAAGGGCAATGCAGCAGGTTGGAGAGAGCCCGCTGTTGTAGCAGCGAGATAGGAACGAACCGTTCGCCCACCATAGGCACATCGCGCACCAGTTGATCTTGCAGACGTTTGGACCAGTTTTCGTCTGGCGGCAAAATGCTTAGTAGGTATTCCGGTCGTGCCGAAAAGTGAATAATGTGGTAAGGTACGTTCGCGAAAGCGCGGTGATGAAACTCGTTGTGAGGATCGTATTTGAAGTTTTGCGATCCATGAAAAGACTCCACCCCTTTTTGTGCTCCTATGAGATAAGAGCGCATGATGCCCTGATCGAAAAAGCAACTGCCAAAGAGGGCATTGCGAGCACTCTGTTCGTTTCTAATATCTACATCGAAGTGAAAACGTGCCTGGGTAATGCGCACCGAGAAATTCGGAAGGTACAGGTCCTGCATGGTGAGCTCACCCAGGTCTGGTTCGACCGAACTTTTGGCCAGTGCCGGCATAAACCGACCCGGTACGATGCCACTGTTTGCGTTGAGGATCGGGATGTTGGAGAAATCGGCCGCTACGATTTTTGTGTTTTGCAGAAATGGCTCCATTACAGGGTGGTGTTTCACGGAAATACCCCTGATGGGGTTACGGAAACTTTCCGCTTTTAGGGAGATCGTCTGTTTTTGGCCGAAAACATCACTTCGATGATTTCGCGTAGGTCTTTTTTGACGTTGCGTAGGCTGGCTGCCGCGCTGGCTTCGTTAAGGCGCTTTAAAAAAGATACAACATATGACTTTCTCGAATGCACTACCCGTAGGCCTGTTGGTAGTATTGATTTCTTGCCAGACTGCTGTCGACAAAAAGGAGACAGTTGGTCAGCCATCGGTTGAAAGTAAGGCCGAACTGATCAAGAGAGGGCGGTACCTGGTTACCATTGGTGCCTGCCACGATTGTCATTCCCCCAAGGTAATGACACCCCGTGGCCCTGAACCAGATCCGTTGCGATTGCTTTCAGGACATCCAGCCAACGAAAAATTACAACCGCCTGCAATTGGTGAAATTAATGATTGGGCTTTGTTCTCGCCCGGCCTTACGGCCTTCATTGGGCCCTGGGGAACTACGTTTGCTGCCAACCTTACCCCAGACGACACCGGAACCGGTGCCTGGAGTTTTGAACAGTTCAAGACAGCCATTCGCAAAGGTAAATACAAAGGGCTGGAAGGAAGCCGCGACCTGCTGCCGCCTATGCCATGGCAGATGTATCGCAATTTTACTGACGATGACTTGCGGGCTATTTTCACCTACCTTCAGTCATTGCCTCCGGTAGAAAACCTGGTGCCTGCACCCATTCCGCCCGCTGTTGCCGCTAACGCGAAACCCTAACATGAAATAATACACTTCTATGAATCACCAAAAAATTGCTATTGCCGTGATGACCGTGCTCTCGCTTTCGTCATTCCAGTCTTCAAAAAATACGGAGTTGTGCCCTTATGGCGCTGCACCCCGCCAAACCGGTGTTCGAATGGTAGATGCCTTGCGCGCCTCTTCGGCCGAGGCCTACCTTCAGGTGTTCCCTGCGCTGAATGAACTACAGGCGGCCATGGAGCAAAACAAAGGACTTTATGGTGCTTACTTTGAGGCCGCAACCCAAGAACTTGCCGTACAATATGTAACGGAGATTGTACCTGCCGCCCACGAAAATTTCAATCGTTTGCTGCGGCAGGGTGCTGCCCGTGGTATTGTGTGGAGCGAGGTGGAGTTTATAAGATGGGAGATTAACACGCGCGAGCAGACCCGTTGGGACGAAATTCCATTTGTGTTGGTGGTGCAGTTCCGCGAGCGCGAATTCCGGATTGCAGTAAGAGGGCTCGTGCTGCAAAGCCAGCTGCGCCTGAGCCAGCACCTGGTTCTGTTGTAGCAACGGCCACGATTAATAGCGCAGCCATGTAACCTTCGCTGCCTTTCCTTTCTCCACCACGGTTACCACCAGCAGGTTGCCGTAGTCGCCCTCCTCGTAGTCGGTAAAGGTGTCCTGGCCCAACAGCAGGTTGGCCGTCCAGGGAATGGTGTTGGAGTGACCGCTGATGACCACGGTGCCGCCTGCATGTTGCCGCGCCATGGCTTCAATCGCATCGGCTTTGAAGGGTTCGTATGTATGAATGGAGAGGCCCTTGGCTGCCGCCAGGGGCGCTACCGTTTGTGTGGTGCGCTTAAAGGCGGTGGAGTAGATGGCACTGACCTTTTCTTTGGCCAGCAAAGCGGCCAGGTTTTGAGCACGGGCGTGGCCCTCGGGTGTCAGGTCTGGATCTTGGGTGCCATCGCTAGCCTTCTCCGCATGGCGCACAAGCACAAACGTGGTAATGGTTGTCTGTGCGCTGCATTGCCCATACAACAGGCCGGCAAAAAGCAGAAGGGCGGCACGCATCACTTAAAAGTTTCTTTTATATGAGCGGGTATCTGGCAGTCTTCGGTTTGCCGCGTATCGGCCAGAAAGAAAATGCGCCATTCACCATCGTTGTCTTTAAAGAGCTGGAAGGCATCTACCCCGCAATGGCTGAACTTTTTGCCAAGGTAGAAGGCATAGCTGGCCCACACCTGCGCCAGGTGGCCGTCAACCTGAATCTTCACATCCCAGATGGGCTCGCTCCACGATTCGGTATGAGGGGTGCCCACGGCATTCAAAAATTTCTGCAATTCACTCTCGCGCAGCACTATGTTTCCGCTTTTGTCTTTGGCAACGGTGGTTAGCGTAGGGTGGGCGGTAAAAGCTGAGTGCACCAAGGCGCTGTCGCCCAGGTTCATGCCGGTGAAGAGCCGCGTAATGGGCTCCATAATGGCGGCTCCATCTTCCGGTGTCTGTGCCATAGCCGGAAGGGCCAGGGCAGTTAGCAGTAGGTACATCCAACCTTTTCGCATAGATTTATTCGTAAAGACGGACAAGAATACGGCTTTTTTCAGAATGGGCCATCACCCAAATGGCCAGCGGTTGGCTGGTGATTTACCACAATTATGTCTTATTTTTAGACCGTAATTAACGATTTCCGCTATGCGAAATGTAGGTTGGTTTGTGTGTGTGTTGTTGTTGGCTGCCACCGCCCGGGCGCAATCTGTTGATAGTTTGATGAATGTGCTGAAAACGGCCGAAGGTGATAAGAAGGTAAAAACGCTGAATGAACTCTTCCGCGCGCACATCAATTCAGATCCTGTAAAGGCCATTGGCTACACGCGCGAGGCGCTAGTGCTGGCCACCGAAATCAACGACCAGAAGGGCATGGCCGCCAGCTACAACAACCTGGGGGTGGCCTACAAAAACCAGGGTGCCCTCGACAAGGCGTTGGAGTACTACCTGATAGCCCTGCGCATCTATCAAGAAATAGGCAATAAGGAGGGCGTGGCCACCACCAAAAACAACATAGGCAACATTTACTCTTTCAAGAAGGACTACGGGCAGGCCATGAAGTATTTCGAGGAGTCGCAAAAGCTGTTTGTGGAGTTGGGCGACAAAACCAAGATGGTGGGGTCGATGAATAACCTGGGCAATCTCCACAGCGAGTTGCAGTTGTTCGAGCAGGCGTTGAAGTTCTATTCGGAGGCCTGGCAGTTGAGTGAAAAAACAGGCGTACCGTTTGGCGACCCGCTGGCGAACATCGGTAATCTGTACTATCGTCAGGGCAACTACCAGCGGGCCGTAGAGTACTACACACGCGCCCTTGAACTTGCGCGGAAAGAGAATAATCAGTTGAATATTTTGAACATTACCAGTAACCTGGGCGAAGTGTATGTAAAGGCCGGCAGGCCCCGCGAAGCACAACCTTATTTAGACAGTGCCCTGGCACTGAGCCGAAAAATGCAGGCTCATATTTTTGAGCCACAGATTTTGAAAAGCATGGCGGCTAATTATGCAAAGCAAAACAAAATGAAAGAGGCCTACGAAACCATGCTGGAATACGACAAACTGAAAGAAAAGATATATGGCGAAGAGAGCAGCCGCAAGATTGCCCAAATGGAAATGGCACTCGACCTGCACCAGAAAGAGAAAGAAGTAGACATGCTTCGCAAGGACGATCAGATCAAAACCATGGAGTTGCGCAACACGCGCATGGTCATCACGCTGGTGATATTGGGCATTGGCGCCCTGTTGGCCGGCTTCAACTTATACATGGTGAAAAAGAGGGCCTTTGCCAAGTAAATCATGACCCGCGAAGAAGCAAGAACCCTGCTGGCCTCGATGACGAAGAGCGCCAGCCTGCTGCGCCATATGCGCACCATCGAACTGGTGATGGAAGCCTACGCTGAAAAGTGGGGCGAAGACAAAGACGCCTGGGCCATCGCTGGCCTGTTGCACGATGCCGACTACGAGGCATACCCCGACCAGCATCCGAAAGTGATTGTAGAGAAACTGCATGGGTTAGGGGAGGGGGCCATCGCCCATGCCATTTCCTGCCACTACACCAAATGGAACGTGCCATACAACACCCGGCTGGATAAGGCGCTGCTGGCCTGCGATGAGCTGACAGGCTTTGTGGTAGCCTGCGCACAGGTACGGCCTGAGGGTATTGCCACCCTCGAACCCAAGTCGGTCATCAAGAAATTAAAAGACAAGAGTTTTGCTGCCAAGGTAGAACGCGATGAGGTGTACAAAGGATGCGAGTTGATGGGCGTGGAGTTGGCGGAACACATCGCTTTCATTATAGAGGTGCTGAAGAAAAACAGGGAAGAACTTGGTATCTGACTTCTTTTGGAAAACAGCAGCGACCCTGGTGCTTTTAGGTGGCTGCCACCAGGTGGGGGCGCAGCAGGCCGGCCCACCCGCTCAGTTTTTTCCGGTTGCCATTGAAGACTTGCAGCGCAACCCCACCGCTACACCCTGCTTGGGCGATGGAGAGCACATAACCATGATCATCTATGCCGATCCGGACCACTACCGTCAGAATGAATACTTTGTAGACCGCATTAAAAAGTACATTTTCCCCCTCGATGAGTTTTGCGGCTATGGTGTGGTAAACCTGAAAGACTCGTACCTGCCCACCTTTATGTTGCGGATCATTTTAAGAACCATCCGTAGCCGCTCCGAACAGGAGAGAAAGGCCTTGATTTTAACAGACCCCGACTTGCTGTTGGCAAAAGCCTGGCAGCTAGGCGACTGCAATAACCAGGTGGTGGTGATTTTACTCGATAGGGAGGGCAAGCTGTTGTATTGGAAAGCCGGGGCATTGAACGAGGAAGAAACCGATCATTTCATCAGCCTGATCACCAGCAGGATCAGTAACTACAGTTTGCGGCCCTGAAAAAGTGAAAAATTCCCGGCCGTATTTTGCGGATGGCCCAGAACCCTTAACTTTGGCCCATTCTTAAACGATTAAGCTTATGTTCAATCAAGTGGTAGGCGATGGCGCCAATCTTTTCGTCACTATTATTGCGGTTGTGTTTGGTTTCGTTGCAGCCCTGGGCTTCATCGATAAGCGTAAAACAGAAAAAGAACAGGAAGGCAGGGGTTAAACCTGATATTTCCTAGCCCATAAAAAAAGCCCCTTGCTGCTGCAAAGGGCTTTTTTGTTGAGGCACTTGGAGAATCATCTACCCGAAGTTTTTGAGGGCATCTCTGTATAGGGACTCTTGTATACCGACTGCCATTCGTTCCACTTCATTTTCTTGTAGTGATCTTGCCCGATAAACTGAATGATGCGATGAAATTCGGGGGCCTTTTGGTAGCCAGCCAACGGTTGAATCATACGGAACTCTTCGTCCAGAAAAACTACTGTGGGGTACGACAACTGATTGTTGAGCAGGGCGGCCGCCAACTGGTGATAGCCCTTGTTTCCGCTCGGCACAAACTTGAACGTAGTGCCATTGAACACCACATCTTCGCGCTGTTCCGCATCGAACTTCACCGGGTAGAAATTTTCATTCAAAATCTTGGCCACCTCCGCTTCGCTGAACGTGTTCTTGTCCATTACCTTACACCAACCGCACCAGTCGGTGTAAACATCAATAAATATCTTTCTCTTTTCGGTTTTGGAGCGCTCAACCGCCTGTTCGAATGTCATCCATTTCACCGGGCTTTCGCCCCCCAGAACAGGGGTGGTTTTGGTAGATGCATGCTGGGCCAGAAGGGCCATCGGAGCCGCCATCAAGACCAATAGCAGTAATTTTTTCATTTTGGTGTAATTCTTCAATCGCTATTGCAACAAATTTAAACAGAAAACCAGTTCACTCCATCTTAATTTTTGTTAACGCGGGGAAGTAACCCTGCTGAAAATGGCAGGTATTAAGGAAGGAAGACGCATAAAAACAGAACAGGAATTGTACGGAATTGAACGCGTGTACCGGATGTGAAGTTGAATTTTACCCCAATTTGGTCGATTTCGCGGTTGGCACTGGTTTAGGAATTTTGAGGGAAGCTTTATGAAACTGTCGCAAAAGGATTTATTGATTTTTCTGGGCATTGTGGTGGCCGTGATCATTGGCCTGACCACCCTGGTCTTCAGCGATGGTAAATTGGCGCGCCAGGCCGAACTGCCGGAGGTGAGAAAGACCTCGCTGAATCAGGTGGCCACCGACCTGTTGAAGAAAGTAACCCACCGCGCACAATCCACGTCTTTTGGTTCGCACTGATACAGCGGCCCACAACTACCGATAAGCATAATACTGCAACACCGTTTCTATGGCTTTGCGAATAGCCGTGTTGATGGGAAAAAAATCGCGCGTCAGTTCAAAGTCGATGGCATGCAGTTGCATGTAGAAATGGCTCATTACCGGCACATGCGCTTCCTGATTAATCTCCACCGATGCTTTTTCAAATTCTTCGCGCTGTTCGGTCTTGATAATCTGGCAGGTTACCAATTCTTTCATGCCGTATTTGTTGGTTCGCGCACTGTAGCCAAAGAGGCGGCAAATCAACCCGCGGTGTTTGTATTCTGAACAGAGTCCTGCACCGGCTTGCGTGGGGTTTAAAATCAAACACAAAGAGCCAGGGGCATCGGTAAGGCGATCCAGCCATGCTTCGGCTTTGCCTTTAGTATAGAGGTAATGCGCAAAGGGGAGAAACTCCAAAATGGTGGCTTCAATATCGGGTTTGAAACAGCACTTGCCGCAGCCAAACTGGCAATGCAGCCCCGACCAGCTTTGGAAGGAGGCAATTTCCTGATCGAGTTGGTTGAACACTTTTTCAACTGACGATACTTTTTCGAGAATGGAGTTTGCCATAATTACTTTATGCCACCTGTCTTTATTTACAAGAATCTCTTTTGTATGGTAAGTTGACGTCTCAGGTATTTCAATATACTTTCATTTTGACCTCTCCCATACGAAATGACCATTTGTTCTTTGTCAGGTACATAATTCGCGCACTCGTGACTGCCATAAATGGAGTAAGGGGTTGGTTTTCTTTTGTTCACTTATGTACCCCGTCAAAGTTCAGCTTCATTGATCCTTCATAAACTTGCGCAAGCTCTTGGTCGCCATCCCTCGCACCTTGTTTTTCACCAAAGGACTCCAGCCCAGCAAAAGGCCGGTGGTGCCCAGCGCCTGCCTGCTCCACTTCCAAAAATCGAACACATCGGTGTGTTTTAAAATCTTGCCGTCTTTGAATTCGAAAGAAGCATCGATGCGATTAACCACTTTGTTGCCGGTTTTTGAAAAAGTGTAGTAAGCATCCCAATGAGCAGTGCCGCGTCCATCTGTCGCCCTCACCTGGTCGAATTCCACGCGCAAATCTTTTGATGCACTGATGAGCATCTGCCACATGGCACGCACTTCCTTGCTGGAAAGATTTTGAAACACGGGGTCGCTGAAGGTGGCTTCGTTATGATAGCATTGCTGCATGGTAGCGAAGTCGCCTTTCTGAAAGGCCGAATAAAAAGTGTGGATCAACTGCTCGTTGGGATGCATTTAATTCGCTACACTAAAGTCGCCTCGAGTGTGATATTGGTATTCAATAATTTACTGATAGGACAATTGGCCTTCGCATCAGCTGCGCACGTTTCGAATTTCTCTTTGGTAATGCCTGGCACTTTGCCTTTCAGCGAAAGGTGCGAGTTGGTGATGGCTCCATTCTCGAGGGTGATGGCGCAGGTTACCGTGAGGTCATCGGCCGTAAAGCCTGCTTCGTTCAGTACAAAGCTCAGCTTCATGGCAAAGCAGCCCGCATGTGCTGCCGCTACCAATTCTTCGGGATTGGTACCCACGCCCTCGGCAAAGCGCGAGTTGAAAGAATATTGTGTCTGATTCAATACGGTGCTGGCAGAGGTAAGCACGCCCTTGCCTTCTTTTCCACTGCCTTTCCAATTTGCGGTTGCTGTGCGTTTCATAATTTTAATGGGGTTTATGTTTGAATAATGATTTTCTTTGATCCGATAAGGGAAGCTGAGCCCGGTTTTAATCGGGCAGTACTTTGATCAGCACTTCTTTGTAAAACACCTTGCTCTTGGGGTCGTGGCCCTGCAGCGCAACGGTGCCGCCTTGCAGCCGGCTTTTGTCGGGTGCGGTGTATTGGTTAATCACCTGGTCGTTCACCTTCACGGTAATCTGGTTGCCCTGCACAATGATGTGTTGGGTATACCAATCGTTATCTTTCACAAATATTTCCTTCACATCTTGCACGGCATAGACACTTCCCGTTTTGCGCCAGTCGGTGTGGGTTTGGTTTACCTGAATTTCGTACCCTTTGGCGGGCCAGCCGGTGTCCTGGTAATCGGTGTGGATAAATATGCCTGAGTTGGAGCCAGGCGTGGTCTTGAGTGTTACCTTCAACTCGAAGTTTTTGAAGTGGTGGTTCCCAACCGGGCCTTCGTAAAACAGGTGTGCCCTGTCTCCATACACCACAATGGCACCTTCGGCAACGCTGAACGTGGCGGGATTTTCGCTGGTGCGCCAGCCCGTGAGCGACTGGCCGTCAAACAGCGACACCCATTCGCCTGACTGGGCGGCCAGGGGTTGTGCAACCATCATCAACAGAACAACAACGAAGGCCTTCATGCAATCGGGGGATATTAAGTGAATAACTTTCCTAAAAGTAAAGAATCGACACCCGTTCTTCAACCCAGATGATGCATTGTACATGTATAATCTGCCCGAAGGGTTGACGCATCCTGGCGGAAAACGCCAGGATTGCGAAGGTTAAACCCTGACAATGAAAATCACCAACCAGGTTTTAATAAACTGATTTTCATTCGTCACCTATGCGATGGAATACCCCATTGCATGCCCGATTTCCACCGCGCAGGCCCGATTTCAAATTGACCGATTGCGGACATTTCCGGTCGCATTCGTGCGTTTATGTAACCTAAAAGGCTCCATTTTGGCTTCTTTTCCCTGTTTTTCAACTTTGGACTGATTGTTGGCAATTCCGGCCAAGGTGCTCAAAAAACGAATGACTATTTTGAAAGATACCCCTCATGCTGATAACCTATTTTAAGATTGCACTCCGTTACCTGCTGCGCAGCAAACTGCACGCGGGCATCAACATAACTGGACTGGCGCTGGGCATTGCCAGCGTGTTTTTTATGTCCATCTACATGCGGCACGAGTGGGGCTACGACAAGTACCTGCCCGGCTACGAAAACATCTACCGCATTACCTGGGAAAGCGAAAATCCCCAAACACGCACCCCGCATCCCATGGCGCAGGCGCTGGTGAGTGATTTTCCCGAGGTAGAAAGCGGAGTGAGCCTTTCACCCCTGTGGGCGGCAGGGCTTACGCGCGAAGTTTTTTCTTTTCGCAACCTCGAGAAGGACATCCGTTATGATGAGGCCAACGTGCTGGCGGTGGATTCTACTTTCTTTGATGTGTTTGGGTTTCCGGTGATCAAGGGAGATGCCAAAGAGGCCTTGCGCCACGTGAACGGTTTGCTGATTTCAGAATCAATGGCGAGGAAATACTTTGGAGACGAAGACCCCATAGGCAAACAACTCGCGGTAAATTCAGATTCTACCCTGTTGCAGGTGATGGCCATCTTCAAAGATGTGCCCCCACAAAGCCACTTCCATTTCGATTTTCTGGTATCGTATGTGCGCGAAAAATCGTTCGACCCTGAAGATGCTTACTACTCCTGGGCCGACTTTGGTCATTTCAACTACGTAAGGCTTAGGCCCGGTGCCGACTTCAAAGCATTGGAAGCCGAATTGCTCACCTGGGCGCGCCAGTATATCAACGTAACCGATGAACAATTTCGAAACATGGAAGCCGGAGGTTTTGGCTTCAGGCTGCAGCCGATAGCAGACATACACCTGAAGTCGCACCTGCGCTGGGAGTTGGAGCCCAACGGCAACATAGAATACGTCTACATCATGGCTGGGGCTGCCCTGCTCACGCTCGTGATTGCCTGCATCAATTTTATGAACCTAATGACGGCCAAATCCACGGAGCGAGCCAAAGAAATCGGCATTCGCAAAACCCTGGGGGCCGTGCGGGGGCAGATATCCGCACAATTTCTTAACGAGTCGGTGTTGATGGCAGTGCTCTCGCTGATGCTGGCGCTTTTGTTGATAGAGGGCGGATTGCCTTTTTACAATGCCTTTACGGGGCAACATTTTGAAATGGATTACGTGGTGCTGCTGCCCACGCTGTTGCTGGTGGGCCTGGCTGTTGGTTTACTTTCGGGCATTTACCCATCGCTGATTCTATCTGCCATGCGTCCGCAGGCGATACTAAAAGGTAACTACCGCACGGGCACCAGCGGGAGCAGGTTGCGCAGTGTGCTGATTGTATTTCAGTTTGCCATCTCGATGGCTTTGGTCTCCGGGGCGGTCATCATCTACAGCCAGATGAAATACATCCGGAATAAAAGCCTGGGATTCGATAAAGAGTTGGTGGTAACCATACCCATGAAGAACGAGGCATTGAGGCCCCGCATGCAAGCGTTGAAAAATGAGCTGATGCGCATAGAAGGGGTGAGCCATGTATCGGCAAGTTCCAACCTGCCGGGTGGTCAATACAATCAAAACGCCATCTCGCTGGTGGAAAGACCTCAGGAGGAAGTCACCACTTCGGAAGCATTTGTTGACTACGATTTTCTGAAGGTGATGGGCATCGGCCTGGTAGAAGGTAGGTTTTACCTGCCCGAAAACATGGCGGACTCCGGGGCCACTTTTGTGATCAACGAGACCGCTGCGCGCCAACTCAACATAGACCCGGTAGTGGGCCGCGAAATAAACTGGTATGCCTTCGAGAACGATGAGCCCATTCGCGGCAGGGTGATCGGAGTGATGGAAGATTTTCACTTCCAGTCGCTTCACGAGCCGGTACGGCCGCTGTTGTTTGTGTTGTATCCGGCCTACAACCACCTGGTGGTAAAAATAAACAGCAACGAGATAGACAAAACCCTGGCCGGGATTCAGGAAACGTACGCCCAGTTCGACAATCAATTCGAATTTCAGTTTTCTTTTCTGGATGAGCGTTTGAACGGGCAGTACGTTTCGGAGCAGCAAACAGGCGTTATCTTTACCGCTTTTGCCGTTCTTGCTATAGCCATAGCTTGCTTTGGGTTGTTTGCCATGGCGCTGCTGTCCTTTCAGCATCGCATCAAAGAGGTGGGCATTCGCAAAGTGTTGGGCGCCTCTCAGTCTGCACTGGTGGTGTTGTTGCTGAAAGACTTCACACAGCTCATATTGGTAGCCATTGTTGTGGCCATTCCTTTTGCCTGGGTGATGATGGATCGCTGGCTCGATAATTTTGTCTACCAGGTAACCATCCATCCCGCCTTATTTGTGTTGAGCGGTCTGCTGCTTTTGGTGCTGGCCTGGATGATACTCGGCTACCTCACCTTGCGTACCTCGCGCATCAATCCCTCAGACGTTTTAAAAGCTGAATAACAATAATGAATAGCTATGCACTGCTTGCGAACATGAGTATTCACCCGCGCAGAAACTTTCAAGAAGAAAATTATTAACGTATGAAAAAATATTTCACCATAGCCATCCGATTCCTGTTGAAGCATAAGGATTACGCCCTCATCAATGTGGGAGGGCTGGCTTTCAGCATGGTTGCTGTTTTGTTTATTGCTTTATATGTGTTCGATGAGCTGAGCTTTGATCGGTTTCACAGCAAAGCCGACCGTATCTACCGCATAGTAGAACATCGCACCAACGATAAGGGTGAGGAGACGGACATGGCAGGTGTGGCTTTCCTTACCGCGCAGACGGATGAAAAAATTCCATCGGTAGAGCAATACTTCCGTATGACCGTGCTGGGGCGGATCAATGTGTGGACCACACAGGACAATATGTTCTACGAAAGTACGGTATATGCCGACCAGGGCCTGCTGGATATTTTTGACTTTGAGCTGATCGATGGCAACCGGGCCGATGCGTTGGTTAAACCCTATACGTTGATACTTAACCGGTCCACAGCCATTAAGATCTTTGGAACGGACAAAGCGGCAGGTAAGGAACTATACACCGACCTTTCCGAGCAGCCGTTTACAGTAACGGGTGTGTTGGAGGATTTCCCCTCCAACTCGCACCTGAACCAGAATATCTTTTTTTCGATGGAAAGCAATGTGAACCTGGACTGGTACAAGCGGTTCAGCGCTTCCGATTGGTCGTCTAACTATTTTTCTACTTACTATCTGCTGAAGCCCGGGGCCAATCCTGCAGAAGTGGCAACCACACTTACCAATCTGGTGAAAGAAAACCGCGGGTCGGAAGCGCAGCCCTTCCACTTTTGGTTGCAGCCGCTTACCGATATTCATTTTCACTCATCGAGCATACGGGGCGGATTTAGTTCTCAGTCTGGCGAGATCTACTACGTTTACATTTTTAGCGCAGTGGGTGTTTTCATTCTTGTGATTGCCCTGGTAAACTATGTGAATCTGTCTACCTCGTTGGCTATTACCCGTGGCAAAGAGATTGGCATTAAAAAAGTGGCGGGTGCAGTGCGCAGCCAGTTGATTGGCCAGTTTATTTCGGAGGCTACCCTGGTGGTGCTGGTGGCGGCCATCATTGCGCTGGCCATTGGCAATGTATTGCTTCCGTCTTTCAATGACTTTACGCAGAAAACCATCGCCTCAGATATTTTTACACGTCCAAACGTGTTGGTATGGCTTGTCCTGTTTGTGTTGGCTACCGGTTTGCTGGCTGGAAGCTACCCGGCATTTTTCCTCTCGCGGTTGAAGCCGGTAGCTGCGTTAAAAGGTTATGGCAAGCCAACCTCCTCGTCTTCGGTAATGCGAAGAGGGCTCGTGGTATTTCAGTTTTTCCTTTCCATTACGCTGATCATCGCTACGCTTACCGCTTACCGGCAGATTGAATATGTGCGTACCAAAAGTTTGGGCTTCAATCAAAATCAGTTAGTAGTGCTCGATATCAACAGCGGCATGGTGAGGCGAAATTTCCAAACCATAAAGAATGAGCTGGCGCAAATTCCGGGTGCTACCCATGTGTCTGTGTCCTCGCGCATTCCAGGCGAATGGAAGAACCTGGCACAGGTGCGCACCATCACGGCCACAGATCCAGTTGGATCTTTCAATTACTTCATCGGTGCCGATGAAGATTTTTTGAATACGTTTGAAATACAACTAAGGCAAGGCCGGAACTTTCAGACTGATTTTCCGGCCGACTCATCTTCCGTGTTATTGAATGAAACCGCGGCCAGCTTTATGAATGTGGAGGTGGGTGATGAGCTAACAGTACCCTCCGTTAACATGGCGGTGTCCGAGAATCCCCTGGATGCTCCGTTTCGCGCCCGTGTAATAGGCATCATCAAAGATTTTCATTTCCAAAGCCTGCACCAGAAAATAGCACCTTTGATGATTGGCTATCGCAACAACCCGGTTCAGTCCATAGACTACTTTACCATGAGGCTGAATACGAACGACCTGGAAAAGAGCCTGGAAGCCATGCAGGCTGCCCTGCACAAAGTAGACAATAGCCACTTGCTGGAATACAATTTTCTTGACCAACGCCTGTCTGATTTTTATAAGGCAGATGAGAAGAGGAGTGCGCTCTTTACCATGGCGGCCGTGGTAGCCGTAGCGCTGGCTTGCCTCGGCCTGTTCTCGCTGGCTTCGTTCAATACAGCTTTGCGTACCAAAGAAATAGGTGTTCGCAAGGTGTTGGGTGCTTCGGTATCGCAGATAACTGTGTTGCTCTCGAAAGATTATTTGAAACTGGTAGCCCTGGGCTTTGTATTGGCAGCACCATTTTCGTGGTGGGCCCTACAAGGTTGGCTGGCCTCCTTTGCCTACCGCATTGAAATAGGTTGGTTGATTTTGGCGGTTGCCTGTGTGATTTCGTTGCTGATTGCGCTACTAACCGTGGGTTACAAGTCGGTGATGGCCGCCATAGCTAACCCCATTAATTCCTTGCGGAGCGAATAGTGAGCTTTAACCGTTGTCGACATAAGAACACCAATTGAATCGGGTACCATGATCAAAAACTTTTTTGTTATCACCTACCGGCACCTGGCGCGCAGTGCCAACTACACACTGATCAATGCATTGGGTTTAAGCATTGGCATATCAGCGTGCATCATCATCTTCCTGGTGGTTTCTTTCGAATGGAACTACGACCGGTTTCATTCGAAGTATGAAAACATCTACCGGTTAACATCCGAAACAAGCAATGCCTCGGGCGTAGACTACTCCGCCACCACACCGTACCCGTTACCCAGAGCGTTCCACAACGACTTTCCCGATCTGCCACTCAACACGCACGTGCATTTTCAAAGCGAAGCACAATTTGGCTGGGGTGCGGAAAAACAGAAGGTAGAAAATATCTTGTTTGCCGATTCCTTGTTCTTCAAGGTTTTTGATTATGAGGTGCTGACCGGAAACCCGTATGAAGACCTGGCGCAACCGGGCCAAATATTTTTAACCGAGTCGTTGGCGAAAAAACTGGGCAACCCGGTGCCTTCAACCATTCTGCTGAACAACAAACTGGAAGTGGCAGTAGCCGGTCTCGTGGCCGACCCGCCTGCAAACTCGCACCTGAAGTTTACAGCCATTGTGTCGTATCCGTCCCTCTCGCGCGACATCACCGGGTTGCCCCTGGACTCTTGGGGCCTGCGCATGGCGGGGCACAGCTATGTGGTTATCCCTGATAATTTCGACAAAGCTGCGCTCACCGAACGGTTGGCCGCCTTTGTAGACAAGTACCAGCCCGAGGAAGAAAACAAACAAGTAAAGTACATTTTCCAACCGCTGTCCGACATCCACTTCAGCAAAACGTACCCCACCACCATCAACGATTCGCCCACCACCGATTACAACAGCCTGATGATGTTGATGGTGCTGGGCGTGTTTATACTGACAGTTGCCTGCATCAACTTCATCAACCTCAGTACGGCATTGGCGGTTAAAAAATCAAAAGAAATCGGAGTGCGCAAAACGCTGGGTGCCAACCGCTCCCAACTCACCACACAATACCTTACCGAGTCGTTTCTGATTACGCTTCTTTCCACCCTCATCGCGTTGGGTATCGTGGAGGTTGCCATCACACCCATCAATCATTTTCTCGACACGCGTATTGCATTTCAATTGGTAGGTAACATGCCACTGTTAGCCTTTATCTTGGCGCTTGTGGGCATCACAACGCTGCTGGCGGGTTTGTATCCGGCCCTGGTGCTTTCCAGGTTCAATCCCGCGGCCGTGCTAAAGAATAAGATGCAGGCCACGGGCAGTTCGGGCAGTTATGCGCGTAAGTACCTGGTTGTTTTCCAATTTGTGGTGGCGCAGTTGTTGATCATCGGTACGGTGGTGGTGGCCTCGCAGATGGAATATTTTCGATCCAAGCCGCTGGGCTTCATTAAAGATGCCATCATCAACATACAACTACCCGATCGCAAGCCCGAACAGCGAACCGCATTCCTTGCCGAGTTATCCGCCATTCCGGGTGTCGAAAAGGTGTCCTATGGATCAGGCGCGCCTACTTCCGATATTGCCATCTCTACCGGCTTTTATTTAACTGAAAAAGGGGTAAGCGAAAACTATGGCACCTATATCAAATGTGTAGACTACCAATACCAGCAAACATATGGATTGGAGTTAGTAGCGGGCCGTTGGTTCTTGCCGGGCGAGGAGGCTTTTGCCTACGACTCGCTTCCGGCTGGTGAGAAGAAACACAATTACGTGGTGAATGAGGCGCTGGTTCGCAAACTTGGTTTTGCCACCAATGAGGAAATCATAGGGGTCTACATTACTACCGGAATGGACGACATCAGTGCACCTGTTATTGGCGTGGTGAAAGACTTTCATATCAGTTCATTGCACGATCAGGTGGAGCCCGTGGCACTGATGCACTTTCCTTATTTCTTTGTGGAGGCGGGCATTCGCTTCAATAGCCAGACCACACGCGAAACACTGGCGGCTGTTGAAAAAGCCTATGCGAAAATATTTCCGGATTACCTGTTTGAATACACCTTCCTGGATGACCACATCGGCAGCTTGTACAGCCGCGAGGAAAAGACGTTTGGGTTGATTCGCATGTTCACGGCCCTCGCCATAGCCATCAGTTGCCTGGGCTTATTGGGGCTGGTATCGTTCATCACACAACAGAAATTAAAAGAAGTGGGAATCAGGAAGGTGTTCGGAGCCAACGTGTACCAGATTGTGCTGCTCTTCTCCAGGGGTTTTGTTAAACTGGTAATGGCCGCTTCGGTGTTGGCGGTGCCGGTAGGGTGGTATGTTATGAACGACTGGCTGAATGGGTTTGCCTATCGCACTCCGCTGAACGTGTCTGTTTTTGTGATCGCAGTGGTATCTACCCTGGTTATAGCGTTACTTACGGTTAGTTTTCAATCGATACGTGCCGCTACCAGCAACCCGGTGCATTCGTTGCGCAGCGAGTAGCCGGGGCTGGGGGTAGCAAGGTGTGATCGGCAGTGGCATTTACCGTTCGTCACAATCACCAATTTGAGGTGAGCCGCATTTGCGGGCAAATGTTGAACTATACAGGGCAAATTGCACTGAATACGCAACATCGCCCACTCAAATCCACCGCCATGCTTCGCAATTACCTCCTCATCGCGCTGCGTCAATTTTGGAAACACAGGCTGTACAGCAGCCTGAACATGACCGGCCTTGTGGCCGGTGTAGTTTGTTTCTTGCTGATTACGCTCTACATAGCGCACGACTTGCGCTTCGACCATTACCATGAGAAAAAAGACCGTATCTACCGGTTGGGCCTGGGCAGCTTGGAGGAAGGCTTTCCCAGCAGCAGTGTTTCGGGCGGTGTGATGCCCCACACGCTGCAAGAGAATTATGCCGGTATTGAAAAGGTAGTACGCTTTCGCAAACTGCCCTCGTTGGTGGCAGCCGGGGAGAAGGCACATTTCGAAGAGAAATTCTTCTTCACCGATTCCACCGTTTTCGATGTGTTTTCTTTTCCATTGGCCGAAGGTGATGCACGCACCGCGTTGACCGATCCATACACCCTCGCCCTCACTGAGTCTGCAATTCTGCGGCCTCCCGTTTACCCAGGTGCCCGGTTGCGCCAAAGAGTAAAATGGATTGCATACCCAAAAATAGTACAGAATTTCTTGCTGGGTATATATGTGCCCATTAACAAATCTGTCTTCTAAAAAAAAGTAGCTTGCTGCTACCAGCAACAAGCTACCGATTTAATACACGTCAGGCACCCTTATACCAACCGCGATGCAAACACATCCATCGCTTTGCAAAGAAACGATGCAAATTCCGGCTGGGGTTTTCCGTCTTTCATGGTAAACCTCTCATCGGCTACATACAGTTGGCCCAGGCCACGGTAGGCCTCCGCCTGCGGGTCTGCCAGTTGCGATGTGCCCCAAAATTGCCTTACGTTTTGGTAATGTTGCCTGATGCAATCCTGAACCTCCGTGCTGGCCGGGTCTAGCGTTTGCAACGCATACAATTGTTCTGCAATAGCCAACGCTTCGGCTTTCAAACGCTGGAAGCCTTCCTTACCTAAGCTGGCAAGGTACTGTTCCGAACGGGCAACCTCCTCCTTGCCATACTTCGTGACAGCTTCTGCGCGCCAGGCTTTTGCAGTCTCTTTCTCAAATCCTTCGTATAACTCTTCTGGCTTTAACATGGTTTTTTCTTTTAAATGTTGAATTGTTTTGTCGATGGTGGCCAACAGCACACCCAGGTGTTGTTGCTTTTGCAGAAGAGCAACACGGTGTTGATGCAGTGCGTCCACCAGATCAAATGCCGGATCGTCCAGTATCGGGCCGATCTGCTCCAATGCAAAACCCATTTCTTTGTAGAACAAAATCTGTTGCAGCCGTAACAATTCTGCTTCCCCATACTTCCGGTACCCGGCCTCGGTGCGGAGCGTGGGTTTCAACAAGCCCAGTTCATCGTAAAGGTGCAAGGTGCGCACACTTACACCGGCCAAACGGGCCAACTGTTTTACTGCATACAATTTGTCCATCAGATTTAGGGCATCATCTCGGGCAAAGGTAGAGCCTCACGTAAGGTGAGAGTCAAGCGTTTTTTGAATTATTTTTTTTGATAGGCCTGGATCAGTAAATCGTTTAGATAGTTGCGGGCAGGTAATGCCTGCCTGCGCACATCTTCCCACCGGCATTCCATCACCACCGGTCCGCTGTAGCCAATGTTGTGCAGCGCTTTCAGGTAGGTGGCGAAATCTTCATGGCCAGTGCCCGGTGGCGTTCGCGTTGTGTTTTCGGCAATGTCTACATGCAACACGTAATGGCCTGCCTGTTGTATCACTGTGGCAGGCTCATTTTCCATCAACATATGGTAGATATCGGCACAAAGCCCAAAGTTGGGCCGGTTTACCGCACGTGCCACCTGCCACGCTTCCTCCAGGCTATTAATAAAGTTGGTTTCTTTCCGGTTCAGGTTTTCGAGTGCCAGTTGTACTCCGTATACCTGTGCCTGATCGCTCACCTTTCGGGCCACTGTAATAAATTGTGCTCTGGCCGTGTCGCGGTTGAATGACGCGGGGATGAACCGGCTTCCCCCGCTGCCCCACACCACACGGGTGATGCCCGCTTGCTGGCAACGTTGAAATACCCCTTCGGTGTAAGCTAGAACAGCTTGCTCATCCACATGAGGTCCCACCACTTTCAAGTCGCCTGGCAAAAAGATATTGAGTGCACAAACCGGTACCTGCAATCTACTTTTCGCCACCAGCCATTGCTGAAAATCCTGCACTGTAGTTTTTGGCGACACGGTGGCGCTTACAGGCAGCACCAGGCATTGGAAACCTGCACGCATCAACAAGCTGTCGTGTTGCATGTCTTGCACGATCCCGATTGATGGAATTGTTTGGGCCCAGGCCGTTGCCTTGCACATCCAGACAAATAGCAGAACCGACATTCGCATGAGGTAAGTTAATACAAATTCATTTCAGCCATTGTCTATCAAAGTATTTTCGTAGTTCATGTTTCTTTCTTTCGAACAAAATGACCTCGATTTTTGTATTTAGAGCATCACTTCTACCTTGTGGCAACTAAAGCATCAGCAAAAAAATACATCATCATGGAATACAGACGTTTGGGAAAATCAGGATTGCAGGTAAGCGCCCTGTCTTTTGGTTCGTGGCTCACATTTGGTAAACAAATTGGCGATACCACGGCCGATGAGTTGATGACGGTGGCCTACGACCACGGAGTAAACTTTTTCGACAATGCAGAAATTTATGCACGCGGCAAGTCGGAGTTGATGATGGGCGAAATTCTGAAGAAGAAAAAATGGCGCAGAGACAGCTACCTGATTTCCAGCAAAGCTTTTTTTGGCTTGGGAGGTGATTTGAAACCTACCCAGAAGGGGCTTCATCGAAAACACCTGGTGGAAGCATGCCACCAGGCGCTGGAGCGTTTCCAAACCGACTACCTCGATTTGTATTTCTGCCACCGGCCCGATAAGCAAACGCCTATTGAAGAAACGGTGTGGACCATGCACAACCTGATTCAGCAGGGCAAGATTTTGTATTGGGGCACCAGCGAGTGGAGTGCGCAGGAAATTACGGAGGCTCACATGGTAGCCCGGCAATATTCGCTGATTGGTCCGGTGATGGAGCAGCCGCAATACAACATGCTGGAGCGCCACAAGGTAGAGGTGGAGTTTGCGCAACTATACAAAACCGTGGGGTTGGGCACCACCATCTGGTCGCCCCTGGCCAGTGGCTTGCTCAGCGGCAAATACAACGATGGCTTTCCGGAGGGCACACGACTGGGCATCGAGGGGCTGGACTGGCTGAAAGACCGCACATTGGCCGAGGCCAACCTGGTGCGGGCCAAGAGGCTGGGCGTGCTGGCCAAAGAGCTGGGCATCTCCATGCCGGTGTTGGCCATCGCCTGGTGTTTGAAAAATGAAAATGTAAGCACCGTTATTTTGGGCGCCTCCAAGGTAGCGCAGTTGAAGGAGAATTTTCTGGCACTAGAGGCGCAGAAACAGCTTACACCCGAAGTGATGCAAAAAATAGAAGCCTTGCTGGGCAACCAGCCCAAACATCCCGAATACTGATTTCGCTACTTGCAGACAGGTGCATTCTGGCGGCTTGTACTCTGGTGCAGGTTGTTGAGCCCCCAACGGTGGTTATTGGCTGGCTGTGCTTGGCAATGCACAGGGTAATTGGTAAATTTCTTCTATGATTCGCGCCTTGTTGTGCACAGTAGCTCTTGGGGTTTCTTTGCCTTTGTGGGCACAGGAGCAATTGCGCAAAAGCATCTATTTCGATGGCGGCAGCTACTACATTGACCAATACCAGGCGCACGAACTTTCGCGGTGGATCGACTCCATACCCAACCTGCTCGACAAATATCAGATTCAGTTGATCAGTCACACCGACCCCATTGGAGGCAAGCAGTTCAACGAATGGTTATCGCAGATGCGCAGCGGTGCCGTGTACGATTTGCTGATTGAAAAGAACATCCCGCGGGAGTTGATCTCCATACGCGATTGGGGTTTGGAAAACCCCGTTTACTCTAACGACACATGGGAGGGACGCATCATGAACCGCAGGGTAGACGTTATCCTGCACCCGGTTTTGTTTTAACCCCGGGTGATTCATCCTTGCCATCCCAACACTCGCTTTTCCAAACGCGCCCACACGTACGCTCGCCACTTTTACCGACTAGTATGGTATCCGTTTTCGGACACCTTTTTTCACAGACGGACGCAAAATCATGCAACTAATATGTTTTTAGCACGTCTAAAGCTAAAATTACCCCTTGGCATTATTATTGGCTAAACGCAACCCGATTCTATGATTAAACTACAAAACATCGATAAGTATATCGATTCCCGCTTTCAGCGGACATTCATTTTGAAAGGCATTGACCTGACAGTGGAGCAGGGCGAGTTTGTAACCGTTATGGGCCCCAGCGGTTCGGGCAAATCTACGCTGATGAACATTGTGGGCATGCTCGATGAGCCTTCGGCCGGAGAATATTACTTTTTCGATGAGCCTGTGCACAAAATGAAGGAGAAGCAAAAAAGCGACATGCACAAAAACTACATCGGTTTCATTTTTCAGGCCTACCACCTGATAGATGAACTGACGGTGTACGAAAACATAGAAACGCCCTTGCTTTACAAAGGCGTAAGCGGTAGCCAGCGCAAGAGCATGGTGGCCGAGTTGCTCGACCGCTTTAATATGGTGGCCAAGAAAGACCTTTTTCCCGAGCAACTTTCGGGTGGGCAGCAGCAGTTGGTGGGCATTGCGCGCGCCATTGTGGGGCAGCCTAAACTGTTGCTGGCCGATGAGCCCACGGGCAACCTGCACAGCGAGCAGGGCAGACACATTATGGACATTTTCGAAAAACTGAACAACGAGGGCATTACCATTATTCAGGTAACCCACTCCGAAGAAAATGCGCAGCGTGGCAAACGTATTGTGCGCATCGCAGACGGGGCCATTCAGTCGGATGAGTTGGTGAAAAAATAAAAAAAATAAGATGAGGAGAATTGTATTGGCATGCGTGTTAGCTGGCAGTGCCTGGGGTGTCCAGGCGCAGAACCCACCCAAGTTAACGTTTCGGGAGGCCGTAAAGATCGGGTTAGATAACAACCTGACCTTGCAGCAGCAAAGGAACCAGTTGGCATTTACTCAGATAAACAAAACTGCTACCATGCTGCAGATGGGGCCAAGCGTACAGGCAACTGGCGAGGCTGGCCGTTTCGATGGAAACTCGTTTGTGCAGCAGTTGGGTGAGGTGGTAAATGGTCAAACGGATTTTGTAAATGGTCGCATCAATGCCAACGTTCCTATCTTCAATGGATTCAATCAGTTCAATGCATATAGGCAAGCGGCCAGCCAGAATGAAGCACAACTGAACTTTGTTAACCGTACACAACAAGATGTAATTCGCAATGTGGCCTTTCAATTTCTGACGTGCTTGTTGGATCAGCAACTTTTAAGAATCGACCAGCAAAACCTGGAAACGCAAAAGGCCCAGTATGACCAAATCAAGGCCCAGGTAGATTTGGGTGCACGCCCGGAGGCAGACCTTTATAACCAGGAGTTTCAGGTCAAGAATGCGGAGTTATTGGTGGTGCGTTCGGCCAATAGGCTCAAGAACGATAAGGCCGTTCTTGCTCAGACCTTATTAATCGATCCGATTGTGTCGTTTGAATTGGATGAAGTTTCATGGGAGCCAACGATCCAGCAAGACGTTTCAATTGAGCAGTTAAACGCAGAGGCGATTCAATACCGCAGTGACCTGAGGCAAGCTGAGTTAGGGGAGACCGCAGCGCGATATGGGCTGTCGTCCGTACGGGGCCGCTACTATCCCAATTTGGTAGCTTTTGGCCAGATTAGTTCACGGTACAATTATATTTATGGGGATTTTGTAAATCGCCCTTTTGATCAACAGTTCAGAACAGATAATCGCCAGTTGAACTACGGTCTTTCTCTTACAGTTCCAATTTTTAATGGCTTTTTAAGTCGTAGCCAGGTAATGCAGGCAAAAGTTACCTACGAAAACGCGAAACTGAATACCAAAAACGCGGAGGTACGCGTAAAAAATGATGTACTGGTAGCTTATCAGAATTACAAAGATGCGCAGACCAGCTATGCCTCTGCTGAAGCGCAGCTTCGTGCAGGAGAGGTGACCTACAAAATGGAGAAGGAACGGTACGACCTGGGCATCTCCAACATCGTTCAACTAACCACTGCGCAGCAACAATATGTGCGGGCGCAATCCGACTTTGCCAGTGCCCGCTATACCCTTATGTTCCAGGAAGTTCTGTTAAATTATGCCAAAGGCACGCTGCGGCAGGAAGATATTCCTTAGTAAAGGGAGCAAACCATTGAAAGCCAATCTCTTGTGAGGTTGGCTTTTTTATGCAAATAGTCGGTATAACCCGATAAAATGCCTATTTTTGCAGCCCCTTTCGGGTGAAAGGGGCCTGAACCCGTTTTCAGGTATCTAACAACCAAAATTTGTCGCAGAAAGCCCGGCTGCGGCATGTAAAATGGGCATCATAACATTATGGCGAAAGTTCAAAAAGGAGGCGAAAGCAAAGCCCCCGCAGTAAAGCCCGAAGGAAAAGTAAAAGGTAAGGTCATTGAAATTGAAGAAAACGATGAACTAGCCGCCCTCCGTGCTGCCAAAAAAGCGGAAGAAGAAGAAGGCATCAGCCGCATGATCCGCAACGTAACCGCCCGCAAGGCTGCCGTGTCTAACGTGTCGCTCGAAAACTTCGATTGGGATGCGTTCGACCGCAAAGGTTTTGGCGAAGGTTACTCTCAGGCCGACCGCGAAGCATTGCTGAAGCAATATTCGGGCACCGTAACTACCGTAAACGAAAGTGAAGTGGTGCAGGGCACCGTGGTGGGCATTAACGACCGCGATGTGATTCTGAACATCGGATTTAAATCAGACGGCTTGGTGCCCCTGGCAGAATTTAAAGATATGCCCAACTTGAAAATTGGCGACATTGTAGACCTCTTCATTGAGGAACGCGAGAATGCCATGGGCCAGCTGATTTTAAGCCGCAGAAAGGCGAAGTTGGTGAAAGGCTGGGAACGTGTACAGCAGGCTCTGGATAAAGATGAGGTGATTGAAGGCTTTGTGAAGCGCAGAACCAAAGGTGGTTTGATTGTAGATGTGTTCGGCATCGAAGCATTCTTGCCTGGTTCGCAAATTGACGTGAAGCCTATCCGCGACTTCGATATTTATGTAAACAAAAACATCGAAGTGAAAGTAGTGAAGATCAACTACACCAACGACAACGTGGTGGTATCGCACAAGGTGCTGATCGAAAAAGACATCGAGCAGCAGAAGGCGGCCATCCTCACCAACCTCGACAAGGGTCAGGTGTTGGAAGGTGTGATTAAGAACATGACCAACTTCGGTGTGTTCATCGATTTGGGCGGTGTAGACGGTTTGTTGCACATTACCGATATCTCATGGGGTCGCATCAACCACCCCGAAGAGGTGTTGAAGCTCGATCAGACCGTGAAAGTAGTGGTGTTGGATTTCGATCAGGACAAAAAGCGCATTTCGTTGGGTATGAAGCAACTCACGCCTCATCCTTGGGCTTCGTTGCCGGCCGATATCCAGGTAGGTTCGAAAGTGAAAGGCAAGATTGTAAACGTAGCCGATTACGGAGCGTTCCTCGAGTTGCAACCGGGCGTGGAAGGTTTGATTCACGTAAGCGAAATGAGTTGGAGCCAGCACCTGCGCAACCCTCAGGACTTCATTAAAGTGGGCGATGAAATTGAAGCAGTAGTGCTCACCATCGACCGCGAAGAGCGCAAGATGTCGCTTGGTATTAAGCAACTGACAGAAGATCCGTGGACACGCCAGGACGTACTAACCAAGTATGCCGTGGGCACCACTCATAAGGGTATTGTTCGCAACCTCACCAACTTTGGCTTGTTCCTAGAACTGGAAGAGGGCATCGATGGTTTGGTGCACGTATCAGACCTGAGCTGGACGCGTAAAATCAAGCATCCCTCGGAGTTTATTAAAGTAGGCGAAACACTGGAAGTGAAAGTGCTGGAGTTGGATGCCGCCAATCGCAGGTTGGCCCTCAGCCACAAACACATGGAGGAAAACCCTTGGGATACGTTCGAGACGATCTTTACAGTGGGATCAATCCACAAGTGTACCATCATCAGCAAGAACGATAAAGGTGCCGTGCTGGAGTTGCCTTATGGCATCGAAGGCTTCTGCTCTGCCAAGAACCTTGCCAAGCAAGATGGCGGCAAAGCCGAGAATGGCGAGCGCCTCGACTTCAAAGTGCTGGAGTTCTCTAAAGACGACCGTAGAATTGTGTTGAGCCACAAAGCTACCTGGTCGAACGAGGAGGAAGACAAGGTTGCAGCACCTAAGAAGAAGGCAGCGCCTAAAGGCAAGACCATCGAGAAAATCAACCAGGAGTCTGAAAAGTCTACCCTGGGCGATATTGAGGCGTTGAGTGCGCTGAAAGAGAAGATGGCGGCAGGCAAGCCTGCGCCTTCGGCCGAATAAGTTTACGAATGAAGGCCCGGGGCCTTGGCGATTGAGGAAGAGCGAATATCTTTGCTTTTCTGAAAGCCAAACGCTGAGGCCTTCATTTATTGGTTCCGTGGCCGAGTGGCTAGGCTGAGCTCTGCAAAAGCTCCTACAGCGGTTCGAATCCGCTCGGAACCTCTCAATAAAAGACTGCTCTATATGGGCGGTCTTTTTGTTTTAAGGAGCTTTTGCAGAGCCATTTGCTCTGCTGCATTATTGTACTCCTACAGCGGTTCGAATCCGCTCGGAACCTCAACAAGAAAGCCGTGTTTCGCTGTTGCGATTTGCGGTTTTTCTTTTTGTGCCGATGAATGATTTGTTGAATATGTATGAGCTGCAAGGCTGCTGATATCAATCATAAGGCGTGAAAAGAAAAACCGCGAGCCGTAGGTCACGGCTTTCTTGTTGAACCACACCCTTATCAGGATCACCGCAGGTAATCCGCTCGGAACCTCTCAATAAAAGACTGCTCTATATGGGCGGTCTTTTTGTTTTAAGGAGCTTTTGCAGAGCTATTTGCTCTGCTGAGTTACTGTGCTCCTTCAGCGGTTTCCTGCCTGCCGGGAAATCCGCTATGTTGGCCATGAGGACGCTACTAACCTTGCAGGCAAATCAAAAGCCTAAATAGCTTTTGGCATTATGGTAACACACATCGCTGGCAATTTTGCCCAGCCATTTTTCATCGTTGGGTAGTTCGCCATTGGCCACATCGTTGCCTAGCAGATTGCATAATATTCTGCGGAAGTATTCGTGCCGCGGGAACGATAGGAAGCTACGTGAGTCGGTGAGCATGCCGATGAAACAACTCAGCAGGCTGAGGTTAGAAAGGGCATTGAGTTGCCGGGTCATGCCATCCTTCTGGTCGAGGAACCACCAGGCAGATCCGTACTGAATCTTTCCTTTTACCGAACCATCGTTAAAATTGCCAATCATGCTCGCCATCACTTCATTATCGGCAGGATTCAGGTTATAGAGTATGGTTTGCGCCAGCGAATTGGTTTTGTCCAGTTCATCGAGAAAGCGACTGAGCGCCTCGGCCTGCGGATAGCTGCCGATGGAGTCGAAGCCGGTATTGGGTCCTAACGTTGCCAGCAGCCGAGTGTTGTTATTGCGCATAGCCCCCAGGTGGAATTGCTGCGTCCAGCCTTTGGCTTGGTACATTTTACACAGTGCAAGCAACGTATGATGCTTAAAACACACAATCTCTTCCCGATCGGGCACGGAGCCACGCAGCACTTTCAGAAAGATGGCCTCCGGGTTCAGATGCTTGTTGTATGAATAATATAACTGTTCCAATCCGTGGTCCGACAGTTTGCATCCGGCCGCATGAAAAAAATCGATCCGGTTGTGCAGGGCATCCAGCAGGTCGCCATACGTATCTATGCGCTGGTTGGCAGCATTTGAAAGTTGCTGCAGGTATTGCCTGAAAGACTCCGGATTTTCAATGGCCAGGGCTGCATCGGGCCTGAAGGCGGGAAGTACCACACACCCAAAAGGTTGCTCTTTGATTTTTTGATGGTGTGCCAGTGTGTCGGTTGGGTCGTCTGTGGTGCAGATTACTTCTACCTGCATGCGCGTGATCAGGCCGCGGGTGGAGTAATTGGGCTCGGCCAGCAGTTGGTTGCAATGGTGAAAAGCTTCGGAAGCGTTCTGCTCGTTCAGCAGGTCGTTGAAGCCGAAATAGCGGGTCAGCTCCAGGTGTGTCCAGTGGTAGAGCGGATTGCGCAACGTATAGGGTACCGTGTAGGCCCATTTCTTGAACTTGTCAAAATCAGTTGCTGCCCCGGTAATGAAGGTTTCATCAACGCCCAGAGTGCGCATGGCCCGCCACTTGTAGTGGTCGCCATTCAGCCACACCTGGGTGATGGTCTGAAACTGCCTGTCAGCGGCCATTTCATCGGGCGGTAAATGGCAGTGGTAGTCTATGATGGGAAGATTTTTTACATAGTCGTGGTAGAGTATGCGCGCCATCTCCGACTGTAGCAAAAAATCATCGTTTATGAATGAAGTTGCCTTCGATGTCTTGTTCATACGCAAAAGCCTGTCAGGCCGAATTTTTGAATGAAACACTTGCTATCCCTAGTTCTAATCCGCGCAGTTCGGCCAACCCTTTCAGCCTGCCGATGGCGGAGTATCCAGGATACGTTTTTTTCTTCAGATCGTCCAGCATCTGGTGCCCGTGGTCGGGCCGCATGGGTATTGACTTGCCTGTAGCCTGCATCAGATTCAAAATTTCGCGTACAATGGCGGGCATATCGGCATCGCCTTCCAGGTGGTTAGCTTCAAAGAAGTTACCATCGGCATCGCGCTTGGTGTTGCGAAGGTGCAGGAAATGAATATGCTTGCCGAGGCGCTGAACCATGCCCACCAGATCGTTGTCGGCACGCGCGCCATACGAGCCAGTGCAGAAGCAAAGGCCGTTGGCAGGGGAGGGAACTGCCTCTATCAGGGCCTTGGCGTCTTTTTCTGTGCACACCACGCGGGGCAAACCCAGCACCGAGAAAGGTGGATCGTCCGGATGAATGGCCATCTTGAGTTCTGACGCTTCGGCTACCGGCACCACCTGCTGAAGAAAGTAAAACAAATGGCGCTTTAGTTTTTCGGCATCAATGTCTTTGTACTCCTGCAGTGCGTTAAGCACCTGTGCGGGTGTAAAGCTTTCATCGCTGCCAGGCAAGCCCAGCAGTAAGTTTCTAAAAAGCGATTCCTTTTCGGCATCGGTGGCAAGGGCGAAGAATCTTTCAGCCGAAGCGATATCTTCGGCCGAATAGTCTTTGTGTGCGTTCGGCCTCTTTAACAGGAACAGATCGAACGCCACGAACGCTGCTTTCTTAAAATACAATGCCTTGGCTCCGTTGGGCAGGGTGTAGGCCACGTCTGTGCGCAGCCAATCCAATATGGGCATGAAATTGTAGGTAACCACCTTCAATCCGCAAGCCGCCACGTTTTTCAGACTCTGTTGGTAATTGGCTATGTATTGTTGGTAGTTCCCTTTTTGTTTTTTGATGTCCTCATGCACAGGTAAACTTTCAATGACTGTCCAGGTGAGCCCCGCTTGCTCAACCATCCGTTTACGCGTGTTGATTTCTTCTACCGACCATACATCGCCAACGGGTATGTGGTGCAGGGCGGTAACCACACCCGTACAGCCAGCCTGCCTGATGTCGGCCAGACTCACAACATCGTGGGGGCCGTACCAGCGCATGGTTTGTTCCATCCGAATCATCGAAGTTTCATTATAGGTTTGTGCCAAGTTAGGCTATTTTGACATTCAAAATTTACCAGTCCCACTTAATGCCGGGCGCATAGGGGTACGTCAGGTTCATATAGTGGCCTAGGGGGTGAGCAGGTATCGGCAGCTCTGCGGGTATGGGTTGTTTCGAGAATGTTTGGAAGTAGAGTACGCAGGCATCGCGCCAGATGGTGGCTTCTTCGTATTGTTGTTTCAAGAGCATGGACACTTGCGCAAATCGCTCTTCGTCTACTTTTCCCTTCACTTGCTGCCAGGTTTGCTGCAGCCATTGAACGGAATCTACACCCTGGTAGTATCGGTGGCAGAGCTCTGCCCACAACGTTCGTCCCGATTTCATCCGGTGCTTCCAGGAAACGTGGTGAAACCACAGTAACAGTGCTTCGGGACACTTTTCTAATGATGAAAAAGTTTCTGCCACAGGCGGGGCATATTGTGCAACGGCCTTGCTGCCCGTTAGTGTTCTGTCGAAACCAATGCCTGCGCTGTCGGCTTTGTGATAGTACACGGATGTCCAGTCGGCCCGGTGTTTATCTTTTATCCACGGTGCGGGGCCATGGTGGTGGCTCCAGCCCATGATGTGGTGCAGGCCCAGGGGCGTCATATAATTTACGGTAATCTCGTGCGAGGCCATCATCATTTTCTTCACCGGCTCTATCACGTCAGGCTGGTTGCTAAACGTCATCCGTATCCACTCTTCTGCTATTTCTTCAGAGGTAAGTGCATGGTTCCATGCCAGGCGGCCAAAGGCATACCAGTTGGCCTGCGCAAACGGGTGCCCGCACCAGTTGATGTCGTTGCCGATATTGGCTACTCCGGCCATACCGGTGCGCGAGTGGTTATTCAACGTTCCATCTACCACGCGTGCCACGGTTGCATTCTTCCCGGTAGTCTGAGTGTCGGCATCCAGCACTTCTTTGAAAAGGGTAGAGAGGTAAACGAGGTGTGTACTGTAGCCCAGGTATTCCTGGGTGATTTGGAACTCCATCATCAGCGGTGTTTGGGGCATAGCGCCAAACAACGGGTGGAAGGGCTCGCGTGGCTGAAAGTCGATGGGGCCGTTCTTTACCTGCACAAAAACATTGTTGTGGAAAGTGCCATCCAGCGGTTTGAATTCCGAATAGGCCTGCTTGGCGCGATCTTCGGGTACGTTGTTGTCGTACACAAAAGCACGCCAGATAACGGTGCCACCGAAGGGTTGCAACGCGTTGGCTAGCATGTTGGCGCCCTCTTTGTGCGACCGGCCATAATTCTGCGGCCCCGGTTGCCCTTCTGAATTGGCTTTCACCAGAAACCCTCCGAAGTCGGGAATGCGTTGATAAATTTCCTTCACTTTGCGATTCCACCATTGTTGCACCTGGGGATCCAGCGGGTCTGCTGTAGGCAGTTTGTCAAGTTCAATAGGGGCGCTGAAGCGGGCGGTGAGGAAGACTTTGATGCCATAGGGCCGGAACGCGTTGGCCAATGCTTCTACTTTGCGCAGGTAATCATCGGTAAGTATGTGCGCATTGGCATTTACATTTGTAAGCACAGTGGCGTTGATGCCGATGGAAGCATTTGCGCGGGCATAATCGATGTAGCGTTGGTCTATGTAGTTTGGTAGTTTGTGCCAATTCCAAAGCGAAAAACCTGCGTAGCCGCGTTCTACCGTGCGGTCGAGGTTATCCCAATGGTTGAGCATGCGAAGTTGAATTTTGGGCGATTCGGCAATTGAGAGATTGTGGAGCGACTGCCGGGTTTGGATGAGTCGCAGCAAGTGAAACACGCCATACAACACACCTACGTCTTGCTGGGCGGCAATAACTATAACCGTGTTTTTTCCCTGGCGCACTGTTTGGATAACATATCCTTCCGCACCGGTGCGTAACCGATCCGCATTGGGGAGGTAATTTTGAACAGCAGGCGAGGAAATTTTGCCACAAACGATCAGCCCTTTTTGCGGAAGCGCTTGGGAAGCGCGGGGCACCGAAATGCCTAACAGGCCGTTCAATCCCTTTTGGATTTCGGTTGCGGCAGCCAGCAGTGTGGGCGATTGGCCCTCCATCCAGATGGCTTTGATTTGTTGCCGGTAGGTATCGCGCCATTTTTCTTCGGCAATCAGATGGTACCGAAGCCACAACTCATAGCCGTTTTCACTTCGGCACACCGTGGCGCTCACGACAAAATAAAGAGCAAAAAGGAATGAAGTTTTTTGAAGCATGCTGTTCTGTTTAATCTTTTTTTTCCAGCCGAAAATTGCGCACTGTCAAACGGTGTTTCAACCTCCTCTTGCCTGGATAACCAATGGTGGTACTGCTGGGTTTGTTAACGGCCGGCCATCTACTTGATGTAAGGATAAACCGCTTCAATGCTTCCATCAGCCTTGTGTTTCAGTTCGGTTACTTTCACATTGCGCAAGTGTGTTTTACCCGAAAGCTGCACATCGTGGTAGAACAAATACCATTTCCCTTTTATTTCTACTATCGAGTGGTGGTTAGTCCAGCCCTGCACCGGGTGAAGCACTACGCCTTTGTATGTAAATGGGCCGTAGGGTGACGTGGCAGTGGCATAATTAATGAAATGCGTGTCGCCCGTAGAGTAGGTAAAATAGTATACGCCATTGTATTTGTGTACCCAGGCTGCCTCGAAAAAGCGCCTATCGTTTTGCGATTCTTTGAATACATTTCCCGCTTCATCCACCAATTGAACCTCTTTCACCTTTTCGGCAAAGCTTTTCATGTCGGGAGCTAGTTTAGCCATTCTGGGAAGTACTGCCAGTTCATCGCCTTTGCGCACCTGTGCATTAGGGTTGTAGGTGTTGTTATCCCAGCGCTGCAATTGCCCACCCCAAATGCCACCAAAGTATAAGTAGAACGAGCCATCGTCATCCTTAAAAACACAAGGATCTATACTATAACTTCCTTTCATAGGGGTTGCCTCTGCCACAAAGGGGCCCTCTGGTTTGCTGCTGGTGGCTACACCAATCCGAAATACGTCTGCCTTGTCCTTCACGGGGAAATATAAATAGTATGCGTTGTTGGCAAAGGCTGCATCGGGCGCCCACATTTGCCGGCCGGCCCACGGCACATCTTTAATGTTCAGCGCCACACCATGGTCAGTCACTTCTCCGCCAATCGAGTCCATGGAAAGCACGTGGTAATCTTGCATGGCAAAGTGCCCCCCGTCATCATCCTCTTGAACACCGGCATCGATATCGTGCGAGGGATAGATGTAAATGCGATCGTTGAAAACATGGGCGGAGGGATCGGCCGTATAGATGTGGCTTACCAGCGGCTGCGAAATGGGAACGGGCGCTGTTTCGGTAGCTTCCGCTTGCTCTGCATTTTCTTTTTTGCCGCAACCGACTAAAAGAATGGCCACGGCTATCGTGGTTGTGTGTTGAAAGGAAATTCGGCAATACATGGGCTGCGTATTGTAGGTTAACACTTGTTCGGATTTCGTTTGGGCGCCTGCAAGAGCGGAGCGCGGTTAACGAAGATCGAGTACAAATTTTTGTAAAACAACACCATCGCGTGCCTGTGGTTGACCGAGGTTGCAGCCTAGGCCCGCAATACTGAGCAGGCCACAATACCAAACTAAAGGCCTGCCTATTGAAAACATAGAAGACTCGTTTGGCAATTCCTCCATTCCTGGCATCGTGTTATTTCAATTGTCGTCTGGTTTAAAGGGGGCCATACCTACCAAATCGGGAGGTAAAGCCAAAGGATGTTGGTAGATATTAGAGTTCAAAAGTATTCAGGAAACTAATATTGGGTTCAGCAAACAGGATTTTCCTCGAAGAGTTTGCTAGGCGCCACCCCTTTTTTCAATTTGTTGATGTAAGGTTTTGGTCAGTTTTGAATCATTCTGCTTTCCCTTTCTCATTTCTTCCGCTAATTAGCAGGTAGAAATACTACTTTAGGATGAGATTTCAGGATGTTAGAAACAACTGGATATTACTGTTTGCAGACTTAAGCGCATGGGTTAAATTGTAATCAACCTATGCCCCGGTTTTCACAACCTGTTGCCTTGCTCTTCAGCGGCTTGTTGGCCGTGTTCAGTTTTCCTGTGCGTGGTCAAAACCTGCAAGAAATTGGCAAGAAAAATTCCTGGAAAGTAGGGGGTGGCGTTTCGCTTACGCAGATGGGTTATTGGGTGAATGGCACTACCCAAAGAAGAGACCCCTACAGCTATTTCCTATCGGGCAATATCATACCTACCTTGTACGGTGTGGCGTTGCCATTTTCGTTTGCTGTGTCTAATCAAAGCAGGTCGTTTCAGCAACCCTTCAATCAGTTTAGCCTTCACCCATCTTACCGCTGGGCTACCGCCCACCTGGGCTATACTACCATGACTTTTTCACCTTACACACTCAATGGCCATATTTTCAGAGGCGTTGGGGTGGAACTTCGGCCGGAAAAATTTCAGGTAAGTGCCATGTATGGTCAACTGCGAAGGGCCGTAGCACCCGATTCCGTTCGCAACTCAGTTCCGGCTTTCGAACGTTGGGGCTTTGGCCTGAAAGCGGGCTATCGCCACGAGCAGGATTATGCAGAGTTATCGGTTTTTCATGGCGAAGACAAGGCTGAATCGCTGCCCGCGGTAACGGACGAAACGGAACTCTTTCCCGAAGAAAATATGGCCTTAGGTATTTCATTGGGCAAGGGGTTGTGGCAGAAGCTGGCCCTTCAAACCGAATGGGCCCTGTCGGCCCTTACCCGCGACACCAGATCAGACAAATGGCCCTCGACCGGTGGAGGCTGGGGAGGACTATTCACGCCACGGTTATCCACTGCTTACTACCAGGCATGGAAAGCAGGCTTGCAATACCTGATGGAAAACTACACGGCAGGGGTAGCGTACGAACGCATAGACCCAGGCTACACTACGCACGGAGCCTACTACTTCAACAACGATCTGGAGAATTATACGGTCAATGCCACCGGCACCTGGTGGAGTGGTAAAATCAATGCGTCAGCAAACGCTGGCATTCAGCGCGATAACCTCGATCGTTCTAAGATGAGTACAATGAGTAGGTGGGTGGCGTCACTCAGCATTTCTGCGGCACCTACCGAAAAGCTCACCTTGTCATCTACCTATTCCAACTTCCAATCATTCACCAATATCAGGTCACAATTTGTGGACATCAACCAGTTAACCCCCTACGATAACCTGGACACACTGAGGTTTACTCAGATTTCTCAGAGTCTGAATTTAACGGCTAATTACCAGTTGCCTGGGTCCAATCAGAAGCGCCAGTTTCTCTCCGCCAATGTGGCCGTGCAGGATGCGGCCGAACGTCAAAGCGATGTGGTGCAAAACAGCGGCTCCCGCTTTTATAACCTCAATACCTCTTATGTGATCAGTTGGGTGGCCTTGCAGCTAAACAGCAGCCTTGCTTACAACCTCAACCGTAACGAGTCGCAGGTGATGGATGTTACTACGCATGGCCCGTCTGTGTCCGTTAGTAAAACCATGATGGAACGTAAACTGAGGCTTGCGTTTAGCAGTGCCTACAACACATCTGTGGCTTCCGGAGAGTCGCAGTTTCGCATCCTCACCCTACGCTCGAACGCGGGCTATACCATCCAAAAGAAACATCAATTTAACCTCGGCCTGGCAGCAGTAAACCGCGCAGGAGGCAGTGGGTCTGAGGGCACCGATGCATTTACTGAATTTACAGGTACCCTTACCTATAATTACAGCTTTTAAGCATGAAGCAAACTTTTTTTTTCAACTACAGGGGAGAGCGGGTAGTATTTAAAATTATGTTTCTTTTCTTCATTTTGTTGGCCATGGCCATTCCTGCGCGGGCACAGGTGGATTCGCTGGAGTATGCTTTGAAGGTTTTGGCGCGTACCACTCCCGACTCGATTGTGTTGCGGTGGGCACCGACCCAAGCTCAGCAATGGCTTGACGCGAACCGTGCTGGTTATTACATTGAACGCTATACACTTTTGCGCGATGGCAAATTATTGGAGCAACCAGAGAGAAAGCTGCTCACCCCCGCACCTTTGCGACCATTACCGCTTGATGCATGGGAGCCTTTGGTGAAAACAGACCGCTATGCCGCTATTGCCGCACAGGCACTTTATGGAGCCACCTTCGAACTGGCCAATCCATCTCCCGGAGTGTTCGACATTGTAAACAAAGCCCGTGAGAATGATCAACGCCATGGGTTTGCTCTATTTTCCGCAGATCTTTCGCCTGCGGTAGCCCGCGCTTTGGCCTTGCGGTTTACCGACAAACAGGTTACGAAAGGTGAAAAATACCTCTACCGGCTCATCGTTGTCCGTGGCGCGCCCGACTATGACAGTCTGCGCGGCAGCGTGTTTGTGGAACCGGAGCTGCAGGAGCTACCCAAGCCCATCGACTTAATGGCTGATTTCAAAGGTACGGTGGTAGAATTGCGTTGGGAGGTGTCTCTCTTTAGGGGTACCTATACCGCCTACCGTGTTGAACGGGCTGATAATGGTCGGGCATTCCAACCACTATCAGATCAACCACTGGTTTCTGTTACGCTTCGGCCGTCTGATCCTCGCTACTTTTATTATACGGACACGATCGCTGCCAACCAGCGGTATGCCTACCAGGTTAGGGGCTTAACCGCTTTTGGGGAATGGGGCCCACCTTCCGATCCGGTAGAGGGTACTTCCTTGCCTGACGTAACAGATTTTCCGCATCTTACCCGCTACGAAAGCACCGATAACCGTACGATAGAGCTGGCCTGGGAATTTGATTCCACGTTACATTCGGCCATTAAGGGTTTTGATGTGGTGCGATCTACTTTGCCCACGCGGCCGTTTACTTCGGTGGCACAAGCGTTGTTACCGCCAGAAGCACGCACGTTTACCGACCCCTCCCCGGCATATGTAAACTACTATAAAGTGATCGCAGTAGGTCATAATGGCCGCGAGTATCCTTCTATGGTGCACCATGCCGCATTGGTGGATAGCATTCCTCCGGTGGCACCTGTTGGACTGAAGGGAGACATTAGCCCACAGGGCGTAGTGACACTCTCCTGGACGCCCAACACGGAAAGCGACATTTATGGCTACCGTATCTACCGCGGCAATATTTTGAAGGAGGAATTTTCTCAAATTACGCGCGAGCCTATCAATCAGATTCCCTTTTACGACACGGTGAACGTAAAAACCCTCAATAAAAACATCCACTATCAGGTGATGGCCATCGATCGGGTTCAAAACTATTCTAAACTGTCGGCCGTGCTCACCTTGCCTTTACCCGATCAGGTGCCACCAGTAGCTCCGGTATTTTTGTCGCCAAAGGCAACAAAGGAAGGCGCGCTGCTGCGGTGGACACCGGGTGGCAGCCAGGATGTATCGCACTACGACCTGTACCGTAGGGTGGGTGGCACACAATGGCTTAAGATCAGCTCGCAGCCGCACACGGCAGATTCTGTTTTCACAGCTTTAGATAATCAGTTGGCCGAGGGAAAATCGGAAGTGTATACTGTTGTGGCAGTAGACAGTGCAGGGCTGGAGTCGCCACCAGCCGAACCTGTAAGAGCTGGCAGACAAGTGGAAAAGATAAAGCCTGCCGTGGAGGTGAAGGGCAGCGCGGATCGCGACAACAAGCGCATTGTACTTACCTGGAACTATAACGAGCCTTCCGTTATTGGCTATCAGGTTTACCGTGCCCGCGAAGGAGAACCGATTCGATTGCTTGCCACGGTTCAACAATCCACCTTTGAAGACAAACAGATGTTGATCAATACACGCTATACGTATCAGGTGGTGGCCGTCTTTCAATCGGGCGCGCGGTCGGCCTGGAATAAAGGGTTTGTAATAGTTTACTGATGAAGCTGTTTCTAATTAGGATACTGGTACTCATATGCCTTTCTGCCCTACAAACGCATGCCCAAACCTTCCCGGTGCGCATCACACCTACACTTGCGCCTCCCTACACACCTTTCCTGAAAGACCTGACCGTGCCCGGCTCTGATAAACTTACCGTGCAGGTATTGTTAAACGACCTCTCTGTAACAGAATACC
>JBMOLS010000057.1:0-42883 GCA_049324055.1 Bacteroidota bacterium | reverse complement strand
CGCAATTCTTCCCATTAATTTCTTCACCAATCCACCGGCATTTGCTGGCGCTGAAATTTATGGAGATGGCCGTATCAATTTAGGTATCAACGGAGGTGATCCAAATATCAATTCCGGAACCTATACGTTGGTAGTGTATGACCCAGATGGATGTGGTACGTTCAAGACTGAGTTTGTTCCCACCTCCACGGTACCCGAGTTGGATATCACACCGACCGATATCACGCGTTGTGATGTGGGTAATGGTGAGATTACAGTTGAGGTGGCTGCAGGTACCAGTGGCACGGGTTATTCGCTTGAGATATTTGAAGGTGTTGATAACACGGGCGTGTCGTTGGCATCTCTTCCGCTCAGTCCAATTAACACGCCACTCACGGTTTCCAACCTGGATCCGGGCACCTATTACATTGAATTGATTGATGGTGACAATCCAACTTGCCCGATGGGCGAAATACAGGTGCTGAGTCGTATTGTAGCGCCTCCCGTGCTTTCAAGTTCTATTGTGGCTCCCAACACGTCTTGTGATCCAACACTCGGTGCGGATGGCGAGGTGCAATTAACGGCCACCAGCGCCAATGGAGATGTGCAAGCAAAGAACTATCAGGTAACGGCCGTGAGTTTAGCGATTGCAGGTTTTTCTACACCAGACCCCATCGGCACCGGTGCCAGCGGGCAGTCGGAAGTGATTGTTAACCTGGAGCCGGAAGCCTACACATTTACGGTAACAGATGCCAACAGCTCGTGTGAGGCTGATATTTTGGTTGTAGTGCCCGATGCACAAGACGTGCCGAGTAATCTGAACGTGGTTCCCGCTGCCGAGACGGCCTGCGCGCCCCTTTCCAACGGCAGTGCCACCGCTTCGCTGGCGGGTGGTGAAGCGGTTACTATCTTTGATTTTAACTGGTTCCTGAATGCGGATGGCACCGGCAGTGTGCTGGCGGGTGGCACTCCGCTCGCTGGCGGTGGAGGAACCACGGGGGAGCTGCTCAATCAGGGCAAAGTACCTGCGCCAGCCAATTGGCCATTGGGTGCGACCGGCTTTGGTTCGGGCAACAGAACCTACTATGTGCGTGGTGTGAAGAACGCCACAGCCCCCTCGGGTGTAGGTTGCCCCACCGAGTTGAAACAGGTGGTGATTCCGGATGAACACCTTTCGCCCAACATCGATCTTACCTCTACATTCAATAGCTTCTGTGCAGCACTGGTGCCTGGTTCAGGCGATGGTTCGATCAGCATCGAAGCCGACCCCGATGGCGCAACGGGTGCTATCGAGGCAGCCAACTTTACTTTTGTATTGGATGTGGATCCGAACGGTATCAACGGCACGGGCCCTGTAACCAATGTGGCCAATGGCGCGCCCATCACGATCCCGGACCTGGGTACCGGAAGCTATGAAATAACCGCCACCAACGTGGCCACGGGTTGTGGGGTAATCAACTCCATTGCCGTGCAGGATGCCCCCTTCTTTATTCAGATAACTGACACGGATTTTGCTAATCAATTGATCTGCAATCCGAACGGCCAGGCTGATGTGGTGGAGGTGACCATCAATAAAACAGCGGCATCACTGGCCAATGTGGTAGAAAACAATGGACTCCCTCTCACCAACGTGTACGACTTTGAATGGTTCGCAGCCACGCCAGGCAATCCGAATACGTTTGTCAACACACCGCTGGAGGACAATGCCAACAACCCCATCAACGAGCAGAGTCTGGTAACAGGCACAGGTGCGGGTCAGTACCCAACCATGGGTGCCGGTACTTATTATGTAATTGCCACGCGCAGAATTGGCTCGGGTGATGCCGAAGGTTGCCCCTCGCTGCCGGTGCGCATAGATGTAGCCGATGAACATAAAAACCCAGTAGTTACCCTCACACCGTTTAGCAACACCTCTTGTTTGCCGGGTACAGGTGAAGGACAGATAGAAGTAACGGTAACCGATGCCACCAACCCGGCTGCGCCCGGCTTTGCGGCTACATTCGACTACGATTGGGCAGCCATTATTACCGATAGCAATGGAAACAACGGCAACGCCACCAACGATGGCGATGACGATGTGATCGTAAACCTGGAGGAGGCAAACTATTCGGTAACGGTAACCAATCCTACCACAGGTTGTGCCACACTCGGCACAGCTGAAATCAGAAAGAATGCAACGCCCGTATTTGTACAGACGGTGGATTCTACCCCGCAGGTTTCGTGCGACCCTGCTGGCGATGGCAGCCTGGAACTAACCGAAGTATCGTTGAACGACCGCAATGGCAACCAGCAATCCACAGCTTTGCCGGTGCCTAATAACCTGGTCTTCGGTGATTTTGAATTCGATTGGACCCGCGTGGGCAATCCGTTTACCCAAACAACGGCTGGCACCGTGCTGGATGTAGGCACCTATGATGCCAGTGGTGCGGGTTTTAATACCCCCATTGGAGCAGGTACGTACACCGTGGTGGCACGCAGGATCAATGGTTCGCCCGGTCGCGATTGCGAGTCGGCACCATTCCAGGTGCTGATACAAGACAACAGGATGTATCCTACGGCTACGATGTTGCCGTTGAGCAACACTTCGTGCGATCCGGCTTTCTTTGAAGGTGAAATTCTGATTACAGCCGATGACCAGACCTCCATCGCAGGCCCGAACAGCTTTACCTATACCTGGACGACCTCTGCCACCCCTGCTGTGTTGCCGGTTGGCAGTGTCTCGGTTGCCAGCGATGGCGATGCCGATGGCACCGATGGCGATGACGACCACCCCACGTCACTGATTGAGGGCAACTACCAGATCACCGTTACCAGCTTGAAATCGCAATGTACCAATGTGGCCAGCACCACCATCTTCAAAAATGCCACACCGGTTTTTGTACAACAGGTGGACTCGCGCGACCAGGTGTTGTGTACGCCTGATGGCAGGTTGGAAGTAACGCAGGTTACTTTGAACGACCGCAACGGTAATGTGCAGACAACCCCAGTGCAATTGCTCTTTAATGAATTTGAATTTACCTGGACCCGTACGGCCTCTACGCTGAACTTTACCGAAGCGCCCGGTGTGGCCGTGCTCGATGGTGCTAACTTTCCTGCCGCCAGCGGCACCATTGGTGCGGGCGAATATTTCGTGGTGGCCAAACGCATTGCCGGTTCACCTGGCCGCGATTGTGAATCAGCACCCTATAAAGTTGACATCCTCGACAGGCGTATTTTCCCGGTCGCCACCCTTACACCTTTTGCTAACACCTCCTGCGATCCCCTCTTCTTCGAAGGGGAGGTGGCCGTGAATGTGACGGATGCCTCGGTGAACCTGCCCGCGCCACTGCCGGGCGCGCCCTTCAACTACTCGTACGAGTGGTTGCAGTCGGCTACAGCCGCGTTGCCCGTGGGACCCGTGCCGGGCGTACATGATGGCGATGGAGATGCCTCCGATGGTGATGGGGATCATCCGTTGGCCTTGAGCGAAGGAGCCTATCGTATTCGTGTAACCAACATACAAACCGGCTGCACGGCCGATGCGGCCACTACCATCTTCCGCAACGGCACCCCTGTGTTTACACAGCAGGTAGATGCCACCAACCAGGTGTTGTGTGGCAATGACGGTGCACTGCAAATCACTAACCTGCGCATCATCGACCGCGATGGCAACGAGCAAACTTCTGGCAATGGCGACTTCCCGGTAAGCGATTTCGATTTTGAATGGTTCCGGGGTACACCCACCAATAGCGTGGCCACGGGCGATGGCAACCTGGGTGCGGCCAGTGGCGGCACCATACTAGATGCTGCGCACTACCCGGCCATCGGATTCGATACGTATTATGTGGTGTCTACGCGCACCAATGGTTCGCCCGGTAAAGATTGTTTTTCTACACCTTACAAAGTAGATATCCTCGACAGGCGCATCTTCCCGGTGGCTACGCTTACCCCGTTTGCCAACACCAGTTGCGATCCAACCTTCTTTGAGGGAGCGATCTCCCTTCGCGTAACCGATCAGACGACCGTTCCCGGGCCGTTTACTTACACCTATACCTGGGATCCGGGCAACCCCACGGCTATACCGTTGATCAACCCCGGCTTGAATGATGGTGATGCAGATGGTGCCGATGGCGACCAGGACAACCCCGGTGGTCTGGAAGACGGTGTCTACAATGTACTGGTGCGCAACAACCAGACCGGCTGTGAATCACCAGCCGTTACCACCATCTTCAGGAACGCCACACCCATCTTTATACCGCAGGCTACCGCCCAACCACAGGTATTGTGTTTGGCGGATGGCAGTGTGGAAGTTGATATTGTAGAGGTAACTGATCGCGATGGTGTAACGCAAGTTGCCCCGCTGTCCGATTTCGATTTTAGCTGGTCGCGCGCTACGTTAGCCAACGTGGTTGCCACCACTGTAGGAGCCAATGGTGCCGTGTCGGGAGGCACGATACTCGATGCAACTGCCTACAACCAGATTGGTTTCGATGCTTACTACATCGTAGCGCGCAGGGTGGCCAATGGCCCCGGCCTGGGTTGTGAATCGGCCCCCTACAAAGTAGATATTCTCGACAGGCGCCTCTTCCCGGAGGTAACCTTTGTGCCCACGGCCAACTCAAGCTGCAGCGACCTGAAGCCCAACGGTGCTTTACAGGCCGATGCGCGCGAAATGAATGGTGCAAATGCCGGCCCTTATATCTTTGCATGGCAGTTGGATGGCGGTGCCGTATCGCCTGCGAGTACACAGACCGATACCAACAACAGCAGCTTGCTGGGCAGCGCGCTGGACGGTGTGTATACAGTTACGGCTACTAACACCGTAACGGGCTGCCCCGTGGATGCCAACTTCACGCTCACGCTTGATCAAACGCGGAGCACGCCTAATATCATCGATGTAAACACCATCGACCCGTTGGATTGCAACCCTTCTGCCCAAGCCGAGGTCACGCGCATTACGTTGGGCGGTACGACCAACTCCACATTGTTCCCACCAAACATACCGCCCGACAATACGGTGACGGGCGCGGCACTCAACAATTTCATCTTCGAGTGGTACGATGGCGGCTTTGCACCTTCCGCCCTCATCGCGGGTCAAACGGCTCCGCTTATCACGGGCTTATCGGCACGCACGTATTATGTGATTGTCCAGGATCCGGCCACCGATTGCAAATCAGGGCCAAAGGAAGTGATCATCAACGATGACGACATCATTTACCCTGTAGCGGATATCCAGCAAACCATCAAGCAAATCAGCTGTACCACACCCGGCTCGGCAGAGCTTCTGGCCACAGGCGATGGGCAGACCATTATTCCTTATACCTTCCAGTGGTTCAATTCGCTCGACCTCAGCGGCCCTGTGCTGGCCAACGTGCCACAAATAGGGCAGCTTTCTGCCGGTGAGTATTCCGTAAACGTAACCAATACGGTAACCGGCTGCTCATCTTCGGCTTACTACATCATTCCCGATGAGGCAGACCTCTACCGCCCCATCGTATCGCTGGGCGGTTCGCCCCGCACCCTCTGTGTGGGCGAGGATGGCTCCGTATTGGCGCGTGTGATCAACCTTGACCCCACGTATCCTTTCCCTTATACGTTTACAGCCGACCTGTACAATGGAACGCCCTCGATCAGTACCGACCCCAACACAGTGCCACCGCCAGCCGACTTCCCCAATATGGCGTTGGTGCCCGGCTTTGTGGGCAATTTCTTGCAGAGCAGCTTGCCTGAAGGAACTTATACCGTTCGCCTGGTGGACAACAATACGGGTTGTGTTACCGTAGCGGTGGGAGAGGTGGAAGACGAACGCGTATTGCCCGTGGTAGAAGTGGTGGAACTGAATCCGCTAATCAACTGCGATCCGAACCGCGCCAACGGCCAGTTGGCCGCCACGGCTGATGGCGGACGCATTGTGGGCTATACCTTCGATTGGTATGAAGGATCAACTGTTCCTAACCCGCCCGGCACGCCACTGGAAGCAGACACCGACCAACTCATAGGCTACGGTGTGTATGGCCAAGATGTTAGCTACGTGGTGCGGGTAACCAACAACTTTACCCAGTGTTTCTCCGATAAGGCAGGCACCATTACCGATGGCACTGTGGAACCTCCCATGCCTACGCCCGAAACCGTTTTTGACCGCACCAACTGCATAGACCCCAACGGCTGGCTTACTGTATCGGTAGATGGTGTGGTATTTAACTATACCTTCAACTGGTACAATGGAACTGTGGCCACCGGATCGCCCGCCTTTACCGGCATTGACTACCGCCTGCTGGATGTGGGGAATTATGCCGTAACTGCCACGGACGATGTAACGGGTTGTGTGTCGCCTCCGGCTACGCTGCCGGTGCTCGACAAGCGTCTCATACCTGAGTTCAACATTGTCACCACACCCTCTTTCTGTGTGGATACCGGCAGACCCAACGGAAACGGATCGGTTATCCTGACGGTGACCAACAACGCTATCCTGACTGATGTACAGTGGTACGATGTGAATTCGAACGCTAACGTGGCCAGCGGAACGGCCTACTACGAACTCTTCCCTGGTGTGTACCGGGCAGAAGTGGTGACCAACGAGGGTTGTACCAATGAGGGAACCGCAGAGGTTGGTACTGAAATAGCGCCCTACAATGGTATATCAAGCAATGGCGACAACCTGAACGACTTCTTCATCATCGACTGCATTACCAACTTCCCTAACAACAACGTGAAGATTTATAACCGCAGTGGTATTTTGGTGTATGAGGTTGATGGCTATAACAATGCCGACCTGTCTTTCAAAGGCATTGGCGAGCGAGGCGTGTACCTGCAGGGTACAGATTTGCCTGTGGGAACGTATTTTTATATTATCGACAAACGCGATGGTTCAAAGCCCGTGGCCGGATACCTGGAATTAGACCGATGAAAAAGCTTTGCCTCTTACTATTTGTGTTAACAGCTTGCAGAGCATGGGCCCAGCAGCGACCCGTGCATTCGCTCTATATGTTCGACCCTCTGCTGGTGAACCCCGCCTATGCCGGTACGCAGGTGCAGCTCAGTGCAACGGCCATTTACCGTAACCAATGGGTGAACCTGGAAGGAGCCCCTAAAACATTTACGGCCACCGTGCATTCAGGCTTCCTCAAAAACAAGATGGGTCTCGGTATACTCGCCAGCAACGACCAGATTGGCATTCACAACGATGTGGGGCTCTATGGCGTCTATTCGTATAAAATCAAACTCGATCAATTCCAGTCGCTCTCGTTTGGCATACAGGGTGGCTTTAATAACCTGAAGTCTGACTACAACCTGCTGAACATCAAAAACCAGAACGACCCCAACCTGGCGGGCGTTATCACCAAATTCAATCCCAACGTGGGTGCCGGTTTATTCTATCGCTTCAAAGACCTGTACGTGGGATTTTCTGTGCCACAGATCATTGAAAACAAAGTTTTTGTAAACGAAACGATGGGAGCCAGCCTTAGCAAGCAGGTTCGCTACTATTACATTTTTGGTGGCTTCAGCAAAAAGGTATCCAACGACTTCCGTTGGATACCCTCTACACTTGTTCGATTGCAGGCCGATGCCCCTCTCAGTTTCGATGTGAATTCTACGCTGGTGTACAAAGATGTGGTGGGGTTGGGTGTGTCTTACCGGCTCAAGGAGGGATTGGTAGGATTGTTTGAAATTCAAATCAACGAAAACTTTCACGTGGGCTATGCCTACGACTTTACGTTAACAGAGCTAAGCCAGTTCTCTGCAGGTAGCCACGAAATCATGGTGAACTACCGCGTTAAAATTCAACGCATCCATCGGGGCCTGCCGTGCCCATCTTACTGGTAGCTTGTGTTTTTTGCCTGTCTCGGCTCGTTGTCAATACAACCTACGCCCGTGTGTATTTGTGTTTCCGCTCGTTGCAAATGCATCCTATACCGTTTGTAATAGTGCTCCGATCTTTCCAACAGCATTTTTTGTAATCCAGGTGGCAGTTGACGTAAAAAAAAAAGACCTCCCGGTCGAGGAAGGTCTTTTTGATGTTAACCCAGCGAATGGTTACATGCCCATGCCACCACCGTTGTTATCGGTGGACTCTGATGAAGGTGAGGGAGTGGGGGCAGGTGCTGGAGGCGCAGGAGGTGCCGGAGCGGGTGGCGGTGTGGCTACCACGGGCGCTGGTGCCGGCTTTGGCTTTGATTTTTTAGCGGCAGGTTTAGCAGCGGGTTTAGCTACTTTTTTCACCACCTTCTTGGCGGATTTCTTTGCCACCTTCTTTACTACTTTTTTCTTCGCAGCTTTCTTGGCTACCTTTTTGCCAGCCTTTTTAGCTACTTTCTTTTTGGCCGCCTTCTTGGGTTTGGCCTTCGCTTTCTTGGCAGCTTTCTTTGCTTTTTTTGCCATAGCTCTGAAATTTTTTAGTGGGTTTTTTATTTCGGATACGCGTAGCAACTAACGTTGCCGATCTAAAGTTAGTGGAAGTAGCGATTTTACAATGCGACCGTCCTCGAAATTTTTTAGATACAACGCATTCTCTGCCTGCCGTTGTGCTACCTAAACCGTCCGTTACAGGGATGGGAAGTGGCTCAGTACCCCACGTAGTGTCATCAAGCGGCCATGGTCTTGACTCAATGAATAGCCGTTACGGAAGGCATCTGTGCCGCTGCCTCTTGGTCTACCATCACCACCGCACGTGGCACCTGGTGCACAATGGAGGCGGGCAGTTGTTCGCTCACATCTTCTTCGAACAGGCGTTTCAGGATGGGGGCTTTACGCGATCCGTTGGCCATGAGCAGCGGAAGGCCGGCTGTGGCAAAATGGTGCAGGCCCAGGGTAATTCCTTTGTCGAGGGGAGTGGCCGAAGAGAAATACTTCTGGCCCACGGTTTTGGTCTCCTCGGCCAGGGTACTGATATGGGCTCGGGTTTGAAAGGGGGTGCCAGGTTCGTTCATGGCGATGTGGCCATTGGTGCCGATGCCCACCAGCATCACGTCTAACCCACCTTGCCGATCGATCAATTCATTGATGCGTTGCACCTCTGCGTCAGGGTTGGTGGCCTTCCCATCGAAAAAGGCAATCTGTGCGGCTGGAATTTGGAGCGGTAGAAAGAAGGATTCATCCATCATGTGCCGGCATGAACCGGGGTCGGTGCCGTTCATGCCCAGCCATTCATCCAGTCCCACGAAAGTGCAGCCGCTGATGTCGAGGTTGCCCTGTTGAACGTCAGCCACCAGGCATTCGAAAACACCCAGGGGCGAATGGCCTGATGCCAGGCATACCAGCGCTGCCGGCTTTTGCCGTATCTGGTCGGCTATGCGGTTGGCTACGGCCCGGCACAAGGCGGGGTAGGTGGGTAGTATACGTAATTCCATGCGCGAACCTACAAAAGTTTGCGCAGTGGACATGCCAACGCGGCTGGTTCATTGCGGTTGCCGCTTGTAAGCGATGTAAGAGTATAAAATGGATGCGATGCCTGCCGCGCCCACGGCCCCCAACGCTATGGTTAGGATGGCTGAAGCGGGTGTCAGCAGTACCCACAGCATACCTGCGAGGCCTACGGTTACCCACAGCCGTCCGCTGAAGCGGTGGGTCTGCGTCCACACTTGTTCGTTGTGCAGTGTCCACGGGGTGCGGATGCCAACAAAATAATTTTGTTTCAGCGTAGGCAGGTAGTTTCCTAAAACCATCAGAAAAATCATCAGCGTCACCGCCACGGCCATGTCAAAATTCCAGATTTGGATGAGCGAGAGCAGGTAGCCGGTGAGCGTGAGGCAGAGGAAGCCGGTCAATATCAACCGTACGATGAGGTAGCTGCGCTGGTCGGGGCTGATGCGCTTTTTGGGATCGATGTAAGGCACCGCCCACAACAAGGCATACATCAGCAAAGAGGCAATGGGAATAAACCATGTCAGTATTTCCTTGGCACCAAACCGGTCCGGCTGGCCATCGATGCCGTAGTGCAGCGGAATGCTGGCCGGCATAGCAGACCAGAAATAATACAACACAGCAATCGGTAGCAGTGTGAGAATAAGCATGGAAATTTCGCGTGTGAGGTGTTTCATTTTGTTTTTTTTAGCTTAACCAGCCACGTCATCAGGTCGTCAATTACGGTGGTGTTGAGAGAGTAATAAATAAACTGCCCTTCCTTCTCTGCCATTACCAGGTTGGCCTGCTTCAGCAGGTCGAGGTGGTGCGAAATGCTGGGCTTGCTGATGAGGAAAGAGTCGGCAATTTCACCGGCAGTCATATCTCGTTTCTGCAGCAGCTTCAGTATTTCTCTGCGGGTCGGGTCGTTCAGCGCTTTAAACAGGTTATTCACACGACAAAGGTAAATGGAAAGTTGTATATTTAGATAAATATCTAAATACTAACCCTTACTTTGTCGCATGAAGGACAAAAAACACATCTTTTTGCTCACCGCCTGGCTGGTAGCCTCGGTGGTGCTGGGCCAGGAATTTCGCAGCGAAGAGGTAGCTTTTGCGAACGGAGAGGTAACACTGGCGGGCACTCTTTCATTTCCTGCTGGCAGCCCGCCTTACCGAGCCGTGGTGCTGGTGAGTGGCAGCGGCCCTCAAAACCGCGACAGCGAGGTAATGGGCTTCAAGCCCTTTCGGCTATTGGCTGATTTCTTCAACCGGCAAGGCCTGGCGGTTTTGCGTTACGATGACCGCGGCACGGGCCAATCCAAAGGTACTGCCGTGATGCAGTCCACCACAGCCGACCTGGCCGAAGATGCCCGCGCGGCTTTTGTGTACCTGCGAAACAGGAAGGACATAGACGGAAATAAAGTCGGTATGTTGGGGCACAGCGAGGGTGGGGTGGTGGTGCCCGTAGTTGCCGCCAGCGAACCCGTTGCTTTTGCCATTCTGATGGCAGGTTTTGGTGTAAAGGGCATGGTGTTGAGCAACGCCCAGCAGGCGGCCATTCTTCGCGCCAGCGGCATGAGCGAAGAATTTGTTCAAGCTTCCAATGCCATGAACAACGAGGTGATGGACATGATGATGCGCGAAGGAGTGACGGAAGCCCAACTGACTGAATTCGTGAAGGCAGAAACATTGAAGTTACTTCCCCTGCTGCCGGAGCCCGCCCGGGCACAAATTACCGACCCCGATGCATATGCTAACATGGCCGCCTACCAGGCGGTGGCACAGTCTAAGATTCCCTGGATACGCTATTACATGTCGTACGACCCCCTGCCCATATTGAAAAAAGTTACGTGCCCGGTGTTGCTGTTGTTTGGCGAGCTGGATACGCAGGTGCTGCCATCGCAGAACGCAGATTTGATGAAAGATGCCCTGGTGCAGGCAGGGAATAAAGAGGTGGAAGTGGCCGTAATCGCGAAGGCCAATCACCTTTTTCAGGAGGCCATTACCGGCAGCCCAGCCGAATATGCCTCGCTGAAAAAGGAATTTATTCCAGGTTTCTTAACAAGCCTGGAGCAATGGGTTAGGAAGCGGTAAGAACAAGCACGTCAATACTTCGGCATGCTGGTATCAATCTGGTCGGCCCAGGCGAGGATGCCACCCTTCAGGTTGTACAGATTGGTGAAGCCATGGTTCTTCTCCAGCCAGTTTACCATGTTGCCACTGCGGGCACCACTGCGGCAGTGAAGCACCACCTTCTTGTCTTTGGCAATCCGATCGATGCTATGAGGAATATCGGCTTGGGGAATGAGTTCGCCCTCCAGGTTGCAGATGTCATATTCGTGGGGCTCGCGCACATCGATCAACTGAAAATCTTCCTTCTGGTCCATCATGTTTTTCAGCTCCTGCACGGTTACTTCTTTCATGGTTGAGTGGGTTGGTTTCAGTCCACAAAATTGCTCATAATCGATGAGACTCTTGATACGGTCTTTCTGATTTCTATCGGGTATGGTTAATACATTGGTTTCCAATGTAAGCGTGTCTACCAGCATCAATTTGTTGCGCAGGGGCTCGCCTATGCCTGTAATCAATTTCATCACCTCGTTGGCCTGGTAGCAGCCGATGAGGCCCGGCAACACACCGATCACCCCACCCTGTTCGCAGTCGGGAACGGAGCCCGGAGCAGGGGGTTCCGGGTACAAATCGCGGTAGTTGGCGCTGCCTTGAAAATTAAACACCGCTACCTGGCCTTCGTAGCGAAATACCGAACCATACACCAGCGGCTTGCCCAACAGCACGCACGCATCGTTCAACAGGTAACGCGTAGCAAAGTTGTCTGTTGCATCAACCACCACATTGTAGGGCTTCAGCAGGTCCAGCGCATTGTGCCGATCTACCCGGGCAGGCAAGGGCGAAATCCTGATGCTTGCATTCAGTGCCTGAAGGCGGTCGGCAGCGGTGGCAGCCTTGCATTTGCCTACATCGGCCGCGGTAAACAAAATCTGTCGCTGCAGGTTTGATAGGTTCACGGTGTCGGCATCGGCTACGGCCAGATGGCCAATGCCGGCCGCTGCCAGGTAGTACAGCACGGGGGCACCCAAACCACCGGCACCCACCACCAGTACACTGGCGTTTTTTAATTTTTGCTGGGCGGCTTCGCCAAAGCCGGGCAACACAAAGTGCCTGCTGTAACGGATGGCCTCTTCGGCAGAAAAAGATGACTTGCTCATGAACGGTTGAAATTAGAACTTACCCGTGTTAAAAACCATATCTATGAGCAAACGAATTAATTACGAAAGTGGTGCCCCTTGGGAAAACATTGTGGGTTATTGCCGTGCCGTACAAATAGGGTCTACGTTGGAAGTGTCGGGCACGGTGGCGGTGGATGACAAGGGGCTGGTGGGCAAGGGTAGTTTTTATGAACAAACCCGATTCATTCTGCAGAAAATTGAGGGTGTGCTGAAGCGGGCAGGCTTTGAGCTGACGGATGTAGTGCGTACCCGTACCTTTGTTACCGACATCAGCCAGTGGCAGGAGGTAGGCAGAGCCCATGGCGAGGTATTCGGAAAAATCAAACCCGTTACTACCATGGTAGAGGTAAGTGCGTTGATCGATCCCGACTACCTGGTGGAGATCGAAATAACGGCCATGAAAGCATCCGCATAAAAAAATCGTTCTGCCGTATTTCAGCAGAACGATTTTGTATGTCGTTTTTTTTTTTGAAGGGAGATTAATCAGTCGTTACGCACGTTTTGCTGGTCCGCATTTACGTTCACCTGTCGCAAGGCGGGTTGTTCTATCGGCTCCGCCACCGCTGCCTTCGTCACGCGCACCAACTGGGGGAAGAGTTTAACAGCCACAAAGTAAAGTATCATGGCAGAGAGCACGCCTGTGAGGAAGTCGGTCAATGGCACCATCACGGCTGTGTATACCAGCATGGCCATTTCAAAACGTCCCGTTGCTTTTACCTCGCGAATTTCAGCCGGTTTGATCATGTTAGAGGCAACCCAGAGTAAGATGCCACCGATGCAGGCCATGGGCACAATTTCAAGATAAGGTGCCATGTAGAAGGCCATGATGAGTTTCAAAACGCCTTTGAAGTAGCCGGCCAACGGGGTTACTGCACCCGCCTTGATGCTGGTGGCTGTACGAGCCAGGGCGCCCGTGCAGGGAAAACCATTTACGAGCGGTGTGATGATCTGCACCAACCCCTGTCCCCAAAATTCTTTATCGGCATTGAAAGGGGTGCGTTTGTTTTTGGCCAGTCGGTCTGCCATGGATGAACATAAAAGACTTTCCACACCTGAAACAAAAACGATGGCTGCCGTGAAGTACAAAATATCGATGATAACGGTGGTGTTGAGTGCAGGCAGATGGGGCGCGGTAAATACAAAGAAGTTGTTGGGGATGCTCCCATAGATATCGCGCACCAAAATGATACCGCTATCTGGAAGAAGTGTGGCTGTTACCAACGTGGCCAACCCAATGGCCAGCAGGGGGGCCGGAATAAAAATGGAAATCTTCAGCAGACCGCGCGTCAACACAAATGTTCCCAATCCAATAGCCACCGACCAGGGGTTGATTTTGTCCAGGTTGCCAAAGGCCACATAGAGGTTGTGCAACAAGCCACCTTTTATGTCTTCATCTTGCCCCCACATGTCTCTGAGGCTCTCCACACCCAGAATATCCTCAAAGTTTGTCAGAGCTATTGCCACTGCTATACCTACCGTAAATCCCACGATGATGGAATTGGGTACCAGCTTAGCATAGCGGCCCAAGCCGGCAACTCCTAAAATCATTAATACCACTCCTGCGAAAATCGAGACAAGTACCAAAAAACCATGGGCCTCAGCCTGGCTGCCTCCGTTCTGCGGCCCGTACTTAAAGATGAGAGCCGCAATAATGGGTATAAAGGCAGCCGTTGGCCAGTACACCTGGTATTTGGAGCCGCCAAAGGTGCGACCGATAATGCAAGCCAGTGCCCCTGCAATAATGCCTTGCTCGGGGCGCAACCCCATGGCCATAGCAAAGCCCATGGCCATGGGTATGGCAGTAAGGGCTACGATCAGACCCGCGCTAAAATCCCGGTAAACGGTAGTCTTCCAGTTGTGGCGTTCCAGGTCTTCAAAACGGCTGTCGTTTAGCGTGACAAACAGCTTTAAACGATCTCGCCAGGTGGTGTTGGAGGTGGAGGTAGTCATGGTAGTTAATGATTGGCCTTACTTGGATTCGTAGAGGAATATTTCGGCAGAGAGATTTTTCTCGGGTGTGTGCGCTTGCGATGACCAATTTACTTCGGTAAAGGGAAGTTGTTGTCCGCGCAACAGCGGTGTAATGTCGAAGCTGCGTGCGTGCAGCTCGCGCATTTTGTAGGTAGCGGGCAGGTAAATTTTTTCCACTGCCCTCGCTTCGAGCAGGTTGCGCATGGCGGCCTTGTTGAAGCCACTGAAGAACTCCACCGCGATGCTGTTTACTTTCGAGGCATTGCGGTTCTTCAGTATTTCGTAAGCCTCTTTAAATTCTTTGCTCACCAACGTATCTCGTTCGTTTTCTTTATTGAAGAACAGCAGGTCGATGATAGAATCGGACGATCGGTAGCCATTCAGCAGAACAATATCCAGAGGGCCATTGTCTTCGTGGCGAATAGCATAACTGAGGATGTTCAGCGATTCGATGGTAAGATCGGTAGGTACCAGTATTGTTTTAGCCATGATGCACTTGGTTGTTTAAAACACAAGTGCAAGGTGTGTCCGTAGGTATTAGAGGGATGTAAGAACGAGGTTAAAATCCGCTGAGGGCAGCATTAAAAGGTAGTGAGAATAAGATTAGAAACAGATTAGAGGCATGTGATGAACGGCAGGGCAGCCTATTGCTGATGCGCCAGGGCATAGGCTGCATTGGGAAACGACAGTTGCACGGTGGTACCCTGGTTTACCTGCGAGCGCACAATGATTTCGCCCTTGTGCAGGCGCACGATATTTCGCGTCAGTGGCAGGCCAATGCCATAGCCTTCGTAGCTCTTGGTGTTAGAGGCGCGGAAGAAGGGATCGAAGATGTGTTTGATCTCCTCTTCGGGTATGCCAATGCCGATGTCTTTCACAATAATGATCACATGCTCATCGGATGTGCCGATGGACAGCGTGACGGGCTGGTTGTTGGAGTATTTGCACCCGTTGCTTACCAGGTTGGCCAGGGCCAGGTGCAGCAGTTGTGCATTACCCCAGATTTTTAGTTTTTCAGGTGCCTCGGGCAGCAGATTGAGGTTAATGATCACCTGGCTGCGCGGATTCATTTTGTCGATGGTTTCCTTCACGTCCCACAGCAACTGGTCGGCCCGCACCCGGTCGAACTTCTGTTTTTTGCCATCGAAGCCCGTCTGTGCCAGCAGTAATAATGAGCGGGTGATGTTCTCGAGGCGGTCGGCCTCTTTCAATATGCTGCGTAAAGCCTCGCGGTACTCTTCAGGTGTTCTTTCTTTGGCCAATGTTACCTCCGCCTCGCCAATAATGCTGGTGAGTGGTGTGCTGAGTTCGTGCGAAGCGTTGCTGATGAAGTTATTCTGTGTTTCGAAAGATGTCTCGAGTCGGTCGAGCATGTTGTTGAATGTAACGGTCAGTTCACTGATTTCATCGTTGCCGGTAGAGGGCTGCAAACGCAGGTGCAGGTTTTGTGAGCTGATGTCCTTCACACTACTGGTAATGGTCTTCACCGGGTTAAAGACATATTTAGAAAACAGAATGGAAATGTAAAGGGCCAGCAAAGACATAATGACAATGGCTACCAGTAAGATGTTGCGCAGGTAAGCCAGGTGGTGCGAGTTGTAGTAGTTTTCGGCCGACACAATAACGGCATAGGTACCTTTGCTGCTTTTGTAGGTAATGCCTGAGTAGAAGATGTCTTTTTGCTGGTGGCTGGCGGTGCCCTCGGCCAGCAACGTGGCGAAGAAACTGTTGGGCACGTTTAACTTTTTTATTTCCGCTTCGTTGAGTTTGCCCTCTTTCACTTCAAAAAAATACTCCTTTTCTTCGGGTAGTTTTTCCAGGTGTTGCTGCCGTACTTCCTCCAATACGGCCGCTTCGTCTTCCAGGGTATAGCGTGCGGCTACCACCGCCCGTATTTCCAGACGTTTAAAAAAGTCGGTAAACGAATAACGGATGATGAAGAAATAAACCAGCCCGCTGGTAACCACAATAATGGCCAGCGAGATCACAAAAAAGATGGCGGCAATTTTAGTCTGTGTCTTCATGGGCCTCGCGCATTACATAACCCATACCCACCACGGTGTGGATAAGTCTTTTACCTTTTTCGGCTTCCAGTTTCTTTCGCAAATAGTTTACATACACATCCACCACGTTGGTGCCCAGGTCGAAGTTTACACCCCACACACGTTCCAGGATATCGGCCCGCGAAAGCACGCGTTTTGGATTTTGCATGAAGAGCAGCAGCAGCCTGAATTCGGTGGAGGTGAGGGTGATGGTGCGTCCCGCTCGTTTTACGGTTTTGGTATAATCATCCAATTCCAGGTCGCCCATTTGGTAGGTGTCTTTAGGCGGTTCTTCTGCAGTGCTCTGGGCATTCGGATCGAGTCTACGCAGCAACGACTTCACGCGCGCCAGCAGTTCAATGAACTTAAAGGGCTTCACCAGGTAGTCGTCCGCTCCGTTCTCCAACCCAATCACTACATTTTCGGCTGTGCCCAGGGCGGTGAGAAAGAGTATGGCTACCTTTTTGTTATGCCTGCGTATTTCGCGGCAAACCTCCAGTCCGTTCATGCCTGGCAGCATGATATCGAGAATGATCACACCAAAGTCGTTGGAGGCAGCCATCTGCAAACCGGAAGGCCCATCTAACGCCACGCTTACCTCGTAACCCTCTTCCGTTAAGCCTTTTTTAATGAAAGACACCACACTCGCTTCATCTTCTACCAGCAGAATTTTTCTCATAGCCAAATCTATTCGCAAACAGCGGTGTGGTCAAATTGTTTGCAGGCAAAATTAACCAATGCCATGCTGGTGCGTGGCCGTTTTATAGGAATGGTTGTGTACCTAACGGCACCCTACCTTTCTCTGCCCCGATGTTCGAAGGAGATTTTCCCTATCGCCACCATTGCTTCTGGGGCCACGGCTGGCCGATGATAACAGGCTGCCCGATGAGCGGGGTGGAGAGGGGTAGGTTGGCTACGGCTGCTTCCGAAAGCACCCGTTCAATGGGCTCTGTCCAGGCGTGGTTGGCCAACACAAACTTGCCCCAGTGCACGGGCATGAGTGCTTCCGCCCGCAAATCCTGGGCAGCCCGAACTGTTTCTTCGGGCATCATGTGTATCAAAGGCCAGTCTTTTCCATATTGTCCCGCCTCCAGCAAGGCCAGGTCGAACGGGCCATGCAGGGAGCCAATTTTTTTGAATTGGTCATCGTAACCAGAGTCGCCTCCCAAAAACAGGCGATAGCCATTGAGCTGAAGCACATACGAGGCCCACAACGTTTTGCCTTGTGTAAACTTGCGGCCTGAGAAATGGCGGGCCGGAGTGGCGGTGAGGTGTATGCTGTCGGATATTTGTTTTTGCTGCCACCAGTCGAGTTCTGTGATTTTGGATGCATCAATATTCCATGAGCGCAAGTGCGAGCCCACGCCCAAGGGGGCCACGATCTGCCGGATGCGCGGATGCAACTGTTTCAGGGTCTCGTAATCCAGGTGATCGTAGTGATCGTGCGTCAGCACCAGCAAGTCAATATCAGGCAGCTCATCGGGGTGGTAGATGTCGGTGCCATCGAATGCTTTTCCAAAAACGGGTAGAGGTGCGGCATATCCGCTCAACACGGGGTCTACCAGAATCTGAAACCCTTTGTGTTGAATGAGGTAACTGGAATGGCCGAACCATACCAGCGTAGGTTGCGCGTCTTCCAGGTTGCGCAGGTCGGTTTTCACCGAGGGCAGGACTCCCCCCGGTTTTACATTCTCAGGCTTGTAGAAGAACTCTTTCATCATGGCAACATACGAAACACCCTCGCGCAACGTGGCCGTAGGATGAACGTTGTGAAATTTCCCGCTCTTATACTGGGGCGATTGGTGCCATACATCGGTGGGTTCCGGGTCGTTACCAAAGGCCGCGTGTTGCATTACCAACCACGTGATGAGCGAGAGTATCACCACCACCGAAATAACAGAAACGATCATGTATTTGAGTATTCTTAGCATGTTGCCCTACAGACGCACAAAGCTTTAAAATATTGCCCGACACGTTTTTTTGTTGCCCGAGTAGGCCTTCCGAATTCGTTTGCGGTATTGTGAAAATGGATTAATAACCCTACTTTAACCCGCATTTTTACCTATTCCTGATCGATGAGTTTGAACGACCGCCTCACGGAGCTGCGCACTGGCTTCACTTCCACCTTTTGGATAGCCAACACATTAGAACTTTTTGAGCGCCTTGCCTTCTACGGCATGAAGGCGGTACTGGTGGTTTTTCTGGCCGAGAAGGCGGGCCTGCACGAAGAAGCGGGCAAACTGGCGGGCCTCTTTTCCGGTGTCATCTACCTACTGCCCATTCTCGCGGGCGTGCTGGTGGATAAGTACGGATTCAAAAAGACCCTGATGGCCTGCTTCGGCATCTTCAGCATGGGCTACCTATTGATTGGGTTAGCGGGCATGGAGTGGGGCGAGCCCATTACCCAGGCCATTGGCAAGCGCACCTATGTTATCATTGTTTTATTGCTCACGGCAGTAGGGGGCTCGTTGATTAAACCCTGTATTGTAGGCACGGTAGCAAAGACATCGCAGGAGCATGTGCGGGGCCTTGGTTTTTCTATCTACTACTCGCTGGTCAATCTGGGCGGTGCCATAGGCCCTATGCTGGCCATGTTGGTGCGTCAGGATTTAGGCATCGAATTCGTGTTGGTGATGTCGGCCTTTACCTGTTTCCTGCTATTCCTGGGCACCTGGTTCTTCTTTCGCGAACCCGAAGCAGATAACGGAGAGGCTAAGCGCACGTTTGGCAAGGTCTTCAGCGATATGCTGCTCGTGTTCGGCAATTTCCGTTTCTTGTTGTTCCTCATTCTCTTCTCCGGATTCTGGATCATGTTCTGGCAGATATTTTATCTGTTGCCATTCTATGCCACCGATGTTTTGCACTTCGAGCAATTCGAAATACTGGAAACGGTAGATGCGTGGTGCATTATTTTCTTCAGTGTATTTATGGCCGCGGTATTCAAAAAATGGAAGCCATTTACAGCCATGACGATTGGCTTTGTAGTGGCCAGCCTCTCTTGGATAATCATTGGACTATTTGGAACAACGGCTGCTGTTGTATTTGGTGTGGCTATTTTTGCCATTGGCGAAGCTACGCAGGCTCCCCGGTTTTACGAGTATGTCAATTCGTTGGCACCGCCCGATCAGGTAGGTACCTACATGGGTTTTGCTTTTCTTCCGGTGGCCATCGGTTCTTTTGGCGCGGGTGCCGTAGCCGACTGGCTGCGCCTTTCGTACCTCGATGCTAACCCGTCTATGATGTGGTTCGTCTTGGCTGGAATCGGCCTGACCAGCACATTGCTTATGGTGCTTTACGACCGCGTGCTTATCAACGGTAAGTCATAAAGAAATTCAATCAATACCAAGCTATGGCAGACAGCAATCAATTCAAACCCTACATTGCCCCAGAACAAAACGTGGCCGAGTTCACCGTAAAGTCGGTGGTATTCGGTGCTTTGTTCGGCATTTTGTTCGGATGTTCTACCGTGTACCTGGCATTGAAGGCGGGCCTCACCGTATCGGCCTCCATACCCATAGCCGTGATAGCCATCACTTTGGGGCGCAAGTTTTTAAAGACCACCATCCTCGAGAATAATATCATACAAACAGCCGGTTCCGCAGGTGAGTCCATCGCGGCTGGTGTGGTGTTCACGCTGCCGGGCTTTCTGTTCCTCTCTCCCGATGGCAGCGGCACTAGCGTGGGCGATTCGTATTTCAACTACCTAACCATTCTGATACTGGCTTCTTTCGGTGGTATGCTCGGGACGTTGATGATGATTCCGTTGCGCAGGTCGCTCATTGTAAAGGAACACGGCACCCTTCCGTACCCGGAAGGCACAGCCTGTGGCTCGGTATTGCAGGCGGGCGAAAAAGGGGGCGTGTTTGCCAAAACGGCCTTCGTGGGCATGGGGGTGGCATTGGGTTATGCGGTGCTGCAAAAAGTATTTCATGTCATAGCAGAAACGCCTGCTTTCGTTACCAGCCAGGTCAATAAATTCTGGCCTTCGGCTACCATCAATGGCGAGATCACACCCGAGTACATGGGTGTGGGCTACATCATTGGTCCGCGCATTGCGGGTGTGTTGGTGGCGGGTTCCGTGCTGGCCTGGTGGGCTGTTATCCCCCTGCTATCTACACTGGTAGAGCCTCTCTTGGTAGCCGAACAGTTGGTGAAATTAGGGTACCTGGCAGACGTAAACACACCGGGGGGCCGCGGCAGTTGGGATCCGGCCACGCAAACTTTTGCGAACCCGGCACCCGCACTCTACTTTGCCTACATTCGTCAAATCGGAGCGGGTGCGGTAGCCGCAGGTGGATTCATCACGCTACTAAAGACCATGCCTACCATTGTGAGTTCTTTCCGCGAAAGCCTGGCCTCATTGAAAGAGAAAAGCGAGGTAAGCGTGGCCCGCACCGATCGCGACCTTTCCTTTAAGGTGGTGATTATCGGCAGCGTGGTCTTGGTGGCGTTGATTGCGCTGTTGCCGGGCAACATCATACCCGGAGATGGCATACTCGAGAAACTGTTGATCGGTATTCTCATTATTATTTTCGGATTTTTCTTTGTTACCGTGGCCAGCCGCATTGTAGGGTTGGTAGGTTCCAGTAACAGCCCCATTTCCGGCATGACCATCGCCACATTGATGGGTACATGCCTCATCTTCACGGCCGTGGGTTGGAGTGGCCAGTTGTACGAGCCGCTGGCTTTGGTGGTAGGGGGCATGATCTGCATTGCCGCTGCCAACGCGGGGGCTACCTCTCAGGATTTGAAGACCGGGTATATCGTGGGCGCCACCCCCCGGTATCAGCAACTGGCACTTTTTATCGGGGCCATCGTTTCTTCTGTGGCCATTGGTATTGTGGTAAAAGTGCTCGACACACCTACGGCCGACATGGCGGCACATGGTATCACCCACGCCATTGGCAGCGAACGCTATGCAGCACCACAAGCCACCCTGATGGCCACATTGGCCAAAGGCATTCTCTCTTTCAACCTCGACTGGCAGTTTGTAATGGTGGGTGTGTTCATTGCTGTGATGATCGAACTCTGCGGCATCAAGGCGCTGGCTTTTGCCATCGGTTTGTATTTGCCGTTGTCTACTACGCTTCCAATTTTTATTGGTGGCTCCATTAAGGGTGTTACCGATTGGCTGGCCGAAAGAAAGGGAGAAGCCAAGCAAGATGAAGAGCTGGGACGCGGTAGCTTGTTTGCCACCGGTTTGATTGCGGGCGGAGCGCTGGCCGGTGTAATTGTGGCCTTGCTCTCAGTAAACGACACCATTTTCAATGCACTCAAAGCCATCAGCGCTGAACATGGCCTCACTACTTTGTTGGGTGCGGGCGGTTATAGCCTGTTGGGTGTGCTCTTCTTTGCAGGTATGGGTTGGATGCTGTTCCGCACCGGCAGGCAAAATTAATGGTTAAAAAAATATTACACTTTCCCACTCTCCGCGAAAGCCGTTGAGCGGTTAAGACTTAATGTTTGTGTCGCTTGTTAGTAGTTGTTGATCTACTTCCTGGCGGTACCCATTTCGATGATCTCTTTCAACTCATGCATGGCAGCCGTTTCCGATTCGTCAATCTTGCCGTCTGCCTGAATGATGTCGTACATATCGGTGTAGACCTTGTATTTCTGTGCGAACTTTACATCGCTGTAGTGGCGAAAGGTGTCGCGTATAATCACGGGAATCTGACTGGGGTCGGTAGATGTATATTGGCTGCGGGCCGCTTCTAGCAGGTGGCCGGGGTTGGCGTGGTTGGGGAAGAGCTTCGGTATCTTTTTCAGTATTACAGTCTGTTCGGTGCCATCGTAGTCGCCATCGGCATGGGCCATGTGCACGTATAGGAATAAAACAAAATCGGCAAAGGATTGATGAATAACCATAGACAAGCGTTCTGACCGAGCGAAAGTAATAAAAAAAGGCCCCACCGGGAAGATGGGACCTTCTTTTTTGATTAGGAGCGATGGATTACATCATGCCGTCCATGCCTCCGGGAGGCATAGCAGGTGCTTCCTTCTTCTCCGGAATTTCGCTTACCACGGCTTCGGTTGTCAGCAACAAGCCGGCAATAGAGGCCGCGTTTTCGAGGGCCAGGCGAGCCACTTTCGTGGGATCGATGATACCCGCATCGAAGAAGTTTTCGAATTTGTTTTCACGTGCGTTATAACCAAAGTCTTTCTTGCCATCGCGCACTTTGTTCACGATGACGGAACCTTCGCCACCAGCGTTCTCTACGATCGTGCGCAGCGGAGATTCCAGCGCCAGGCGGATGATGTTCACGCCCGTTGCCTGATCCTCATTGTCAGTTTTAACATCCTTCAATGCTTCGATGGCGCGGATGTAAGCTACACCACCGCCAGGAATGATACCTTCCTGCACGGCAGCACGCGTAGCATGCAAGGCATCGTCTACACGGTCTTTTTTCTCTTTCATTTCTACTTCGGTGGCGGCACCTACGTAGAGAATGGCTACACCACCCGACAACTTGGCTAGACGCTCTTGCAGTTTCTCCTTGTCGTAATCGGAGGTAGTGGTTTCAATTTGCGCCTTGATCTGGTTAATGCGCCCTTGAATGTCGGCTTTCTTACCGGCACCATTAACAATAGTTGTATTGTCTTTGTCAATATTTACCTTCTCGGCTTTACCGAGCAGGTCAAGAGTAGCATTCTCCAGTTTGAAGCCGAGTTCTTCGGTAATTACTTTACCGCCCGTTAGGATGGCAATGTCTTCCAGCATGGCTTTTCTGCGGTCGCCAAAGCCGGGAGCTTTCACAGCGGCTACACGGAGGGCGCCACGGATTTTGTTCACCACCAGAGTTGCCAAAGCCTCACCTTCTACTTCTTCGGCAATAATCAACAGAGGCTTGCCAGTTTGTGCTGTTTGCTCCAATATAGGCAGCAACTCCTTCATGCTGCTGATCTTCTTGTCGTAGATCAGAATGTAAGGATGGTCGAGGTCGGCCTCCATTTTCTCGGTGTTGGTAACGAAGTAGGGAGAAAGGTAGCCGCGGTCGAACTGCATACCTTCTACAGTCTTCACCTCCGTTTCGGTACCTTTGGCTTCTTCAACGGTAATCACACCGTCTTTGCCTACCTTGTCCATGGCATTGGCAATCATCTTACCAATTTCCACATCGTTGTTCGATGAGATCGTAGCCACCTGGGCAATCTCGCTCGAATCTTTGATTTTCTTGCTTTGCTTGTTAAGATTATCTACTACGACTTCTACCGCTTTATCGATACCGCGCTTCAGGTCCATTGGGTTGGCACCTGCCGCAACGTTTTTAATGCCGTGGCCGAAGATAGACTGCGCCAACACCGTAGCAGTGGTGGTGCCATCACCGGCTGCGTCAGCCGTCTTAGAAGCTACTTCTTTCACCAGTTGAGCACCCATGTTTTCGATGGGGTCTTTCAATTCAATCTCTTTGGCTACCGATACACCGTCTTTGGTAACGGTAGGCGCTCCGAATTTCTTATCGAGGATTACGTTACGGCCTTTAGGACCGAGGGTAACCTTTACTGCATCTGCCAGTTTATCCACGCCTTTCTTAATGCGATCGCGGGCGTTGGTATCGAAGGTAATTTCTTTAGCCATGTTTTTTCAATTTTTAAGGTTCGATTAGATAATGCCGAAAATGTCAGAGTTGCGCATGATAAGGTATTCCTTACCATCGATGTTGATCTCTGTGCCAGAGTACTTACCATACAGGATGTTGTCGCCTACCTTTACAGTTACAGGCTTGTCCTTAAGGCCTTCGCCCACGGCAATCACTTTGCCTTTCTGGGGTTTTTCCTTCGAACTGTCTGGAATGTAAAGTCCTGAAGAAGTTTTGGTTTCAGCTTCGGCAGGTTCTACCAGAACTCTGTCTTCATTGGGTTTAAAGTTGATTTTGCCCATATATGGAATTGGTTTTTAGTTGAACATTTAAAACTGACATAGCGCCCTTTAACGATTTTTGTGCCACTTCCGTCTTTAGGTGATATAAGTAACATTTTGGCAGAAAGTGGGCGCAAATATGAAAAAAAATGTCACATATGTTCCGTTTGCCGCTATTTTACCATGTGGCAGTTTGGCAGAAAAAACCTGTTTTTCGTATTATTAGATGGTGTTTAACTTTTTGGAAGCTATGGAAAGTCTGAAAGAAAACTGGTTAACCGATGGTCTAATTGATTTTGAGTATAAGAAATATGTGCTGCTGGCTTACCTGAAGCAGGTGCGCGAGTCGTTTAGCCGGGTAGAGTTATATCCGTTCATGTCCGATCTGGTTTTTCATTACCGCAACCTACTTACACTGAAGGAGAACAAGTCGCTGATTTACGATTCTTTCCCGAAGGAACTTTCGCCAGAGAGCCTGCAGAAGCTGGAGCTTACCTACAAAAAGATCATAGAAGACGATTTGGTGATGCGCGAGATCGAGTCGATCATCGAGTTTGCCATGCCCGAAATGAAGATCCATTTAGACGAGGGCGCCCAGATTTATGAATACGTTGAGTCTCACTGCGAAATATCGCCAATAGGACTCACCTCATTGTATGCCCGCGAAGGGTATTTATTCATAGCGCAACCACCCCAAAAAGAAACGGATGTTTACCGGTACCAGGTGACTTTTTTTGAACAGAGCCAAGAAACCATGCGGGGCATCCATACGCACTTTGTTAAGACCACTGCGCGTACGCTTACCAATAGCTACGAAAACATTAAACTGCAATTGATACGGGAGTTTGCCGAGCTGCCAAACCCCTCGGTATACCTGGTGGCTTCGAAGGTGCGGTTTCCTTATGTACCTACGCTGATGCCGGTGGCCAAACGCTTATTGATCAAGCACCTGTCTAAGGCGGCATAAAAGAAAAGAGGCCCTTTAAAGGGCCTTTTGGTTTAATCTATACTTAAGTATATTATTTAGCGGAGTCAGTGGATTCGTTTGTGGTGCCGGGTTCAGACCTTCTCAGGTTCAGGGAAGGATCGGCTTGTGTTTCTTTGGCGCGCTCCAAAATTTCATCGCGGTTTGCACCGGTGCGGGGGTCAATAAAGTTCGTAGCCAACGAAAACACCATGATGGCGATGGCAAAGCCCCAGGTAAGGCGCTCCAACAAATCGCCCGTTTTCTTTACACCAATCAGGTTACTGGCGCCAGAGCCACCAAACTGGCTGGATAGCCCACCGCCTTTAGCGTTTTGGGCCAACACAACTAAAACCAATAAAACAGCGGCAAAAATGGCCAGGCTAATAAACAGGGTGTACATAGTATTATTTTCTCAGTTCCTCAATTTGAGCCGCGAAGATCGCCTTTTTTTGCGGAAACTTCCAAATTAGCTTTTTAAGCACTTCTACCGCTTTGTCTTTCTTGCCTTGTCGCAGCAGAATTTCTACCAGCGTTTCAGACACAATGTTGTCGGTAAGCGAACTGCTTCTTTCCGCCAGATCGGCCGAGTCTGCCGGTGCCACAGGCACCTTCGAAATGGTGGGTTGTTTCTTGATGAACTGGTTAATGATTTCTATTTGCTCTTTCTGCCGGCTTCCCTCGGGCCTTATTTTCTTTTTGTTCCTTATTTCGTCCAGCAGCGCATCTCCAGAGGGTTCTTCGTCAATCAAGTCTGCGAGACTATCATTTTTTTTTTCGGGCTCCTTGTCTGACGGGGCGGCAACAGGCCCCGGAGGGGTGGCTGGCACGGCCGGCCGTTTAGAACTTTTCGACTCTTTTTCTTGGCCTACACTTTTATGGTAGGCATCCAGGCTCATTTCAAAGTTGTGTTTCAACTCTTTCAGCTTCGAAAGGTCAGCCATTACTTCGTTCACCAGATCTTCTCCATCCAATGTATGTGCAGACTTTGCGTCAACAGAAGATAGGTGGTTTGCCGTTTCTGTGTGCCGTTCGGCAGCGGGATGGGCGAGTATGCTCTTCAACACAGCCCGGTCGGTGGCGTACACGGCACTCAGGTGCAGTTGTTTCTGATAGATGTCTGAGCGATGTTGTTGGGCCCCGCGGGTAGCCAGGGCATGTGCTACCTGGCAGTAGGGAAATTCTTTCTGTACCGCCTCCAACGCCACCGTTTCATCGGCCGTTAAGGAGTCGAAATGGGTTGCGAGAAACAGAAATTGATCTTTATCCACAGGGCTTATAGGTGGTTATGGTAAAGCTAAGCGAATTTCCTGGTGAGAACAAGGGTAAAACCTACCAGTTGGCTACTGTGGCATTGAAAATATCGAGCATAATCTGTTCGAATATTCTTTTTTCCAGGTCTTCCTGCACGGCCGAAAGGTCTTGTGTGTTGGGGAAGTCGGCATAGAAGGAAAAGGTCTTGTCTTTGAAACTGTTTTTTGGCTCGATATTGTCTACGTAGTTGGCCCGAACCGATATGGTAAGCCGTGTGAGTGCGGCAGCATCTAATTGTGTGTTTGATCCTGAAGATACCGGGGCTACGGGCGTGAGGCGGTAATCGGTAATTACCCCCTCAATCTGAAGTTCACCGTTTTCTTCTACAATCTTCAGGCTGGAGTTGCGCTGGTAGTAATCTTTCAATGCGTTGGTGAAGCTGGGCCCAAGATTGGCCGGCCCCAGATCAGTATTGTTGAAGAACGCATCTACCTGCATGGTGGTGGCGCTGGTGGCCGCACCGGTGAACGAATAGGTGAGGCAGCCGGATAGAGAAAGCAGACCCAGTATCGAAAGGATAAATGCGAAATAGGAGGGGCTACTCTTCCAACTCATATTGTTTGATTTTGCGGTACAAAGTCCGCTCAGAGATTCCCAAATCGCGTGCCGCATGCTTCCGTTTATTGTTGTTCTTTTGCAAGGCCCGCATGATCAATTCCTTTTCCTTTTTTTCAATGGAAAGTGAATCATCCTCGGCCACGTGGCTAATGTCGTGAATTTCTTCGGTGTCGGCCTCGGCTAAAGCAGGTGTCTTGGGGTTAATGTTTAGTACCACCGATTCCTTGCTGGCAGGGCCGGGCTCGGCTTGGATGCCCTCAAAAAGGCTGGCGTGGTCGCGTAAAATCTGCGATGCTTGACCCGGGTTGGTAACATTCTCCAACACAATTTTCTTCAGATCGTTTACATCTCTGCGTAGGTCGAACAAAACTTTATAAAGAATTTCGCGCTCAGAGATATTTTCCTTGCCAGCCCCATCGTGATAGAGGGTAGGCAAACTGCTTTCGCGCGGAAGGTATAAAGCTAATTTATCTGCAGTAATTTCTTTGTCTTCAGTAGAGAGCACCGAAATCTGGTCTACCAGATTTTTCAGTTGCCGTATGTTTCCGGGGAAGCGATACTTCATCAAAACCTCTTTGGCATCTTCGGTTAAAGCAATGGGTTTAACCTTGTACTTCTCGGCAAAGTCGGTGGCAAACTTGCGGAACAACAACTCAATGTCTTTGCCGCGTTCGCGCAGCGGGGGCACAAAAATCGGCACTGTGTTTAGCCTGTAATACAGGTCTTCACGAAATTTACCATTCTCTACTTTGTTAAGCAGGTTAACGTTGGTGGCGGCTACCACGCGCACATCTGTTTTTTGCACCTTCGAAGAGCCCACTTTGATGAATTCGCCATTCTCCAGCACGCGCAGCAAGCGGGCCTGGGTGCCCAGCGGCATTTCACCTATTTCATCCAGGAAGATGGTGCCACCGTTGGTTACTTCAAAATAACCTTTGCGCGCTTCGTGGGCCCCTGTAAACGAGCCTTTCTCGTGGCCAAACAATTCAGAGTCGATAGTGCCTTCGGGAATGGAGCCGCAGTTGATGGCAATGAATTGGCCATGTTTGCGGGTGCTTTGGTAATGAATGATTTTTGAGAATGATTCCTTACCACTCCCGCTTTCGCCTGTTATCAGCACCGACATATCGGTAGGCGCCACCTGAATGGCCACCTTTACGGCATGGTTGAGCATAGGCGAATTGCCAATGATGCCAAACCGTTGTTTTGCACTTTGAATTTCTGCTTCTGTAATTGCCATAGCACCTTTAGCCCTCCACGATTTTACCAAACAGGGTTGCGCCTGTGCAGTTCTCTATACGCACCATGACGTATTCGCCCTTGCTTTTATTTTGACGGGGAAACACCACCACTTTGTTGGACGAGGTACGCCCTTGCAGGTGCTCTTCCGATCTTTTGGAAGTTCCCTCTATCAACACCTTTTGAACGGAGCCTATGTCGCGCTGGTAGCGCAGCAGGGAGTGTTCGTTTTGTTTGCGTATGATTTCATCGAGCCTGCGTTTTTTTACCTCGAGGGGTATATCATCGGCCAGTTTCTTGGCCGCCAGCGTACCGGGGCGCTCGGAGTAAAAAAACATGTAGGCAAAATCGTAGTGCACGGCATCCATCAGCGAAAGTGTGTCCCGGTGCTCCTCTTCCGTTTCGGAGCAGAAGCCTGTAATCATGTCGGAAGAAATGCCGCAGTCGTAGCCCAAAATTCTTCGAATGTCATCTATTTTTTGCAGATACCATTCGCGGCTGTAACCGCGGTTCATCAAATCCAGAATGCGGCTGTTGCCACTTTGCACGGGCAGGTGTATGTACTTGCATATGTTTTCGTAGCGAGCCATGGTGGTAAGCACCTCCTCGGTAATGTCTTTGGGGTGCGAGGTGGAGAAACGCACGCGTAAATCGGGATGTACTTGGGCCACCAACTCCAGCAGGTTGGCGAAGTTCACAATGTTACCCGCCTGCTTTTTCTCGAGGCGCGCCTTGTTGTTTTCTTCTGCGCTCCACTTGTATGAGTCTACGTTCTGGCCCAGCAGCGTTACCTCTCTGAAGCCCTTCTCAAACAGGTCTTTGGCTTCCGCCACAATGGACTGCGGATCGCGGCTGCGCTCGCGCCCCCGTGTAAAGGGCACCACACAAAACGAGCACATATTGTCGCAGCCCCGCATAATGGAAATGAAAGCGGTTACTCCGTTCGAGTTGAGCCGAACGGGAGAAATGTCTGCATAGGTTTCCTCGCGCGAAAGGAACGTGTTCACCGCTTTATCGCCCTCGTCTACCTGTGCAATCAGCTTCGGCAAATCGCGGTACGCATCGGGGCCTGCAACCAGGTCCACTATTTTTTCCTCCTCCAACAGTTTGGTTTTCAGGCGTTCGGCCATGCAACCCAGCACACCTACCATCATTTCAGGCTTCTTCTTCTTCAGTCCGTTGATTTGGGTAAGGCGGTTGCGAACGGTTTGTTCTGCTTTCTCCCGTATGGAACAGGTATTCAGAAACACCAGGTCGGCCTGTTCGATCTGCGAGGTGGTATCAAATCCTTCTTTCTGAAGAATGGAGGCCACAATTTCGCTGTCGGAGAAGTTCATCTGGCAGCCGTAACTTTCTATGTAGAGTTTGCGGGCTTTGCCGGTGTTCTGGTCGGCAGAGGTTTTATAGGTTTCGCAGGGGGTGTTTTCCACCTCCATCAATCCAATATCTGCAATCAACTTCTCCATTATTTTTCAGATCAAGTTGCAAATTTAACATTTTCAGTGCTTAAAATGACAACTTGTCAGCCTCTTAAAATTAGATTTGCGATTCTAAAAATGAATAAGCGCATGGCTATTGTAAAATCGGTGCGGGGTCATACACCCCAGTTTGGCGACAATTGTTTTCTGGCAGACAATGCCGTGGTGGTGGGCGAAGTGAAAATGGGTAAGAACTGTACGGTTTGGTTCAATGCGGTGGTGCGGGGCGATGTACATTCGATTACCATCGGAGACGATACCAATATTCAGGATGGGGCCGTGATTCACTGCACCTACCAGAAGGCCAGGACGGTGATAGGCAACCGAGTGTCGATTGCACACACAGCAGTGGTACACGGCTGCACCGTAGAAGACGATGTGTTGATTGGCATGGGGGCCATCATTATGGATGATGCCGTAATTGGTGCAAACAGCGTAATTGCGGCTGGCGCGGTGGTGCTGCCCGGAACCAAGGTAGAGCCCGGCAGTATTTATGCCGGTATGCCCGCCCGCAAAGTGAAAGACATCAGTGAAGAAATGAAGGCGGTTATACAGCGCACGGCCCGCAACTACCCCATGTATGCTCAGTGGTTCAAGGAAAACTAGCGATTCAACGCAGTGCAAAATTTTCAGCGCATAGCCTTCCTATTTCAAGCCACTTTTGTATATTAAGCTACCAAATGAGTACTGTGCATAATAAAGGTTTCGACCCGTCTGTTATTGCCGACTATCGCCAAAAAATGGAGGCGACAGGTACGCCCTTTCTCTGGGTGGATGAGCAAGAGAATACCGATGAGCATGTGCATTTTTATTTCATCGGCAAACACGAGGGTAAAGAAGTGATTTACGATACTGTGCTCTACACGCTGCGGCTGCAGCACGAAAGCGAACTTTTTGAAATTGCTGAGCACAAAGCGGCCCAGCATTTCCCCGACTACAAAAAAATTACTTATCAGGAAGACGAAAACGGCAACCTGCAAACCCTGGATGACCTGGAGGAAGAAATAGGGTTGTTCATGGCCGAGGTGATGATGGAAATGGAAGAGGAGGGGGAGGTGAAAGTTCAGGAGCATGTAGACATTGACACCCACCTCGATTTCGGCATTGGCCTGGACGTAGGGCTGCATGTGGATGTGGTGGATGAGCGCGTTATTTCGAAATTCATTCAGGAATTCAATAGCGACACCCTGAAGCTCGACCCGCAGTCGTATTCCTTTCAAACCCAGTCGCAGGAAGCACGCTAAAACCTTCTTTCCTTCAGAAAGCTGGTTATATTTGCGGCCTTAAATCATTATCTAATCCTTACATGAAGAACCTTTCTTTAGCCTTGAATGCCGTTTTGCTGGTGGCAGTGGCAGTACTTTATTATTTACACTTTTCCGGAAGCAGCGGTCCAAGTTCATCTTCCGCATCGGCTGCAGGCGCTGCCGATCTGAAAGTGGCCTACATCAATGCCGACACGGTTTTGAAATACTACGATTACTTTAAGGTGAACCGCGAACGTCTGGAATCAAAGGGCAAAAAACTGGACCAGGATCTGCGCACGCGTGCCGAGGCACTGCAGCGCGATATTGAATCGTACCAGCGCAACATTTCTAACCTCACCATTGGCCAGGCCAAGGCCATAGAAGAAGACCTGGGAAAAAAGCAGCAAAACCTGCGCATGTATCAGGAAAGCCTCTCGCAAGAGTTGATGGTAGAAGAATCGAAAATGAACCAGGAACTTTATAGTAAGGTTACCACCTTCCTCAAGAAATTTGGCCAGGAACGTGGCTTGCAGATGGTGCTCAAGTTCGACCCGAGCAGCGATTTATTATACGGTGGCGACAGCCTGGACATTACCCGCGAGGTGATAGAAGGACTGAACATGGACTTTAAAGCGGAAACCAGTCAGCCCGCACCTGCCAAAACAGACACCACGCAAAAAAAATAAACTCTCTGTTCAATCATAAAAATCAGACCGGCCCCCAGCCGGTCTTTGCTTTTTTGCGAGATAACTGCGTAATTTTAACGATGATTAAGTCTTGGCTGGCTAATCTCAATGCGAAACCGCAGGAGCAGGGGCAGATTGCGCTCATGCTGACTACTGGTTTCTTCATGGGCACGTTCATCGCTACCTATACGGTAACGGCCGAGTCGCTCTTTCTGAACCAACTGAGTGGCGAGCTCAACAAAGCGTTTCTCTTTGCGGGGGTACTTGGTGTCATTTCAACTGTACTGTTTTCTTTTTTTCAAGCGAGGGTCAAGTTTAGCAACCTGGTTATTTTCAGTTTGCTGCTCATCATCGCGTTTGTGTCAGTCGTTTACGGGCTTTATAAATGGGGCGACCCTTCATACCACGATGAGGTGCTCTTCTCAATGTATTGCCTCACCGGCCCGATGACGGCCATTCTTTTACTCTGCTACTGGGGTATTTTTGGTAGACTGTTTAACTTCAAACAATCCAAACGCATCATTGGGTGGATTGACACGGGGCAGTTGATCGCATCCATTCTGGCCTTTTTCTTTATTCCATTAACGGTAGGATTCCTCAGCGATACCTCAGATTTCCTGTTAGCCTGCAATGTAAGCATTGCCGGTGCGCTTACCTGCTTGGTGATTATCTCGGCACGCTATCCGCTCGCCAAGAACGACCCTGCAGAGTTTGATGAAACTGTGCGGCAAGAGACCAGTTTTGGCAAGGTGCTGAGCGACAAATACACCCTGCTGATGGGAGTGTTTCTGGTGATTTCGATGGCTACCTACGTTTTTAGTCAATTTTCATTTCAAACGCTTATTAACCAACAATACACCAGCGAACGTGAGTTGACCAACTTTCTGGCTTATTTCAACGGGGCCATTTATGCTCTTAGTTTGGTGATGCAAACTTTTGTGAACGATAAAATACTGAGCAACTACGGCATACGTGTGTCTTTGTTTATACTGCCCGCACTGGTAGGTATTTTTGCGGTGGCTTCCACGTTGATAGCAATATTTTTGGGGTTCGACCAGGTAACCAGCCCGGAAACCTTCATTTTCTTTTTCTTGTCGGTGGCGCTGATGCGTCTTTTCAATGCCATGATTAAGGATTCGCTGGAGAACCCGGTATTCAAGCTCTTGTTTATACCGATGGATAGCCGGTACCGCTTTGGTATACAGGCGAAATTGGAAGGTGCAGTAAATGAATTTGGCCGCTTCGTAGCCGGTGCCATTCTCTTTGGGCTGGCGCTGATTCCCCTCTTTAAGGTGTATTGGATACCCGTTTTTATTCTTGTACTGGCAGCCGTTTATTTCTTTGTGGTACGCAATCTGTACAACGGCTACCGAACCAAAATAAGGGCTAAACTCGAGAGCTCAGAGTTGAATCAGGACCGACTTGAAATAGGCTATGCCAGCGTTACGGCCCGTTTAGAAAGCCGCCTCGAGTCGTACGATGCCTCGCAGGCAGTGTTCGCTTTAAAATTGTTGGAGAAAATCAACCCCGCCAAGCTGTCGTTATGGGTAAACAACCTGATGAACAACCAGCAGGCCGAGGCCCAGGACTACGCACAGCGCAGGCTCAATGAGTTGAAGGGGCTGTCTGTGTCTGACAGGTATGTGATCAAAGTAGATGGCGGCAGAACGGAGGCAGGCGATCGCAATGTATTGTCAAAATCCGACTTGGAAATGGTCATTCGCAGTGGCGGAGACATTACCAAAAACCGGGTGCAGCGCCTTTCGCGCTCTCATCGGGTTGAAGACCGGCAATATGCGGCCGAGTTGCTTCTGCACTCCCAGGCCGAAGACAACGTATCGTATCTGATTGAGTTATTGAATGACCCGGAACCCAAGGTGCGCCATACGGCCATCAAAACAGCCATCAAAAAACACAACAACGAGGTAATACTGGCCCTTATCGAAAACTTGCCGAACCCGCTCTATGGAAACCAGGCTTTGAATGCCTTAACACTGATTGGTGGCAAGGCCCTGACTATTCTGGACAGTGCCTTTTACCGGTCGGGGCAACATACCCAAACCATGCTCAAGATAGTGCAAATTATGGGGCGTATTGGCGGGCAGCGGGCCAAAGACCTTCTGTGGAATAAAATCGATTATCCCGATAAGGTCATCGTATCTCAGGTGTTGTTGTCGTTGGGCGAATGCGGGTTCAAAGCAGGTATTTCGCAGATCACCCGTATCAAATACGCCATCGAGTCGGACATTGCCGATATCAGTTGGAATCTCAGTGCCATTCAGGAGATAGGCAATGAGGGGCATTCGGATGAAGTAAAAGCTGCCCTAAGAAGGGAGATTCAGAACGACATAGAGCACATTTATATGCTGCTGGCCATGTTGTATGATACGCGCTCCATTCAGTTGGTGAAAGAAAACATAGAAAGTGGCACTACAGAAGGAACAACCTATGCAGTAGAACTGTTGGACGTGTTCCTTTCTGAGCAGTTGAAGCAGCGGGTAATACCCGTGTTGGACGAGTTGAGCGATCAGGAACGGGTAAGCAGGCTGGAGGTATTTTATCCGCGCGTAAAGTTGGATGGTAAGCTGGTGCTGAAGTTTTTAATCAACCGGGATTTTACGCAATCCAACCGCTGGACAAAGGCAACCGTGCTCTACCAGATTGGAACCCTCAAGATACAGGAATTCAAGCTTGATCTCATCGCGCAAATGTTCAACCCCGACAGGTTAATCAAAGAAGTATCTGCCTGGGCACTTTATCAGATATTTCCTGATGAATACCATGCCAACGCCAGACGCCTGGGCGAGGCAGTAAAAAAAGAACTGGATGAGGCCATTCTGGCAGGCCAACAAACCAAGCTCATGCTATTCGAAAAGGTGCTCTTTTTCAAGGATATACCGCTGCTGACAGGAACCCCCGGCATCGCTCTATCGCACCTGGCCGACATATCGGAAGAAACACGGCTAAACGCCCAGGCATCTGTTTCGGTAGATGAAAAACTAAATAACTATTTCTATTTGGTATACTCGGGAGCGTTGGAATACTATTCGAAAGGAAAACTGCAGGCAGAGTATGGAAGAGGGCAGTTCATTGGCGAGATGTTGGCTGCGCCCGGTTTTGCTAATGCCAACGTGCTGGTTGCCAAAGAAGACACACGCTTGTTGGCATTTAACAAAGACCTGTTCTACGAATTACTGGCGGGCAATATTCGCTTAACAGACCGGGTATTGGAAACCATTTAAAATCGACTTATCTTTTACCAATTTTTTAAACTTCGGATGATAAGTTATTGATTGTGAAATGATTTTTTGGTCTGCCCTCAGGCGCAGAAAGCAATTATTTGTTGACATTTTCATAAATTTCAGGTCTTTTAGGGTTTATCTCAGTAAGAGAGAATGTTGAACTACTCAGTCAAAGTTGGCGAACTGGAGGAGGAGTCTGACGACACGTCCTTTCATGGCCAGGGCATCGGATCGAATCCATTCCCGGGGCTGCGCCCCTTTACTTTAGATGAGTGCCATTTGTACTTCGGCCGCGAAGGCCAGGTAGACGAAATACTCCTTAAACTTTCTCAGCACCGTTGTGTAACCGTGATGGGTTACTCGGGCAGCGGTAAGTCCAGCTTAATGAACTGCGGCCTGATGCCAGTTTTGTTGGGCGGCTTCATGAGCGAAACCAGTCCGTACTGGCGCATCATTACCACCAGGCCAGGTACATCGCCCATTGGCAATCTGGTAAATGCCGTTGTTGACCACATGGTGTCTTCCGGCCGGATTGATACCAAAGACATCCAGATACACAAAGCTATCATTAACTCCGTTTTGCGTAGCAGCCCGGAAGGTCTGGTAGAAATAGGCAAATACCTACAGGAGCGCGAAGGTGAAAATATTTTCATTGCTATTGATCAGTTCGAAGAGTTGTTCAGGTACAGCGAATCGGGTGACGAAGAATATGCCAATGACGCTGCGGTGTACGTCAATCTGATCATCCACGCAGTTCAGTCAAAAAAGTCACCCATTTACGTATCGTTGAATATGCGCTCCGACTTCATCGGTGCGTGTGCCTCCTTCCCGGGCCTTACGCAGATGATCAACGAGAGCAACTACCTGATACCCCAGATGACGCGCGAGCAAATGCGGATGGCCATCGAGGGTCCTGTGGCGGTGGGTGGCGGCAAGATATCGGGCAGACTATTGAAAAGGTTGCTCTCCGATGTGGGCGACAACCAGGACCAGTTGCCCATTCTGCAGCATGCGCTGATGCGCACGTGGGATTATTGGGTAACCAACCACGAGCCGGGAGAGCCCATGGACATTCGCCACTACAATGCCATAGGCAAGATAGGCCAGGCGTTGTCTTTGCATGCCAACGAGGCCTACGAAGAGCTGTCATCTCGCGAGAAGGAAATTGCAGAGGTATTATTTAAAAACATCACCGAGCGAAACCAGGAGAACCAAGGGTTGCGCAGGCCGGTGAGGGTAGATTTGGTGGCCGAATTGGCCGAAGCCAGCGAGGCTGAAGTGATAAAGGTTGTAGACCATTTCAGGAAACCGGGCCGATCGTTTCTAATGCCGGGCATGCACATGTCCCTCACGGCAGATTCCATCATCGAGCTTTCGCACGAAAGTATGATGCGTATCTGGACGCGTCTGACCGGCTGGGTTGATGAGGAGTTTGAGTCGGCCCAAATGTACAAGCGTATTTCGGAAGCGGCCGCCATGTACCAGATTGGCCGCACCGGTTTATGGCGCCCGCCCGATTTGCAGTTGGCCCTCAACTGGCAAAAGAAACAGAAGCCCACCCGTACCTGGGCGCAACGCTACGATGAAGCTTTTGAACGTGCCGTGGTCTTTCTGGACACGAGCAGGATTACCTACGAGGCCGAATTAAAAAACCAGGAGATGTTGCAGCGCAGGATGCTGCGCAGGGCACGTGTTACCAACATCATCCTTGTTATTTTCTTGTTGATTGCCATTTCGTTTTTCTTCTATGGATTAACACGGCAGTTGGAGGCAGAACGCCAGGCAGAGATTGCCAAAAACCAGCAGACGCTGGCAGAACAAGCCAAGAATGAGGCTGACAAGCAACGGGGAATTGCCGAACAACGTGCCGATGAGGTGTTGCAGCAGGCCAAGAAGTTGCAGGAGGCCAACCGTGAAATAGAACGACAACTGGCACGTGCCAATGAAGCCACCGCGCTGGCCGAGAAAAACCTGGAGTTGGCCAGGCAGCAGACCTTGATAGCCGAGCGCGAAACGCAAAATGCCGTTGAGCAACGGGCAAAGGCAGAGAGCGAATACGTGCGTGCCGAAAACGCGCTGAAAGAGTCGAACCGCCTGCTTTACCTGTCGGTGGCGCAATCCATAGAGGCAAAATCGGTTAGTATTGACGATCCGCAACTGGCGGGCTTGCTGGCCATGCAGGGATATTTGTTTCACACTAAGTACGAAGGAAATAAGTATGATCCATACGTGTTCAGCGGATTGTACTATGCCATAGCCAAACTTTCCAACCTGAATTACAATGCCATTAAAGTGCCCGGAAATTACAGGAACCGGATGTTCGCGCTGGCCGTAGCGAAGGGTTCTAATACGTTTTACACAACCGGTAATGACGGACGAATATTCCAGGGCGACATTGACAAGTTGTCGGCAGCAAACATGGTGGCAGCTAATCCTTACCCTAACCGTGTGCTGACACTGAGTAATGATGAAAAATACCTGGTGAACGGAAGCGACTCTTCATTTATTCAGATTTACACAATTGGTGACAACAAGCCCAGACTGGTAAGGGCTCATAAGGGTTTTGTAACTGATATAGAATTTTTACCCGATAACTCCGGATTTATTTCAGCCGGTGCTGATAAAACTATTCGTTTCACTGATCATAAAACGGGGGAGAGTCGCATCATCAAAACCCTTCCCGTTGATTTGAAAGCCATTGACGTAAGTGCAGACGGAAAGACCATGGTTGGCGTTTCCCTTTCGGGGCAGGTGGTTCAAGTGGATGTGGCTACAGGCGAGCACAGAATAATTTTAGATGAAGCACCCAGCAGAATCTTGTCGATAAGTTATCACCCGTCCAGAAACCTGATTGCCTATGGCGTGGAGGTGTTGGATGAAAGCGGACGGGTTGTGCGTGGCACAGTGAAGCTATACGACATGGAGACCCGCAGAATAAAAGAGCTGAGTGGCCACAAGTCTGGTATTTCTGATTTGGAGTTTAGCCCCGATGGATTACTGTTGGCAAGCGCTGGGTTGGATAAGAAGTTGCAAATGTGGGTGGTTGATAAAGAAGAAGACCTTCCCATTTTGATGGACAACAACAACGGTAACATTTGGGACATTGCCTTCGCCAAAGGATCGAACTTCCTGTTGGCAGCATGTAATGCGGGCGAGGTGCGCGTGTGGCCCACAGATACCCGTTACCTGGCCGAGCAGGTTTGCCCGCAGTTAAAGCGCAACCTCACTCCGGAAGAGTGGACAACCTACGTAAGCCGGAGCTTGCCATTTGAGACTACCTGTAAGAGTATCTTAATCAACGAATTCTGATGGTGGGGCGCGCATCAACAATTTTTTTAACGATCGTGGCGGTACCAATGCTGTTGCGTGCGCAGGATTGTGTAGAGGTTTTAAATACCGCTGAAAATGAATTTGTGGCGGGTCGTTTTTACAGTGTTCCTGCTATCTTGAAAGATTGCCTCGATCGCAATGCTTACTCCAACGAACAGAAAGTACGTGTCTACTTGTTACTTACCCAGGTTTATTTACTAACCGATCAACCCGCGGAAGCCGATAACAGTTATTTGAAGCTGCTGGAGGCAGACCCGGAATATATTGCCACGCAAGAAAAAGATCCGGTAGAGGTATATTTTCTCAGCAAGAAGTTTACAACTACCCCCATCTTCACACCTCACTTCAAAGGAGGCCTTACCGTTACGCGGCCCGTCATCATTAGAGACAATAGCTTGTTTGGAAATGAGTCGCTGGTGAGCAGAAGCGAAACCAATAAGTTGGGATGGACGCTTGGTTCCGGGATTGAGTGGAACATCAACGATCACCTGGGGCTGGGTGGAGAGTTGTATTTCACCTTCCGACAGTTCGGAATAAACTATGCTGGAGGATTTGGCGATGATGTTTTAGAAACGACAGAAAAGCAATTTTGGATCGACCTGCCGCTTTATCTGCGGTATGGAAAGGCTTTAGGGAAATTCAGACCATACGCATACGTGGGCCATAGTTTTAATTTTTTACTCAACACCCAACTGGCTTCGCGTTACACCAACTCCAATGGAGATGCTTCTGCCGAGCAGATCATTGTGGAGGGCCCCGATCAGGACATCAGTTACAACAGAAGGTTGGTAAACCGGTCGCTTGTGGCGGGTGGAGGTCTAAAGATAAAGACCGGAAAGAACTTTTTACTTTTCGATGCCCGGTATTCAGTAGGGTTTACTAATATTTCCAAAGGAAGTTATTATGCTGATGGTAGCAACGAACTGGCACCTGGTATCCCGAGGTACACCGCTCACTCTAACGACCTGCGGGTGGAAAGCCTGTTGATTACTATTGGATATGTGCGGCCATTGTACGATCCGCGCAGAATCAAAGCAAAACGAGGGAAATCGTTGAATTAGCATGAAATCCAGGATTCACCATATTGCAATTGCCTTGCTATCGCTCTGTGTAGCGCTGCCGTTGGCATGCGATACGGAGCAGAATATTGATCCCAAAAACACTTTCCTCAGATATTATGGCACACGAGGAAATCAGGTCGCTGTAGACATGGCATTGGGTGCCGATGGTTCTATCTACCTGCTGGGTAATTCTGGCTTGGCGGTTTACCTGGTTAAGGCCGATGCAGAGGGCAACAGCCTGTGGGAAAATACTTTTTTAGATGCCGAGGCGAAAGATATTGAAATTGGATCGGATGGAAATCTACTTATAACCGGTACCATTACAGGTGCCGACAGGGATGTGTTTATTCTACGAGTGAATGCGGCTGATGGCGCAGCAATTGGACAGCCGGCCGTGTACGGATATTCCGGGTTCGATGAAGACGCTTATAGTATTACCGAAATATCGAATGGCTATATCGTGTCGGGGGCTACCACCCGTGTATTGGCAACTACAGGAGCCGACCAGGCAGACGGCTTTACGTTCAGGTTCAATGCCGATTTGTCGCCTTACGGAGTTACGTGGACCGAGCGTTATGGACCAGGCTCGTTCGATGTCATCGTGAAAACAATTCAGGCAGGCCCGGGACTCTTTTATATTTTCGGATTCAGTAACCAATCAGACAATCTCGACAACGTAGATGACTATAATTTCTTTGCGTTCAATGCCAATGATTTTGGCGTATCAAACAGCTTGAAATTTATTTTGGGCGAACCAGGTAGTAACGAACGACTGACTTCGGTGGTGCCGATACCCGTGCAATCAGGTGGCGGATACCTGCTTTCCGGTGTTCGAGAGGGAGCCAATGGAAATTTTGATGTTTATGCCATGCGCATCAGAAACACCATTGAGACAAGTGCCTCCGTGGAACAGATCAGACAGGGCAACCCCGGCACACTCACCAACGGCCTAACCAACGACAGCGAGGTTAAAGTGTATGGCTTCGCTTCTGGATTGTTCGGCTTCTATATTTTGGCTACGCGAAATAATAGTGGAAACGGGGACATTTTTCTGAATCGGGTAACCAACGATTTGCAACCGTCTGGCGATGATTGGGGGCAGGCTGAGGGCTATTCTTTTGGGGGAATTGGCAACGACCAGCCCGCAGCCGTGCTGGAGACGGCCGATGGCGCTGTTTTGGTGCTAGGCACAATGGTATTGGGCGATGTGAACGGCCAGCAAAAGATGGTTTTGATGAAGTTGGATAGAAGGGGCAGGCTGTGATTGACCGCGGTTACTTTGACCTGATTTTAAACATTAAACGACTATAGTTGGCCTCTTACCTACCTATGTTCATCAGATTTAAACGGGTATCTTTCTTCTATCTGCTTCTCCTTCTTCCGTTTGGGGTATTTTCGCAGGTTAACATCACCAATGGTAATGCGTCTTCTAACGCCTGTATCGGAGGAAATCCGGTTAGTATTTCCAACATAGTCATACAGGAAACAGGCGTCAATACCGACATAGGGGGAGCAGCATTTGCCGGCAACCTAACCATTGACCTGACGCTCGACAATTTGGCTGATTTCAACTTTGTGGCCGGCTCGGGCAGTGTAATTGCATTCCCAGGCTCAGATGATATTTCGGGCGCGCTCATCACTGTAACCAACACAACCGTTTCCATTCAACTTACGCTGGATAATAACAATGGAACGGACTTTCAGGATGCTGTAGTTATTTCCGGATTGCAAGTGGTTGCCTTGGGGGGTACTCCGGGTGTTGTGGAGATTGAAGTTGGAAGTATTGGCGGAGGCACAGTTTCGGGATTGGGGGTGGGAGATGTTTTGGGTAGTGTGACCAGTGTGGCCGCCCCCACCGTAGACGCAGGACCCGATGGTTCGATCTGCGAGGGGAGCACCTACGTGCTCAATGGCTCATCGGCAACGAATGCCTTAAGTGTGTTTTGGTCTGAAAATGGCACAGGCAGTCTGGACAATCCTAATATACTCAACCCTACTTATACGCCAGGTGTGGGCGAAACTGGCAATGTTACTTTTGTTCTGACGGTAAATGGCAATGGCAACTGTACCAGTGTGCAGGACACACGCGTTCTTACTATTAGTTCAATCCCAACGCTCACAGTCACCAATAATGACGCCATCATTTGTTCAGGTTCGCAGACAGACATAGACCTAACCACAGTACCGGGTGCGTCAGTTATTGAGATCACTAACATAACGCTTTCGGGTGCAATCACTGGCTATTCCCCCATTGGCTATTCTTTCACTAATGGTAGTGTATTACAAGATGTTCTGGTCAATACAACGGGATCGACTCAGACAATTGAGTACGAGTTTCAGTCTACTCTAAACGGATGCTCAAGCACCCTCCAGACAACCACGGTAACAGTTCAACCGTCCTTGGGCGCAGCAACAATCACTCCATCGGGCCCGGTAGTAAAGTGCCAGGGACTAGGTTCAATTTTATTATCGAGCAGTGCTGCACCTCCGGGTGGCTCATACGATTGGTATAAAGATGGAGTTAGCCTCGGTTTTTTTTCACAGGATTACACAGTAGCGGATGCGCCAGCTTCGAATGGCTCTTATCAAGTAAGATGGGTGGATGCGGAAGGGTGTGTGGGGCCACTTTCCTTGGGTATAAATGTGCAAATCGATCCGTTACCTTTAGATAGAACGGTAACCGCTCAAACACCCGTGACGATTTGTGCAGATGGTACCGTTACCTTAAGGGTAGGCACCTCACAGGCGGGCGTTAGCTATGTGATCATAGACCAAGCCAATAACGAGGTGAGTGGCTCCTTTTCTGGAAATGGGGCTAATTTAGATATTACCTCAAGTGCGCTTTTGGGGACGGTGTCGTCTTTACGAGTTAAGGCTGTAAATTCTACAACCGGGTGTCAGCGGATTTTGAGTCCTGTTATTGGAGTTACGGTAAATCCTAAGCCCGTGGGTGTTAGCAGTGTGGAGGGAGCGGTGTGTTCCAATGCCACATTGAATTTTGATCCTCAGGATAATGTGGATGCGGGCAATGGGCTCCCTAGCACTTTTACATGGGGGCGCTCTTTGGAGCCTGGCCTTACTTTGGCATTTGATGGTGGAGGATCGGGAGTAATTGATGATGAAATTGAGAATTTGTCAGGTGGCACTTTGGATGTGGTATATACGGTAACACCGACTAGTGGTGGATGCGTGGGAAGTACGTTCATAATTGAGGTGCCAATTGATCCGACTCCGGCTGTTACCAGCGCAGCGAGCGACAATATTTGCAGCGGCAGTGCGGTGAACTATGTTCCTACGGGCAACGTGAGCGGGACTATTTTCAACTGGACTGCGAGCAACACGGTGG
>JBMOLS010000056.1:0-43689 GCA_049324055.1 Bacteroidota bacterium | reverse complement strand
TCTAAAGGGTGAATCGTTAAGAAAAAAGAAATAACTTAGCCTCACGTTCTTTGCAATGATCAATCCTAAAAACAATTAGAGGGGGTCAGCTTGCTGGATTTGGGGGTCAATGCTGCTGGAATAGTAAAGAAGCAACTGCAAAGCCCAACGTGGGATGCGCTACCCATAATGCTTTCGGGTAATACCGACTGTTACCAACCACAGGAAAAAAAATTTGAACTGACCCGTAAAGTGCTGGCTTTGTTGCTCAAGTACCGCCACCCCGTGGGCATCATTACCAAAAACAGTCTGATACTGCGCGATGTGGATTTGTTGCAGGAGCTGTCTAATTACAAATTGGTTCATGTTATGATTTCCATTACCACGCTGGACGAAACGTTGCGCAGGCAAATGGAACCGCGCACCGCCAGCGCCATCAAACGGCTGAAGGTGGTGGAAGAATTGGCAAAGGGCGGGGTGGCAGTAGGTGTGATGAACGCACCCATCATACCCGGCCTCAACCACCACGAAATTCCGCAGGTGCTGAAAGCCGCTGCCGACCATGGCGCGCTGGCCGCTGGCATGACGGTGGTGCGGCTGAACGGTGCCATCGGCAACATTTTTGAAGACTGGCTGCGGAAAAATTTTCCCGACCGCTTCGACAAGGTGTGGAACCAAATCTGCGAACTGCATGGAGGAAGTGTGAACGATTCGCAATTTGGAAGGCGAATGCGTGGCGAGGGCCCCATCGCTGAAATGATTCAGCAACTGTTTCGCTCTTCTAAAAAGAAATATTTTGCCGACAGGCAAATGCCACCATACGACCTTACACAGTTCAGAAGGGTACGCTTTCTCTGTTTTAGGTTACTCCCACACTACCTTACCCTGCCCGTTGTACCACTTGGGGTAGTTGGGCACGTGTATTTTCTCCAGCTCGTTGCGCTTCAGCTTCATAGAAGGAGTAAGCAATCCATTTTCCTGCGTCCAGTCGTTTTTCATTACCACCGCCCGTTCCAGTTTTTCGTACGGCTCCAGATGTGGGTTAATGGCATCCAACGTGTCGGAAAGGCTTCTGGTTATTTCTTCTTTCGATTTGGTTTTGCCGATGGCCGAGAGCACCACCAGCGCAATGGGCTGCGGTATGCCCATGCCCACCACACACACTTGCTCTATGTCTGTATTTTGCGCAAACTTCATTTCTATGGGCGAAGGTGAAATGTATTTCCCCTTATCGGTTTTAAACTGATCTTTCACCCGCCCGATAATCGTAAGATAACCTTCGCTGTCAATTTCGCCCGTATCTCCTGTCTTCAGATAACCTTCCTCATCAAACATTTCGGCCGAGAGGTCGGGCAGTTTGTAGTAGCCGCGCATCATGCAGTTGCTCTTCACCCTTATCTCATTATTTTCAGGGGCCAGCTTCACCTGCAAGCCTGGTAACGGTCGGCCTACCGTTCCAAACTTGTTTCCATGCTGCGAGTTAAAGTGTGCATACACGCAGTCTTCGGTCATGCCATAGATCTGGAAAATTTCCACTCCTAATTTTTTCCACCACTGCAGCAAAGGCACGCTGGCCGGAGCCGCCCCCGATGCGTAGATTTTTGTTTTTGCCAAGCCCAGTTTCTTTTTGATGGCACCCCGAACTATGTTGTTTACAATCGGTATACCCAGGAGCGTGTCGAGCTTTTTCTGCGGCATTTTTTCCAAAATCTTCTCCTGAAACTTGGCCCAGATACGCGGCACTGCCAGGAATACATCGGGTTGTGTATCTGCCAGATTCTTGGGGAAAGTTTCAATGGTTTCGGGAAAGGAGAACATGGCGCCACGATATAAGCCCAAAACTTCAATGCCCAGCCTTTCTGCAATATGGCTTAGCGGTAGGTAAGAAAACAGCCGGGGGTGTGCCGGCACCTGCAAAAGCGTGCAGGCGGCCTTCACGGTTTCATCGAAATTACCCACCACATGCATTACACCTTTAGGCTGGCCGGTGGTGCCCGAGGTGTACATGATGGTCAGCAAGTCATCGCGTTGCCAAACATGAGGTTGGGATAAGGGCTCGGTATTTTTTACAATTTCACTCCACCACTCACCATCGCGCACGCCATAATAGTCTACGCTTATTTTTTTTTGTGAGGCGGGCACACCGGGTCGCTGGGCATCAAAGTTATCCAGCTTGCCAACGATAATCGCTTTCGTATCGCTGTGCTCTAAAATTTGCTGAATGGTTTCTGCCGGCAGCGTAGGATACAGCGGCACGGACACGCACCCGGCCATCATAATGGCTAAATCCGCCAACACCCAATGGGTACAATTTTTCGACAGCAACGCCACATGGTCGCCCGGCTGAAGCCCCTGTTTGCGCAGATGCTGCGCAATGCTGCGCACCTCTTTACCGGCTTCTTTCCAGGTCCAGGTGTGCCAGTCATCACCTTTTGGTTGTCGGAACGCAAGGGTATCGGGAATGTTTTTTTCCCAATGCAGAAAATATTCCAGCGGACTATTCATAGTAAAGGGTTCAGGTTTGGGTGTGACAAGCTAACAAATTCAAAGCGATGAAAAAACCAAAAGAAGGAGGCGCGTTACGGGATTCCAACCTTTCCGTTTGGCCGGGTGTCTAAACGCATAGCACAACCAGATGAAACTTTTTGCTTTTACACTTTTAATGGCCGGCTTGTTACGCTGCGAGACCACCGAAGTAATTACGTGTTTCCCTACAGACTGTAACCAGCTTGCCACCGTGGTGGACCTGACCGGTCTGGATGGCTGCGGAAGCGTGCTGGAACTGGTGGATGGCACACGGCTGGAGCCGGAACGCAGAACATATATACAGCCACCCAAGCCGGAAGAAGACCCGCTCTACCATTTCGAACTGAAAGTGGGCGACAAGGTGAAGATAAGTTACCGCGAGTCTGACATGGGGTCTGTGTGTATGGCCGGCAAAGTGGTGTTCATCACCTGTATTCAATCTGTTCAGCAAAACATCAGAGAATAATTCAATTATGAAACGATTTGCTTTTTGGATCTTCTTGGGAGTAGTGGCATTGGCCGTTCTGCTGTTCTCCTGTGGTGAGGAGCGCAACGGGTTGAAAGGTGCATGTGGTACACCCGCCACCGTGCGCGACTTAAGTGGTTTGGACGGTTGCAGTTATGTTTTCGAATTGGAGGATGGTACCCGCCTGATTGCGTATTGGGAGTGGGGTTGGTGCGGTACCCCTCCTCTTCCGGAAGGCGCCACCGAAGACCCGCTCTACAACTTTGAATATGTGGATGGCAAGAAGGTGCTGATTGGTTACGAAGAGCGCCCCGATGTTGGCGGCATCTGCATGGCCGGCAAAATGGTAAAGATTACCTGCCTGGAAGAAGTAACGGTACAAGAAAAATAAATGGCCACCGGGCTTGTATCCCGGCAGCCATTAAAGAAAGATTATTTGGCCGGCATAAACATGTAGTCCAGCGTTACGTTCAGCATGGCCTTCAAACCGGTAATGAATCCGCGCTCGTCAATCATAAAATCAGGAGTGTGGTGCGCGGGCACTTTGTTAGGGTCTTGATCGGGCGGCATGGCGCCAACAAAAAAGAAAAACCCAGGCACTTTCTTCTGGTAAAAAGCAAAATCTTCGGCACCGGTTACTGCGTTGATGCGGATTACGTTCGGTACTCCGGCTGCCTTTTGCAGGCTCGCCACCATTTTTTCTGTCAGCGCAGGGTCGTTATAGGTTACCGGAGTTTTTCGTTCAATGGAAACCTCGGCCGTAGCGCCAGCACTCTCGGCAATCTTTGTGGCGGTTAACCTTATTTTTTCATGAATTTTTTCCTGCATGCCTTCATCCAGGGTGCGGATGGTGCCCGCCATGAAAGCTTCCTCGGGAATAATGTTTTCGCGTATGCCCGATTGTATGCGGCCTACTGTAATTACCGCTGCTTCCTTGGTTAGCTCTGTCTGCCGGCTTACAATGGTCTGCAGCCCATTGATGATTTGCGCACTCACCACAATCGGGTCTATGCCCATCCAGGGTGCAGAGCCGTGTGATTGTTTTCCTTTTACGGTGATCGAAAACCAATCGGACGCGGCCATGATGCCGGCCGGCCGATACAAGATGCGGTCCAACGGAGAGGTGGACTGAATATGCAGGCCGAAGATCACATCCACTTTCGGGTCTTCTAATACACCTTCCTTCACCATCAAATCGGCACCCCCTTCTTCGCCCGCGGGAGGGCCTTCTTCTGCCGGTTGAAAAATAAATTTCACAGTACCCTTCAAGTCGGCTTTGTTGTTAGTCAGGATTTCGGCAACAGCCATTAAGATAGCAATGTGCGAGTCGTGGCCGCAGGCGTGCATCACACCGGTTTCCTGTCCGTTGAAAATGGTTTTCTCTTTCGAAGCAAAGGGCAGACTATTTCTTTCCGTTACCGGCAACGCATCTATATCGGCACGCAGCGCAATTACCGGGCCTGGCTTGGGTCCTTTCAGCAGGGCCACCACACCTGTTTTGGCAACAGGGTATTGCACCTCCAGCCCCAGTTGTTTCAAATGTTCCGCTATGTAGGCACCCGTTTTGGTTTCGCGGTTAGAAAGCTCCGGGTATTGGTGAAAATGCCTCCGCCATTCAATCACTTTTGGTTCTAACGCTTTGGCTTGTTGTTCTATTTTGGCTTGCAGCTTGGTATTTACCTGTGGCCATGCCGGCAGGGATGCAGCCATCAGCAGTAAGAGTAGACTTTTCTTCATTGTTCTATTTCGTTTAGGTATACCTTCATGGTGATGTAAGATAGGAAAAAGGAGAAGCTGACCGAAAGATTCCACCCATCAACGAAAGTTTTAATTCTGTTAGCTTAGCGGTATGGAGTGGGTACGAATTTTTTCCACGCAGACGGAGGCTCGCCAGCGAATAACCGAAAACAAGCCGCAGTTGGTGTTGGTTCACGGCAAGCGAATCTGCCTGGTATTGCGGCAAAACTCTTTTTTTGCAGTGGCCGATAGGTGCACCCACAATGGCGAGTCTTTAAGCAAAGGCTTGGTAACCCACCTGGGCGATGTGGTATGCCCCTGGCATGGATACAGGTTCAACTTAAAAACGGGCCGGGAGGCAGCGCAGCAATCGGCCGACCTGGAAACGTACCCCGTGCGCGAAGACGATACAGGCGTGTACATTGGCCTGTAAATTAAATTCACCCTCTATTTGCAGCCACCACTTCCAAACAGGCTGTAGGTTGCGCCCATCGTTTGCCTGATGACGGTTCACTGAGGCGCGTGGCTTCGTAATTTCGGTTGAAATAAAATACTTTTGTGTTCGTTTAGTGCTATTGATGTTGCGACTGCTTTCTCTTCTGCTTTTTTCCGTTAGCTGCTTTGGCCAAGACCTGCCTGCGCTTCAGTTTGCCGATTCGGCACCTGCCGACTTGCTGGCTACCCGCTCGGCCGTATTGTATAGCAGCGATGTAAGCCTGGCCGAGCTTACAGAGTTTCAGCAAGGCTTTCAACAAATCGGTATCGATGCCGTTGTGTATTTTGAAATGGCAAAAGTCTTTTCCGGAAAAGACCCCGCCCGCATGTATGCCGATTACCTGAATAAAAGGCAAATCAAGTACCTTGTGTTGTTGCAGAAACAAAACAGCGAGTATCAGTTTGTGGCTACGCTGTTCAACGGCAAGCCTGCCTTTGTTGAACCCAGCCAGGCGGCCTGGCGGGTAAGGGGAATGAAGATATACGACATGCTGCAACAGATTTACCGCGATTCGTGGCTGGTGCAGAAGAAGCAGAACTTTCTCATCAACGACATCCCTGAGATGGCGGGTGGCCTGAACATGATTACAGGCAGGCGCGCAGAGTTTTTTGCCCTCGACTTAAAAGTAGATAACCTGGCAGTGCCGAAAACAGGCGATGAGGCCATCGATCGCGAGTTGGAACAGCTTTTTGCAGCCTACTACCCCTACAAGTACAAACTGGTAGAAGCCAACTACGATGAAAACGAATCGCGTAAGCTGGGCTTTCACTACGTGCTCACTTACGTGAAAACCAGCGGCCGCGCAGCGCGCGAATTACTGGGCTATGATATGACAAAGGCGGAAAGTGCTTATGCTTCGGTTACATGGCCCAACGGTTCTTCGCAGGTAAAAACCATTGCGGCCGATAAGCTGGTGTACAAATTTTATTTTAAACATATCGAATCGGGCAATGTGTTTCTGGGCACTCGCTGGGATGCAGACGAAACCTACATACAGGCGCTGAAGAACCACCTGATGGGCTTCCGTGCGGAATTGCGCCTCAATTAGTTGTTGTTCAGTTCGAAACCAGCTTCAGCCCTACAATAGAGCCTATCAGCAGAAAGATGAAGAACATGCGCCAGAAAAAAGAGGGCTCGTTAAAGAAAAATATACCCACCAACGCAGTGCCTACTGCGCCAATGCCGGTCCAAACGGCATAGGCGGTGCCCAGCGGAATTTTTTGAATGGCCTCATTCAGAAAGTGAAAGCTGAGTGAAATCGAAATAAAGAATGCAACGGTCCATTTTGTGTTCGAGAAATTGTTGGACAACTTGAGGCTGGTGGTAAAGGCCACTTCAAACAGTCCGGCAATGATCAGGTAAATCCAGGCCATGGTGCAGTTCTTTTTGGCAAAGATAAAACGCTACCAACTACTTTCTGCGGTAGGCCAGGTACACCAGAATAATAATGGCCAGCACCACGTAGCCATTTAAGTTGAAGTCGGGAAAGCCATGCCAGCCCCAATCGTGCCACCCGAAAATGATTTTGAAGGGCAAACAAATCAGCGCCACCATCACGCCAAAGATGGCTGCTATTATTCCGATCACCACACCAAACACGCCACCCAAAATGCCCACCATGGCGCCAAACAGCCCTACCCAAAGAGGGAACGTGAGCACCAGAATCAGGATGACGAAAAACGTAGAGGCCGGTGAAGAACTGCGGGTAGACATAGTGGGTAAAGCGGTTTTCGCGGTGCCGCTGCAATAATCGTTCAGTTTAGGAGAAAGGGCCTAATCAGCCCGGAAACAGCGTTTATAGATAGCAGCGCGGCCCAAAGTGTAAGAAAATGAACAGTGGTTTTTACAAATCTGAACAAACCGCCCGCTTCAGAGCAAACCTTTCCCGGTTGGGTAGGGCATTGTCTCGGCAGGGGGCGTTGGCCCGTTTTCTTGCTGGCTTAATGCGTATTATTGGCAAAGATTTGATTGAAAATGAGTTTAGCGAGAAAGTGGCTGGTGTTTTTGGGGTTGGCGATTGCGCTGGTGGCATTTGCGTTGGAAAGCCCTGCCCAATCGCACGAAGGTTTTATTTATGGCAAGGTGACCACCGACCGTACCACGTACACCGGGCCGATACGGTGGGGGGGCGAAGAAGTGTTTTGGACAGACCTGTTCAATGCGGCCAAACGAAACAACGACTATGTTAAGCTGATACCGAAAGAAAGCAGCGACAAAGACTGGTGGTCTAACTACACGTGGTCTTTCTCCAGCATTTGGGAAGACAAAGGCACCGCCCACCAGTTTGTGTGCCAGTTTGGCAACATCGAGGCCATTGAAAACACGGGGCACCGATACATTGTAATGAAATTAAAGAACGGTGGCGAGTTGCAGGTAGATGGCGAAGGCTACAACGACATTGGCAGCAACATTCAGATTCTGGATGAAGAGTTGGGCACCATTAACCTTGAGTGGAACAAAATTCGCAAGGTGGAGTTTATGGATACGCCTGCGCGCCTGCAGCAATACTTCGGGCAACCGCTGTATGGCACGGTTGAAGGCGGGCGCAGAGAAAAATATACCGGCTTTATTATTTGGGACAACGATGAACGCCTGGCCTCCGACAAGTTGGATGGAGACTCTGACGATGGCAAGGTGGCCATACGCTTTGCGGAAATTGAGAGCATCGAAAAGAGTGGCAACGGAAGCGAAGTAAAACTGAAATCAGGACGCAGCATTTTTTTGGATAACTCCAACGATGTGAACAACGACAACCGGGGCGTGTTTGTGGTGAACCCGGACTATGGAATCATCAAATTTTCGTGGAGGGCATTCAGGCGCCTCACCCTTTCGGCTCCCCCTCACACAGGCCAAAAATTCCAGGACTTCCCCTCGCCACAACCCATGCAGGCAACGGTTACCCTTTTAAATGGCGGAGAAGTTTCCGGCAGAATTATCTACGACATTGACGAGGCGCTTGATTTTGAACTTATTGAAGGAAAGGAAAACGATATTGAATACCAGATTCCGTTGCGAAACATCAAACGCATTACACCGCAAAACTTCGATTATTCGCAGGTAGAATTGCGGTCGGGCCAAACCCTGCTAATGGGCGGCCAACGCGATGTGTCGGACGAAAACAGCGGCCTGCTGGTGTTTGTGAAAGGCAAAAAAGAACCTGTACATGTGGCATGGAAGAGAATTAACGAGATCATCTTCCAATGATCTTTCCTATTTTGCCGCATTGAAAAAGCCCTCTGCCAAAGTTTTGATTACCGTGCCGGTGCTGGTGGCGGTTATTGCGCTGGTACTTTACCAACGTAACCCCGGGCCCATTTTTTACTTTTCTGCGGGCTGGCTGTTGTTTATTGCCCTGCTGTTGTGGGTGGGCAACCGGCAACTTACTGTTCGGTTAGATAGATGGTTGCCGTGGAGCAAATTTGGCAACTGGCGCTTCTTTGTACACCTGTTGCTGGGCCTTGCCTACCTGCTGGTACTCATCAACCTGATCTATATCGGCATCAGGTATTTTCTTACTGACAGTGGCCCCACCATGGAACAAATGGTGGTGATGAACGTGTGGGGCGCTGCCATTTTCATTCCCGTGTTTTCACTTTACTTCAGCTTGCATTTTCTCAAACACTGGCGCGAGTCTGTTTTGGAGGTAGAACAGATTCAAAAAGAAAAGATGCGTTCGCAACTCGATTCACTCAAAAATCATTTAGACCCGCACTTTCTTTTCAACAACCTGAATATTCTTTCTTCTTTGATTGACAAAGACAAAGCGGCTTCCAAAATTTTCATCGAAAAGTTTGCGGAAGTTTATCGATCGCTGCTGCGTTCAAAGTCCGATGACCTTATTTTGTTGCAGGAGGAGCTCGAGTTTATCGACACCTACATGTACCTGATACGCGTTCGCTTCGAAAACAACATTCAGTTTGTGAATAAAGTGAGCGGTGCGGCCCGAAGCAAAATGCTGCCACCGCTTACACTACAGATGCTGCTGGAAAATGCCATCAAACACAACCTCATCAGCGAAAGCCAGCCGTTGCAAATTGAATTGCTGGAAGGCCAAGATGATTACCTGGTGATGCGAAATACGTTGCACAAAAAAATGGTGGTGGCCAAAGAATCCCACGGAAGTGGCCTGGGCAACATTCAATACCGCTATGCCCCCTTTACCGATAAGCCGGTGCGTGTTCAAAAATCGAACAATCATTTTGAGGTGCATATACCTTTGCTGGAAATTGAAATGGCATGACTGTACTTTTACTGGAAGATGAGACGCTGGCAGCCGAGCGGCTGCAAAACATGCTGGTTGAACTGGAGCCAGAGGTGCGCATAGTAGCCCAGTTAAAAACGGTGGAGGCAGCCGTGCAATGGTTGCATAACAACCCCCATCCCGACCTGATATTGTCTGACATTCGCCTGCTGGATGGATTGTGCTTCGAAATTTTTTCTACCGTGAAAGTGGAGAAGCCGGTAATTTTTACAACAGCCTACGACCAATACGCCATCAAGGCATTTGAAGTGAACAGTGTGGACTATCTGCTGAAGCCGCTGCAGACAGAAAAGCTGCGCACAGCATTGCAGAAAGTAAAAACACGCTTGGCGCAGCCTGCGGCCCCGGCTGGCATAGATTACCGGGCGTTGGCCAAAGTGCTGCAGGGTGCACAGCCCGCCTACAAAACGCGCTTCATGGTAAGGTTGGGGCAAAAGATTGTGGCGTTGCCGGTAGAAAAAATTGAGTACTTCTTCAGCGAAAACAAGCTGACCTTTGTGGTTACCGCAGACCAAAAACGCTATCCGCTCGACCAGCCGCTGGATGAGTTGGTGGACGTGCTCGACCCCAAATTATTTTTCCGCGCCAACCGCCAGTTCATCGTCACGTTTCCGGCCATAGCCGAAATTCATCCCTACTTCAAGGGGCGGATAAAGCTGCATTTGAACCCGGCAACCACCGAAGAGGTCGTCATTAGTTCCGAACGCACCCCCGAGTTTAAAAAGTGGATCGACCAATAGATCGATCTTTTCATTTCAGGCCGCTTTTTCCGGCTTATATTTATCCCGATTCGGTAGCCCTCCGTTCCGTTTGGTCGCTATAACATTCCGCACCCCCTAACCTTTGCGCACTTTGGTAGTATAATTCTCCAAAACCAAATAGCAGATTCAATGAAAATAGCAACATGCCTCCTAATTTGTTTGTGCAACCTGGCTGCCACAGCCCAAGACGAAGCCTTTATCTACGGAAAAATTACCACCATTGACGACAAGGTTTATGAAGGACCTATACGTTGGGGGAAGGAGGAAGTATACTGGGTAGATTTGTTCAATGCCGGTAAGGAAAGAAATGAAAACCTGCGCTACCTCTCGAGCAGAGAACGAGAGGCATTAGACGACCGACAAAACAACTGGGGCGAGTGGAACGGCAGCTACTGGAAAAAATGGATCAACTACAACAGCGATGATCGTTATGACAATGACTACACCCATCAGTTTGCCTGCCAGTTCGGAGAGATCAAGAGTCTTACGCCTTCGGGCCGCAAGTATGTAGACATTGAAATGCAGAATGGCGACAAGTACACACTGAAAGGCGAAGGATATAATGATGTGGGCACAGAGATACGCATTATGGACCCGGAGATGGGGGAAATGGATATGAGCTGGGGACGTATTCGTAAAATCGAGTTTATGAAAACACCCAAGAGCCTGAAGGAAAAATTTGGAAAACCTTTGTATGGCACCGTAGAAGCTTTTGGCGAAAAGTTTACAGGCTACATTCAGTGGGATCATGACGAACGCCTGAGCACAGATAAATTAGATGGCGATGCAGAAGATGGCGATGTGTCTATTGAGATGGGCAAAATCCAATCGATAGAACGCAAAGGCAGCCGTAGTTTTGTAGTGTTGAAATCTGGAAGAGAGTTGAGAATGGATGGCAGCAACGATGTAAGCTCGGGCCACCGCGGTGTGATCATTATGAACAAAGAGTTGGTGGCGGTAGATGTGCCGTGGAACGAATTTGACAAAGTTACCTTCAGCGAACCGCCTGCGGGAGCATTACCCGGTTACGAATACTTTTCGAAACAGCACACGTTAACAGGCACGGTAGTAACACGCGATGGGCAAACCCTGAATGGCAAAATTGTATTCGATCTGGACGAGGAGTACGACTATGAACTACTGCAAGGCAAACGTGGCAATTACGAATACGTGGTGCCCTTCAGAAATATTGGTAAACTAACGCCTTTTAGTGAATACCGCTGCGAACTCGAATTAAAGAATGGGCAAAAACTTACGCTGGACGATGCGCAAGACGTGAACGACCGCAACCAGGGCGTGTTGGTATTCGCTTCGGCCCAAGCAGCCCCTACCTATGTGCGCTGGGAAGATGTAAAGTCGATTGCATTTAAGTAGAATGATTTAATAAGGTGTGTTCTCTGCCCCCGTTCTGTGCCAGGCGCAGGCGGGGGCAGTTCTTTTTTATAGCCACGTTTCTTTAATCAAGTCGGCTGCTTTTTCGGCTATCATTATAACGGGGGCGTTTGTATTGCCGCTTGTCAACAGGGGCATCACAGACGCGTCAATCACGCGCAATTTTTCGATGCCCCGCACCCGCAGGTGTGTGTCCACCACAGCCGCCTCATCCGTTCCCATTTTGCAAGTGCCTACCGGGTGATAGACGCATTCGGCTGTTTGCGCAATATGCTGCAGCCAGCCATCGTCCGAAAGGTGGTGCGCAGGCAAATGGTGGCGAAGGCGCAGCGAGTCGAAAGCAGTGGCATTCAGTACTTCGGTGGCCTTGCGTGCGGCAGCCACCAGGGTGAGTTGGTCGTCTTCATGCTGCAGGTAGTTGGGTTGTATTACGGGCGGTGCCTGGGGATCTGTAGAAGCCAGGCCAACAAACCCCCGACTGTTGGGTCGTACCTGTGTGGGCAAAATGGTGTAGCCATCTTCCAACGGAAAAGTAGACATGTCGTACATGTTGGCGGAGCCCGCTTCTGTGCCCGCATTGGTAGGCGTAAATTGAAATTGTACATCGGGGCGGGTGAGCGTTTCTTTGGAGCGCAAGAAGGCAACGGCTTCCAACGGCCCAATAGAAAGCGGCCCGTTTTTAAAAAGGAGGTATTGAATCAATGCCCCCGCCTGGCGATGGAGTGGCAGGTAGTGGTTATTGCTTATCGGCTTGGTGCACTGCGCACTTACCGGAAAGAAAAGGTGGTCTTGCAGATTTTTACCTACACCGGGCAGGTTTTTCTTGGTGGTGATGCCCTGTTTTTTTAATTCATCTTCGGCCCCAATTCCCGAGAGCATCAGCAGTTTGGGCGACTCGAAGGCACCTGCACAGAGCAGCACTTCGCGTTGGGCGCGCGCCATTAACGTGGCGCTGTAGGCAGTAAAGAACTCTACACCCGTGGCACGGTCGTTTTCTATTACAATCTTTTTGCATACGGCCCCGGTTACAACCGTCAGGTTTTTGCGCTTCATGGCAGGCAGCAGAAATGAACGTGCGGTGCTTTGGCGTTTGCCATTCTTCATGGTGTATTGAAACCAACCTGCACCTTCCTGGTTGGCCCCGTTTACATCGTTGTTGGCGGGTATGCCGCATTCTACACATCCATCAATGAAAGCCTGCCCCATTTCCGTGTGGTACCAGTAAGCCTGGGTAACATTCATCGGCCCCCCTTTTGCATGGTATTCGTTTTCGAATTGTTCGTTGTGCTCCGACTTTTTGAAGTAGGGCAATACAGATTCAAAATCCCAACCTTCGCAACCCAATTTTGCCCAGCCATCGTAATCTTCGCGCTGGCCGCGAATGTAAGCCATGGCGTTGGTAGAGCTGCTGCCACCCAATACTTTTCCCCGCGGATGATAGATCTTTCTGTTTGCCAGAAAGGGTTGTGGCTCGGTGTAGTAACAGTTCCAGTCTACGTTACTTTTATGCAACCGCATGTACGCCTGCGGAATATGAATTTCGGGTTTGGTGTCTTTGCCCCCGGCCTCCAGCAGCAATACCGTTTTGGCAGGATTTTCAGTGAGCCGGTTGGCCAACACGCAACCAGCAGAGCCGGCACCAATGATGATGTAGTCGTACGTCATGGAGACAAGGTTTATATAAAAACGCCTTAGTTGATAAAATTTCTAATAAACCACCATTTAAAGGCAGGATCGACCAGCGATACTTCCTTGCCCAGCACGTCAATCACATCCTTCTGTAACAGCGACTGGATGGAGCGCTGAATAGTGGCGGTAGTTCCTAACGAATACTCTTTTATTATTTCTTTTGAATGGATGTTCTGCACTTTCTTGCAGATCGCTTTAAGATAATTCAGTTGATAAGTAGTTAACGATTCGATAATTTTTTGAAACTGAAGTTCATTTTGCTCGCTTAAGTTGACCAATGCTTTGTCAGCATCTAGCCGGGTTACCTTAGACTTGGTGATGTACCACAGTATTTGAAAAGCGTATTGGGTGTAATATGAATGATACTCCATTGCATCGCAAATAACTTTAATGGAGTCTTCACTTATCTTTTTTCCTGTCTTATCAAATTTTGCTGCCACAAAGGGCAGCCATTCACTTAATTCTATTTTCTTAAGGTAGTGTACGGCTCCAAATTTATAAAAGGGTAAATCAGAAGACTCAAATAACTGACTCATCAAATGACGTTTACTGCCGTATAGACAGTAATGAACTTTATTGTGTTGCTGCCAATAGCTTCTTAGTTTGCGTTGAAACTCGATGGGTTCGTCAAAGTAATTGATATTCTGAAACTCATCAAGGCAAAGAACAATACGGAGTTGTTTCTTCTCTGCAATAATTTGGGGCAGATTAAGTACCTCCTCTTCTTTTAAGGATGATTGGGCGGTAAACTTAACGGAGAATTCGCTATTTACGTCTGGCTGAAATGAAAGATGAGGCACGATGTTCCTTAACCATTTACTCGCAAACTGAAATGCCTCGTCAATTTTAGAATTGGTGGCACGAAGTAAGGCTTGTACATAGGCTTCGTAAAACTCCTGAGGCGTTCGGCATCGAAAAAGATCGATGAAAACAAACCGCGTATCTTTTGATGCGTAACGAATGGCAGCTTCTTCTACCAATGAAGATTTACCCCATCGCCTGGGAGAAATGAGAATTGTATTAGTGTTCGAATTGAATTGGTGATGAAGAAATTCAATGTCTTTTAGCCGGTTGCAGAAGTCTGACCGGTGAACTGTCTTTCCGAAAACAAAGGGATTTTGCGCCATGGTTTAAAAGTTACATAAATGTAACTTACACAAGTGTAACTTACAACAATGTAACTTACTGTAGCTATTTTAGCTCGAATTTGAGGATTTACTATTTTTTCAAAACCCCCAACACTTCATTCAATTTCAGCAGTGCCTCTACGGGGCTGATGGTGTTGATGTCTATTTTGCCCAGTATTTCCTGAATGGCTTTCATGTTAGGGTCGGCCTCGAAGAGGCTCATCTGTGGTGTGGGCTTTGGCAGCTCTTCCATATTGCGGGCTTTGCCCTTCTCTGCGTGTTTGTCTTTCTCCAGAAAACGCAGAATTTCGTTGGCACGCAGCACAATTTTGTTGGGCATGCCGGCCAGTTGGGCCACGTGAATACCGAAGCTGTGTTCGCTGCCGCCCTCTTTCAGCTTGCGCATAAAGATGATTTTATCGCCCACCTCTTTTACGCTTACGTTGAAATTTTTTACGCGCGGGTGGTCTTCGGCCAACTGGTTCAGTTCGTGGTAGTGCGTGGCAAACAATGTTTTCGGGCGCACGTCTTTGTGGTTGTGCAGGTACTCCACGATGGCCCACGCAATGGAAACGCCATCGTAGGTAGAGGTGCCCCGCCCTATTTCGTCCATCAAAACTAAACTGCGGTCGCTCAGGTTGTTCAAAATGCTGGCTGTCTCCGTCATCTCCACCATAAACGTAGACTCCCCGCGCGAAAGATTATCGCTGGCACCCACGCGCGTAAACACTTTATCCACCACGCCAATCACTGCGCTCTCGGCCGGCACAAAGCCGCCCATCTGCGCCATTAGTACTATCAAAGCGGTTTGCCTGAGCAGGGCAGACTTACCGGCCATGTTGGGGCCAGTGATGATGAGTATCTGTTGGGTTTCGTTGTCCAGGTAAATATCGTTGGGCACATAACTTTCGCCCACCGGCAGTTGCTTCTCAATAACAGGGTGCCTGCCACCCTTTATCGCCAGGCGCGTAGAGTCGCTTATTTCTGGTTTCTGGTAGCGGTTTTGCCGCGCCACGCGCGCAAACGAAAGCAGACAATCCAGCACGGCTACAACGCGTGCGTTTTGCTGAATCTGCGAAATGAAATCGGCCGTGTGGGCTACCAGCCCCTGAAATAGTTTTTGTTCAATCACGAGCAACTTCTCTTCGGCATGAAGAATTTTTTCTTCGTACACTTTCAATTCTTCAGTGATGTAACGCTCGGCATTCACCAGCGTCTGCTTGCGTATCCAATCTGCCGGCACTTTGTCTTTGTTGGCATTGCTTACTTCCAGGTAGTAGCCAAAAACTTTGTTGTAAGAAATTTTCAGCGAGCCGATGCCCGTTCTCTCCACCTCGCGCTTTTGCACCTGCAGCAGGTAGTCTTTTCCCGAAAAGGCGATGGCACGCAACTCATCCAGCTCTGCGTTTACACCTTCCTTAATAATGCCACCCTGGTGGATGAGCATGGGGGCGTCATCCTTCAGTTCCTTCTCAATTTTTTCCAACAAAAAGTCGCAGCGGTTCAGTTGGTCGGCCAGCTTCTTCAATTCGGCCAACGTTTGTTTTTCAAGAATTTCTTTGATGGGCCTGATGGCTACGAGCGAACGCTTGAGTTGAATTAATTCGCGCGGATTGATTCTGCCAACGGCCACTTTAGAGATAAGCCTTTCCAGGTCGGTAATTTGGCGCAGGTGCTCCGAAATATTTTCATCCAGATCGGGCTGTTGAAAGAAATGATCTACAACGGCCAGTCGTTCTTCGATGGCGGCTCGTTCTTTCAGTGGCAACACCATCCACTTGCGCAACTGCCGCGAGCCCATGGGCGTTACCGTTTGGTCGAGTATTTGTAGCAAGGGCACACCACCCTCGTGCTGCGCATGAACCAGCTCGAGGTTACGGATGGTGAACTTATCCAGCCACACATATTTTTCTTCGTCTATGCGGCTGATAGAAGCGATGTGGTGCGTGTCTTTGTGTTCGGTAGCTTCCAGGTAGTGCAGCACCGCCCCGGCTGCCACCACGGCTTCGCCCAGGCCATCGATGCCAAAACCTTTCAACGTGGCAGTTTTGAATTGCTGCAATAGTTTTTCCTGTGCAAACGCAGCGGCAAAAGCCCAGTCGTCTACGGCAAAGGTGGCATATTCTTCGCCCAGGTGGGCTTCCAGTTTTTCACGCTGGGCTTTGCTGAAAATGATTTCGGCCGGAGCCAGGCTCTGAATCAGTTTCAATACATAGTTTTCGTTTCCCTGGGCACAATAAAATTCACCCGTGCTGATGTCCAAAAAAGCAACTCCATAGGCTGCTTTGCCGGCAAAGAGGGCGCACAAAAAATTGTTGCGCTTCCGTTCCAGCACATTGTCGTTAAAAGAAACACCGGGTGTAACCAGTTCGGTAACGCCACGTTTCACAATGCCCTTTACAAAACGCGGGTCTTCCAGTTGGTCGCAAATGGCCACACGGTGCCCCGCACGTACCAGTTTGGGCAGGTAAGTATCGAGCGCATGGTGTGGAAAGCCCGCCAGCTCTGTTTCGGAGGCAGAACCATTGCCTCGCTTGGTCAGCACAATGTCCAGCACTTTGCTGGCAGCAACAGCATCGGCACCAAAAGTTTCGTAAAAATCGCCTACACGAAAAAGTAAAAGCGCCCCCGGGTACTTTGCCTTGATGGCATTGTACTGTTTCATAAGAGGAGTTTCTGCCGAAGAAGAAGCCATGGTGGGCAAAGATAGAAGCCTTTCGGTTTTTTCGCGCGCAACCGTGCAATAGATTTCTCCTTGAGCGACCTGCCAGTGATTTTCATTCGTCAACTATCAATAGATTTTCTATTGGATGATTCGGGTTTAACAACTCTTTGTGAAACCGTTGGCAACCGCTTAACAAGCCCACAATGCCGCAGCGAGTATGTTTGAAAAAAACCTGAATCTTATGAAGCATTTTTTCTATGTGTTATTGCTGGTACCCTCGCTGCTGTGGGCACAGCCTGATCAACTGTTGGGTGAAGTAAGTCTTTCCCAATTTCAAGAGCCACCACATGCGGACTGGTTTACAAAGAATTACCAAGTCTACAAGCCTTCTGCCGCCATTGTAGACATGCTGAAAGCCACCCGCCACAACCACCTGCAGATAACTATCTATTTTGGGAGCTGGTGTGGCGATAGCAAGCGGGAAGTGCCACGCTTTGTAAAGGTACTTGCCGACATGGGGTTCCCCTTGAGCCAGGTAAAATTCGTAGGCGTTTCAGATTCCACCGAACGCTATAAACAATCGCCACAAAGGCAGGAAGCAGGCCAGCATGTTTACAGAGTACCTACGATGGTGATAACTGAAAAAGACAAGGAACGAAACCGCATCGTGGAGTACCCGGCCGAGAGCCTGGAGCGCGACCTTCTGAAAATTTTGAAATGGGAACCGTATATCCCCAACTACTACGCTTATCCGCAGATAGCAGAATGGCTGAAAGAAGGTTTGCTGGCCGATGAAAATGTCAATCCGCGTGGGTTAGCGGGTCAGTTGTTTGGCAAAGTGCCAAGTGCGTCCGAATTGAATGCCTGCGGCTACGTGTTACTGGCCGATGGCCGGAAGAGCGAAGCCGTTGCCGTGTTCCGCGTCAACACGGTTTTGTTTCCTGAGAATGCCAATTGCTTCGACAGCCTGGGCGAGGCCTATGCCAAATGCGGATGGGTAGACAGGGCCATTCTTGCTTACGAGCGTGCTTTGCAGTTGGACCCTACCCTGGAGCAGGCAGCCGCGATGTTAAAAAAACTGAAAGACGGCCAACTCTAAGCGAAAGAGATTTTATCGCGAAAAAAATATTTTTAGCTTTCCCGGATTCTTAGCGTCTGTGATAGCTGCGCTCGCTCAACGTATTCGGTCCAAACCCTACGAAACCCAGGTAGTTTTACTTACGGCCATGCTGGCCACGGTGCGCCTGCTGATAGCGCTTGCCGTAGATGCCAACAGGCCGGTGCCCAGCACGGTGGAATTGATTACCGATTTTTCGTTGCTGCTGGTGTTTGCCGGCCTGTTGCTGCTGGGTTTATACAAAGCCGATTTTTCCACAGTGCCCACCGTTTTTGGCGTAACGATTGCGCTGCTGCTGGGCTTCAGCTTTCTGCAGTTGAATGGCGTAAACGGCACTTCGCGATTTAATTATTACAGTGGCATTTATGTAATTATTCTGTTGTACAGCGGAAAGCGCTTATCGCTGCTGCTGGTGTTTCAGTTTTTGCTGCTCACGGGCCTTTGTGTAAGCTTATACCTGGAGTGGACATGGGTTAATTCATGGGTGCTTCCCATTCCCCCCGACCCCTACGATTTTGTTTTTGCCCTGATCGCCCTGGGATTCCTGTCGTACTACCTGAAGTTTATTACGCTGCGCGAGATAGAAAAATTTGAAAACGTGAGCGAAGCGTTGCGACTGCGTGTGGCCGAGGCCAAAACAACCAACCATACCCTGGTAGAACAAGGCATTGCGTTGCAACGGGCACAGCAACACCTGGAGGAGGAGGTAGCGAAACGCACCGAAGCGTTGGAACGGCAGCAAAAAGCGCTGGATGCCTACAACAGACTGAACACTACCTCGCTGGAGGCCCCCATTGCTGAGTTGAAGGAGTTGATTGCAACCATCCACAACAAAGATCATTTTTACGACATGCTGAAGGCTTCGCACCAGGAATTGGGAGTTGTATTCAGACACATCAAAGAAAACCTGGAAACCACTGGGGCGTTAGACCGCACCAAAATACGACCGCAATGAAGGGCGCCCTGGAGAAAGAGATATTACAATATGGTTTGATACTGGGCATTGTTTACCAGTTCTATCAAAGTGTGCTCAGTCTGTTTCCGGTGGTGTACCTGCAACTTGCCTTCATCAATTTGCTTATCACGCTGGTGCTTGTATTTCTCTACGTGGTGGCGCACAAGCAACAACATGTTCAGTTTATCACGTTTCTCCTTCACCTGCTGGCGTTGGCCGGCTTTAGCTATTTCTGGGTTAACCACGGGGGGTTAGCGGGCACCGTCCCTAACTTTTTGTGTCTTTACATTTCTTTTATTGTTATCAGTTCCCACGGAGCCTTCCGGGTAGTTGGGCTTAGCTTACTGATGGTACTGGCGATTGTGTTTCTCGGCTTTCCTACACTGGTGGGTATGCCGGGATATAGCGTGGCCGGCAAAGTACCGCCATTGCAGCAAACGGTGGACTACCTGATTATTGCAGCCATCATTGCGTTGTTTGCCCTGTACATTAAAAGAAATTTTACAACCTACCGTGCCAAAGCGGCCAGCCGGTTTCGGCAGTTGCAGAAAATCATGCGCACCCTGGTAGATCAAAACAAAGAGTTGATAACGCGCGAAGAAGAAACACGTGCCATCAACGAAAACCTGGAGGCGCTGGTGGCGGAGCGCACGCGCACAGTGGAAAATCAAAACAAAGCTCTGGCAGAGTATGCGTTTATCAATGCCCACATGTTGCGAGGGCCGGTGTGCCGCATTATCGGGTTGCTGCAGTTAATGAAGAGCTACCCCGACCAGTACGATCAGCGCCAGGTGCAACAACTGAAAGCAGTAGCCGAAAAGATTGACGAGCAGATTAGAAAAATAAACCAGGTGGTCAGCTAGCCTCGCGTGGTCTGTTCCAGCTTTTCGTTGATGGAGCGGGCCGCGTTTTCCAGTTCTTCCACACTTTCATTCAGCAGGCCGCGTACCTTTTTCTCTTCCTGCACATCGGTAGTCAGCGTAAGTAAGTGTATAAGCCCCCTGATGCGGCTGATGGGTGCGCGAAGGATTTGGGCATGAAAGAAAGCGTATTCGGTAAGCTTCTTGTTCTGCAGCTCTAAATCGCGCGTTCGGGCTGCCACGCGCTTCTCCAGTTCTTCGTTCGCCTGATGCAGGCGGTTTCGTTGGGCGTCCAGCTCGCAGTTTTGTGCAAAAATCAGCCGGTTTTTCTCTTCCAGTTCCTGGTATAGTTTTTCGTTGATGCGCAGCACATACATCATAACCAGATTGAGGAAGAGCCAGAACATGAAATGAAACGTGCGCAGGCCAAAAGTAGACTGAACCAGCGGCACCTGCGGCTCTGCCGATCGGTCGAATGCCAGAAGAAAATCGAGTGAGGTAACGGTAAGTAAAAAGAACGCCACAAAGAAGAAAATAAAGTAAGGGCGCTCTTTGCGATAGGAAAAAAAGAGTTGCACAATCGGTGAGAACAGAATGCTGTAATACACATGATGAAAATAGACCGGCTTGCTGGGGCCGGAGTGCATGACGGGCATGATAATTACCAAACTAATCCACGCAAGTGGAAGCAGCACACGCGAGAGCAGGTATTTTCTGAAATAATTGAGTAGTAAACAAATCATGGAAACGGCCAGCATGAGGAAGGGCACCCACCGCACGATGTTGCCCATGCCGTTTCTGAGCAGACCTGGCAAGCTGAGCCCGATGTAGAACAGCAGGATGCCGCCCATTACCAGGTACATGGCATTGGAGAATACCACGCGCCTGCGTTGGTCTACCGGCATGTTGGCATAAACGCCCAGGTGTAGTGGGTTAGCAAAGAACATAATTCTCTCTCATTCAGCGCGAAATTTACCGGAACCCACGCGAAGAAGGGAAAATGGAGACAAAAAACTTCAACTATTTTACCATAGGCAGTAATCTGTGCGCACCTGCTGTTACAAATAGTGGTAGCAGATTAACTATGAATAATGCAATCAGAAAATTCGATAGCTGGTGCGTAAGGCTAACCCTGGCTTTGTTGTTTGCGGGTACTTTTATGGGAGGCTATGGCTTTATGGCTCTGATGGCCCAGCTTTTACGATGATAAACTGTTAAAGAAGTCAGTTTACGTCTAATGGTCTCAGAGAAAGAATTTCTTGCCCTTATAGAACAAAACAGAGGAATTATTTTCAAGGTGATTCGCCTGTACGTGCGCCATGCCGAAAACGAGCGGGATTTGTTTCAGGAAATACTCTTTCAGTCCTGGAAATCTTACCCGCGGTTTGATGGAAGGTCGAAGTTTTCTACGTGGTTGTATCGCGTAAGCCTGAACACGGTGTTAACCTTTAAACGAAGACCGGTACTGGTTGAAACCCGCGAGGTGCTCGATTCGAAAGAAGTGGTAACGAATCAAAAACAGGAAGACACCGAGATGCTCTACGAAGCCATTCTGGATTTACCGGAGATTGAACGTATGATTGTTACCCTGCACCTGGACGGCTACGAGAATGAGGAGATTGCCGATATAACAGGATTGACAAAAAACAATGTAGCTGTTAAGCTACACCGTTCGAAAACCACCATTATTGAAAAACTGAAAAGGATTACTGCTTAGCATGGAGCTGCAACAACTTTGGAAAAAACTGGAGCAAGATAAACTGGAGGTGGTGAAAGCCACTGCGTTGGCGGAATGGCCCCCCAGGTCGAAGCATCCTGTGCGCAAATTGGAGCAAGGTTTTTTGTTGGCTTTGTTGTTTGTAGTATTTTTTGAAGGGGCCTTTCTATACCTGTTCCTTCAATTTGAACATCCGTTGGTTCGCAGTTTTCTGCTGCTGGTAATTTTAGGCTACGTATTTTTCTTCGTGGTCAACTACCGGGTATATCGCCACATACGCAAGCGCCTTGATTTCTCCGACAATCTCTACCATACGCTTACCCATATTTACCAAAAGGTAGACACCTCTCTTCGTTTTCAGCGCAAAGCGGCCATCTTCATTTACCCCATTGCCGCATCGGCTGGTTTTTTGATGGGTTTTGCCACGGAAAAGGATCCTTCGCAGATCATAGAAGAACCCAAACAGCTTTTGATTATGGTAGTGGTGTCAGCCCTGTTAACACCCCTGGGCTATTGGTTGGCGCGCGTGATGGAGAAACACTCGTACGGTAAGTACTGCACCCAATTGAAAGAGTTGATCAACCAGATGGAGCCTGGCAAGAACGATGAGAAATAAAGTGCTATTCTTTTTCGGCCACCACCAGCCACATCACATCGCCCTTAATTTTCACCCGGTCGGCAAACGGATCAATTTGCGAACGTACTTTGAAGCCTGCTTTTTCAAGGTCTTGCAAGGCGAAGTTCATCCCCAACTCGTGCCGTGCCTCTTGTGCACTGCGTGCCGCGTTTCGTCTGCTTTCTGCTATCGGTTCGCATAACACCAAACGGCCATTCTTTTTCAAAGCGGTTTTAATGTGTGCTAATATCTTGTCATGGTCGTCCATTTCGTGGTAGGTATCCAGAATAATAACGGCATCCAACGCATTGGCTGGCAGGTGTGGGTTATCGTAATCGCCTTTAATGGTCTCTATGTTCAGTGCATTTCTGGAAACGGCATGCTGACGTAACTTCTCTAACTTGTAGGCGTCAACATCTACAGCCCACACCTTTCCCGTTTTTCCTACCACCTGCGAAAGCTTAAAGGTCATATAGCCTTCGTGTGAGCCAATGTCTGCCACGTGGCTGCCCTGCTGTATCTTCAGGTGTTTGATGATTTCATCGGCCCGCTGCCAGCTGTCGCGTTCCTTCCAGGCGCTTTCTGTGTACACGTTTTTCCACGGGTCGCTTTGGCAAACGGCTGCCAGAGCGGAAGCGAGGGTCACCATCACCACCAGGTAAAATTTCATAAGCTGTATCGATTACGGATAATCATATGATGATGCTGAACATGGTAGCAGGTAAAGTAGATCATCTCACGCAAAGTGATGCGCCCCAGAATGGGGTGTGGAAGCAAGTAATGATCGAGTGCCTCCTCGGGCCAAGGTTCAAGCTTCGCCTTTAGTTTACCATAACTCACCAGCATCTTTTCTGTCATCATTTGTTTGCTTTCAGCATGTTTTTTGGATGGCACGTAGGGCAGCGAGGCCTTCGCACCGGCTTTTAACTTTTGCTGATAGCTTGCCACCACCTCTTCATACGATCTGCCATCCCCGTAAGGTTTACCGAACACCCGAAGGACCCAGTGTGGCAGCGCAAAAGCCAACAGCAACAGACGAACCGCTAACTGCAGGTGGTGTACGTTTTCTGCGGCCGACCATTTGTCGGGCTCCACGCGGGAAAAAAATGTTCGCTCGTCCATATTCAAAATGGTTTCACGCAGGCTTTCGCACTCCCAAGTTAACTTCTCAAACAGTTGTTCTTTTGTGAAGGCAGACATGTACGCAAGGTATCAGAATTTGTACGTTCGTGGGGCACCAATAATCCTCGGCCGTTTTTTACCTTTACGCGCATGAAAAAATTGAAGCTAGACGAACTGGGTCGCCTTTCTGTGGATGAATTCAAGGAGGCGGAAAAATTACCGGTTTGCCTGGTGCTGGACAACATACGCAGTCTGCACAATGTGGGCTCTGCCTTTAGAACAGCCGATGCTTTTCGGATAGAGAAAATTTACCTCACCGGAATTACCGGCACCCCGCCCCACCGCGAAATCCACAAGACCGCGCTGGGTGCCACCGAGTCGGTAGCCTGGCACTACGAAGAGAAGACGGAAAGTGTGTTGAAGAAACTAAAAGAAGAAGGTTATCATATCGTTTCGGTGGAACAAACAACGGAAAGCAAAGCGCTCAACCAGTTTGAAGTGCAACTACAGCAAAAGCTGGCGTTGGTTTTCGGCAACGAGGTAGACGGTGTAAGCGATGAGGCTATTGCTCTTTCCGATGCCGCGCTGGAAATTCCACAGCATGGCACCAAACATTCGCTGAATGTGTCTGTGTGTTTGGGTATTGTGGCTTGGGAAGTTTACAAACAACATATGCTTAAAAATGCACAGGTATGAGGCCTGACAGATTGCTGCTGCTGCTCTTGCTGGCGGGCCCGGTAACTCACGCCCAGCAACGTGCCCGCGAGGCGGGCGTTGTAATTGGTGTGCTTCCTGCCGGCACCCACAATGCCATTACCGATGTAGCGGGTGTGCGGGTGGGCCATTTTACCAAAATGGAAGGCAACAACATTCGCACGGGTGTAACGGCCATTCTTCCTCACGATGGCAATGTGTTTCAAAACAAAGTGCCCGCGGCCATCTATGTGGGCAACGGCTTTGGCAAACTGGCTGGCAGCACGCAGGTAGCGGAGCTGGGCAACCTGGAAACACCTGTGGTGTTAACCAACACCTTGGCAGTGCCGGTGGCGATGGAGGCAGTGGTAAGGCATACGTTGCAACAGCCGGGCAACGAGCAGGTTCAATCGGTAAATGCGGTAGTTGGCGAGACCAACGATGGGTGGCTGAATGATATCCGCGGCATGCACCTTACCCGCGAAGATGTTCTTCAGGCAATACAGAATGCGAAAAGCGGCCCGGTAGCGGAGGGCAGCATCGGGGCAGGCACGGGTACCGTTTGCTTTGGTTTCAAAGGTGGCATAGGCACGGCCTCGCGTCAGTTACCGGCTGGCATGGGCGGCTATACCGTAGGTGTATTGGTGCAAACCAACTTTGGAGGGGTGCTGCAAATTGATGGTGTGCCGGTAGGCGAAGCGTTGGGTAAGTTCAGTTTTTCTGACCAGGTGCTGAAAAAGTCGGATGGCTCCTGCATGATAGTGGTGGCCACTGATGCTCCGCTGGATGCGCGCAACCTGGAGCGGGTGGCGAAGCGGGCGATGATGGGATTAGCCAGAACCGGGGGCATCGCCTCGAATGGCAGTGGCGATTATGTGATTGCGTTCTCAACAAACATAGCGGTGCGCGTTCCTCATCATGCAACTGAACGAACACTTCAAACCACCACCGTAACCAACGATGCCATGTCGTCACTGTTCATGGCAACCATCGAGGCCACCGAGGAGGCCATCATCAACTCGCTTTTCATGGCTACTACCATGCAAGGCAAAGACGGGCATACCGTGGAGGCGCTTCCGCTTGGAAAAGTGATACCGATTCTACGAAAACACAACGCACTGAAGAAATAGTAATGTATATCTATCTGAACAACGATTTTGTAGAGGCGGAGAAGGCGATGCTGCATGTAAGCGACCTGGCCATTCAACGCGGTTACGGCATTTTCGACTTTTTTCGTGTACGCAAAGGGGTGTTACTTTTTGTGGAAGATCACCTCGACCGATTTTTGCATTCCGCGAAGTTGATGCATTTGCAGGTTCCCTATACCAAAGACGCATTGCATGCAATTTTGAAAGACCTGGCCCATCGCAACCAGCAGCCCGAATCGGGCATGCGAATGATATTAACTGGGGGCTACTCTCCCGATGCCTACCAGCCAGTAGCTCCTAACTTCATTGTGATGCAAAGCCCGCTGGTTGTACCAGATGCAACCACACCGAAAAGTGTTTCAATTATTACCCACGATTATGTGCGCGATATTCCCGAAGCCAAAACACTTAATTACACCATGGGAATCTGGCTGCAGCCAAAGGTGAAGGAGCACCAGGCCGATGATGTGCTTTATCACCACAACGGTGTGGTGACGGAGTTTCCGCGCTGTAATTTTTTTATTGTGAAGAAGGATGGAACGGTGGTAACGCCCGCGCACCATGCACTAAAGGGGGTTACCCGCAAACGGGTGTTGGAACTAAGCCGCAAGGGATATGCCGTGGCAGAGGGAGTAGTAACGCTTGCCGATGTATTGGAGGCGGAGGAAGCTTTTCTAACCAGCAGCACCAAACGCATACAAGCCATTGTGAAGATAGATGGCCGAATGGTTGGCAATGGAACTCCGGGAAAAGTAACTACTCAACTGCTGCATGAGTTGCTGGAGGCGGAGCGAAATTACGTATCGGAAAATGCGGAGGGTTAACCGGATCAGTTGCGCCTGGCCAGGCGTACCAGTTGCAGAATCATCAGCCGCATCAGCAACAGCCACGGGAAGCCATGTAACAATGTATCGAACCAATCGATTGGTTTCATGCCCACAGCACCACCCGCTATCCATTTTAGTTTACCCCAGATGTGGGGTTCGGGCACAAACGGTGCCAGCCCCAGCGTAACGCAGGTGAGCAATATCAACTTCCAGTCGGAGAGGATTTTCATTGGGCGTCAGGTATCTAAAATGAAAGGGCTGCCCAAAAGATTCTGGCAGCCCTTTCAACCAATTTTGCAATTAATTTTCTGATACCACCGGGTTGCCCGTATTGGCCCACTCGCTCATGCCGCCCGAGTAGTTTTTAATGTTCTTATATCCATACTTGGCCAGCAACGAGTAGCCAATAGAAGAACGATCGCCTGCCTGGCAGTGGATAACCACCTGTTCGTCTTTTTTAATCTTGCTCAGGTTTTTCTCCAGGGTACCAATGAATACATTGTCGGCACCTTTAATATGGCCGGATTTGAACTCGGCCGCTCCCCTTAGGTCTACGACTTGTGTGTGATTGGTTTTTAAAATATTCTTGAATTCATCGAGGGAAATGACGTTAGCTTTCTCCAGCTTTTGGCCTAAGTCAGTCCATACATTCACATTTTCAACGTATCCATAGATGTTGTCAAGCCCGATGCGCATCAACTTTCGGGTCAGGTCTTCCAGTTTTGATTCTTCGGCTATCAAAATAAACGGTTCATCGTAAGAGAGGAACCAGCCCATCCAGGTAGCGAACGCATTGTTGCCCTGAATGTTAAGACTGCCCGGTATAAAACCTTGCGCAAATTCTGTCTTCAGCCTGGTATCGATTACTTTAACGCCCTTATCAAAAGCGGTCTTGAATTCTTCCTTGCTCAGTTTCTTAGCTTTAGGAACTTCTGTAAGCAACGGGCGCGGTACTTTATTCAGCTTTTTCATCATAGCGAAGTACTTAGGGGGCTCGGGTTGGTCTTCCAATAGGTACTTCACAAAACCAGGTTCATTATTTTGGTACTGCAGGGCCCAGTTTCTTACTTTCTCATAGCCTACCGTTGTGCTGGGCACGGCACCCAGCGCTTTGCCACATGCCGAGCCGGCACCGTGGCCGGGCCATACTTGTATGTAGTCTGCCAATGAGGCAAATCGTTTAATCGACTCGTACATCTGGCGGGCACCTAACTCTTTGGTTCCCTTAATGCCCGCAGCTTCTTCTAACAGGTCCGGGCGGCCAATGTCGCCAACGAAAACAAAATCGCCTGTAAACAACATCACCGGCTTGTCGCTGGCAGGCACATCGGTAAGCAAAAAGCTAATGCTTTCGGGCGTGTGCCCGGGGGTGTGCAATACTTCTAGTTTCAGGTTTCCTACTTTAATTATGTCGCCATGTTTCAGGCCTTCGTGGGGAAACTCATACTGCCAGCCTTCGCCACCTTCGTCCGACAAATACATTTTGGCCCCGGTTAGGGCAGCCAGTTCCCTGGACCCCGACAGAAAATCTGCATGGATGTGGGTTTCGGCCACATGCGTAATTTTCATGTTATTCTGCTTGGCAATTTCCAGGTAGGTGTCAACATCTCTTTTAGGATCAATCACCATGGCCACGCCTGCTTTCTGGCAGCCAATAAAATAACTGGCTTGTGCCAGTGTTTTGTCGTAAACGTGTTGGAAGTACATATTCGGTTTTAGATTATATGCTTATAAATATTATATGCTTATAAATATTGTGAGGCAAAATTGGCAAGAATGTTTGGTGTTTTCAGTGACCATTGTCACCTATTTAAACTTTACTTCAGCGCCTGCAAATTGGTTGAGAACCTGCTCCAGTTGGTTAGCATTCATTACTCCCGACTGGCGCCACAGCACACGACCCTGGCGAAAAAGCATGAGCGTGGGAACGCCCTGTATCTGATAGTTGTTGGCCACCTGGGGATTTTTATCTACATCAATTTTTAATATCGTGGCCCTATCACCCACGCGGGCGGCCAATTCTTTCAAAATGGGTTGCATCATCTGGCAGGGGCCGCACCAGGTAGCAAAAAAATCTACTAGTACGGGCTTTTCGCCCTGAATAATTTCATTGAAGGTTTTCTTCTGTTCCATAGTGAGGCAATTTCATTGCAAAGATAACAGCTTGAGCGGCCTGCCATCTGTGATGTTTGTCACATTAGGTCAGGTGAATTCATAATCGTACCCTTCAAGTTGAGACAGCAGATTGTTGGGCACATCAGTGGCTGTGATGCGGCCCTCCACTTTGGGGGCAACCGGAGAGAATGCCGCCAGGTAATCGCGCATCAACTGGTGTAAAGTGATGTTAAGTGTTTTTGGTTGGCTTACGTTATCAATGCGGCACAGCACTTCCTCCGGGTCGCCTTCGCGTTCGCAGGCCACCAGGTGGTAGGTTTTGCCCAGGTCGATAGGCTTGCCGTTTATGTTGATGAAGTTTACCCGCTCCCCCCGTTTTTTGTGCACGGTAAAATTCACCTCCATGCCTTTAAACCGGATTACCCAGCCGCCAAAACGCTCGGCCGGATTCTGCGCAAACACGTTGTGCAGTTCCTTCTCCATCCAATCCCAGATTTGCCGGCCTGTTACCTGTGCCTGCCTGGCGTTGGAATCTACCGGCAACATGCTCCATAGAAAATCGTTTGTAATTTCTGCAACGCCCGTCTTTGCATCGGGCACCAGGGGCGGGCAAAAGCGAAAACCGTTCGATACGGCAATGTCTGGCTTCAACTTCCACATCAGCGCATCGGTAATCAGGTTGTCCATGGGGTTTTCTATCACATAATAGCGCACCAACGTATTTTTGGTTTTGCCAATAACACGATCAAGTTCTGCTTTGTAAGGCTCGCGCACCTGCGCCACCAATTTTTCCATTTCCGCATCGGGCCGGTACCTGTCAGGGTCTACGTCTAGCAACGCGTAGTGTTTTTCTTTCACCACTCCGTTTTCCACCACCAGGTCTAGCTTCGCTACAAAAGAACCGAAGGCACCTGGCTCTGTCACCTGCGTATATTTTCCTCCAATGGGCTTGCGTACCCGCTCATGCGTATCGGCACCCAGAATAAAATCGGTACCATCTACATAGGCCTGGTTGGCAAGGTCTACCTGCTGGGCCAGCCCCATGTGGGTAATTAAAAACACCATGCTGCACTTTTCATAGTCGCGTAGTAAACGAATGTATTTGGCAACGTTGCTTTCTGGTTTGGTAAACCGTATGCCGTAGCTGTAGGCGGGCGACTGCCGTTTGGGCGTGAGTGGATCGTTGTAACCGATGAACCCGATTTTGGTGTTGCCGATGGTGCGCGTCCAGTAGGGCGGAAAGATCAGCTCACCGTTCAGTTCGTCTTTTGTGTCGTGGTACATGTTGGCGCAGATTTTGGTGGCGTGGTACGCGCCCAGGTCTTTACGCATCATGTCCTTGCCGTACACCACTTCCCAATTGCCGGGCAGCACCAGGTTGTAGCCAATGTTGTTCATTAAAGGCACCAGTGCTTGCCCTTTCGAGAGGGCAGCCACTCCGCTGCCTTGAAAGCAGTCGCCAGCATCGAGTATCAACGTGTTTTCAGGATTTTCTGCCTTCAACGTGTGCAGCATGGTTTTAAGCACGGCAAACCCTCCGCGCTTTTTGTAAACAGGTTTGCCATTCTCCAGAAAGAACTCATCGTGAGTAAGCAGTTGCCCGTGAATATCGGCCGTGTAAAGCAGCGTAATGCGATCTGCTTTGGCTTGCTGCGGTTTGGCCAGGGTTTCCCCTGCGGAGTCGGCTGCCACTACGCCTGCCACCGTGGGGCCGCCTACGGTCAGGCCGCCAGCCAGCAAAGCCGCAGATTTAATAAAGTCTCTGCGCGTAGTGCGTGTACATGACGAGCAACTGCAGGAATCAAGGTGTTGATCTTCCATTAGGTAAGTGATAATTAAAGACAAGATACGACCAATGGCGGTCAATCCCTGTGACATCAGTCACACAGGGGGCCCAGGTATTTTTTTTGAGAATATGCAACAGGGCGTGATTGACCTAATTCAGTGCTTGCGTGTACTTTTTTCAGTGCCCTGATTTCTTCAGCGGATAGACCAACTGCTGCCAGAACGTTTTCGGAAAGGCCTCATCGCCATCGAAGCCAAGTTTCTCATCACGGCCGTTCCTGGGGATGTAGGCCGTGCCAAAAAGGTAATCCCACAGGCTTAGGCTCAACCCGTAGTTTACGCCATAGCGGTTAGGCAGTTCTTTGGCATGATGCCAGATGTGCATGGCCGGGTTGTTAAGCAGGTATTTAAGCGGGCCATAGGTAATGTAAAGATTGGAGTGGTTGAGGTGCCCGATGGCAGTGGCGATGATGTGGATCACAAAAAAATCCTGCAAGCCAAAGCCTATCATGGCCAAAGGAATATATTGAATGGATTTATAGATCACGGTCTCCATCCAGTGAAACCGAAGGTGGGCAGCAAAACCCATTTCTTCTACGGAGTGATGCACTTTGTGAAATTCCCACATCCACGGCACGCGATGTAACAACCGGTGAATATTCCACTGAATGAAATCGGCCACGATAAACATGGTAAGCAGTTGGGCCCACGCGGGCCAGCTTTGTACGTTAATGGCCACCAGGTTAGAAACGCCAAACAGGGCCAGGAAGTCGTTAAACGCGTTTACCGCAATATTAGAGAGGGCGTTGTAGCCGATGAGCGAAAACAAGAAAAAATTGAAAAACATGTAGAAGCCATCCAGCCAGAAATCTTTGCGAAAGATGGATTGCCCCTTGCGCCAGGGCACCATTATTTCGAGCAACCAGACCGCCAACGACATGCCCACCAGCCACCAGAAATAGTTATGCCACCCCGGGTAGGCAATTTCGTTTACCAGGTAATTCCAGTAGCCGGTGTAAGAGTCGGCAATAATTTTCCAATACTGTTCCATTGATAGGCGAATACTTTTTATTTTTTAATCAATTCTAACGGGGTCGGCTTGAAGGTTGTTATTTTACGATTGGCTTATCAGCTTGTATCCAGCTCTGAATGCCTCCGGCCAAGTCATAAATTTCTTTAAAACCCAAACGCCCAAGAAGCGTAACGGTGGCGTTGCTTCGGCCTCCAACGGCACAGTATACAAAGATGGGTTTTGTTTTGTCTAGTTTTGTCAGTTGTGTTTCAAAGTCGCTTCTGTAAAAATCAAGCAGGCTAGCTTTTGGAAGATGCCCGCTGCGGTATTCGTTCAGGGTGCGCACATCGAGGATGGTAGCGTTTGGGTTGGCGTGCAGCTTCCGCTCGAACTCAACCGGAGTAATGCGCGCCATCGTCTGACCTTTTGCATAACCTGCTCCGAGGCAAACCACCAATAGCCATATCGCTGTTTTCATGCTAGTTGTACGTTTATATATACAAAGTTGAGAGAAAGCAGGGGTATCAATCTGTGATTTAAGTTACCGACTGGTTAACTTCATCGGCAAACGTGTAGAACAATGTTTCAAAACATAGACAACCGCCAGTTCAGGGAGCTGATGAAACGGCCCAACACTGTTGTGATGGATGTACGCACGCCTAAGGAGGTGGCAGAGGGCTTCATTGCTCAAGCCACGGTGTTTGCAGACGTTAACGACAACGGTACGTTTGATGCAGTGCTGCAAAAGCTGGACAAAACGAAAAATTACCTGGTGTACTGCCGAAGTGGTGCCCGGTCATCTAAAGCATGTAGAATGATGGAGGAGCGCGGCTTCAAGGGACACCTCTACAACCTGGCTATGGGCATTACCGGCTGGGATGGCGAAAAGAAAACAAAAAGTTAACGGGTTTTGCGGGTTTTCAACCTTCGGCATTGGTCGGCCCTCGTGCTAAGTTTTAAGTGGGCTGTGCCGGGTTGTTCGTTCATAAAACAGTTGCAGGGAAGAATTACGCTGGCACCGCAAGATATGCGATGCCCGCTACAAAGATGACCAGCGGCCAGCGTGGTTAATGATCTGCCGATTTGAGCCAGCGCAGTGCCTCTTCTTCTGTTTTGAAGTTTTTTACCAGCATGTGTTTGAGGTTGGCCATTGCTTCCACATTTCGTTCGGCCTCCCGGTTGAAGATATCGTTACTGCGCACTGTAGCCAAAGCCTGCACACCTTTTTCTTCGGCCTTAGGAAACCATTGATTGGCAGCCCAACCCTGGTCGTTGGGAGAGATGATTTTCCACTCCCGGTTGTCGGAAAGTATTTTTCTGACATTGGATTCATCCACTGCTTTGATGATTTCGCAAGCCAGCTCGCGAAAGGAAACACTGGGTATGAATCCCCTCCACGTCAGGATGAGGATCTGGTCTTCTTTGTGGTGACGAATAGTAAGGTGTTTGTTTTCGAACAAAACGGTGGACATTTTCGCTCCTTTTACTGTCAAATGAAAGGATGCCAGATGCTGCGTTGATGATCTGTGATCCTGATCACACGCAAGAGATCATTTAATGCGGCAGTTTATCGCGTAAGAGCCCGTACACCCACGTGCCTGCCACTGCGCTCAGCAAGGTAACAACTACTACCAGAAAGCCGCTGCCAATCTGGGCGAAGAGCGGGCCCGGGCAGGCTCCGGTAATAGCCCAACCCAACCCGAACAGGGTGCCGCCAATTACATTGCCCCAATGAAACTGTTTGTCGTGAAAAACAACGGTTTCGCCTTGTATTGTTTTGATCTGAAACTTTTTAATAAGGAAAACCGACAGGGCACCCACTACCACGGCTGTACCGATTACGCCATACATGTGGAAGGAATGTAGCCGGAACATCTCCTGGATGCGGTACCACGAAATGATTTCTGCCTTCACAAACACAATTCCAAACACGATGCCTACCACCAGGTATTTAATATTGGATGCTACTAACGACTCTTTCGTTACCTGATCGTTGGGAGCTTCACATTCTATCGGATGTTGTATGGTTGTGGAGTCTACAAATTCGTCTTTTGTCTGCATGATGCGTGTCTTATCTTATCGAATTACAAGTTCATTAACCAGGGAAAGATGGCATGTGTCATCAGGAAGCCGCCCGCCATGAAGCAGCAGGTAGCAATGAGTGATGGCCACTGCAGGGTAGAAAGACCCATGATGGCGTGGCCACTGGTGCACCCACCGGCATACCGCGTTCCGAAGCCTACCATAAAACCACCTACAACAAAAAACAGGAAGCCCTGCATGGTAAACAGGTTGCCGAAGTTGAAGATGGAGGCTGGCATCAGGTTGTTATCTACCACTATGTTCAGCGCCTGAAGGTCTTGCACTGTTTTGTCTGCCACCACAATGGGGTCGGGGTTGCTGAGCCACTGCGAGGCAATAACGCCTCCCAGCACCACACCCGCCACGAAGAACAGGTTCCAGATTTCTTTTTTCCAGTCGTACTTAAAGAACGAAATGTTGCCTGGAATGCACGCAGCGCAGATGTGGCGCAGCGAGGAAGAAATACCAAAGTGTTTATTGCCCAGCAGCAGCAAGGCGGGCACCGTTAATCCAATCAATACACCGGCTACATACCAAGGCCAAGGCTGTCTTATTGTTTCAAACATAACGTGAGTTATTTAACCGCAAAATTAGCAAACCTGACTTTCGTCAGATTGTAACAAAAGTCACAGATGCTTTCAAAAAAATCAAACTTATCAACTTAAATGAGCGCTACCGGGGTTTAGTTCCCGAGTTTAACTCTTTTTGAAACAGGTTAGAGATGAAGACGCCCATTACAGCACCATAAATAGAACTGTTAACGGGCGAAGAAGTGATGGCGCAACTGCCACTATTACAACCGATATAATACCAGTAAACGAATCCGGCTAAACCGCCCAAAACAATTCCTAAGGCAAGCGGGATGTATTTTTTCATGCGCATATTGATTCTAAAGTTCGGGTACTTTTACAGGGTTTAGGAGAAAATTCTCAGATGTTTAAAAGTACTTGTTGCGGGCGCGGCAAGCTTCTAAAACAACAGCTCTTTGCCCAGTATATAAACGCCCATTACCATCACAAACCAACCAAAAGCAGGTTTTAGTTTTTCGTTCGGAATATATTTGGTAAGGTAGCTGCCACCTACAATGCCCACCATGGCAAATGCGGAGAACACCAGCATGAATCGATAGTCGATGGTGATGCCCGAGCCCAGATCGCCCGTGAAGCCGATGAGCGATTTAAGCGCAATGATGAGCAACGAGGTACCCACGGCCTGCTTCATGGGCAAGCCGGCCAACAACACCAAGGCAGGGATGATGAGAAAGCCGCCACCGGCACCTACCAAACCCGTAATCCCGCCCACTAACAAACCTTCTGCGAAAATGAGCGGGTAGTTATATTGAACCGGGCCAGGCGCGTCTTCCTTTATTTTGGGTTTGCGAATCATAGACAGTGAGGCCAACAGCATCAATACCGCGAACAGCAGCATTACAAACAACGACTTATCTAACACAAACGAAGCAGTTTCGAAAATCGGATCGGGAATAGCAGGTACCAGAAATTTCCTAACCGCATACACTGACGCAATAGACGGAACACCAAAAATCAGAGCAGTTTTAAGATGCACATTTCCTTTTTTGAAATGACTGTAAGAACCCACCAGGCTGGTAAGCCCCACCACAAAAAGAGAGTAAGCCGTTGATACTACCGGATCGGCACCGAACAGGTAAACCAAAATAGGCACCGTTAGAATAGATCCACCGCCACCAATCAAACCCAAAGAAAGCCCCATCAAGACCGAAGCCAGGTAACCTATCAGTTCCATATCCTGCATTTAAATTTTCTGCAAAACTAGGGCTACCGTCAGGCGGCATCAGTAACAAAAGTCACACTGAGAGAAAAAGAGAAGGATGTAATTACGAACGAGCATTTTCGCGTGCACCCACGCGGCCCCAGAACCAACTCAAGGTGAGACCCGAAATGATGTGCCAGATTCCCCACCAGGCCGCCACCAGCGCCATGCCACCCATGCCATCGAAAAAGCGAAAGATGAGAATTAAACCAAGCCCGGAATTTTGAATGCCCGTTTCAATGGCAATGGTACGCTGATCTTGCAACGAGAGACCGGCAACACGTGCCGTGTAGTAGCCTGTGAGCAGCGCAAAAGCGTTGTGTACAAACACAATGATGATTACCCGGTGGATGTGATTCATGAAGTGGCCCATGTTGTTGAAGAAGGCCATCAACACAAAGGCAATAAACGTGATAATTGAAAAGGGCTTTACCGCGCGCGCCAGCTTGGTTGCCAGGGTAGGATACCTGTGGCCCACCAACATGCCGAGCAGCAATGGAATGCCTGCCAGCGTAAGTATGGTTTGAATCATGTTCCAGGCATCGAGCGAGACCTCTTTGAGTAAGCCGGCTGTTGGCGGATATAAACCGGCCCACAGACTGAAGTTAAGGGGTGTGGTAAAAATGGCCAGCACGGTACCTGCAGCAGTGAGGCTTACAGACAATGCGGTGTTGCCACGGGCCAGGTGTGCCAGGAAGTTGGAAATGTTACCACCCGGGCAGGCCGCCACCAACATCATGCCCAAGGCAATGGACGGAAGCGGCTCGATGATCCACACCATCAAGAAGGTAACTGCAGGCAGCAGAACAAATTGAGCCAGTATGCCCACGAGCGAACTGCGCGGATTACTTTTTAGTCTTCTGAAATCTTCCACGCGCAGATCCAGCGCAATGCCAAACATAATAACCGCAAGAATTACGTTAAGCACCCAAAGGCTCTCGCTGTTGAAGTTTAGTTTTACGCCATCCAGCTCCGACATGTCCGGTTATCAAAAACATCGGTCAAAGTAAGAATATTTTCCACCATCTTCGGCATGAAGATTTGCTTACAAGATGGAACGAATCAGATTGATTGAACCGGCCGACAATGTCGCAGTGGCCCGCATCATCCGTACCGTGATGCCAGAGTTTGGTGCCAGCGGCCAGGGCTTCGCCATACACGATGGCGAAGTAGACCGAATGTATGAAGCCTATGCGCAGCCCCGCTGTTCTTATTATGTTTTCGAAGTGGGTGGGCAGATTGTAGGCGGAGGAGGAGTGGCTCCGCTGGTGGGAGGCACCCCCGATACGTGCGAGTTGAAGAAGATGTACTTTCTTGCCGAAGGCCGCGGCAAAGGCTGGGGGCAACAGGTGCTGGCGAATTGCCTGGAGGCGGCCCGCGCACATGGGTACCGTTATTGTTACCTCGAGACCTTTAACACCATGAAGGGAGCCATGAAATTGTACGAAAAGAACGGCTTCAAAAAAATTGCCGGGCCTTTGGGCAACACGGGGCACTTTGCGTGCGATACGTTTTACCAACTGGCGTTATAAACTGAAAACTCAAAACATGAAGACATTCATTTTTATATTGTTCAGCGCGGTAACAGCCCTCGCACAATCGCCACAAAACCCGGTCATCAAGTCTGCGGGCACTATTCATGATATTCCTTACGCCACCGTAAAACCCGATCCATCGCTGGATTATAATATTGTGATTGACGTGGCCACCGGACCCGATAAACCTGATCAGCCTAACCCTTCGCTCGACAATGTGGCCCGGCTCATCAACCTGCATGTGGTGGGCGGGTTGCCTGCAGAGCAGTTGCATGTGGTGTTGGCCATACACAATACATCTGCCTTTGCCGTGATGAACAACGAGGCTTACCAACGGAAATTCAAGACCAACAACCCGAACCTGAAGTTGCTGCAGGAGTTGCACCAAGCCGGAGTAAGATTAACGGTGTGCGGGCAGTCGCTCGTGAAGCGAGACATCGACCCCCAGCAATTGGTGCCGGGCGTAGAGGTAGCCACTTCCATGCTAACCACTGTTACTACTTACCAGTTGAAAGGTTATGCGGTGTTGAAATTTTGAGCGAGTTACCAAGTAACCCAGCAAGCGAATTTAGCCAAATTTCAAATATTTGTAGTACAAATTTGCAATTGAAATGCAAATTTGTACTATCTTTCCTGAATGATTCCCAGGAGAGCAGAGGCATATCTTACATCTGTTTATGATCACTTTCCCATTCTATTTCTAACAGGGCCCCGGCAGTCTGGAAAGACCACACTTGCTAAAGTACTTTACAAAAACTTGCCTTATGTTTTGCTGGAATTACCCGATCAGCAGCAATTGGCACAAGAAGACCCCCGCTCGTTTTTGAAGCAGTTTCATAAAGGAGCAATACTTGATGAAGTTCAGAATGTTCCTGTGCTTTTTTCTTATTTGCAAGGCCTTGTAGATGATAACCGTGAACTCAGGTTTATTCTCACAGGCTCGCAGAATTTTTTGCTAAATGAAAAAATTACGCAATCACTGGCGGGGCGTGCGGGCATTGTTACGTTGTTGCCCTTATCACTGCAAGAGTTAACCGATCAAATTTCGAAATCAAATTATGAGGATTGGATTGTGCGGGGATTCTATCCTGAGTTGTACAATCGCAATATTCCTTTCGGCTTGTTTTATCCCGCTTATGTTCAAACTTATCTGGAGCGTGATGTGCGTAGTTTAAAAAATGTGGGAAGCCTTACCCAATTCAACGTGTTTTTAAAATTATGTGCGGGTAGGGTGGGGCAGTTGCTAAATGTAAGCGCCCTGGCAACCGATGCAGGCATTTCGGTGAACACATGCAAGGCCTGGCTTTCCGTATTGGAAGCGAGCTATATCATCTACCGGCTGCAGCCTTATTACAAAAATTTCAACAAGCGACTTATCAAATCTCCCAAACTATATTTCACCGATACGGGATTGGTGTGTCACTTGCTTGGCATTGAGCAAGCCTCGCAATTGTCAACACACTATGCGCGCGGTTCATTGTTTGAAAATTTTGTGATAATGGATTGCTACAAACAACGGCTGGCGCGGGGCAAACACGAAGGGATGTATTTTTGGCGAGATCACAAGGGCCTGGAAGTAGATTTGATAATAGAGGACGGTCAGACGTTAAAGGCTTACGAAATCAAGGCAGGCAGAACTGCCAACGCGTCTTTCTTCACAAACCTGATGGCTTGGGAAAAGCTGAGCGGCAGTGCCATTGAAAGCACGGTTATTTACGGGGGTGACATCAGCCAACAGGTTCAAAATGTTTCATTGAAAGGCTGGAGGGAAATGGTAAATGGGTTTTAAGCCTGGCAGGCCATCATTCACGTGCCGCTCTATGTTGACGGCCCTCTATTCTTTCAAAGTGCCCTCGAACAACTTCAGTATCCTTTTGTATTCATCTGCCCAGCTGCTGGGCTCCACAAAGCCGTGGTCTTCCATGGGGTACACAGCCAGCTCCCAGTTGTCTTTGCCTAATTCAATCAGTCGCTGCGTCAGGCGCACCACGTCTTGAAAATGTACATTCACATCCACCATGCCGTGGCACATCAGCAGATGGCCTTTTAAACCGGCTGCGTGGTAAATGGGCGAGCTTTTGGCATAGGCAAGGCTGTCTTGTGCAGGTTCGTTCAGAATATTGGCTGTGTACGGATGGTTGTAGGCAGCCCAGTCGGTAACGGGGCGCAAGGCAGCACCGGCCGCGAAAACATCGGGTGTGGTAAACATACCCATCAGCGTAATGAACCCTCCGTAAGAACCTCCATAGATGCCGATGCGTTTGGGATCAATACCATGTTCCGCTACCAGCCATTGGGCACCGTCAACGTTATCGGTTAGGTCTTTGCCGCCCATAAAACGGTAGATGCCCGTGCGCCAGTCGCGGCCGTAGCCAGCGCTGGCCCGGTAGTCCATGTCGAGCACGGTATACCCCAGGTCGGCCAGCAGGTTATGAAACATGTATTCGCGGAAGTAGCTGCTCCACCACTTGTGTGCGTTTTGCAGATAGCCTGCGCCATGCACAAAAATAACAGCCGCCCCGTTAGGGTTGGCGGGCTTGTACAAACGTGAATAGATGTCGGCACCATCGCGCGCTTTTACGGTAACTACCTGCGGGTCGCGCCAGTTGTACGATTTAAACTCCTCGGTGAGCGAGGCGGTAATTTGCTGGGGCTTAGCCCCGGGTTTGGTTTCCTGCAGATAAAGTTCCCATGGCTTGTTGGAGTAGGAGTACCGGTAAGCCATCCACTTTTCATCGGGCGACAAGCTGACTTCGTGCGCACCCGTCAGGGTGGTTAGTTTTTCGGCTTTGCCACCTGTTACCGGCAAACGGTAAAAATGTTTTTCACCAGGGTGAACTTCGTTTGTAATGAGGTAAAAATACTTTTTGTCTTTCGAAAGCTCTACCTCTTGCACTTCGTATCGCCCTTGGGTAAGCGCCCGCTTTTGGCCGGTGCCAAAATGATACGTGTATAGGTGCGCGTAGCCCGATTCTTCTGATGTGAAATACAGCGTCTGGTTGTCGGCCAGCCAACCCAAGGTGCCCATGCCAAAGTAACTGCCCGAGCCGGGGCCGCCCACCCACGCTTCATCGCGCTGGCGGTCTATCAGCGAAAGTTTTTGAGTGCTCACATCTAACGACAACAACCACCGGTCTTTGTTGTCCAACGCGCGGGCTACCACCACATTATGCCGTCCATCGGGCGACCAGAGCGGGCCGTGCATAACAATGGCGCGTGGTTCTTTCTTTTTTTCTTTGCCATCGTCTGCTTTTTGGGCCGGGTAGTCTTTCTTGTAATCGGGCTCATCGTAAATACCCGGGATGTCGGTGGTTTTTACTGCCAATACCGTGTCGTGCTCCAAGTCATATACAAACAGTTCGAACGTGGTGCCAGGTGCGCCTACCTTGGTGCGTGCCGGAATGTCTTCGGTGAAGCCTGTTTCTGTAACATAGTTGGGCACAATGGTATTCTTACCAGCACCCGATTTGGCCAGGCGGTAGGTGATGTATTTTTCGTCCGGGCTCAGTTGAATGTTGTCGATGTTTTTGTCGTCTATCCAGATTTCTTTGGGGCGTTTGGGTTGATCGAGCTTACGCATACGGGCGGCAGCGTCACGATTTTCTTTGCGCTCCTTTAAAACCTGAAACTGACTGAGCTGGTCTTCTTTCAGCCATTTTTCTTGTTCGTTTTGTTTGGGGTCTGGTTTTTTGGCTCCGCGTTTGAAATCTGTGAGCTGGGTGGTGGTTCCGCTGGCAATGTTCCAGGCAAACAGATTGTGCCCCGCAGTAAACAGAATGCGTTGCTCATCTTTCGAAAACACCGGGTTAGCCTCTCGGTCGATGGTCTGAGTGATGGCCGTGAGCCGGTTGGTGGCGATGTCCAGCAGAAACAAGTCTCCGTTCTTTTCGAATACCTTTTTGGTTTTGGCGCTGTTGTAGGTGCCGAAACGCGAAGGCAGTGCTCTTCTTTCTGCAGGCGATACTTTCTGCGGGGTTCGGTTGTTGAGCCCAAGAGCATAGAGCGAGTCGCCCGGGTTGCGCTCAGGGTTCCAGTTAAAGTAGAGATGCTTCCCGTCTTCCGACCAGAACACGTTAGAGGGTGCCGTGCCAATCCACTTTGGGTCGCGCATAATCTTTTCGACCGTAAGCGGAGCAAGCGATTGCGCAAAAGCGTGACAGCTGCACAAGAGGAGGAACAAAATCTTTTTCATATCAGCAAGGAAAGATGGTAAAATAGAGAAAATAGTAGCCACAAAAAGTAAAATTCTATCTATGGTTATTTTGCCGGGAGCGATTAGAGTAAAAAATTATTGGGAGACCCTTACCGGCATGGTACCTTTGCTGCTGAAAATCACTAATCAGCACCTATCATGGAAGAATACCTGAATAAGACCTACTACGGTAACACCACAGAGCAGTATTTAATAGCAGCAGCCATTGTATTAGGGGGGTTGCTTATCATGGGCGTGGCAAAGCGAATTCTGATTTTCAAACTAAAAAAGTTAACCGAAAAAACCGAAACCAAGCTTGATGATTATGTGGTGAAAGCATTGGAAAAATTTGGCATACCCATACTTACGGTGGTGGTAGTTTCGGCAGGCTTGCATTTTCTGAGCTGGCCCGAAAAGATTGAAAAAATTATTGACGCAGCCCTTACGGTGGTCCTTACTTTTTATGGAGTGCGGCTGGTGTCTGCTGTAATCCGCCTGGCTTTAGAGTCATTTATTAGTCGCCAGGAAAAAGGTGAGGAAAAGCTCAAGCAGCTCAATGGCATCATGATTATTATTAACGTGCTGGTATGGACCATTGGCTTACTCTTTTTGTTTGATAATCTGGGTTACAATGTGACCGCCATTATAACAGGGTTGGGTATTGGCGGTATAGCCATTGCGTTAGCTGCCCAGAATATTTTAGGCGACTTATTCAACTACTTTGTTATTTTTTTCGACCGGCCCTTTGAAGTGGGTGATTTTATTGTGGTAGACGACAAAAAGGGAACCGTGGAACACATTGGCATAAAGACAACACGACTGAAGAGCCTGACGGGTGAGCAACTGGCGTTTGCCAACAGCGATCTCACCAAGTCGCGCATCCACAATTTTAAGCGCATGGACAGGCGGAGGATTGTGTTTCAGGTGGGAGTAGTGTACCAAACCCCGGCAGAAGTAGTTGAAGAGATTCCGGCATTGCTTAAGAAGATTTTAGATGAACACCCACAGGCCACACTTGACAGGGCGCATTTTGCCTCTTTTGGCAACTTCAGCTTAAACTTTGAGGTGGTGTACTTTGTTGAGAGTAGCGAATACAACGACTACATGGACATTCAGCAATCCATCAACCTGAAAATATTCAAGGAGTTTGCGGCCCGAAAAATTGAATTTGCGTATCCTACCCAAACCATTTTTATGGCGAAATGATGGCTTTGATTTGCGAATGATACCTTGAATTGCTTTTTTGAGACAAATTCAGAATATTGAGCGGAAGTTTTGGTATCATGAGGTTGCTAACTACGTTTTGCCTTTGCCTTGCAATAGCAAGTGCCTATTCGCAAGGGAATGATTTTCCTTTCGGAAAAGTGACATATCGAGAGTTGGATATTAAAACATACGACAAGGACTCATCGGCATCAGCGGTAATTTTGAACGAGTTTGGAGAGGCTTACTTTGATGAGCAGAGGGATTTTAATCTGGTTTTTACATATCATGCAACGATAAAGGTGCTCAAACAAGCGGGCGTAGCGCAGGCTGATATTGAGATACCAATCTATCATTCAGGGAGTCGAAAAGAAGAATTGATCAGCGTACGTGCATCTTCATTTTCATTAGTTAACAACACAATCACCGAGTCAAAACTCGATCTCAAATCGATTTACGAAGAGGATATAAATAAGTACTGGAGTCAGAAAAAATTCGCTGTGCCCAATGTTTCTGTCGGCTCCATCATAGAAATTCAGTACATGCTGGTTTCGCCTTTCGTATTCAACTTTAGAAACTGGCCATTTCAATCTGCAATACCGAAAGTAAAGAGTGAATTTTGGGCCACCATTCCTGGTAACTACATCTATAATACAACCCTGAAAGGATATTTTGAATTGTCGAAGAACGAGAATGAAATTATTCGTAAATGCTTTTATAACGGAAGGGCGGACTGTGCAAGGTATAAGTATGCCATGGAAAATATTCCAGCGTTTCGCGAGGAGGATTATATGACAGCAAAGTCCAATTTTCTGGCGACAATAAACTACGAACTAGCAGAGATTAGACACTTTGATGGCCGCTCGGAGAAATTTACCAAGGAGTGGAAAGATGCTGAACAGGAATTAAGAACAAATGAGAAATTCGGATTGCAATTAAGGAGAGGTAAAGACATTGTTGATGGCCATGTAGAACTTGTTTTAGCTGGCGAGACCAATGAACTGGCCAAGGCGGTGAAAATTTACGAGTTTGTTAAATCCTGGTATCGTTGGGATGAGGTGTACGGCATGCTGAGTGAATTTGGAATTAAACAGGCTTTTGATAGTAAAACTGGAAATGTTGGAGACATAAACTTGACACTTATAGCCGCATTGAAGTATGCGGGATTTAACGTTAATCCCGTGATTCTTTCAACCCGCCAAAACGGATTGCCCATAGAATTACATCCAGTGCTGAGTGATTTCAATTATGTGATAGGTAGGTTGGAGCTAAACGATAAAATATACCTGCTGGATGCAACGGACGACTTTTTGCCATTTGGTGTCTTACCTCATCGTTGTTTCAATGGAAAGGGGCGGGTTATTAGCGAAAAGGATTCTTGTTGGATGGATCTAAAGCCCATAGAAAAGGACAGAACCTTTACTTCTATTTCGCTGGAACTCCATAACGATGGCGATCTGTCTGGTACTATCAAGAAAACCTATTTTGGATATGCCGCGATCGCGAAAAGAAAAGAGATGGCAGGATTTGAAGCCAAAGAAGATCTGATAGAAATGCTTAATGGTAAAGTAACTGATTATCAGATTGTGGATCTAGAAATCACGAACAGGGATGATCTTTCAAAAGAATACATTGAAGTTTTTTCGATAAAGTTTGAAGAATCAAGTCATGGCCAGGCAATTCTGCTTAACCCCTTGAGGCTGTAAACTGAACTGTGTCAAAGAAGGAAAACACCAACTTTGACACCATATGAAAAACGAAGAACAATTCAATTTAGAGGGGATCAAGAAGAAAGCCTTGGAGCAGTTTCGCTCGGGCAA
>JBMOLS010000055.1:0-2377 GCA_049324055.1 Bacteroidota bacterium | reverse complement strand
AGGCTGATCCAACGCTTGTATTTGCTGTTGGCGATTTTTCGCTGAAAAGGATTTTGAACGTGCACAAAGAAGTAGATTCTCCCTACAACACCTACCGGAATACCGGGTTGCCCCCGGGCCCCATCAACATGCCCGAGATTAACGCCATCGATGCGGTGCTGAACTACGAGAAACACAACTATCTTTACATGTGCGCCAAAGAAGATTTTTCAGGGCGCCACAATTTTGCCAGCAACCTGACAGAGCACAACAAAAACGCACGCAAATACCAGAAGGCGCTCAGCATCGAGCAGCAAAAGGCGCGTGCCGCACAAAGAAAGAAATAGATGTACCAATCCGAAACCCACGTACGCGTTCGTTATGGAGAAACAGACCAGATGGGCTATGTGTATTATGGCAACTATGCCATGTACTATGAAGTGGCACGCGTAGAAAGCCTGCGGCAGTTGGGGCTTACCTACAAGGAATTGGAGGACATGGGTGTGATGATGCCCGTGCTGGAGAACCACACCAAATTTATTGCCCCCGCCCTTTACGATGATTTGTTACGGATCGTAACAACCATCAGAAACAAGCCGGGTGTGCGCATTCAGTTCGAGTACGAAATCTTCAATCCTTCCGGAAAGCTGATTAACAAAGGCGAAACCTTGCTGGCCTTTGTGGATAAAAAGAGTGGAAGACCCTGTCGCCCGCCCCAGGCTTTCGACAAAGTGCTGGAAAGTTATTTCAAAGCCATACCGAACCATTGATGAAGTACGTAACCAGAAAACGTATTCTTGAATTCAGAACCGCGCGCACCAGCCGCAACTGGTTAAAGAAGATAAAGTTTAAGCGCTATGGCAACCTATCGCTTTACCGTTTTCTTAAAATCCTCTTTCACAATGTAGATGAGGACGAGATCATGGACCGCGCCAACAGCGTGTCGTACAATTTTATTCTGGCCATTTTCCCTACCATCATCTTTTTGTTTACACTCATCCCTTATGTTACCCGTTGGTTCCCCGATGTTAACAACGAAAGCATTATGCTTTTTTTGGGGGAGATGATGCCTCCCAGCATGTGGGATGTGATTTCTTCCACCGTGTTTGACATCATCAGCAACCAACGGGGAGGCTTACTCACGTTCGGTTTTCTGTTTGCGCTCTACCTGGCCACCAACGGCATGATGGCCCTGATGCGGGCCTTCAACGCCTGCTACCGAACGGTGGAACGGAGGAATTTTTTCCGTATGCGCATTACCGCTACGGGCTTAACTTTTATGCTGGCCATTGGGCTGTTCCTGGCCATTATTTTACTGGTAGTGGGCCAACTGGTGATCAATTATTTTACTTCTCACCTGGAAGAACTGGCCCGCCTCAATTTAGACCAGGCTTCCATTTATTTTGTCTTCGTACTGCGCTTCGTGGTGATCTTCGTTGTGTTTTTTATTGCCGTTTCGTGCATCTACTACTTTGGTCCTGCGGTGCACTACAACTGGCGGTTTTTTTCCATCGGCTCTTTTTTGGCTACCCTGGCGTGCCTGGGCATCTCCTATGGTTTCTCCTTTTACGTAACCAATTTCGGTGCCTACAACAAAGTATATGGATCCATCGGTGCGCTAATCGCCTTGATGATATGGATACAACTGCTCACGCTGGTGTTGTTGTTTGGCTACGAAATCAACGCAAGTCTGCATTACGGCACCAAAGTGCAGGCCGTTGAAGAACATGAACGCAAAAAGAGCAAACACTTAAAGGCTTCACGTTAGGCAGTGTATGTATTTTGAACAAATCCTTCCCTCGCCCGACTTGCAGAACAAGGTGGTCTGCTACTGGGTGGTGAAGGATGAGGACCCCACACCGCGTCAGCAAAAAATCATTCCCGATGGCTGCCCCGAAATAATTTTTCACTTTGGCGATCCCTACCGGATAAACCTGGGTGGAGAATGGGTGAAGCAGTCGCGGAGTTTGCTTGCCGGGCAGCTAACCAAACATTTCTTCCTAGAAAATACCGGGGTTTCAGACATGCTCGGCATTAAGTTTCAGCCGGCAGCCGTTGCGGCACTTTTTGGCATTGCTATGGCCCCGCTTACCGATCGCGTTGTGAACCTGGATGAAGCGCTACCTGCATGGGCACCCGTAGTGAAACAGGTGGAGTGTAGCGATAATGCCGTGCAACGCATTGTGGCCATCGAACAATTTTTGCGAGCCAATTACCGCTCTGAAACGAAGGCCTTACCCGTAGAAAGTGCCATCCGGCACATCATCACTTCGCGCGGAATGCTGCAGATGAGTGAGGTGGCAGCCGCGCTGGGCGTTTCTACACGCCACCTCGAGCAATTGTTTACCCGATATGTGGGCCTTACTCCCAAGTTTTTTGCGCGTATTGTCAGGTTCAA
>JBMOLS010000054.1:0-45507 GCA_049324055.1 Bacteroidota bacterium | reverse complement strand
TCTGGCGGCCCTCTTCTTTACTTCTCCAGCTTGTTAAGGCATCAACAAAAACTCTTCAAATGTTTTCAGCACCAGCGGCTCTATGCCATCCTTCGAGAGTATGCCCGTTACTTTCGAAAGATGCTTGTCTTTTATTTTTTTGAATTCCGCTTTGCCATCGTTAAAACTGCTTTCAATGGCCTCCAGGTTATCAAGTTCTGCCTGGTTGGGTTTGTAATAGCTCTGCGCCACCTTACTGTAAAGCTCGGCCATTTTTTCTCTCAGTTGTGGTTCGGCTGCTCCTACATAGTTATCGCCTTTGGTCACTACCAGCTTTTCTTTCAACCTGGTTAACTCGTTGATGAACGGAGTAGCCACCTTGGCGCCTTGCGTATTTTTGGCTTTTGCTGTTTCGGCAATCTTCAGGTACTCATCCAGTGTGTACACCATATAGGCCAACTCCTGCGACATGTCGTAGAGCTTTTTGGTAGTATTTTCCTGTAGCTTGCGGTCGGCCAGCGGCACATCCGACTTGGGATTGTATTCAATTACAATGTCGTTGGTGTAGGTTTCTTTTCCCTTTTGGATCACCGCCTTGTAGGTACCGGCCGGCACACGGGGCGAGGTAAATCCGCCAAAGGCAAAAGTTTTGGCTGCTGCAACCTTGGGAGGTTTGGTGTTATAGTTCCACTCCACCACGTTAATGCCTTTGGATTTTCCGGGACCCAGTTCGGCCACCTTATTGCCGCTGGCATCCTGTATTTCCAGCGTCATTTTTCCCAGCACATGCCGTTTATTCAGGTGGTAAATAATACGCGCAGCACTGCTGGGATTGGCACCAACAAACTGTGTTTCGGTGCTGGCACCACCAAAGCCATTGGTTTCGGCAATGTAGGTGGGCTTGGTGGTGAAGAAGTGAAGATCTTTCTTCATGGTTTCTTCGTTCAGTTGGCGCAGCGGGCTGATGTCATCCAGAATAATGATGCCACGACCGTGCGTGGCAACTACCAGGTCATTGGTCTTTTTGTGCAACTCTATGTAGTGCACGTTCACTGCGGGGAAATTGTTGGTGAATTTGTACCAGTTGCCGCCCCCATTCAGGGTAATGTACAATCCGAATTCTGTGCCGAGGAACAGCAGATCTTCATTCACATAGTCTTCCTGAATGTTGCGCGCGAAGCCTACAATGTCGGAGGTAACGATCGACTTCCACGTGGTGCCAAAATCGGTGGTTTTGTACACATAGGTGTTCATGTCGCCCGTGGTGTAGCCGGTAAACACAGCATAAGCGGTGCCTTTGCCGAACACACTTGCCTCTATGTGGTATACCCAGGTGTTTTTAGGTAAACCCGGTACATTTGCTACTACGTTGCTCCATGTTTTGCCACCGTCTTTCGTCAGTTGCAGGTTGCCATCATCGGTACCTACCCACACAATGTTTTCATCGAGGGGAGATTCAGCAATGGTGAAGATGGTGCAGTGGTTTTCGGCACCCGAGTTGTCGCGCGAGAGACCGCCCGAGTCTTCCTGGTTTTGTTTGGTGGGGTCGTTGGTGGTCAGGTCGGGGGAAATTTTTACCCACGTTTCGCCCATGTCATCCGAGCGATGCACAAACTGGCTGCCGATGTAAACACGGTCGGCCTTGTTGGGGCTGGTCGTAAGTGAAGCATTCCAGTTGAAGCGCAATTTTGGGTCGCCCTTCTGCGCCAGTGGCTGAATGGTTTTGGCCTGGTCTTTCACAGGGTCGTAACGCCATACATTTTCGGCACCCTGCATTTCGGAATACACCAGGTTTTTGGTGGGGTGGCGGTATACACGGTAGCCATCGCCAAAGCCTACGTTGCGCCAGTCGCGTGCTTCAATGCCACCGGGCGAGCGCGAGGGGCCATACCAGCAACCATTGTCCTGCAAGCCACCGTACACGTTGTAAGGCTCTTCATTGTCTACACTTACGTGATAGAACTGCGACAAGGGCAGGTTTTCCACCATCTCCATGGTGGTGCCACCATCCCACGAGCGATACACACCCCCATCGGTGGCCACGTACATGCGGTCAGAATTTTTGATATCGAACACAATGTCGTGAATGTCGGAGTGCATGGGCCCCAGGTTTTTAAATGTTTTGCCACCATCGCGCGAAATAGAACCGAACAGGCCGGCTTTCACCACCACTTCGGGATTGCGCGGGTCTACGGCAATGCGCGAGAAGTAGAATGGGCGCACCACAATTTCGAAATCGTTGTTGAGCTGTTTCCATGAGGCACCGGCATCATCGCTGCGGTAAAGACCTTTGTCTTTATCTTGCTCCGACTCGATAACGGCATACAGAATACTTGCATTGGAGGGGGCCACGGCAATGGCCAGGCGGCCTAATTTGCCCTTAGGGAAACCGTTGTGAATCTTATTCCAGGTTTTGCCACCGTCAGTCGATTTATACAAGGCACTGTTCTCGCCACCCGAAGAAAAAGACCAGGGTGTGCGTCTCACTTCCCAAAAGGCAGCATATACAATTTCCGGATTGTTGGGGTCGAGCAACAGATCGCTGCAGCCGGTTGTTTTGTTGACGAACAGAATTTTGCTCCACGTTTTGCCGCCATCAGTGGTTTTGTACACACCGCGTTCTTCGCTGTCGCTCCATAGGGCACCCAACACACCTACATACACTTCGTTGGGGTTTTGGGGGTTCACCTGAATACCGGCAATGCGCTCAGACTTCTCGAAGCCCATTTTCTGCCAGGTGGTGCCGCCATCGTTGGTGCGGTAAAGTCCATCGCCAACGGAAACACTGTTGCGCGTCCACACTTCACCGGTACCCACCCACACCACGTTGTCGGGGTTCGTGGGGTCAATTTCCACCGCGCCTATCGACTGGCAGTAGTCATCGAAGATAGAGTTGAAGGTGGCGCCACCGTTCTGGCTTTTCCACACACCACCACCCGCTGTGCCAGCATAAATTATTCTGTCGTTGGTGGGGTGCACTTCCAGGTCGGTTGTGCGGCCGCTCATCAGCGCAGGGCCAATGTGGCGCGCCCGCAAATCGCCAAACAATTCTTTGCCGCGCGTAACGGCATCTTGCGCGTAGCCAGCGCTGGCCACCACCGCAAGGGTTAATACAGTTAGTAATTTCTTCATGCAAATAACAAGTTGAAATGTTTGAGAAGGTGCAAAACAAAAGTGAGGTTAACTTTTGGCCGACCTCACTTTGTTTGTAATTAGCTGTGTGCTAGTTGCCCTCGGGGAAGGCGAAGAGTTTTTCGTCAACGGCTGGGTTGAGGGAGATGCTAACCACGGTAAGCGGGCTGCCGGGCTGGCCTTTGGCTCCCTGCTCCATTGCAAAGGGGAAAATCAAACCATCTACTTCCTGGTAGTCGCTCATCTTAATTTGCGAAATCATGCCCTTGGCGGGGCCCGACTTAATTTCAGACTCCTGCATCAACGGAACATAGTTTTCTGCATCGAAGTAGTAGTAGGAAACATTGTCGGTCTCTACGCCATCTACTTTAATTGGCTTTTTGGTAAGTTTGATCTTAAAGGCCTGGGCACCGTCAATGGTTTCTTTACCCAGCAGTTCTACTTTATAACCCAGGCTTTTGTAGTTCAGGAAAGGATCGGGGAACGAGCCCAACTCCACCTTGAAGTTTTCGGTGGTCTCCGCATCGCTCTTTTCGGCCTTCATCGTCATAAAGTTGTGGCTCCAAAGCGAGGTGCCATCGAAAACGCCCTGCTTGATCTCTTTGCCCTGGAAGGTGATGATCTGGGCCTGCCGTCCGTCTTTCAATTGAATGAGGTCGAAGGGAATTTCCATGCCACCCTGGTTTATTTTGGCCGACATTTTTACGCCCTTTAAGGCCGCCCACTTATCGCGGCCTCCGGTATTCTCAAAATACTTGTCCAGAATCTCATCTACAGTTTGGGCTTGCGCAAAAAAGCACACAAAAGCCACCAGAAAGAGGGTAAATTTTAACTTCATAAGATTGGGATTATTTTTATTGGTTTTGGATAAATCGGCTTGAATGTAGGTTTTTCTTGCTGCCTTTCAAACCGGCTCCCCATCAGTCGCACTACCGGCCTGATAATTACTAACGTTTTGTTAATATTCGGGGTGGCAGGTGCCCCTACCAACTATTTTTTGCGGATGGGCGTTACCTTAGCGCATTCAGAAATCCTCAACGATTACCAGAAACTGCATGTTGTACCGTTTTTTGCTCCTTTTCTTACTCTTCGCACAGGGTGCCGTCTCTCAGATTTTGCAGCCAGCCCGTCTGGCTGCCTCGGCCAAAACGCAGCAAGTGGCTGTGGGAGATGAGCTGGAACTGATTTTTAATGCCTCCATAGACAAGAATTGGTATATCTACTCCCTCGGCTTCGATGAAGATTGTGGCCCCGTGCCCATCAGCATTGCGCTGGAACCACATGCCAGTTTCGAACTGGTGGGCCCGGTGGTAGCGGTTAATGACGTACAGAAACACGACAAAATTTTCGATTGCGATGTACGCATCTTCGAAAACACAGGTGTATTTATTCAAAAGATAAAAGTGTTGAATGCCAGCCTGCAATTGAAAGGCACTTACGAAGGCCAGGTATGTTCTGAAACGGAAGGCAAATGCATTCTCTTCGATGGTGACTTTCACATTCAGGGGCTTACGGTGAAAGGTGGCAGTGCGACTCTCTCACCCACTGATAACATTAAAGATACACCGGTGCCCGTTACGGATACCAACACCCATCCATTTACCACTACGCCCGGTGAGGTGAAGGGCCCCGTGCTGGATGTGTCGATTCTCGAAGGGGAGGCAACCGGAAATGAAGAGTCTTTCTTTGGCTACTTGCTGGTAGCTTTTCTGCTCGGCCTCACCTCCCTCATCACCCCCTGTGTTTTCCCCATGATACCCATGACGGTGACTTTCTTCTTGCGCGACAACCAGTCGCGTGCGGAGGGGGTGCGTAAGGCAATTATTTTTGGCTTCTCCATTATTCTGATCTACACGTTGGCCGGCACCTTGTTTGCGGTGGCGCTGGGTGCCGAGGGACTCAACGCGTTGGCTACCCATTGGGCGCCCAACCTGTTTGTATTTGTCATTTTCATTGTTTTTGCACTTTCTTTCTTTGGCCTTTTCGAAATCAATGCGCCCTACCAGTTAGTAAACAAGGTAGACCGGCAGGCCGAGAAGGGGGGGCTGGTAGGCATTTTCTTCATGGCCGCCACGTTGGTGTTGGTGTCGTTTTCGTGCACCATTCCCATTGTAGGCAACGTAGTGGTAATGGCTGCGGGTGGCCAGATATTAAAGCCTGTGCTGGCCATGTTTTTTTATTCTCTCGCTTTCGCGATACCATTTACCCTGTTCGCCATTTTTCCGGAGTGGATCAAAAGCATGCCCAAGTCGGGCGGGTGGCTTAACTCCGTTAAGATAACGCTGGGCTTTTTGGAGTTGGCCCTCTGTTTGAAGTTTTTCAGCATTGCCGACCAGGCGTACCATTGGGGCCTGCTTGACCGTGATGTGAACATTGGCCTCTGGGTGGTGATTTTCGCGCTGATGGGCTTTTACTTTCTGGGCAAGTTGCCTATGAAGGGCGATAGCCCGGTGGAGAAAATTACGGTGCCACGCCTGTTGCTGGCCACGCTCACCTTTTCTTTTGTGATATACCTGGTACCTGGCCTGTGGGGTGCCCCGCTGAAGGCGCTGGCAGGTTATCTGCCGCCCATGTATACACACGATTTTAACCTGCTCTCTGCCGACAGCCGCAACACCACCGAAGGGTGCGAAGAACCCAAGTATGCCGATTTCCTTCACCTGCCGCACGGCCTCACCGGCTACTTCGACTACGAGCAGGCGCTGGCCTGCGCCCGCCAGCAAGGCAAGCCGTTGTTTATCGACTTCACCGGCCACGGATGCACCAACTGTCGCGAAATGGAGGCCGTGGTGTGGAGCGATCCGCAGGTGCTGGAAAGATTGAAAAACGACTTTGTAGTGGTGGCGCTTTATGTGGATGATAAAACCGAGTTGCCCGAGTCGCAATGGTTCACTTCTAAATACGATGGCAAAGTGAAGAAAACCATTGGCAAGCAAAATGCAGACTTGCAGATTACCAACCTGGAAAATAATGCGCAGCCCTTCTACGTATTGCTGGGTGCCGATGAACGTGTACTAGCGTGGCCCTATGCCTACAACAGAGATGTGGATGCCTTTGTGCAGTTTCTGGAGAAGGGTAAGAAGAAATACAAAGAGTTGTATCAGTAGCGGGAGATGCTTACTTTTGAATGGTACGGTCTCGATTTTTTAACTAAGCACGGCACAGCCGCTATTTTTTGCCTATGACAACGAGCCAGTTTCGTAAACCACTATTGATTTTTTCGCTGTTGACGGTGGCCGCAGTGGCTTATGTGGTAACCGATTCTTACACCAATTGGCTCTCGCAAACGGGAGACTATGCCGAAGAAGCCGATACCGTGAAGGCAGTTGAAATTGTTTGGCCTGAACCGGAATTGTTTTACGGCATGGTGGTGAACGATTTCCACGTGGTGGAAAATGTGGTGAAACGCAACCAGCGCTTTACCGATTTGCTGAAAGGATACGAAGTAGACCCCAAAATTTACCGGCAACTCTCATTGGTGCCACGCGAGGTGTTTGACTTTCGGAAAATTGTGGCGAGCAAAAAATTTAGCGTGGTTTACCAGGGCGACTCCATCAAACAATTGCGCGCCCTGGTTTACGAACCCAACCCCATCGACTATTACGTTTTCCATCTCAATGACACTTTGTTGATTGAAGCATGCCAGCGCGAAGTAATCACCGAAGAAAAACAAATAGCAGGCGTTATTTCGTCCACATTGTCAGAAACCATTGAGTCGATGGGCATCTCGCATGAGCTTACCAACAAGTTTGTGGATATTTTCGCCTGGCAGATCGATTTTCAACGCCTGCAGAAAGGCGATAAGTTCAAAATGATTTACCAGCAAAACCGGGTTGACGATAAGGTGATTGGCATTGCCGGCATTGAGGGCGTGTATTTCGAACATTTTGGCAACGGCTACTATGCATTTGCTTTCGACCAGGGCCAGGGCGTGGACTATTTCGATGAAGAAGGCAATAGCCTTCGCAAGGCATTGTTAAAGTACCCTATCGAATTTACGCGTATCAGCTCGCGATACAATCCCAATCGGTTTCACCCGGTGGCCAAGGTGTTCCGTGCCCACCGCGGCACTGATTTTGCGGCTCCGGCCGGCACCCCCATTCGCTCCGTGGGCGATGGCGTGGTGGAGGAAGCACAGTATAAAACCAACAACGGCAACTATGTTAAGATAAGGCACAACGCCACCTATACCACCGGCTACCTGCACATGTCTAAAATTGCCACGGGTATTAAACCCGGCACGCGGGTAAGACAAGGCCAAACCATTGGTTATGTGGGCCACACCGGCCTGGCCACTGGCGACCACCTCTGCTACCGCTTCTGGAAAAACGGTGTGCAGGTAGATGCATTAAAGGTGCAGTTGCCACCTGCGCAACCGGTAACCGAAGAAAAATTTCAAGCGTTTGAATATGCCAAAAACAGCCTTATAGAGAAGCTGGCCCGCATACCCCTGCCAGCGGCCGATAATGAATTGGCTTACCACCGTTGAGGCCGCTGATTTTTTTCAGAGGATTTAGAATAGAACCGCCTTTCAAACGTATATATTCACAGGCATTCTAACCTGATGAAACGCTTTTTTTTATTGTGGGCTACCGCCTGGCTGTTGGCCGGGTTTGTGCAAGCGCAAAAAGTAGGCGTAGTGCTCAGTGGCGGTGCAGCAAAAGGTATTGCTCACGTTGGAGTGCTCAAAGCGCTCGAAGAGTATGAAATCCCCATCGACTATGTTGTAGGTACATCTATGGGCGGCATTATTGGCGGATGCTATGCGGCCGGCATGAGCCCAAACCAGATTGAAGAAATGGTGCTCTCGCCCGAGTTTTTGGGGTGGGTGAATGGAAGCATGGAAGAGGGCTTCAACTACTACTTCAACAAACCAGACGACAACAGTTCCTTTCTGAAAATTAACCTTTCGCTGGATTCTTCCCTAAACGTAAGCCTGAACACCAGCATTGCCAACGACTTATCCTTGAACTTTGCGTTAGCCGAAAAGATGGCACAGCCTTCTGCTATTGCGCGCAACAACTTTGATAGCCTCTTTGTGCCGTTGCGAGTGGTAGCGTCTGATATTTTCACACAGGAGGTAGTGGTGCTTAAAGATGGCGCGTTGAGCAATGCGCTGCGCGCAACACAAACCGTTCCCTTTTTTTATCATCCCATACGTGTAAACGGACGCTACCTGTTCGATGGTGGCGTTTACAACAATTTTCCCGTAGACGTGGCGCAACAAACGTTTAACCCCGATGTAATCATCGGGTGTAACGTGTCGTCCAAGGTTTTCAACGATTACCCTTACGGACAAGATGAAGACCTCATCTCCAAGTCTTTGCTGTATATGCTGCTCGACAAGTCGGACCCCGGCAAAATTCCGGCAACAGGCGTATACATTCAACCTAACATCGACAACTACACAGCCTTCGATTTTGGCAAAGCCCGCGCGCTTATAGACAGCGGGTATTCGCAAACAGTCAGGCAGATGACTGAGATAAAGCAGAAGGTATCTGCCACTGCTTTCCGCTCTTGCGAGTGGGTAGCAGCACGCAGAAATGCCTTCAACAATCGTAATGAACCCATAAAAGTTGAACGCATAGCATTTGATGGTTTCAATACTAAACAGCAACAATACATTAACCGTATTTTCAACAGGGGCCGCAGACCGCTATATCTGAATGATGTGAAGAAGGGCTACTACCGGTTGGTAACCGACAGCTATTTTCAAAATATTTACCCCTACTTCGACTACGACACAGTCAGGCATCATTTTTTGTTTCACCTGAACAAACGCCCGCAAAACAATTTTCAGGTAGACTTTGGTGGTGTAATCGCTACAAGAAACATCAGTAATATTTATTTGGGGTTGAACTATTATTACTTTAACCGAGCGTTAACACATGGCTTTGCTAACTTTTATGCCGGCAATTTTTACAAGTCAGCGCAGCTGAAGGCACGTATAGACCTGCCCACGTTCAGGCGGTTTTACCTGGAGCCGGAAACCACTTTTAATACGTGGGATTTTCTGGAAGGACGCGAAATCGTGCTGAAAGACAATGCTCCCACCATTCTGCGAAGGATAGACAGAAAAGTGGGGTTGAATGTAGGTATTCCGTTAGGTACACAGTTCAAAATAGCCCTCCACGCCCACTATATCAATAACTCAGACCGCTATCTTAACTACCGCGTATTTGTATCTACCGACACGTTGGACATCCTGCGGCTGAACGGTGCGCGGCTGGGGTTGTCCATTTCATCCAATACGCTTAACAGAAAACAATATGCTTCGCTGGGCAAACTGTTCTCCCTCAAGCTCGACTGGTTTGGGTTGAACGAGAGCTACGAGCCGGGCAACACGTCCGCCATCGCTGCCCGGCAGGCCGCTGCCAGAAACTGGTTCCGCGGCCGGTTGTGGATGGAGCAGTACTTCAAAAAGAGTTTTTACAGCACCGGCTATCTGTTGGAGGGTGTCCTCTCCAACCAACCCGTCTTTACAAACTACCAGGGCACGATCATTAATGCCCCGGGGTTTCTGCCGTTACAAGACAGCCGCACCCTGCTGTTACAGAATTTCAGGTCGTTCAACTACGTAGCTGGCGGCATCAGGAATGTTTTTACCCTGCGTAAAAGCCTCGACTTCAGGTTGGAAGGTTACTTGTTTAAACCGCTGGAGGCCATCGTGTCGGGAGACAACCAGGAGGCGCGGCTGAATGCAGACCTGACCCGCCTTTACTTCACCGGCACGGCAGGCCTGGTATTACATTCCAGCCTGGGGCCCATCAGCCTCAGCCTGAACTATTATGACGATCCCGAAAATCAACTCGGGGTTCTTTTGCATGTAGGTTTTTTGCTTTTTCATAAATCCTCGCTCGACTAATTTCCTGTTTTTCAATCGGTATCCGATCGGGGCAGCTTTTCGTTTGCATTTTTAGTATGTATTATTTTAGACGGATTTTTATTTTTTGCCTAAGTTTAAAGCTTAAAGTAAACCTGTGCATGAAGCGACCTCTACTCCTCACCAGCTTCGTTATTTTTTCCCTTTCATTTTCTTACAGTCAGGAAGTGCAGTGGGCCTCGAAGGTGATAGAATTTTCATCAGAATTGACACCCGTACAATACTCGGCACAACAGGCGTTAGGCAAGCCTAACTCTATGTCATCGCGGCCCGCATCGGGTGGGCAAAACCCCAACGCGTGGACGCCCGACAAGCCCAAGCGCAAAGAATTTTTAAAGTTGGGCTACGACCGCCCCCTGCAGATACAGCAGATTGCCATTGCCGAATCCCACAATCCCTCTGCCCTGTTTAAGCTTTACCTTTACGATGAGGCCGGAACAGAGTACCTGGTGCGCACCTTCAGCCCTTCGGCAGTGCCTTTGCAGGGCAGGTTGCTGAACGTTTTTGTGGAAAAGACGCCCTACAAAGTGGCCGCGGTAAAGCTGGAATTTGATGGCGCGGCTGTGCCCGATTATTTTTCGATCGATGCGGTGGCCATTTCAGATTCTCATTACCCCATTATTGCCGCCATCGACACACCTGAACTGCTTGCCTCGGGCATTTTGGTGGAAAAGCTGGATGAAAATGTGAACAGCGAATATGCGGAAATTAACCCGCTGCTTTCGCCCGATGGAAAGACGCTTTACTTCAGCCGCAGAAACCACCCGCAAAACGTAGGTGGCGTAAACGACAAGGAAGACATCTGGTATTCGGAGTTGGGCGCAGACGGCAAGTGGACACTGGCGCAGAACATGGGCCCTGATTTTAACAACGAGTTCCCAAACTTCGTCAATGCGGTGAGTTCGGCCACACCCGATGGCAAATCGGTGTTGATGGTGCTGGGCAACCGCTACCTGCCCAACGGCAAAATGCTGGCCGGTGTGTCTATTAGCGACAACATTGGCGGCCAGTGGACCAAACCCCGCCCGTTGAATATTGAAAACGACTATAACTTCAATGAGAAGGCGAACTACTTCCTTACCAATACACGCAAGGCCTTGCTGATGTCGGTTGAGCGCGAAGACTCGCGCGGGGGCCGCGACCTTTACGTAAGCTTCGCCAAGAACGACACCTTGTGGACCGAGCCACTGAACCTGGGAGCGGTGCTGAATACCGCTGGCGATGAGTCTGCGCCTTTCCTGGCTTCTGACAATGAAACGCTGTACTTCTCTTCGAACGGATTCAGCGGCTATGGCGGAAGCGATGTATATATGTCGAAGCGCCTCGATGATACGTGGACCAATTGGAGCGAACCCAAGAACATGGGCCCCGACATCAATTCCAAAGGCGAAGACCTTTTCTTTAACATACCTGCTGCCAGCGACTACGCCTACTACTCGCGCAGCCAGGAAGGCGACAATACAGATATCTATCGCGCCAAGCTACCTTTTTACAAAAGCCCAACCCCTTACGTTATTGTGAAGGGTAAGCTGGTGGATGCAAAAACAGGCCAGCCTATTGGTGCTAAAATTATTTATGAACGCCTGCCCGATGGCACCGAAGCCGGCATTGCCCACTCCGATCCGCGCACCGGTGAGTATGAAATACGACTGCCCGGTGGCTATCAGTACGGAGTGCGCGCGGAAGCCGAGGGTCACATTTCCGAAAACCAGAGCCTTGACTTGCGCAACTTCCTGAAAGACGGTGTGGTGGATAACAGCAACATGACACTGGCACCCATTGAGGTGGCCCGCATTGAACCCGCTGCCACCATTACCCTCAACAACATCTTCTTCGATTTTGCCAAGGCGGTGCTGAAGCCTGAGTCGTTCCCCGAGTTGAACCGCATTGTGGATTTATTAAATCAACGCGCCACCATGCAGGTAGAAATTGCCGGCCATGCCGATGCTACAGGCCCCGAAGATTACAATATGCTCTTATCGAAATTCAGAGCCGATAAAGTGGCCGGGTATTTGATTGAGAAAGGAATAGCGAAAGAGCGCATTACCATCAGCTACTTTGGCGAAACAAAACCTGCCGAGAGCAACGAAACAAAAGAAGGACGCACTAAAAACAGAAGGGTAGAATTTATCATACTGAAGATGTAAGCCATGTGCAAGCAAGTCTTTTTATTAACAATAGCAGCCCTGACGGGGTGGGTGGCCAACGCCCAAACAGATACCCTTATTTATGCGGCTGGAAATATTGTTAATGCAGCCACCAAGGAGCCGGTTTCTGCCACCATCTCTTATCAAAGTCTGCCCTACGGAAGCATGGTAGGTTCCCTCAGTGGCAGTTCCTATCGATTTCCGCTCTACAATAAAGAAAAATACGAGATTTCTGTATCGGCACCAGGCTTTGCAACGGCCAAATATATGATAGACCCGGCAGAAGCCAATCAGGAGCGAACCGTTGTGCGCGACATTGAGTTGGGTTTACCGGCCAGTGCAGCGCAGGTGGCAGAGACCACCCACAGTGTGGGCAAGGTCATGCGCCTGGATAACCTCATTTTTGAGCTGGGCAAATCCAAGATTGCACCTGAGTCTTACAGCGAACTCGACCGGGTGGTAGGCATGATGACCAATTATCCGAACATGGTTATTCAGTTGGAAGGCCATACCGATTTTCGTGGCGACCCCAAGCTGAACATGAAACTTTCGCAAGACCGTGTAAATGCGGTGAAGGACTACCTGGTTTCGAAAGGGGTAAACAAAAACAAAGTAAAGACCAAGGCATTTGGGGGCACCCAACCCCTCTCTCGCGAAAACACAGAAGAAGGCCACGCCATGAACAGACGGGTGGAAGTTCGTATTCTGCAAAATTGATTTAACGGGAGGCTACTGGTACACCCAGTTGGTTGGCAGATGCCATAAACTTATTTCTGATCTGCTCCTTTTCTGTGGATGACAGTTCGTTTCGGTGGTGAAGTGACTCAAGCACCAGCGCGGCCAGTTCCGTTATGCGGGGCGTTTCATAATGCTGGCGCGCCAGCAGCAGTTTTTCAGTGCACAACGCCAGGCTACCCTTATTGAAGGCATTCACTGCCTGATTAAAGTACAGCAACCCTGCCACCTGCTCGGGCAGCACTTTGGTATATAAGTTAAAAGAATAATCATGTGCCCGCTTTCCGGGGCCTGCTTGTGCCACCAGATTTTTGCGGTACCCGTCAATCCGTTGTTCAATTTCCATTGGATTACTTACAAAACCATGGAAGCGGTCGGTCGTCTCCAGCAATACCTCACCCTGGCTGGTACGTACCTTTAAGAAGATGTGGTAGTTGGTTTCAATGATATCGAAATCGAATTGCTGCTGGCTTAGCAGTGTGGCAAAAAGCGCGGTGGCGGTAAGGCAATCGTAGTTACCGCGCGCCAAACCATCTATAGAAGTATAGGCGGAATATGATCGGAGTATTCTGGCTTGCGTGGCCTTGAAAAGCTGAGCGAGGTGTTCAAAATCATTGTCGGCTTTTTCTGCGTCCGCTACCACTTTGCCGATTTTCTTTTCGAGTAGGGAGAGAACCGCGGGGTTTTCGGAGGTCTGCCAATAGAGCGGTAGCAGCGGTTGCTGTGCCGAAACAGCCAACGCGCTCAACAATCCAACCCAAAACAACCCTCGCTTCAACATTAACTCAATGTTACGTTTGTTAACATAAACTTAACACAACCGTAATACAATCGCAAATACATGCGGTTTTTCCTGAAAATTTGCCTGTTTTTTGTACTTTAAATCCCTACAACTATGCAGCAGACCATCGCAAACCAGACTTTGAAAAACCTTTTTGAAGGCCAGCAGCGCTATAGCCGGGAGTTGCGCCACGCCCCATTGAGGGAGAGAAAGGGCCATTTGCGAAAGCTGCGGGCGTGGTTACTGGCCCACCGCACAGAACTGGCCCTGGCGGTAAAGAAAGACTTAGGCAAATCGGAAACAGATGCAGAAATAGCCGAGCTGTTTCCGGTGCTGGTAGAAATTGGGCATGTGCTGGAACATTTGGATAGCTGGGCGCGCCCCAAAAAAGTGGATGCCCCTCTTACCTACCTGGGCACACGAAGCGAAATAAGGTACGAGCCCAAAGGCGTCTGCCTGATTATCGGCCCGTGGAATTTCCCCTTCATGCTTTGCATCAGTCCGCTGGTTTCTTGCCTGGCTGCGGGCAACACCGCTGTTTTAAAACCCTCGGAAATTACGCCACACACTTCTCATTTTATCAGGCAGATGGTGGGTGAACTTTTCGAACCCAACCTGGTGGCGGTAGTGGAAGGTGGCCCGGAGGTTTCTACCGAGCTGCTCAAGTTGCCCTTCGACCATATTTTTTTTACCGGTAGCCCTGCCGTTGGCAAAATTGTGATGCGGGCGGCCGCGGACAACCTGAGTTCAGTAACGCTGGAATTGGGCGGGAAATCGCCCGCCATTATAGATGCTACCGCCCGCCTGGCCGATGCCGCCAAGCGCATTGCCTTTGGCAAATTTCTCAACAACGGCCAGACCTGCATTGCACCAGATTATATTTTGATCGATGAAAAGGTGAAGGAACCGTTCACAACCTTGCTGCAAAAAGAGATTGCAGCCCTGTTTGGTAAAGGCGGGCAGGTAACAGAAAACGCTTCCGATTACTCTCGGATTGTGAGCAAACGCCATTTCCAGCGCCTCCACCAATTGGTAGACGATGCCATTCAGCGCGGTGCACGCCCCTTGCTGTCGGGGCAGGCCAACGCAGAAACGTTATTTTTTCCGCCCATGCTGCTAGACCAGGTGCCCCTGGATGCCGCCCTGATGGAGGAGGAAATTTTTGGACCCGTTTTGCCTATCATCGGCCTGACCGATATCGGCCAAGCGATACAACTGGTGAATCAGAAACCCAAGCCGCTCAGCCTCTATATTTTCAGCAACAGCAACGCCTTTCGCGAGCGCGTGTTGCAGCAAACTTCTGCAGGCACGGTGGCCATCAACGACTGTGTGCTTCAGTTTACGCACCCCAATATTCCGTTTGGTGGTGTAAACAACAGTGGCATAGGCAAAGCCCACGGCCATTACGGCTTCCTGGCTTTCTCCAACGAAAAGCCGGTAGTAAAACAAAAAGGTGGGGTTACCAATGCCTACTTTTTTTACCCGCCCTACACCCGTACCAGCAAACGGTTGCTCAACTTCCTCTTCCGCTGGTTTGTGTGATCGCTGAACGCGACAGACTTTTTAAAAATCACCCGGTTCAGCGGGCTGGTATTGATTTTGTGTAATTTTACAGTCCTTGTTTCCGTTAAGGGTAAGGTTCAAAACCAGTCATTTTGCTTTACTGGCAAAATACAATGCCCTACGGGTTGGGTTTACCTGTACCTTATGAGTGGGCAAGTCGCGAAATGTGAATTTCATCTGACCTTTAAAAAACATTTTATTAATAACATATGAAAATCGTGAAACGCATTCTGCTCGGTGTTGGTATTCTGGTGATTTTGCTGGCAGCAGCCGCGATCATTATACCCATCGTATTTAAAGATGATATCAAGGCGGCCATCGATAAAGAAATAGCCAAAACCGTAAATGCCGATGTGGTATTTGATGTGGACAATTTCAGCCTGACGGTGTTCAAGAATTTCCCCAATGTAACGGTAGAAATCAGAGAGATGGGTGTGTTCAACCGTGCACCATTTGAAGGTGTGCCGCTTTTTGTGATGGAGGAATTGGATGTGGAGGTGAACATCAAAGACATTTTGTTTGGAGACCAACTGAGGGTAAAGGGAATTTCACTGATTGAGCCGCAAATCAACATACAAGTGCTGGCAGATGGCCGGGCCAATTACGATATCACCTATCCATCAACAGACACGGTAGAAACCTCAACCGAAGAGGCCACCACTTTCTCGTTTGGCATCGACCATTGGGAGATTGTAAACGGCACCGTTGTGTACAATGATTTGTCGTTGCCTTACTTCCTGGAGATGAAGGGGCTTAACCACAATGGCAGTGGCGATTTTAGTCAGGATGTTTTCGATCTGCGCACACAAACGGTGGTAGATACCGTAACTACTTCTTTCGATGGCATGGAACTGCTCACCAACAAAAAGGTGTCGATAGACGCGGTGCTGGCGATCAGTGAGGAGTACACGCGCTACACCTTCAAGGAAAATGTGGCAAAAATAAACGACTTCGCCATGACCTTTGATGGCTGGTTTAAGATGAACGAGAACGACTTCGGCATGGACATTACCTACAAAACACCCGAAACATCTTTCAAGAGCCTGTTATCGTTGGTGCCGGGCATGTTCACCAAAGATTTTGGCGCCATCAAAACAGATGGTGAGTTGGCATTTAATGGTTTTGTGAAGGGAACCTATAGCGATACAAAAATGCCGGCCTTCAATCTGGCACTGCAGGTAAATGAGGCCATGTTTCAATACCCCGATTTACCCACGGCCGTAAAAAACATCAGCGTAGATCTGCTGGTAGACAACAAAACGGGCGTTATTGAAAACACCGTGGTGGATTTGAAAAAGATGCACCTCGATTTTGGGTCGAACCCGGTAGATGCACGGCTGTTGATTGCCAACCTGAAAGACTACCGCATGGATGCCAACGTAACAGCCAAGCTGAACCTGGCTGAGCTGAACCAGATGTTCCCCATGGAAGGGCTGGAAATGAAGGGTTCGTTTACCGTGAATGCTAAGGCCAGCGGTGTGTACGACAGTATCAAGAAAATCATTCCGGCCATAGACATGGCCATGACTTTGGCAGACGGCTATGTGAAGTCGTCCGAGTTCCCCTTGCCATTGGAGAACCTGAAGATGAGCTCCACCGTGAAGAACGCCAGCGGCAAAATGCAGGAAACCGTTATTGCCGTAGACAACTTTTCCATGATGCTGGATGGCGAAACTTTCGAATCGAGCCTGGTGCTGCAAAACCTGGATGACTACACCTGGGATGTGAAGGCGAAAGGTGGAATTGACCTGGAGAAAATGACGAAAATTTTCCCCCTTGAAGGCATGACGGTGGCCGGTAAGGTAAAAGCCGATATTCAAACCAAAGGTAAAATGTCTGACCTGGAGGCCGAGCGTTACGACCGTTTGCCTACCAGCGGTACAGCTTCGCTGGCCGACTTCAAATTCAACATGACCGACATGCCCGAAGTAACCATATCAAAATCTGAAATGGTATTCGATCCGCGTAAGATAGAGTTGCGTAACACCAGTGGTACTGTTGGCAAGAGCGATTTTGCAGTGAATGGTGCCGTATCCAACTACATTGGCTACGTGTTCGGCAGCGAAACCATCAGGGGCAACGTAGATTTTAATTCCAACCTGTTCGATCTGAACGAGTTTATGACCGAAACGGAAGAAACGGCCGAAACACCCACCGACACTACATCATTTGCGGTTATTCCTATTCCCGAAAACATTGATTTTGTTTTAAGATCGTCCATCAAAACTGTGAAGATGATGGGATATACACTGACCAATGCCACGGGCGATGTTATTCTGAAAGACGGGGTGGCGAACCTCAGTGGTGTTCGGTTTAATATGTTGGGTGGCGCGTTTGCCGTAAGCGGTTCTTACAACGCCAAGGATATCAACCACCCTAAGTACGACATGACGTTGAAGATCGAAGACCTCTCCATTAAACAAGCGGCCAGTTCGTTTTCGGTAGTGCAAACCTATGCCCCGATTGCCGGGCTGGTGAATGGTAATTTCAATACAGACTTCAAGATCAGTGGAGAGTTAAAACAAGACATGATGCCCAATCTGGCCACTGTAAATGGTGCTGGCCTCATTAAGGTAGCGCAGGCCGCTCTCACCCAATCAAAATTGATTTCGGGCGTAACCTCGTTAACCAAACTGAGCGACACAGACGAGGTGTCGTTGAAAGATGTGGTGATGTCGGCTACCATTAAAGATGGTAAACTAAGTGTACAACCGTTCGATGTGAAGTTTGGCCCGTACACAACCAACGTGGCCGGCAGCACCAGCCTCGATGGCACGATAGATTACACGTTGAAGATGAATGTGCCTCCCGGAAAGTTGGGTACCGAATTCCAGGGTTTGATAGGTCAGTTCACTGGCTCGACCGCTGCCCCGAAGGAGATTCCGGTAACGATTGGCGTGGGCGGCACTTACAACGATCCGAAAACACGGCTGATCATGACGGAACAAAAGCAGCAGGCCAAAGAAGCCGTGAAAGAAGAAGTGAAGGCCGTAACGCAAGAGGTGAAGCAGGAAGTTACGGAAACTGCGAAAGAGAAAACGCAGGAAGCATTGCAGGAAGTGGTGAAGGGCACCGACCCGAAAGATGTGGTGAACAACTTGCTGAAGCCAAAAGCTGATTCTACCAGGAAGGACACCACGGCTACCCAGAAAGCCACAGAGCAACTGCAGAACAAGCTCAACAACCTGTTGAAAAAGAAGAAGAACTAAGATTGCGAACTAAAACGAGTGGGAGCGTCTCGGCTGTAAAAGTAAGATGCTCCCATTTTTATTTGTATGAAACCTCCATTCTTACAAACGGGCGATACGGTGGCGCTCCTGTCGCCAGGCAAAAAGGTAACCACCGACACCGTAGCCAAAGCTCAACGCTGGATTGAAAACTGCGGATGGAACGTGCGCGTGGCCCATTCTGTTTACAGCACTGCCCACTCTTACCACTCCGGGCACAACGCAGAACGACTTAGCGACCTGCAGATGTTTTTGGATGATCCTGAGATCAAAGCCATCATCTGCTTACGCGGAGGTTACGGCACAACACCGCTGCTCGATCAGTTGAGGTGGGATGGGATGAAGGCGGCACCCAAGTGGATAGTAGGCTTTAGCGACATCACGGCCTTACACCTTCAGCTTCATCGGCTGAATACCGAGAGTATACACGGAATCATGCCCATTCAGTTCGAAGAGGAGGGACAGGGTGCCGCGATGAACCATTTGCAGCGCTTGCTGGCTGGCCATGAAACCGGCCTGCAGTGGAAGACGGGAATGAACAGCAGGGCAGGAGAGGCAACAGGTCAATTGGTGGGCGGCAACCTTTCGTTGATTGCCGATTCGCTGGCCACCAGCAACGAACTGCATACATTCGGAAAAATTTTGTTCGTAGAGGAGGTGGATGAACCATTGTACAAAATCGACCGTATGTTTACGCAACTCAAACGCGCTAAAAAATTAGATAAGATTACGGGTTTGGTAGCAGGCCACTTCACAGCGGTTACGGATGCCGCGCAATTTGGCGAAACACTTGAACAGATTGTGTTGAGCAAAGTCAATGCACCTATTCCGGTGGCATTTGGTTGCCCTTCGGGCCACGCTGCGCCCAACTTTTCGTGGATTCATGGCGCCCCGGTTCGTTTGCGCGTAGCGGATGACACGTGTACAATAACCTACCTGGACTAGCTTACGCCTTGCCCCAGCCACCGCCTCCGGGTGTCTCTATCACCAGGCGATCGCCTTCCTGCACCTGGGTGCTGTCCATTCCCTGCAAAAGTTCTTTCGCACCGTTGGCGCGCACCACGTATTGTTTACCCGTCTGCCCAGGCAATCCGCCCTGCATTCCATACGGCTTTTCTTTTCGGTGTTGCGACAAGATGTTGATTTCTAACGGTGCCAGAAAATAGAAAGACCTCACAACGCCATCGCCCCCGCGCCATTTACCTCTGCCGCCTGAATTTTTTCGGATGGCAAAAGATTCCAGGCGAACGGGGTAACGCAACTCCAGTAGTTCAGGATCGGTAATGCGTGTGTTGGTCATGTGTTGATGTACCCCCGAGGCCCCTGCGAAGCCAGGCCCGGCACCGGTTCCCCCACAAATGGTTTCGTAGTAGCCAAAGAGGGCATTGCCAAAGAGAAAGTTGTTCATGGTGCCTTGGCTGCATGCGGCCAACCCAAGGGCTTTCAACAGTGTGTCTGTCAGCCGCTGACTTACCTCTGTATTGCCACCCACTACAGCAGGCGCATCCGGTGTGTCGAAAGACGGGTTGAGAATACCTTCGGGTAAATTGATCTTCACCTGCTCGAGTAAGCCTTCGTTCATGGGCAGGGGTTTGTCTATCAGCAGCCTTAACACATACAACACCACACTTTGAACAATCGCACGCGTGGCATTCAGGTTACCGGCATGAGCAGGAGCAGAGCCCTGAAAATCTATATACAAGCTGCTCCCTTTTTTAAGCAAAGACACCTGCAGAACAGCGCCATCGTCCAGGCGTTCAACAGCTTTGTATGGTTTGTTCTTCAGCGATTGTATGCTCTGCTGCATTAGCAAAGCGGCATGGCTGCGCAAGTGCCGCATGTAACTGCTTACCTCGCGTAAGCCAAATTGCTTGCACAGACTTTGCAAAGATCGCTCACCGTGGTTTACTGCTGCCAGGGCGCCATTCAGATCGGCCTGGTTTTCTTCCCACAAACGCGTAGGGTAGGGGCCCGTTGTAAATATTTTGTGAATAACCTCCCATTGCGGCTTTCCCTTCTTCACCAAATAAGTCGGACCGATGATCACACCTTCCTGCTCCAGACGTGTGGCGTTGGCCGGCATAGAACCCGGCCGCATGCCGCCTATTTCGGCATGGTGGGAGCGATTGGCCACGAAGCCCACTCGTTTCTTTTGAAAGTATACCGGCTTGATCAATGTCACATCCGGCAAATGCGAACCTCCGAAAGCAGGGTGGTTGGTAATGATGACATCGCCCTCGCCCATGGCAATCTGCTTGCGCACTTCACGCACACAAACACCCAGGCTACCCAGGTGAACCGGAATGTGGGGTGCATTCACCACCAGGTATCCATCGCGATCCAGCAAAGCGCAAGAGAAATCGAGTCGCTCCTTCACATTAACAGAAAAAGATGTGCGTTGCAGCAGCGCACCCATTTCCTGCGCTACAGCAGTAAAGCGATTGGTGTACAATTCGAGAGCACCCTCGAATGCAGCTTTGGATTTCAGAGTTGCTCTACCGTTTGATTTCAGCAGGCCATTGTTGTTTTCGTCCAGGTAGAAAGTCCAGCCGTTGTCTACGCAGGTGGTAGAATTGTTACTCACAATCAAAGCAGGGCCCTGTATAAAGGCACCAGGTGTCAGATTTTCCCACCTGTAAACCGGCTGCGGGGCAGGTGTATACTTTCTGGCTTTGCGCGATGCCTTCAACGCTGCATTGCCCGCTACGGAGGCAACCACGCGCATCGATTCTATTTCTATTTCGCGGTCGGGCAGCCAATGGCCAAAAATGGTTTGGTATTTTTTTCTGAACAACTGAAGCAGCCGCTCAGCCGACAAATCCTGGCGAACAACGCTCAGCTCCAGTGCATTTTCCTGCCCACGAAAGCGAACAAACAAAAGACATTGGCTCAGCTCAACCTGGCTGGCATCATATCCTTCGCGTTGCAGTTCGGTGGATGCTTCGCGAAAAAGCTGGTCAATTTTTAGCGAAAGATTTTTCGATTCTGAATGCAGCGGCTGCAACATCAGCGCCTCCTTAAAACGTTCTGTTTTGGCGTGCCCTATTCCGTAGGCGCTCAGCAAGCCTGCATCGTACGGAATTAACACCTGCCGCATTCCCAGCATGGTGGCCAGTGCGCACGCGTGCTGACCACCGGCACCCCCAAACGATAACAACGTAAAGTCGGCCGGATTGTGCCCATGTTGCGTAGACACCTTTCGGATGGCTTCGGCCATTTTTTCGTTGGCAATCTGCAGGTAGTTGCGCAACACTTGCTGCGGTGTGTAGCGCCTGCGGGTTGCCTTGCGCACCGTGGCAATCAGCCCATGCAGGGCCTCTTTTGCTTTTGCCACAGACAAGGGCATGGCAAAATGTAATGGATCGATACGGCCCGACAGCAGGTTAACATCTGTAATGGTAAGCGGCCCACCTGCACCGTAGCACGCGGGGCCCGGATGTGCACCTGCACTCTCGGGCCCCACCGTGAAGCGATAGCCATCGAATGAGCAGATGGAGCCACCACCGGCAGCAATGGTTTCAATGGCCAGCGAGGGAGACAATATTTTAAGGTGGCCTACTTTCGATTCGTAACGGTAGTCGTACCGTTGGTTAAACAGCGACACATCGGTACTGGTGCCACCCATGTCGAAAGTAATTAACTTATCAATGCCCGATAGCCTGGCCGTTGTGGCAGCCCCCACTACGCCACCCGCGGGCCCGCTCAGCAAGCTGTCTTTTGGAAAAAAATGATCGGCATCTACCAGTCCTCCTGCGCTCGTCATCACACGCAAACGGGCAGAATCCAACCCTGCTCTTACTTTGTGCAGGTATTGGTTGATGATGGGCGCGAGGTAGGCATTGGCCACTGCGGTTTCGGCCCGCTGTAACAACTTAACCTGGCCCGACAGTTCGGAGGAAGGCGAGACGAACGCAAATCCATTCTGGCGTAGGTGGTTGCTTAGTTGTTTTTCATGAACAGCGTTCTGATAACTGTTCATCAATGCAATGGCTACGGACTCGATTTTTTGTTTGCGCAGTTCGCTTGTAATTCTGATACATTCCTCTTCCGTTAGGGGCGACAGAGTGCGGCCGTTGGCATCTATCCTTTCGTCTACTTCTAACACGGCATGATACAGGGGTTGTGGGCGCACAATATTGAGCGCGAAGAGGTCGGGCCGTTGCTGGTTGCCGATCACCAACAGGTCTTTAAATCCTTTCGTAACCAGGAAAGCCGTGCGGGCACCTTTTCGCTCTAGTATGGCATTGGTGCCGCGTGTGGAGCCCAGTTTCATATCTATTGGAGGAAATTTTTGGGCCCATTTTGTTTCGGTGAGTATTCGAGCTGCGAATACAGGCACTTCCTCACCGGTATGCAACTCGATGGTGGCGCCCTCTGATTTTCCCTTAAATGGATGATCTACTTCCAGCAGGCCGGAGGCGGGATCTGCAAAGGCAACAACGCCTTCCCATATTGTTTTGCCGAAGATTCGAACCTTATACTGATCGTAGATTGGCGCTTGTGTTGGCCACACCAACTCCACCTGTATTTTTGTTGGAGAGAGGCGTTTCACCACGCGTCCGCGCAGCGCACCGTTGCTCAGTACTTTTAGTCGATGAAGTTTTTGTTGGAGGTCTAGCGCCAGGCAGTCGGTAAAAGTTCCGCCTGTGTCGACCCAAATCTGCCAGGCATGCATTTATTTGTCGATGGAGCGAATGATGTATTTAACCGGCATGCGAATACCCAGCGCTCGGGCAAACTCCAGCGTTCCATCGGGCCGCTCCCTCATCAGCGGCTTGGTATACAGCACGGAATCCGGACCGAGTTTTTGGATGTTGTCGGCCAGCTCGTGGTTGCCCGCACCGGTATAGGCTTCAATAATCTGGCTCTCAATTTCTCGCATCAAAGAGTCACCTTCTTCTAACGGCACAATCACTACGTGGTAAGCACCTTCCAGCGAATCGAGCAAGTGGCGGTTGGAGAGTGAGCGGTTCTGTGCTTCAACCACCCGCGCAATAACACGGCCATAGTTGAAGGAAGCTTCGGTGAGCTCGGCATCGGTTACCCTTCTTATTTCCCCTGCCTCCATATTCTCACGTAGTTGTTTACGCTGCTCATCCGACAAGGAACCACCGCAACCGGCCAACATCACACCAATGATCACATAAAAGGCACGCATACAAAGTATTTGATCCTAAAATTAACCTATTGAAACGATTGGGGCGATTGCGATACGCAGAAAAATTCTCGATGGGCGCTACCCCAATCGAAATGGGGAATTCTGTTTCGTTACCTTTGCTACCATTTTTATGGAAAGCAACGAAGAATTTTTGGACGAACGCGATGACGAGCTCTTTGAGCACCACCGCATCGTGGCCGACCCGGGCCAAAGCCTTGTGCGCATAGATAAGTTTTTAATGGACCGCTTGCCGAACGTGACGCGTACCAAAATTCAGCAAGGCATTCACGATGGGTTTGTAACGGTAAACGAAAAGCCGGTGAAGCCGAATTACAAGGTTCATCCCAGCGATGTGATTGTGATAGCCTTACCCGAACCCCCGCGCGATACCGATGTAAAGCCGGAAAATATTCCGTTGAACATTGTTTTTGAAGACGAATACCTGCTCGTTATCGACAAGCCAGCGGGCATGGTGGTGCACCCGGCCTACCAAAACTGGTCTGGTACGGTGGTTAATGCGTTGGCTTATCACTTTCAAAATCTGCCGCAAATGCCCGGTAACGAAGGCAGACCGGGTCTGGTGCACCGCATCGATAAAGATACTTCTGGTTTGCTGGTGATTGCGAAAACGGAGCAAGCCATTACACATCTGGCCAAACAGTTCTTCGACCATACCATTGAAAGAACATATTGGGCATTGGTGTGGGGCGTTCCAAAAGAAGAAAAGGGAACCATCCGTGTAAACGTAGGGCGTAGCCTGAAAGACCGAAGGGTAACCACTGCTTTTCCGGATGGTGATTTTGGACGCACGGCAATAACGCACTACGAGGTGCTAAAGCCCATGCGTTATGTTTCATTGGTGGCTTGCAGGCTAGAGACGGGCCGCACGCACCAGATACGGGCACACATGAAATACCTGGGTCACCCGCTGTTTAATGATGCCATGTATGGAGGCAATGAAGTAGTGAAGGGCACCGTGTTTTCCAAATACAAACAATTTGTAGAGAATTGTTTTAAGATTATGCCGCGCCAGGCGCTGCATGCCAAAACACTGGGGTTCATCCATCCGGCCACGGGCCAGCACGTGCAGTTCAATTCCGAACTACCAGATGATTTCAAAGCTGTGATTGAGAAGTGGGAGAACTATGTGAAAAACCACTGAAAGACTTTCTTTAAAAATAATTGGTGCGCATACCTGCCACCAGCAGGAGGTGCCATTCAGTGGACAATAAAGCGTTTCGAAAAACACGTGTATACCATTGTCGGTTTCAAAAATACAGTAAAGATTAGAGTTGGCGCGCAACCTTCGCAGTAACGCAGGCCATACTATCGCGCACAGGGCTATTTTACCTGCGTTCGTTAGGTATTGAACCACCACCCTTTTTGGGATCGTGGCACATTGCATTGAAAAGGTTAAGCACACCGTTGTAAGAGCATCCGCATGGGTGCTTTTTGTTTATGTAACAGATGGGTTTTATTTCAACGGCCTGGCGGTTGTGTGGCTGGTTTTGTGTGTGCACCACAAAAGAAATTAAACAGACACCATGGCGATTTAAAGATTTATGTGTCTGTACTTAAGCAGAATTGTTGTTACTTTGGGTATCATTTTTGATGACAGTCTGTCTAAAGGCCTTCATTCGGTCTCAAAATTTTTGGTGATAACCCCTGTCGAATGAAAATCAGAAGTATAATCATCATGGTATGGGTGGTGTTGGCACATCAGGTGGCTGCCCAGCGCACCCAACGATTTGAAGGAAAGGTGCCCCTACAAGGCGACAGCGCCTTTGTAATTTACAACTACTACGAGCAGAAGGGTAAAAAATTGCTGCATAATGATTTTGTGCTTGAAGCGCAGCGTACACTAAACAACGATAGCCTGACGTTTCAAAAAACAGCCTGGCGCGGTTCATTCAGCAAGGGGTTGAAGGAGGGGCCGTGGAGGTACGATCACTTCAATCACCACATCGCCATCGATGCCATCGAAGATTTCAAAATCTCTTCTACGCTGCAGAGCGAACAAAGCACGTTAAATGCTATATACAGCAAAGGCATACCAGAGGGTACCTGGATGTTTCGTGCGGACGAGTACCTGCAGGGTGAACGCAAAAGAACGCTTGCCGAGGTGTCGTTGCCATTTAAAGAGGGACAGCTCAACGGCATTATTTCTGCGCAGTCGTTGGAACGAGGCAAGCCCGTTTTGATAAAAGGGAATGTAAATGAAAAAGGATTTCTGCACGGTGAGTGGGATTTTACCTATTGGGAGGCAGACACACAGATTACGGAACACCGGCTCTACCAGAATGGATTTTTGATCTACCTGTTGCAGAAAAACGCAGACGGAGACACGCTTCGGCAACTTGACTTTGCCAATGTGCGCGCTAACCTGAAAGTAGTTGAAGACAAACGGGGAGCGGTGCAAATTGCTGACGAAAAGTTTTCGTTGCTTTTTGATTTGGGTTATGGCACCAACGCGCCAGAGTTGCAGTGGCAACAAAGGGGCAATGAGTTGGTTGAAAAACTGGTAAGCCAGGCGTTGCAGCAAGATACGGCCTTCGCATCGGCCGGCAGCCCGGTTATGGGCACCGCACGATTTTATTATCGCTCCACCGCAGAAGAAGAAACAAACTGGAGGAATATACGCCAACATACGGACTCTATTCAGGGGGCAATCAACTCTATTCGCAACAAGAAGTTTTTTGAGGTGAATAACCAGCGAAGCGATTCACTGGCCTGGAGTTATGATTACATCAAACTGTATCAGTTAAGACTAAAGGAAGTGAGCAACCTGATTGAGTTTGGGGCCAGCCCGCCATATCGATTGGTCGACCCGGCCATCTATTTACAACATCATGCCGATTTTATGAAACCGGCAGACACGCTGCGTTATAACTACGATGGTGAAGAAAAGTTGCGTACCATTGTCTACGCAAATGCTTCAGTAAACAGCCTGGCCGATTTAGCAAAACGACTGGAAGAAGACCGCGATCTGATGGCTACACTTGTTCGGAATGTAAACCGCGAGTTAGAGCGTGTGGTAAAGTCGGATAAGCTGGAGCGGATAGAAAACCTGATACTCACGTCTTTCGAACAAACCTCTGCATTGTTCGATGCCGTAGCAGACACGCGTGCCCGCTCGCTCGTTCAGCAGCTTCAAAATCAATTTCTCGATAACCGCTACAACCGCTACCGCCACGCCTACACCAGCGAGAACAACTACGATCAGAAAGAACAAACTGCCTATGAAATCATACAGTTTCTGGCAGATGTGGCCAATTTGCCGCAGCGTATTGAAAAAATATACCTCATGCGCGATTCCATCGACAAGGCCTATACGAAGTCCAAGCTGGACCCTTACACCTTCAACGTAGTTGAAACAAAAGTGAAAAGAAAGCTCTACGAAAAGGTGGCGTTGGAGTTAACCGATTTTATGCTGGCAAACTTAAGTGTTGAGACAGAACTGACGGGCGCAGAAAAAAAGTTGGCCGACCTGGAGTTGGTGCAACAGAGATTAATGGAGTTTTTGGAGAGCGATACTACTTCCTTGGAAAGGAAGATAAAGCCTAAATCATCGCCAGAAGAGATCAAAATACTATTGGGAATATAAGTCAGTAAGGTCATCATCGATATATGAAGAAATTTTTTGGTGTGATTTTTTTCTCCTGGCTGACTATTGCCAAGCCCGTTTCGGCCCAGACCAACGATTGGCCTACCTCGAAACAGGTAGAAAATACTTCGGAGTTGTGGCTGGGACTCTACACCAAGTACCGCATACAAGAACGATTATATTACTATGGCGAGTACCACTTACGCAGGCGCGATTTTGCCCGCGAAATGGCGCAAATCTACTTGCGCTTTGGAATCAGTTACATTGTTAATCCGAACTTTGAGTTTACGGCTGGTGTGGTAACTCCGTTTTATTGGGCCCCCAAGCCGGTTGCGGAAAATACAGATGCTGTTGTACCACAGTACAGGGGTTGGCAGCAGTTTCTCTTCATCATGCCCTTTCCACGACTGAAAATTTATCATCAGTTGCGTACCGAGCAAAGGTGGCGGAGAGACTACGAAGTAGGTTCGCCATTTGAACTAACACACCGGTTTCGGTACAAGATTCTGGGCTATTTCCCACTCAACCACCACAAACTTGAAAGCAACACCCTGTTTTTATCGATGTATGAAGAAATTTTTATCCAGGCGGGTAAATCGATTGTATTCAACCACCTGGAAGATAATCGCGTGTTTGTTGGCCTCGGTTACATACTGAACGACAACATACAATTTCAGACCGGCTACCAATGGAGTTTTCGTCACCGCAATTCTCCTTTTGTGTATGAAAACAGGCACATGCTAAGGTTCAGTGTTTATCATAATTTTGATTTCTACCAGCGCAGGGAAATGCGAAGCAAGTCCATTAGCAACATTGATCCGATCGGTCACCATTAGGCGTCATCTACCCTGGCGTGAAAAGAAAAAAAAGCCCCGCAACTGCGGGGCTTTGATCTTTGTACGGTTTTATCCTCTAACACCTCGTAACTTCGTTTTAAATTTTTTTAGTTGATTACGAAGCGCTTCCGTGGCCATGTCTGTGGCGGCCTCGAAAGAGCGCGCCTGCTCCTTGGCGAATAAGGAACTTCCAGGCACTTTCAATTTAATTTCTACGGTTTTGTTTTCAATCCCTTCATTGTTAAGGCGCAGAAACACTTCGCCATCCACCAGGCGATCGTAAAAGGTTTCGAGCTTGTCTACTTTCTTCTGAATGAAATTGATCAGTTTGCGGTCTGCATCGAAGTGGATGGAATGAACTTGTAACTTCATAACTAAAAAATTTAAGTGAAACATGTGTTCTGTTGGCTGTTGAACCGGCCAGGGTTAACGTAGAATCTTACTTCATAGAAACGGATTTGGGTGAAAAATCATCATGCTTTGGGGTGCGCTTTGTCAAAAATTTTCTTCAGCTTATCGATGGTATTGTGCGTATAGACCTGTGTGGCGGCCAGACTGGTGTGGCCCAGCAGATCCTTCACCGCGTTTATCTCGGCTCCTTTGTTCAGCAAATGGGTGGCAAAGGTGTGGCGCAAAACGTGCGGGCTCTTCTTTTCTGTGGCCGCAACACCTAAATATTTTCGAATCAGTCGTTGCACCAGCATGGGGTAGAGGGCTTCGCCCGTGTTGGTAACCAATAACAAACCGTGCTCGTTCTTAGGTATTTCTTTGTTCCGCTGTGTTCGGTATTTTTCAATGAGTGGCACCAGGCTGGCAGGAAAGGGAACAATGCGTTCTTTGTTCCTTTTGCCAAGAACGCGTATGGTGCGGTCGGGCAAACGCACAGATGTATCCTTCAGTTGAATCAGTTCCGTTAAGCGGATACCGGTGCCATAGAAAAGTTCCAGTATCAACCGGTCGCGGTACCCTTCCAAGTCATCGGCAAACGAAACCTGGTCGAGTATTTTAACCATGTCCGTTTCGTTCACAAACTGAGGTAGCTTTTTGTGCGTTTTCAGAACCCTCACCTTCGTCATAGGGTTTTGAGTAATCGCCTCCTGCTTCAACAAAAATTTGAAGTAAGAGCGCAATGTGGCAATCTTCCTGTTGATAGAAGTAGCTTCCAGGCCGGCATCCGACAGCTCGGTAATCCATCCACGAATCATGCCAAAATGGGCGGCCTGAGTTTCGTTGGTTTCGAACGTCTGTCGAAGAAATGCCTCGAATTGCAGCAGGTCGGTTTGATAAGACAGTACGGTTTTCGCACTGTATCTTTTTTCGAATTGGAGGTATTTCAGAAAGGAATCAATCATGAACGCAACCGCACCCTGCTACGGTTGAAAATAAAAAAAAATCCCCTCAAGGGGAAACCCTGAGGGGACTTGTGGATAAAATGTATACTAAATGTTAGTAGTTCTCTTTCGCAAACTGGCTTTGGCGATAGATGGCGCGTAAAATAGTACTTCTGCGTCTTACAGAAGGCTTTTCGAATGCCGTGCGGGCACGCAGTTCTTTCAAAACACCCGTTTTTTCAAATTTCTTTTTAAAGCGCTTCAGCGCTTTATCTATCGACTCGTTTTCTTTGATGTTTACTACCAACATGGTCTATTTTTTCTTTAAGGACGCAAATATAAGCGCATAGAATACAAAATACAAAATTACTTCAACAGCGTTCGGGAAATAACCAGTTTCTGTATCTCTGAGGTACCTTCGCCAATGGTGCATAGTTTGGCATCGCGGTAATATTTCTCGGCCGGAAAATCTTTGGTATAACCGTAGCCACCAAAAATCTGAACCGCTTCGTTGGCAATGGAAACGGCAATTTCTGAGGCGTACAATTTGGCCATGGCAGATTCTTTGTTCACGCTCAGGCCCTGGTTTTTTAATTCGGCAGCCCGGTAGGTTAATAGGGTGGCGGCCTCTATTTGGGTCGCCATATCGGCCAGTTTAAACGAAATACCCTGAAAATTGGAGATCGGCTGGTTGAATTGATGGCGTTCTTTCGAATACCGTAAGGCAGCCTCGAAAGCGCCTTTGGCAATGCCCAGGCTCAGGGCTGCAATGGAAATGCGGCCGCCATCCAGAACTTTCAACGCCTGCACAAACCCTTCGCCTTCTTTGCCCAGCACCTGGCTTTTGTGTACCCTGCAATCCGTAAAGATCATTTCGGCCGTTTCTGATGCCCGCATGCCCAGTTTGTTTTCCTTTTTGCCAGCTGTAAATCCGGCCGTGCCGCGCTCAATTACAAATGCCGTCATGCCGTGCGAATCGCCCACTGCACCCGTGCGCGCAATCACTACGGCCACATGGCCCGATTTACCATGCGTAATGAAATTCTTGGCCCCATTCAATACGTAATAGTCCCCGTCTTTTACGGCAACCGTTCGCATATTGCCGGCATCAGAACCTGTGTTGGGTTCGGTGAGGCCCCAGGCGCCAATCCACTCCCCACTGGCCAAGCGGGGCAAATATTTTTGTTTCTGGTCTTCGTTGCCAAACTGCAGCAGGTGGCCTGTGCACAGCGAGTTGTGGGCTGCCATCGAAAGGCCGATGGAGCCATCTATTTTGGCCAGCTCAACAATGGCGGTGACATATTCCTTGTAGCCAAACCCAGCCCCGCCATACGCCTCGGGCACCAGCACACCCATCAGGCCCAGATTACCCATTTTGTGAAACAGTTCGATGGGGAAGTGCTGGCTTTCATCCCATTCCATCATGTGCGGCCGAATTTCTTTGGCGCCAAAATCGCGCACCATCTCGGCAATCATTTGTTGATTTTCTGCCTCTTGCGAATGTCTTACTGTATACTCTGCTACCTGTACCATACGTGGTTCATGTTTTTCGGAGTGCAAATGTAGCAGTTTTTTGCAAACGAATGTTAGTTTGGATAAAATCTTTCAGCCAAAATCCACTCAAAACGGGTACTTTTGCGGACTTAAAATCTCCTAACAGTCTGTATAAATGAAAATTGCGGTAATAGGAACGGGTTATGTCGGTCTGGTAACCGGAACCTGTTTTGCGGAAACGGGCAACACCGTAACCTGTGTAGACATTGACGCGGCAAAAGTAGAAAGTCTGAAAAGTGGCAAACTCACCATTTACGAGCCAGGCCTGGATGTTCTCTTCCACCGAAACATGCAACAGAAACGGTTGTCGTTCACTACCAACCTGGAAGAAGGTATTAAAGATGCCCGCATCATTTTCCTGGCGTTGCCTACCCCGCAAGGCGAAGACGGATCGGCCGATTTGAAATATGTGTTGAAGGTGGCAGATGATCTGGGTCCGTTACTGAAGGAATATGTGGTAGTGGTTGATAAAAGCACAGTACCCGTGGGTACCGCAGAGAAAGTGCGTGACCGCATAGCCAAAAAAGCAACGGTGGCATTTGATGTGGTGTCGAATCCGGAATTTTTACGCGAAGGGGTGGCAGTGGAGGACTTCATGAAGCCCGAGCGTGTGGTAATTGGCACACAGTCGGAAAAGGCGAAGAAACTGATGGAAACGCTGTATGCGCCCTTTGTGCGTCAGGGCAATCCGGTATTGTTTATGGATGAACGTTCTGCCGAATTGACCAAATATGCGGCCAACGCTTTCCTAGCCACCAAAATTACTTTCATGAACGAAATAGCCAACCTGTGCGAACTACTGGGTGCAAATGTGGACGATGTACGCAGGGGTATCGGTACGGATAGCAGAATAGGCAAAAGATTTCTTTTTCCCGGTATAGGTTATGGCGGAAGCTGTTTCCCCAAAGATGTGAAGGCACTCGCCCGGTCTTCGGAAGAAGCGGCTTATAATTTTAGAGTGCTGAAATCGGTTATGGAGGTGAATGAGCAAATGAAAACAAAACTCATCCCACAAATACGGAAGCACTTTCACAACAACCTGGCGGGCAAGACGATCGCCATCTGGGGCCTGGCCTTCAAACCACATACGGACGACATTCGGGAGGCGCCAGCTCTTTACAATATCGAAGTTCTATTAAATGAGGGGGCCACGTTGCAGGTGCACGATCCGGAGGCAATGGCCAACGTGAGAAAGCAATTAGGTGACAAAGTAATTTATTGCAACGATCCCTATCAGGCGGCACAAAATGCCGATGCCATACTTATAGCCACCGAGTGGCCAGAATTCCGCACGCCCGACTTTGAGCAACTGGGCAAAACCTTAAAAGCAAAGGTAATTTTTGACGGCCGCAACCTCTATGATTTGTCTACCATGAAAGAACAGGGCTATACGTACATCAGCGTAGGAAGGGAGGCCGTATATGGCAAATAGAAAAAGAATATTGATTACGGGCGGTGCCGGTTTTCTCGGTTCTCACCTTTGCGACCGATTCATAAAAGAAGGGTACCATGTGATTGCCATGGACAACCTGATCACTGGCGACCTGCGGAACATCGAGCACCTGTTTAAACTGGAGCAGTTTGAGTTTTACCATCATGACGTAACGAAATTTGTTCATGTGCCGGGCAATTTGGATTACATACTTCACTTTGCTTCACCGGCCAGCCCCATCGACTATCTGAAAATTCCCATTCAGACGTTAAAGGTGGGTTCGTTGGGCACCCACAACCTGTTGGGTTTGGCGCGAGTAAAGAAATCTCGCTTCATGATCGCCTCCACCTCGGAAGTGTATGGCGACCCCACCGTGCACCCTCAACCCGAGGAGTATTACGGTAATGTAAACGCGGTAGGCCCGCGGGGGGTGTACGATGAAGCCAAGCGCTTCCAGGAAGCGATGACCATGGCGTATCATACTTTTCATGGCCTGGAAACACGAATTGTACGCATATTTAATACCTATGGGCCGCGTATGCGTTTGAACGATGGGCGTGTGCTACCCGCATTTATTGGTCAGGCGTTGCGCGGTGAAGACCTGACCGTTTTTGGCGATGGCTCCCAAACCCGATCGTTCTGTTATGTAGATGATTTGGTGGAAGGAATTTATAGACTTCTGCTGTCGGACTACGCACAGCCCATGAACATGGGCAACCCCAACGAAATCACCATTCGCGATTTTGCCGAAGAGATAGTGAAGTTGACCGGCACGAAACAAAAAGTGGTATACCAACCGTTACCGAAAGATGACCCCAAGCAACGGCAGCCCGATATCCGTAAAGCAAGAGAAATTTTAGGATGGGAACCAAAAGTATCGAGGGCGGAAGGGTTGAAAATAACTTATGAGTATTTTAAATCGCTGCCGCAGGAGGTTCTATACCAGCGCGACCACAAGGATTTCAGTAACTACATCAGATAGTAATGACGGCCAAAAAGATTTTGATCACGGGTGGAGCCGGTTTTATTGGATCGCACGTCACCCGCTTGTTTGTGCAGAAATACCCCGACTACCACATCGTGGTGCTGGACAAACTTACCTATGCCGGCAACCTGGAAAACCTGCGCGATGTAGAGCAAATGCCCAACTATCGTTTTGTGAAGGGCGACATTGCCGACAGCCCTTTTGTATCGCAATTCTTGAAGGAGGAAAAATTTGATGGGATTATTCACCTGGCTGCCGAATCGCACGTAGATCGTTCCCTGGAAAACCCCACCGAATTTGTGGTAACCAACATCATAGGTACGTTGAACCTGCTGAACGGATCTGTGAATGCCTGGAAGAATCATTTTTCCGGTAAACGTTTCTATCACATTTCTACAGACGAGGTGTACGGTTCATTAGGAGAACACGGCTTTTTCACAGAAGAAACACCCATTGATCCGCAGTCTCCCTATTCAGCCTCCAAAGCAGGAAGCGATCACTTTGTAAAGGCCTTTGGCAACAGTTATGGCTTGCCGGTGGTGATCAGTCGCTGTTCTAATAACTACGGGCCCAACCACTTCCCGGAAAAGCTGATACCCCTGCTTATTAACAATATCCTTCAAAACAAACCTTTGCCGGTTTATGGAAAAGGAGAAAACATACGCGACTGGCTTTTTGTGCTAGACCATGCCACCGCAATCGATACCATTTTTCATAGGGGCCAAACTTTTGAGGTGTATAACATTGGAGGCAACAACGAATGGAAGAACATTGACGTGGTTAAACTGCTGTGCAGCATCATGGACAAAAAACTGGGCCGCGCGGCAGGCACATCCGAAAAGCTGATCACTTTTGTGAAGGACCGACCCGGTCATGATATGCGTTATGCCATCGATGCCACCAAGTTAAAAAATGAGTTGGGCTGGACTCCCTCGGTGGATTTTCATACCGGGTTGGAAAAGACAGTTGACTGGTATCTCGAAAATCAGGAGTGGTTAAACCACGTAACATCCGGCCAATACAGGGAGTATTATCAACAGATGTACGCTAATCGTTAATTTTGAACATGAAAGGAATCATTCTTGCTGGTGGCTCTGGCACCCGGTTGCACCCGCTTACCCTGGTGATTAGCAAACAACTGATGCCCTTATATGATAAGCCGATGATTTATTACCCCTTGTCGGTTTTGATGATGGCGGGGATCAGAGAAATCCTGATTATATCCACCCCGCAGGATCTGCCGCTTTTTCGGAAGCTATTGGGCGATGGCGCGCAATTGGGTTGTAGCTTTGAATATGCAGAACAGCCGAAGCCTGAAGGTCTCGCTCAGGCCTTTCACATAGGGGAAAAGTTTGTTGGCCGCGACAAAGTAGCGTTGATTCTGGGCGATAACGTATTCTACGGTTCGGGCTTGATTGAACTGTTGCAGCAAAACAATAACCCCGATGGTGGTGTGGTGTTTGCCTACCATGTTAACGATCCGCAACGGTATGGCGTGGTAGCATTCGATAAAAACAAAAAGGCTGTCTCGATTGAAGAAAAACCCAAACAGCCCAAATCGAACTACGCTGTGCCGGGTTTATATTTTTACGACAACGAGGTACTTGCCATTGCCCGGGCCATTAAGCCAAGCCCGCGTGGCGAACTCGAAATAACAGATGTGAATAACGAGTACCTGAAGCGTGGCAAGCTGAAGGTGGGTATTATGAGCCGCGGCACGGCCTGGCTCGACACGGGCACTTTCGATTCGCTGATGCAGGCAGGCAATTTTGTGCAGGTAATTGAGCAACGCCAGGGCTTGAAAGTAGGGTGTATTGAGGAGGTAGCTTATCGCATGGGATACATTAACAAAGACCAACTATTGAAACTTGCGCAGCCTTTGGAAAAAAGTGGGTATGGTGTTTACCTGAAGCGGCTGGTAGATCAGTCTTCGTTATAAATAACGCAGGCCTCGCTTTGCCCCACAGCTTTCAAAGTCTCTTTCTAAATAATGCCGAGAGGTGATTGCCGCCCCCACTTTCTAACGACCTGGGGTGCCCACTGCCCTTTGCCGCGCCTGGTCTCTTACTGTGAAAACCATTGTAAAAAGACATTTTCGGATTGCAGGCCAGAAAGAATTTGTTAGTATGCAAAAAATCGATACATTTGCACCGCTTCTTAATGAAATTTTGTAAAGAGGGGACCGCAAGTCCCCTCTTTCGTTATCGCGATAGTTGCGCAAAATGGATGTTGTTGAGAAAATAAGGGAATGGGCTCAGGCAAAACTGCCTTCAGACCAGTTTGTGGTAGATGTAATCTACGCTGCACGCAAGGCCCCCGCCCGGTTGCTGGTAATTGTAGATGGCGACAACGGGGTGAACGTTGACCAGTGCGCTGAGTTGAGCAGACAACTTTCGCAAGCGTTAGATCAAACGAACCTCATTGCGGGAGCCTACCTGTTGGAAGTGTCTACACCTGGGCTCTATCATCCGTTGAAATTCACACGGCAGTACGCCAAAAACAAAGGCCGTGAATTGAAGGTGCACCTGGCTGACAAGCAAATGGTAAAGGGCCGCCTGGCAGAGGTTTCTGACACAGGCATTGTACTGGAGGTAGAGGTTAAAGAAGGAAAAAAGAAATCAACGCAGCGCATGGAATTGCCCTTTGGCCAGATTGAAAAAGCATTTGTAATGGTATCGTTTAAATAGTTATACAATGGACATAGCTAATCTAATTGAGTCGTTTGCCGAGTTTGCCAAACAAAAAAACATAGACCGGCCAACCATGATCCGGATTTTGGAAGACGTGTTTCGCAACATGATCAAGAAAAAATTCGGTGTAGACCAAAACGGCAACCCAGTGCCAACCGAAAATTTTGACATCATCATCAATGCCGATAAAGGCGATTTGGAAATTTACCGGATACGCGAGATTGTGGAGGACGACTCGGAAGACATATGGGATCACGATAAGATAAGCCTGACGGAAGCACGCAAAATAGAGCCCGATTTTGAAGTGGGCGAAGAAGTGTCGGAACAAATTCCCATTGAAGAATTTGGGCGGAGGGCTGTAACCACTGCCCGCCAAACGCTGATGCAGAAAGTGAAAGACCTGGAAAAAGACATTCTCTTCCAGAAGTACAAAGACATTGTAGGTGAAATTATTACCGGTGAAGTTTACCAGGTGCTGAGTAAAGAGGTGTTGCTGATTGATGCCGAGGGTAACGAGATATCCATCCCCAGAAGTGAGCAAATTCCCAAAGACCGTTACCGCAAGGGCGAGAACGTGCGTGCCATTGTGCACAAGGTAGAGATGGTAAATGGGAACCCAAAAATTGTGCTGTCCAGAACATCGCCTGTGTTTTTGGAGCGCTTGTTCGAGCAGGAGGTACCCGAAGTGTACGATGGGTTAATAACCATCAAGAAAGCGGTGCGCGAGCCGGGCGAACGCGCCAAGGTAGCCGTAGAATCATACGATGACCGCATCGATCCGGTGGGCGCCTGTGTGGGTATGAAAGGATCGCGCATTCACGCCATTGTGCGCGAATTGCAGAACGAAAATATAGATGTGATCAACTTCACCGAAAACATTGAACTGTTCATTCAACGCGCGTTGAGCCCCGCAAAAATTTCCAGCATTAAGATCGATAAAGAAAACGGACGCGCCTCGGTTTACCTGAAGCCAGATCAGGTATCGTTGGCCATTGGCAAAGGGGGTTTGAACATTAAACTGGCAAGCCGCTTGGTAGGCTATGAAATAGATGTGTTCCGCGAATTAGATCAGATTCAGGAAGAAGATGTGGATCTGGACGAGTTTTCAGACGAAATCGAGAGTTGGATTATTGATGAGTTGAAACGCATTGGTTTAGATACCGCCAAGAGCGTTTTGCAACACAGCAAGGAAGAATTGGTACGCAGAACCGACCTGGAAGAGGAGACCGTGGAGATGGTTCACAACGTTTTGCGCAAGGAATTTGAGTAAGAATTGACTATAAAATCACACATTTCCCAAAAATACTAGGCAAATTTGAGCATGGCAGAAGAAAAGATGATACGGTTAGGGCAGGCATCGCGGAAGTTGAACGTGGGGCATAACACTATTTTGGAATTCCTTGCCAAGAAGGGATTTACGGTAGAGAACAACCCCAACGCAAAACTTACTGGCGAACAATTTGCCATGCTTTCCAAAGAGTTTGCCTCTTCTGCCTCCGAAAAAATTGAAGCCCACGGGTTAACCATTGGTACAAAACATACCGAAAATGTAACGCTGAAAAGTGAGCCCAGCACGCATCATAAAAAGGCCGAAGAAGAAGAACGCATCCTCATCAAAAACTTAGGGTCGAAAGAAATTGTAAAACACAAAGAAGAACCGAAGACAGAAAAAATAGAGCGCGAGAAGCCCAAACTTGAAGGTATTAAAGTGCTGGGCAAAATAGACCTTGACAAAAAGAAAGAGGAAACGCCTGAGCCCCCCGCAGCAGAACAGCCGAAGGCGTCCGAACCGGAACCCAAGGCAGAGGAGAAGCCTTTGGCACCTCCGGCCGAGCCCCCCAAGCCCGAGCAGGAGTTGGAGTTGATTAAAGCCAAGGCCGGCAGGCTTCAAGGTTTGAAGGTGGTAGACCGCATTGAGTTGCCCACCGAGAAGAAAAAAGAACAACCTGTTGCATCGTCCGACACGGGCGATGATAAAAAGAAACGGCCGCGCAAGCGCATTACCCCCTCCCCAGACGACCGAAGAGGCAGTGGCCAGGGCCAGCGTTCGCGCCCTCAGCAGGCGCCCAGAACACAAAAAGAAGAACCTTCAGAGAAGGAAATTCAAGACCAGATACGTGCCACCCTTGCCAAGCTAAGCGGGGGCCAGCAAAAGAAATTTACAGGTGCCAAATACAGGAAGGAAAAGCGCCAGGCCATCTCGGAAGCCGAAGAGGAGCGTTTACAGAGCGAGCAGGAAGCATCGAAAACACTTAAGGTAACAGAGTTCATTTCTGCCAACGACTTGGCATCGCTCATGAATGTATCGGTAAACGATGTCATTTCAACTTGCATGGGTCTTGGCATGTTTGTGTCCATCAACCAGCGCCTCGATGCAGAAGCCATTACCGTTATTGCCGATGAGTTTGGTTACGATGTACAGTTTGCTTCTACAGAAGAGGAAGTGGATGTGGAAGAACAAGCCGATTCGGAGGAAGACCTGCAGCCACGCGCACCTATTGTAACTATTATGGGTCACGTTGACCATGGTAAAACTTCGTTGCTGGATTACATTCGGAATACAAAAGTGACCGCGCAGGAAGCCGGGGGCATTACCCAGCACATTGGCGCTTACGATGTAACCACCAAAAGCGGGCACAAAATCGCATTCCTCGATACACCTGGTCACGAAGCATTTACAGCCATGCGTGCACGCGGTGCCAAACTCACCGACATCGCCATTATTGTAGTGGCGGCCGATGACGATGTGATGCCCCAAACGAAAGAGGCCATCAACCACGCCCAGGTGGCGGGTGTACCCATTGTTATTGCCATTAATAAAATTGACAAGCCGGGAGCGAACCCGCAGAAGGTGCGCGAGTCGCTCTCTAAGATCAACATTTTGGTGGAGGATTGGGGCGGCAAATACCAGGTGCAGGAGATATCAGCCAAGACAGGACAAGGAATAGACGACCTGCTGGAAAAAGTTTTATTAGAAGCCGAGATATTGAATTTGAGGGCAAACCCCAACCGCCCGGCAACAGGTTCAATAATAGAAGCTACGCTTGACAAAGGGCGGGGTTATGTTGCCACCCTGATGGTACAAAACGGCACGTTACGCATTGGCGATATATTGCTGGCAGGCTCTAACTACGGCCGCGTAAAGGCGATGTTTGATGACACCGGCAAGCGCGTAAAAGAAGCCGGGCCCTCTACCCCTGTGCAGGTATTAGGTCTGGACGGTGCGCCACAGGCGGGCGAGAAAATGGTAGTGGTAGAGAGCGACCGCGAGGCCCGCGAAATTGCCAACAAACGCAGCCAGATTCTGCGCGAACAAAGTATACGCACCAAGAAGCACATTACGCTCGATGAAATTGGAAGACGTTTGGCAATAGGCTCGTTCAAGCAGCTGAACGTGATTGTGAAGGGCGATGTGGATGGTTCCGTAGAAGCCTTGTCCGACTCTTTGTTGAAGCTGTCTACTCAAAAGGTGGCGGTAAGTATAATCCACAAAGGTGTAGGGCAGATTTCTGAATCGGATGTGCTGCTGGCATCTACGGCCGATGCCATTATCCTTGGCTTCCAGGTGCGCCCCTCCGTATCGGCCCGAAGGCTGGCCGATAGTGAAGAGATCGAGATTCGCCACTACTCCATCATATACGATGCCATCAACGATGTGAAGGCGGCCATGGAAGGCATGTTAGAGAAGGAGATGGAAGAGGTTATTGTGGGCAATGCCGAAGTGCGTGAAGTATTTAAGATTTCCAAAGTGGGTACCGTGGCGGGGTGTATGGTTACCGATGGCTATATCAAGCGCAACAATCCTATCCGCTTAATTCGCGATGGTATTGTGGTTTACTCAGGAAAACTGAACTCACTGAAACGTTTCAAAGACGATGCGGGCGAAGTGAAATCCGGTTTCGACTGCGGTATGGGCATAGAAGGCTTTAACGACATACAGGTGGGTGATGTGATTGAGAGCTACGAAATGAAAGAAGTGAAGCGCAGCTTGTAACGGAAGAAAAATAAAGGTAACAAAAAAGCCCTGGATTTTTCCCGGGCTTTTTTGTTCTCGCTGTATCTGCGGATGTCAGAACTGCACTTGCGGGGCATTTTCTGCACCCTCCTGTGCTTCGAAGAAGCCTTTGGGGGTGAAGCCGGTGATGCCCGCAATCAGGTTGCCAGGGAATCGCTTGATGGAAGAGTTATAAGCACGCACTGTTTCATTAAAACGGTTACGCGCCACGTTGATGCGGTTTTCAGTGCCTTCTAATTGCGCCTGCAGATCGAGAAAATTCTGATTGGCTTTCAGATCGGGATAGTTTTCAGCCACCGCCAGCAAACGGCCCAGTGCCGAACTCACACCGGTTTGTGCTGCCTGAAATTCCTGCAACTTTTCAGGAGTGAGATTGCTCGGGTCAATTTTAACTTGTGTAGCGCTGGCACGTGCTTCTACCACTTTGGTCAGCGTTTCTTGTTCAAAGTTGGCATAGCCTTTCACGGTATTTACCAAATTAGGAATGAGGTCCATCCTGCGCTGGTAAGAAGACTCCACATTGGCCCAGGCTTCGCTGGCTGCCTGTTCTTTATTTACCATGCCATTATAGGCGCCAATACCCCATAATACCACAATGCCCACGATGATCCAGGGCAAATACTTTTTAAGACTTTCCATATCAATTTTTTGGTGTTTGTTAATCAAAGGTAAGGCCAAACCCAACAACCGGCAACTTTGGCAGGTGCCAGTGGCTAAAACAAAGGGCGCCCTCTGCCACGGCAGAAGGCGCCCCTGTATATTTTTTGCAAGCCGTTATTTTTTAAACTGATCGAACTTAGTGGTGCCTGCCTTTTTGGGGAAGGCATTGTTGCCCACGTTGATATCGGCTGTTTCAGCATTCGGGTCTATCACTACGTTCACCACTTCCTTCTCCTTCATAAATACCTTCTTCACTTCGGTTTCGTTGATGCGCCAGATCTCGGCCGGCAGGCGTTCAATTTCTTTGCTGCCATCTTTGTAAGTCCACTCGATGATGACGGGACTCACAAGGCCCCCTTTGTTTTTTAGCGTGATTTCGTAAATGTTTTTGCCTTCCAACTGTCCACGGATGGCATTGTCGTTTACCAAACTTCTGAATTCCTGGTTTCGGAAATTTTCCTGATTGGCATTGGAATTGGTAACGGTAAACTCCTGCGGTCCGCCACTGAAATCGAAGGGCTTATCTGTTTTAGACGCATTTAGATCACCTGCCTTTACCTTCACGTTCTTATTCTCCGGGTCTGCCTGTGTGCTTTTTACACGAAACCACTTCACATCTTCCAACTCCAGATCTACATGATCGGTGGTGTAAAACCAGCCGCGCCAGAACCAGTCGAGGTCTACGGCCGAAGCGTCTTCCATGGTGCGGAAGAAGTCGGCAGGTTGCGGATGTTTAAAGGCCCAACGTTCGGCATATTCTTTAAAGGCTTTGTCGAACAATTCGGGGCCCATCACGGTTTCGCGTAGTAACGTAAGGGCCGCAGCGGGTTTGGTATAGCCATTGGGGCCAAAGCTACGCCCCTGGTTGTCGCTGCTGGCCATGATGGGTCGCATCTGACTTTTATCGCCCCGCATCCAACTGGCGATGCCTTTGGGCGAGCCGCTGGTAATATCAAAACCGGGGTAGCGTGTGCGGATGGTTTCGCGTTCCAGAAAAGTATTCAACCCCTCGTCCATCCAGGTCCACTGGCGTTCATCGCTATTTACAATCATGGGGAAGAAGTTGTGGCCCACTTCGTGCACAATAACACCCACCATGCCTTCGAGCAGGCGCTGGCTGTAGGTACCGTCTTTGCGGGGGCGGCCATAGTTGAAGCATATCATGGGATATTCCATGCCAATGCTGGCGGTGTGGATAGAGTACGCGGTTGGGTAAGGATATTCGAAGGTGCGTTCGGAATAGACCTCTAGCGTATTCTTGATGGCTTTAGTAGATTCTTTCTCCCAAAGCGGGTTCCCTTCTTTGGGGTAGAGCGATTGTGCCAGCGGAGTTTTATCTCCAATTTTTACGGCCATGGCATCCCAAATAAATTTACGAGAAGATACCCAGGCAAAATCGCGCACATTTTCTGCATGGAAAACCCATGTGCTTTTCTTTTTCGACCGTTCTTTTTCTTTCTTACGTGCTTCGGCTTCGGTTACAATAAAAACGGGTTTGTCGAACGTTTTGCGTGCCAGCTCAAAGCGCTCCTGTTGTTCTTTGGTGAGAACCTCTTTGGGGTTTTGCAGCCAGCCGGTGGCACCCACAATGTGATCTGCAGGCACCGTGATGTTTACTTTATAGTTTCCAAAAGTAAGGGCAAATTCGCCATTGCCCAGAAATTGTTTGTTTTGCCAGCCTTCTATGTCATCGAATACACACATACGTGGAAACCACTGGGCAAAAGTGTAGAGGTAGTTACCGTCTTCGGGAAAGAATTCGTAGCCACCGCGCTCATCGAACTTCATACGGTCGTATTCGGTATAGCTCCAGTCTACGCTGAACGAAAACTTTTCGCCCGTCTTTAGGGGGGAGGGCAGATCAACCCGCATCATGGTAAAGTTGATGATGTGCGGAAGGTCTTTCCCTGTAGACGCATCTTTCACCGATTTGATTTTGTAACCGCCTTCATAGTCGAACGCGCCCACCGTGCTGGCAAAGTAGCGGGTGGGCACGGAATCGCGCACGGAGCTGGTGGAGGTTTTGTCTTTAATACCATCGCGTTGCAGAATGTTCTGATCTAACTGCAGCCACAGGTACGTAAGTGTTTCGGGTGCGTTGTTGTAGTAGGTAATGGTTTCGGAGCCGTTTACCTGCTGGTTTTCATCGTTCAACTCCACACTAATCACATAGTCTGCCCGCTGTTGCCAGTAATTGGGGCCGGGTGCTCCGGCTGCATTGCGGTAGCTATTGGGTGTGGGCAGTTCTGCACCCAACTGTTCAAATTTTCCTTTCCACTCCTGTGCTTGCACACGGAAGGCCATCATTGCAACGAGGGCCAGTATCGCTCTTCTCATGCTCTAATTGTTTGTGTTCTTTAAAACAGAAAGTCATTCCGAAGAATGACTTTCTTGCCTGTAAAAGTAATGTGTTAATCAGTTTGTTCCGCTTTTCTTACGCAACTCGTCAAATTTAGATGGCTGCTCTACGCGGGGAAACACGTTGTTATCCACACTGATATCGGTTGTTTCCTTCAGCGGATCGATGACCACGTTCACCACCTCTTTTTCCTTGGCAAATACTTTGGTAATGGTGGTTTCGTTGATGCGCCAGATTTCAGCGGGCAAACGTTCAATTTCTTTGCTGCCATCTTTGTAAGTCCATTCGATGATAACCGGCATAATCAATCCACCTTTGTTGGTGAGTTTGATCTCGTAAATGTTCTTATCGGATAATTTATTGATGATGCCTTTATCATCTACCTTGTTTTGGAATTCCTGGTAGGAGCGGTCATCGGTAGGAATTACCGAAAAATACTCAGGGCCATTGCTGAAGTCGGGCGTGGTCTTGTCGCCCGGTTTGGTGGAGGACGTGCCCAGGTCGCCTTTCTTCACATTTTTTCCTTTGCTTTCCACGTCTGTTTGTGTGCTGCGCAGGCGGTACCATTTCACCTGATCCAATGACACATCGCAAACATCGGTGGTATAGAACCAGCCTCTCCAATACCAATCCAGGTCAACGGCTGAGGCGTCTTCCATGGTGCGGAAGAAATCGGAGGGTTTGGGGTGTTTGAAGGCCCAACGTTGTGCATATTCTTTAAAGGCTTTGTCGAACAGTTCAGGGCCCATCACCGTTTCGCGCAGAATATTCAATGCAGTGGCAGCTTTGCCGTATTGCTCATCGCCTATCTTCACTACCTGCTCGCCACCCGTCATGAGAGGACGCATCAGGGTGGGGTCGCTTTTCATATAGGGAACGAGGTTCTGGGCATCACCCCTGCCCTTAGGCTTGGTGGGGTAGCGTTCGCGCTCGGTCAGGTATTGCACGAAGCTGTTGATGCCTTCATCCATCCACGTGCTTTCGCGCTCATCGTTATTGATGATCATGGGGAAGAAGTTATGACCCACTTCGTGGATGATTACGCCAATCATGCCCCACTTAGTGCGGTCGGTAAAGCTACCATCTTTGGCAGGGCGGCCGAAGTTGAAGCAAATCATGGGGTATTCCATGCCTATGCTGGCAGTGTGCACCGAAGTAGCCTGCGGATACGGATAATCGATGGTGAATTTGGAATATACTTCCAGCGTATTTTTCACAGCAATGGTAGATTCTTTCTCCCACAGCGGGTTGCCTTCTTTGGGATAGTACGACATGGCCAGTGGTGTTTTGTCGCCAATTTTCACGGCCATGGCATCCCAAATGAACTTGCGCGAAGACGCAAAAGCGAAGTCGCGCACGTTGTTGGCCGTAAACACCCAGGTTTTGGTTGCTTTGGATTTGGTTTTTTCTAACTGCACGGCCTCTGCTTGCGTACGAATAATAACCGGTTTATCGAACGTCTTCTTAGCCAGCTCGAAGCGCTCTAACTCGGTTTTGCTCAACACTTCTTGCGGGTTTTGAATCATGCCGGTGGCCCCCACCATGTGGTCGGCAGGTACGGTAATTTTCACTTTGTAGTCGCCAAAAGGTACGGCAAACTCTGAACGACCCAGAAACTGTTTGTTTTGCCAACCCACCAGGTCATCATACACACACATGCGCGGAAAGAATTGCGCAACGGTGTAGATGTAGTTTCCATCTTCGGGAAAAAACTCCATACCGCTGCGGCCGCCCAGCAGATTGCGGTCTACAATGTTGAAAGACCAGGCTACGCCAAACGAAACCTTTCCACCGGGTTGCAAAGGTTGGGGCAAATCTACGCGCATCATAGTAGCGTTGATGGTGTAAGGAAGTGGTTTGCCGGCTGCATCGGTTACCGATTTCACTTTAAAGCCACCATCGAAGTTGTGCAAGCCCAACTGGCCCGCTATGGTTTTGGCAGAAACAGAATCTACTACAGAGTTGGTGGCGGTTTTGGGCGTGTTGCTGTTTTGGGCAAACAGGTTTTGATCGAGTTGCAGCCAAAGGTATTTGAGCACATCGGGCGAATTGTTGTGGTAGGTAATCGTTTCGGTACCGCTGATGCTCTGGTTGTCGTCATTCAGCACGATGGTCATGTCGTAGTCGGCCTTTTGTTGCCAGTATTTGGGGCCAGGAGCACCCGAAGCCGAGCGATACTCGTTGGGTGTAGGCAACATTTGCCCCAGTTGTTCAAACTTTCCTTGCCACTGCCCCTGTTGTTGTGCCCACGCGAATGGCGCGGACGTCAGGATGATCATCAGAAGTAAAATTCGTTTCATAAATTTTGGTAGGGTAAAAGTTAATTCAGATATGATGAGTCTTTGATTAGAATGAAAGCAATACCCGCTATGGCCGATGAGATAACCATTTTCCAGTCTCTGCGGTTTGTACCGGCCAGGTCTACAAAAATAAAGC
>JBMOLS010000053.1:0-2465 GCA_049324055.1 Bacteroidota bacterium | reverse complement strand
CAGAAAACAAAGACAGCGAGATAGCGCTGCTCAGCCAAACGCAGGCACAACAGGCAAACGAATTGAAGCGTCAGGAGTTTATACGCAACATTTTTGTGGTGGTGTTTGCCCTTACGGCCATCTTGCTCTTTACCGTTTACCGCAGCGGCCAGCGAAGAATCCGAATCAACAAGTTGCTGATGGAGCACCAGGAAGAAATCAAAAGACGTAGCCTGGAGTTGGAACAACTGAACCAGGTGAAGGACAAATTCTTCTCCATCATTTCGCACGATCTGCGCTCGCCCATGAATGCACTGGCCGCCATACTCGACATGGCCGACAAAAAGCAACTATCGGCAGATGAATTTGCTCAGCTTACCAAGGAGCTGCGCATCCAGTTCAACCAAACCAAAACGCTGATCAACAACTTGCTCGACTGGACCTTGTTGCAGATGGACAAACTGAAAATTCAGGAAGACCGCGTGGACCTGCGATCGATGGTAGACGAGAACTTCCGCCTGCTCAGCTCGCTGCACCTGAAGGATATTCAAATGATCAACGAAATCGGACCTGGCACCTTCGCCAAAGCCGACACCAATATGGTGAACCTGGTTTTCCGCAACCTCATTCTCAACGGCATTAAGTTTACCGATGCAGGCGGCACCATTAAAGTGGCCGCCCGGCCAGAAAATGGCATGATAGTGGTATCCGTAACCGACAATGGCGTGGGCATTGCTCCCGAAGTTCAGGGTATTCTTTTCGAAAAAACCAGCGGCTACAGTACACGCGGCACAGCCAACGAAAAAGGAACAGGCTTGGGGCTGATTCTGTGCAAAGAATTTGTTGAAAAAAATGGAGGCACCATCTGGCTGGAAAGTGAACCGGGCAAAGGCAGCACTTTCTATTTTACAGTAAAGCAGGCCTGACCGCCACATCCTTTTAAAATCCGGGATTTTTACTGACAGCGGTAACTTGTTTACGCCTATTTTTGTTTTTAATGGCAATGCGCGCAAGCAACTACTGGAACAACATACGAACGGCAACCACCACACTGGCTACCGGCCTGAAGCTTACGTTGCGCCACTTCTGGCAGTCCCGCAAAAGCAAGCGCACCACCAACATATCCAAGCCGGGCTACTTCGAAGGCCAACAAGGTATTGCCACCATTGCCTTTCCACACGAACAGATACCCGTGCCCGACAATGGTCGCTACCAGCTTCACAATGAAATTGATGACTGCATTGTATGTGATAAGTGCGCCAAAATCTGCCCGGTAAATTGCATCACCATAGAGCCCATAAAATCGCCTACCGAGTTTGGCAAAACATCAGACGGCACCTCAAAAAGAATTTATGCCGCCCGTTTCGATATAGACATGGCCAAGTGCTGTTTCTGTGGCCTCTGCACCACCGTGTGTCCCACCGAGTGCCTCACCATGACTTCCACATACGACTATTCGGTGACCGATATTGCAGAACATAACTTCGCATTCGGCAACCTATCTCCTGCCGCCATCGAAGAGAAAAAGCAAGAATGGGAAAACCATCAGAAAACAAAAGCAGCGCCTGTGGCAACCAGCCCATCTGAGGCGCCAGCCCCAACCACACCGGCTGCAGCCAAGCCCGTGTTCAAGCCACGCATCAAACCGCCCGGACCATCGCAGGCATGATCAGCTTCGTCTTTTATTTTCTTTTCCTAACAGCCGCACTTAGTGCCATAGGAATCATGGTGGTAAAAAACATCCTTCATGCAGCGCTATTGCTCATCGCCTGTTTGCTGGCAGTGGGTGGCGTTTTTATAGTGTTGCAAGCAGAGTTTCTGGCCGTAGCTCAGATCATGGTATATGCGGGTGGTGTATTGGTACTGTTGATTTTCGGCATTATGATAACCCTGCGCACAACAGGGCAAACGCCCGCGGTAGGTCGAAATAATTTTACCTCTGGCCTGTTAGCTGGGTTTGCGTTGTTTGGTCTGCTGGCCTTCACCTTAAGTGCCACCAACTGGCCTTTTACAGAATCGGGAAGGGATATATCAATCCGGCAGTGGGGCATGGAACTCGTAACCTACCAGGCAGCGCCTTTCGAGTTAGGCGGCATCTTGTTACTCATCAGCTTAATTGGCGCAGCCCTGGCTGCCACGTACCCCGGCAAATCATGATGAAGGTATGATAACCCACACCCTGTATCTCGGAGCTTTTCTTTTTGTGGTGGGATTGGTCATCCTGATTACCAGGCGCAACCTCATCATGATGCTGATGGGGCTTGAATTGATGCTGAATGGCACCAATGTAAATCTCGTTGCCTTTAACACGCTGCATCCAGCTTCGTTGAATGGGCAAATGTTTGCGCTGTTCGTAGTTTTGGTGGCCGTTTGCGAAGCAGCCGTTGGTATTGCACTGGTGTTGCGCGTTTATCATTTCTACCAAACCTCGCTTCCCGATCAGATCAAAGAACTTCAGGAAAAGTAATGACTGCGCCTTTCGATAA
>JBMOLS010000052.1:0-2466 GCA_049324055.1 Bacteroidota bacterium | reverse complement strand
TTATCGAAAGGCGCAGTCATTACTTTTCCTGAAGTTCTTTGATCTGATCGGGAAGCGAGGTTTGGTAGAAATGATAAACGCGCAACACCAGTGCAATACCAACGGCTGCTTCGCAAACGGCCACCAAGACTACGAACAGCGCAAACATTTGCCCATTCAACGAAGCTGGATGCAGCGTGTTAAAGGCAACTAGGTTTACATTGGCGCCATTCAGCATCAATTCAAGCCCCATCAGCATCATGATGAGGTTGCGCCTGGTAGTCAGAATGACCAATCCCACCACAAAAAGAAAAGCTCCGAGATACAGTGCGTGGGTTATCATACCTTCATCATGATTTACCGGGGTACGTGGCAGCCAGGGCTGCGCCAATTAAACTGATGAGTAACAAAATGCCGCCTAATTCGAAAGGTGCTGCCTGGTAGGTTACGAGTTCCATGCCCCACTGCCGGATTGATGTACTCATACCCGATTCGGTAAAAGGCCAATGAGTGGCGCTTAAGGTGAAGGCCAGCAGGCCAAACAAAGCAAACCCAGCCAACAGGCCAGTGACAAAATTATTTCGACCTACCGCGGGCGTTTGCCCTGTTGTACGCAGGGTTATCATAATACCGAAGATCAACAGTACCAATACACCACCCGCATACACCATAATCTGAGCTACGGCCAGAAACTCTGCTTGCAACACTATAAAAATGCCACCCACTGCCAGCAAACAGGCGATGAGCAATAGGGCTGCATGAAGGATGTTTTTTACCACCATGATTCCTATGGCACTAAGTGCGGCCGTTAGGCAGAGAAAATAAAAGACGAAGCTGATCATGCCTGCGATGGTCCGGGCGGTTTGATGCGTGGCTTGAACACGGGCTTGGCTGCAGCCGGTGCAGTTGGGGCTGGTGCCTCGGTTGGGCTGGCTGCTACAGGCGCTGCTTTTGCTTTCTGATGGTTTTCCCATTCTTGCTTTTTCTCTTCGATAGTGGCAGGAGAGAGGTTGCCGAACGCGAAGTTATGTTCTGCAATATCGGTTACGGTATAGTCGTACGTGGGAGTCATGGTGAGGCACTCGGTGGGGCACACTGTGGTGCAGAGGCCACAGAAGCAGCACTTGGCCATGTCGATATCGAAACGGGCGGCATAAATTCTTTTCGAGGTGCCGTCTGATGTTTTGCCAAACTCGGCAGGCGATTTTATGGGCTCTATGGTGATGCAATTCACCGGGCAGATTTTGGCGCACTTATCGCATACAATGCAATCATCAATTTCATTGTGAAGCTGGTAGCGCCCATTGTCGGGTACGGGTATCTGTTCGTGCGGAAAAGCAATGGTGGCTATACCTTGTTGGCCTTCGAAGTAGCCCGGCTTGGATATGTCTGTGGTGCCCTTGCTTTTGCGGGACTGCCAGAAGTGGCGCAACGTAAGCTTCAGGCCGGTAGCCAGTGTGGCGGTTGCCGTTCGTATGTTGTTCCAGTAGTTGCTAGCGCGCATTGCCATCAAAAAACAAAAATAGACGTAAACAGGTTACCGCTGTCAGTAATAATCCTGGATTTTAAAAGGACGTGGCGATCAGGCCTGCTTTACTGTAAAATAGAAAGTGCTGCCTTTGCCCGGTTCACTTTCCAGCCAGATGGTGCCTCCATTTTTCTCAACAAATTCTTTGCATAGAATCAGTCCCAGACCGGTTCCTTTTTCGTTGGCCGTGCCGCGCGTACTGTAGCCGCTGGTTTTTTCGAAAAGAATACTCTGAACTTCGGGAGCTATGCCCACGCCATTGTCGGTTACGGATACCACGATCTTGCCGTTCTCTGGCCGGGTGGCCACTTTAATGGTGCCGCCTGCATCGGTAAACTTAATGCCATTGAGAATGAGGTTGCGGAAAACCAGGTTCACCATATTGGTGTCGGCTTTGGCAAAAGTGCCGGGGCCGATTTCGTTAATCATCTGAATGTCCTTCAGGTGCAGCGAGCTGAGCAGGCGGAAGTTCTCGTCTACCATCGATCGCAGGTCAACGCGGTCTTCCTGAATTTTCAGTTTGTCCATCTGCAACAAGGTCCAGTCGAGCAGGTTGTTGATCAGCGTTTTGGTGTGGTTGAACTGGATGCGCAGCTCCTTGGTAAGCTGAGCAAATTCATCTGCCGATAATTGCTTTTTGTCGGCCATGTCGAGTATCGCAGACAGGGCATTCATGGGCGAGCGCAGGTCGTGCGAAATGATGGAGAAGAATTTGTCCTTCACCTGGTTCAGTTGTTCCAACTCCAGGCTACGTCTTTTGATTTCTTCCTGGTGCTCCATCAGCAACTTGTTGATTCGGATTCTTCGTTGGCCGCTGCGGTAAACGGTAAATAGCAAGATGGCCGTAAGGGCAAACACCACCACAAAAATGTTGCGTATAAACTCCTGACGCTTCAATTCGTTTGCCTGTTGTGCCTGCGTTTGGCTGAGCAGCGCTATCTCGCTGTCTTTGTTTTCTG
>JBMOLS010000051.1:0-2477 GCA_049324055.1 Bacteroidota bacterium | reverse complement strand
GCCAATCGAACCGCACTGAGAGTACACGCACCAGGAAGGTGGACACAATGGCAATCAGAGCGGCCAACGTCTCGTCTAACTGTAGCCATCCGTACAAAACGGTGAACAAGCTGCTGCCCACCATGGCCGCGCCCGCATAAAAACGCCCCGGTAAAAAAATGATGGGTGTTTCGCCAATCAGCAAATCGCGGATGAGCCCCGCCCCCACTGCGTTGAACATGCCTACCAGCACAGCCGCGAGCGGCACCAGGTCGGCACGCATGGCAGCGCTGGCGCCCACCACACTGTACATGCCCAACGAAATAGCATCTACCAGTTTCAGGGTCATCACCATGCGGTTAAGCTTGTGGTAGAAGAACATGGCCACGCCAAAGCCAAGCAATATCACCAGCAGGTAGTTGGAGCTGGTAACTACCAAAGGCGGACCGCTTTGAATGAAGATGGCATCGCGGATGAGCCCTCCGCCCACACTGGAAAAGAACGCTACGATAAACACACCGATGAAATCGTATTGCTTGCGTATGGCAGCAATGGAACCTGAAATGGAAAAAAGCAGCACGGCTACCAGGTCGAAATAGGCGAATGTAGCTGTCAGGTTTCGTTCTATCACATCGGGAATCTGGAGGAAATCCATAAGAATTGAAGTATCGACAAAGCTACGTAAAAACAGTTGTCCTCTATAGAGGAGTTGAACTCCGATGAAAGCAATCAAATCGCTTCCAGGAGATCGCCACGCTGCGCTCGCGATGACGTGGTTATTGATTGTAGGACAGCGTATTGATTGTCATAAGGCAACAAAATACTCTACAATTAAACCGCCTTCATTTGCGAAGGCGAAGGTGTGAGACGGCTGTTCACTTACGTAACCAAGCCGTCTAACGCCTGCAATACTTACTTCAACTCGAACGGCACCATTTTCACATCGCGTGCATTCGGGCCTACCATTGCATGAAACGTACCCGGCTCGGCTGTCCACTTCAAATCGCTGTTGTAGAAGGAAAGCTGTTCTTTTGTAATGGAAAAAGAAACGGATTTTGTCTCTCCCGCTTTGATCACCACTTTCTGGAAGCCCTTCAACTCCTTCACTGGCCGTGTTACGGAGGCTACCGGGTCGCGAATGTAGAGTTGCACCACCTCGGCACCATCGCGCGAACCTGTGTTGGTTACCTCTACGGTCAGCGTCAGCGTTCCCTCTGCGGTCATCTCCGTTTTATCCAACCGGGGTTCGCCATAGCTGAAGGTGGTGTAGCTTAACCCGTAGCCGAAGGGGTACAGCGGGTCGTTCGAAACATCGAGGTAATTCGATTGGAATTTCTGAAACCAGGGGCCGCTCAACGGCCGGCCGGTATTTTTATGGGCGTGATACAATGGCACCTGGCCCACGTTTTGCGGAAAGGTAGTGGTGAGTTTACCGGAAGGGTTTACCTCACCAAACAACACATCGGCAATGGCATGGCCAGCTTCTGAGCCGCCAAACCATACGTTGAGGATGGCGGGAACGTTCTCACTCTCCCACTTCAATGCCAGCGGCCTGCCTGTGAAGAGCACCAGCACCACGGGTTTGCCGGTTTTCAGAAGGGCCTTCAACAAGTCTTTTTGCACCTCGGGTATTTCTATGTTGGTGCGGCTAGCAGCCTCGCCACTCATCTCGGCAGCCTCACCTACGGCTGCCACAATTACGTCAGCGCTTTGTGCCACACGCAGTGCTTCATTGCGAATGGCCTCAGCGGGGCGTGGATCGCGACCTAACGATTTACCAAATAAAGTCGAGTTTGCTTCCAGCTTTTCATCTTCGGTCAGGTTCGAGCCTTTGGCATACACTACCCTGGCAGATGTACCTACCGCTTTCTGCAAACCCTCGCGCAGCGAAATAGATTCCGCAAAACGCGCGGCTACGCTCCACGTACCAGTCATGTTTTCTTTAGCATCGGCCAGCGGTCCCACCAGCGCAATGGTTCCGGTTTTTTTCAGCGGTAGAATGCTGCGGTCGTTCTTCAGCAACACAAAACTCTGTGCGGCCGTGCTGCGCGCCTCCGCCCGATGGGCATCTGTAAACACTTCGTTCTTCGCACGCTCTTCGTTGCAGTAGCGGTACGGGTCATCGAACAGTCCGAGTTTGAACTTGGCTTCCAGTATCCTGCGGCAGGCGGCATCAATCTGTTGCTCTGTTACGCGTCCGTCCTTCACAGACTGCGCCAGGGTGGTAAGAAAGCCCTCGCTTACCATGTCCATGTCAAGGCCTGCTGCCAACGCTTTTGCGGAAACCGTTGGCAGGTCGCCCAGGCCATGGTTGATCATTTCACTCACACCCGTATAATCCGACACCACAAAACCTTTGAAGCCCCACTCGTTGCGGAGCACATCGGTAAGCAACCATTTATTGGCCGTGGCCGGTATGCCGTCAATTTCGTTAAAAGATGCCATGATGCTGCCCGCCCCGGCATCGAGCGCTGCTTTGTAGGGCGGCAGGTATTCGT
>JBMOLS010000050.1:0-2504 GCA_049324055.1 Bacteroidota bacterium | reverse complement strand
CTGTTGAAATATGGAAAACTCCACCACCCGCAAAAGGCCACCGCGGAGTTTCCCACATTCCAACAGGATAGCAATTACAACTGGAAATTTATACTTTCGAATGTGACTAACTAAGGGGAGCTTTCACAGGCCGGTGTAAGTTGGGCTGTGGAAGAAACGGAAAATGACCGTGCAGGGCATCGACAAAACAGCGCTGGATGACGGGGAGAGTGGCTTGCTGAGCAGCTACACGGCCGAGATGCGCAAGGTGATAGATGCTTTTGGAAACAGCACACCCGCTGCGGATACTTACTATTTGTTTATAGTAGAAGGAGCCAAAGATAAAAACAAGATGGGCTACATGCCGCGCAAGAAGCAGGCAGGTTTCCTGTTTACCAGCGCTATACCGAACGAATATTTTGCACATACCTTAGCGCACGAGTTGGGACACGGAGCATTTCGGTTGGAGCATACCTTCGAAGAATATGCTACCTTAGGGGAAAGGAACCACCGACAACCTGATGGACTACGGCACCGGCACGCGCCTGAACAAATACCAGTGGGATTACATCCACGACCCCGTAGCCGTGCTGGGTTTGTTTGAGGATGATGAGGAAAGTGCATTGCAAGGTGATCCCATCCAATCCTTTATTCTGAGCAAAGCACGGGAGCTTAATCTAACCAATAAAGACGTAGTTGCCCTGTTGCATTGCAAGGCATGCAGCGAACAACAGACCAAAACAGAAACGATTTATGACGGGAATGTAGAATTCAATGGAGTGCAACGCCCGACTTATTTGTTCAAGGTGCCTGGCTCTATCTGCCTTTCGATTTTGTACAATCAAACAGCCGGAGAGGAGAAACTGTTTGTCAATCTTGGCTCTCCCGCCAATACAACAACACTCTCCACATCGGGCAGTAAATTATCGGTATTCTTTGCCAACCAAAGTGAGCGTATCTGTACAGAATACCTGGATGGCTTAGACAGTTATTTGGTATGTGGCCAAGATAAACTTGAAAGACTTTCTGTAACCTACATCACAAAACTTTACGAACAGATCAATTTATGTTTGGCAAGTCCGCCAACAGGCAACGACATAGCGGTTGCGGCAGGTGTGGTCGTTGATCAGGCAGAGCTTAAAAAATTGCAGAAGCTCATATCGGATTTCAAACAGCGTGGGATAGACTCCAAAGTCTCTATTGTGAATGAGGCGGAATTCCAGCAAATACAAAACACGTTCACCCCTGAAAAGCAAGTCCATCTTTTATTAGGGAAGACAGCCACAGGCTACCAATACAAGTTTTACTACCAAAACAATTTCTTCAGTTACCCGACTTCCAAAACCTTAGAATCTGGGGAGACCATTTCGTTCAGCTATCAGCAAAGCGAGGTTGACCAGATAAGGGACGCCCACATTGCCAAGGCCATTGCAGATACCGATGCGATTGGAGAATTGGCCAAGCACCCCGAAGCAACGCTGAACATTTTTGAGCGTGGCATGTGGGTGATCAAAGTAACCAAGGAAACCCTTGCGCAAGTGAAAGTGCCCGTGCCCATGTGGGACAAGCAGCAGCCCAAGACCTATCCTTTCAATTTACAATCGACAGTAGCAGGTATTGGTGATGGCGTGGTGGACGAGTTCAAGAGCATACCCGATTTGTTGTTGATGGGCTTGAGCCTGTTTGATAAGCAGGAGCGTGAAGCATTGATAACGGCCGTGAGCTCCATTGATCTCCAGACACTGCAAGCCATGTTTGAAGAAAAAGCAGCGAAGTACACACAGGGCGGAGATGTGGCTGCGCACGAAGGCGGTTATGATGCCGTACAAATCGCGAGTATATTCTGGGGTGGTGCGCTTACGAAAGGAAAGAAGGCCACTGAAACCACGAACGCAGTAAAGGACGTAGCGAAAAAATATATACTCGACATACCCGCACCGGTAGGCAAGTTCAGGCAGTTGATTGGTAAGAATGGAAGCAAATTCCGCGCGGCAGATTTCTGGAAAAAAATAGACCCGAATTTTAAACACTTTACCAGCAGCGATGGCAAGTACCTGATCAAGCACGACCCTGCCACCGGGCGCATGCTCTTTGTAGATGTGGAAAGCAAACAGTTTATTGGTTATGCGATAGATGAAAGCAATGTGATCGGCAGCGACTATGAAGGGCTCTTGCAAAAACTAAAAACCGTACATGGCCTGCCGGGCGGGGCAAGGAGTTTGAGTGTAAGGGGCACTACCATAAATTTACCGGGTGACAAGGCCAACATGCTCTTTGGGAAATACAACCCCAACGGGGTGCCTGGCATTGCCGGGGAAGTAGGTACAGACGATATTATTAATGAACTTAGTATCTTGAAAAATTACTCCTTTGCCGATAATGCCTTTGAACTGAAGCACAGGCAGTGTGCATGTGCTCAATATTCCCGATGCCATGGCCAACAGTGCCGATGACTTCTTTGATGCGTACAACAAAGATTTTGTAGATATGGTGATCAGGAACAAAGACAAAGTGAATCCCGTGTT
>JBMOLS010000049.1:0-47205 GCA_049324055.1 Bacteroidota bacterium | reverse complement strand
GACTACCCAAAGCACCCTTACAAGAGGCCATATTTGAGATCCGATGGGAATTGGAATTAGATCCGGCAAGTGGCCAGTTGTATGATCCGGGTTTCCAACTTGCTCAGGGCAAATTGCAGGATATCGCCAAGGGTAGGTTTCCTTTTTTTAATCGCAAACTGCCCCATGTTTTGCCGGAACAGATGCTGCACTACCAGGTGGTAAATCAATACTGGACGGCAAAAGACACGTGGCCCGTTATCCAATTGGGTCCGGGTATCTTTACAGTAAATGATACCGACATAACTTACGACTGGGCGACATCTTATTTCCCACTCATTAAGGAAAGCCTCAGTTGGTTGTTCAAAGTGTATGAACGCCCGCCAAAGATCACTGCAGCCATTCTGCGTTACGTAGACTCAGTAAAGTTGAAAGATTATGGCTTTGAAGGACGCTGGCGCGAATTTGTTACCGAACATTTTAAATTGTCGTTCGTTAACAATTTCGACACGCGGGGAAATCTTAAAGCCCTACAATTCAGCCAGTCGTTCGAGTTGCCCGACAAGTCGGAACTACATCTGAGTATGAACAGTGGCAAGTATCGAAAGACAGACGATGATGCGCTGATCTGGCAAACCATTGTGGCCAAGCAAGACGGCTTCGATGCCAGTTCCATTTTAGCATGGCTGGAAGGTGCGCACACCGCCACGTCATCATTGTTTAAGGATATGACAAAACCCCATTTTTATGATAGCTTCAAATAATCTGCTGTTGGACTGCGATCCAGGTATCGACACGATTCCTTCTGCTGCTAGTGACCTTTATCAGCGGGGTAAGTATTTCTCAACATCGGCCACTAGTGTGGTGTACATTTCGTTAACAGAAGCTTTCTCTGAAGAAGCAAAACAAATTGTCGGCAAACTAAATAGTTTTAGAGCACTACCAGAAAATTGGGACAGCTACGGAGCTGTGCCGCCAAGTACAGCAACGATTGAGAAAGCAGTTCGGTTCGTAAAAAGAGCAGATAGAAACCTGCTTCCTTTTTATTTCGCTGCACCAGGTCCGAATGGAGAAGTGACTGTTGAGTTCCGAAGAGGCTCCAGAGAGGCGGCAGTCTATTTCGATTCAGACGGAAACACTGAGTTGGTCTTGAGCGATAAAAATAAAATCGAATTTGAGGGGTCTTTAGAGGCCAACTACCGTGCGCTGCTGAATTTTATCAACGCGTAGAATGGCCGAGTTAATAAATAGTGACGACAACCTGCTAAGGCGAGTCGTTTTTCAGAATCCGAGTTTTGTGCGGCCCGACCAAACCTTGACCTCATTCGCCTTTACGCCCAGAAAAATAGCCGGAGGTGCAGAGAAACTTTCTGTTGACATCGAACGCCTAACCACGCACGCAAAAAGCATTAGAGACCGCTATACCTATCGACTTTACGCTTTAACCGCAGAACAAGTTAGACAGATCGGCTTGGACTGTGAGCACGATCCGTTACCTGATAATGAAGCCCACGCATTGATTGTTGGTACAGTTACAAACTCCAAAGCAAAACAACTTGCTGCGTTTGCAAGAAGAGTGCCTTTTCCTGACTAATTAATTCTGGTTAAGAGAACTCCCCCAGAGAGGGCTCTCTTTTCTGTAAAGCCACCCTACTCCTTCGCGTTCATCCGCACCCCTGCGAGGATGGCCACGGGCAAAGTCGTTTTCGTGCGGCACCAGCGGGCACGAGTATTTCTCATTGCTATTCTACCCCGCCATCCGCTTTAGCAACGGGTAGTTGAACAGCACCAGAGCCAGGGTAATTACCCCATAGCCTGCCACCTGAACGGGAGTGGCCGTTTCATGCACAATCAAAAAAGCCAGGATAAAATTAATCAGCGGGTTGATGTACATCAGAATACCAATGGTGGCCGCATTGATCTTGTTGAGGGCATATAAATTCAGAAACAACGGCACCACAGTGAAGAACAAAGCAACGCAGCCAACGATCAAATAGAAACGAACATCTACCACCACGGTGCCCACCAGCTGGCCGAGGAAAAAGCTCAGGATGATGAAAGCGAAAAGCACCTGTACCCCCAGCATAATTAGCCGGTTAAAGCCCTGGTTTTTTCGCTGCGTAATAAGGTACAATGCATACGAGAGCGCAATCACCAGGCTGTAGCCCAACTCCACCACGTTGTTCAGGCCCATCAGCACACAACTCAGGGCGCACAGCAAGATGGCGAACCATTGTACCGGCATCATCTGCTCGCGCAGCAACACATAGCCGAGACCCGCAGTAATAACCGGGCAAATCAGGTACGAAAAGGAGGCCGTCTTGATGTTGACTTCGTTTACCACATAAATAAATACCAGCCAGTTGATGGTAAGCAAAAGGCCACCCAGCAGCGTAAGCAAAACGGTTTGGCTTTTGGCAGATGTGGAGAGGGACGAAAATTGAGCCCAGTTCTCGCTGCTTTTTTTCCGCATAAAGGCAGCAATGATGACAATGAGAATGATCAGCGAAAATAAGATGCGGAAATACAAAATCTCGCCAGCCGGTTGCGTCTTGATGGCTCGCAGCACCAGCGGAAAGAAACCCCACACCAGAAATGCGGCAACGGCTGCCGCGTAGTGTCTACTCATGAAAATAAATTTGTGCGCTAAATAGTAAAAGCGGGTGGAAAGTCAACGGCATGGGTTGGGATTATTGCAGTCGGGTGAGGTGTGCCTTGCCCGGGTACGCAACACAGTTACACTTACTTCTCATACTCAATCTTTGCAATGCGCCACACAAACTGCCGGGTGGCCGCTTTCACCACCACCTCCTCGCCCACTTCTTTTTTCTGCCGCGCCTGGGCCATGGGCGAATCCATAGAGATGTAATCTTTCCGGTTCATAATTTCCTCCGAGCCCACAATGCGGAAACGCTTCCTTTCTCCCTTGTCGTTTTCAATTTCCACCCACGCCCCAAACATTACCTTGCCTTCCTGGTAGGGTGAGTAGTGCACCACCTTCAGGTTATCAATGCACTTGCGCAAGTAAAGAATGCGCCTGTCGATTTCGCGCAGGCGCTTTTTGTTATAGTGGTAGTCGGCATTCTCGGAACGATCGCCCAGACTGGCCGCCCAGGCCACCTTTTGCGTGGTGTCGGGCCGCTCCACCCGCCACAGTTGGTCCAGCTCCGCTTTTAACTTTTCTAATCCTTCCGGGGTAATGAGCAGCGTTTTCATGGTGAGTATTTCCGCCAAAGTTGTCAGTTCAAATCAATATCGAGAAGAACGGGGCCGCAAAATTGAATGAAAGGAACTTGTGACAAAAATTTTTCCATGGTAAATATGCGGCAGGCGCTTTCGATTCAAAAAAAATTCACCCCACTTGTAATAATCCCCACCTCCCGGTATCTGAATAGCAAAACAATAACAAGCTATGAAGAAACTACTGGTCGGAATGATGGTGATGTATGCCTCCATCTATGGCGCAAATGCTCAACCGAAAGCAATCCACATCGAAAAGCAAGGCAAGGGGCAACCTGTGCTTTTTCTCCCCGGATTCATTACCCCGGGAACCGTATGGAACGAAACGGTTAAAAACCTGAAAGGAAAGTACGAAGCCCATCTGGTGTCGTATGCGGGTTTTAACGGACTGGCACCTATACCCATGCCCTGGTATGAAACGATTAAGAATGAGTTGGTTGCCTACGCCACGTACAACAAGCTGAAAAACATCAGGCTGGTGGGGCACAGCATGGGCGGCAGCCTGGCGCTGGACCTCGCAGCAGCGTTGGGTGAACGTGTAGATGCGGTTGTGTTGGTAGATGCATTGGCCTGCTTTCGCGAGGTGATGATGCCGGGCGTTCCTGCCACCTCGCTTCAATATGAAAGCAAATACAACCAGCAGATGCTGCAGGCAAGCGATGAAGCCTTTGCACAAACAGCCGGCATGATGGCGCAGGGAATGACTTCGGTGCCCGAGAAACAACAACAAATCAAGTCGTGGATATTGGAGGCCGATCGCAAAACGTATGTGTATGGCTATACCGATTTGCTGAAAGCAGATGCAAGACCGTTGCTGCCGGCTATTCAGGTGCCCGTGTTGATTTTGGGTGCTCCCTTCCCCAGCAAAGAGGCGGTGCTTCCTAACTTCGAAAAGCAATTTGCCGACCTCGCCAACAAAAAAATCGAAATAGCCCCATCGGGAAGACATTACATCATGTTTGATGAGCCCCAGTGGTTTTATGACCAGCTAAATGCGTTCTTCGCGAAATGACCGGCCCGCCAGACGCATCACTCTTTCAAACGCTCTACGAACAACACCAACGCATGGTGATGACACTGTGCCGCGGGTTTATGAAAGGCGATCGGGAACTGGCCCATGATTTAACGCACGATGTGTTTATCAACGTGTGGAATGCCCTGCCCTCATTTCGGGGGCAGGCTTCTTACAAAACCTGGATCTACCGCATCACGGTAAACACCTGTTTGCTGCAGTTGCGCAAGGAAAAAAAGCGAACGGAGGAATCGCTGAATGAGGCGATTCACGATCGTGGAGAGGAGCTTCCCTCAGAAGCAGAACAAAAATTGTATGAGGCCATTGGCGAACTGGAGGAAGTAGACCGCCTGGTGATCATGCTGGTTTTGGAAGAGGTGCCGTATGCTGACATTGCAGAGATGATGGGCATTTCTGAAAATAATTTGCGGGTAAAAATCCACCGGGCCCGCACCAAACTAAAAACGCGATTGCAACATGGAGTATGAGTTGAACGACCTTAAGAACGTTTGGCAACAGGCCAAGCAGCATCAGCCGGGTGTATCTGCCAGCGCTGAAGAGCTCATCGCGCAAGCCAAACAAAAAACCAGAAGAATATATTCCGAACACTACGGCAACCTCATTGTGCTGGGCGGCACCGCCATGGTGTTGTTTGTCTTTTTCTTCCTACTCTATTCGCTGCAAGAACCGTTGACCAAAGGTGGCATTGCGCTGATGATAGGCGGCTTGCTGGTGCGTATCGGTATTGAGGTGATCAGCCTGCTGCGGGCAAAAAAAATTCAGATCGACAGGCCAACGGCACACACGTTGCCAGCGCTGCTGGCATTCCATCGCTTGCGCAAGCACATTCACGGACCCGCTACCATTTTGATTGCCGTGCTCTACGTTATCGGTTTGTATGCAGTAACACCCGAAGTCAGCCGCTACATTTCTGCTACAGCCGTAGTGTGGATGCACATCTCCATTCCACTGATTGCGGTGCTACTGGTGTGGGTGGGCCGTCATGGCATCCGAAACGAAATGAAAGCGCTGGAGAAATTGTTAGAGCTTCAGCAGCGGCTTCAAGACTAAATCCATCCTCCCCTCTTCACAAAATGGAACCCTATTGGTAACACTTCATTTTCATCGGCATCCCTCACTGCCCGGGTAAGCAGTAACCTTTCTCCTCCGCCTTCGTTACAACTTTCTCTTCCATTTCATTGTCTAAGCAGTTATGAATTTTTTAGTGCGACTCTGGTTGCCTGCCTTGCTGTTGTTTTTTGTTTCGTGCAACGATGACTCCGACAGCATCCCCTTACCCATTTTTCCGGAAAGTACCACGCTCATCGAAGGTCAGTCCGTATTGAAAGTGTTGCCGTTGCCGCAAGGCTGGGCTTCCTTGCAGGAAACGTTACAGCCGCAGTATCTCGTAACGCAGCCTAAACGTGCGTTGATCTGGCGAGACGCGGCCTTTCAGGAGATCGCACGCTACCAACCTGCCGAAGGATGGTCGCTCATTGATGCGGCAGCTCATCCCTCCGGTGAGGTAAGCGTGGTCATCATTCAGTTGGATATTCAAAGAACACCATTCTTTGACATCCGCGTGCTGCGCATGCACACCGGTCAGCAACTGGCCGAAATCAAGTTGGAACAACTACCGGGCACGGGCGAGCGCACGCGTTACTTCCCTGCTTCGCTGGATCGCCTGCGGCTTGAGCCCTTTCAGGAAGAGGTGTACCTCGTGGCCCGCTGGGACTACAACCAGGTAGAGGCCAGTCGCCTGGCATATGCCAACAACCAATTCAGCATCAAATGGCAGAAGCTGGTGGAGCCAGATGCCTATGCCGGTTCTATCGGAATCATTGGGGGCGGTTACGATAATTTCCATCAGGGAGACCGTTACTTTTTCGTCTATGCAGGTGTGGACGCGCAGGGCGAGTTGTTTGTAGGTGTGCCGAGTCACGAAGAAGTGTTGTTGAGTCATGATGCACTGCACAACGACAACCTGGCCAGCGAGGCCAACCCCGGGGCCTACGATTGGGGTGTGGCCATCGTCACCAAGCTCTCGCCCAGCGGCCAACGGGTTTATTCGAAATTGTTGGGCAAGTCAACGCAGAAACGGCTCATCAACCTGCGTGTGGGTGGCGGCACCATCTACCTGGTGGGCCGCATCAAAACCGGCAGCGCGCCCGACAGTTGGGATGCATGGGTGCTGGCAGCCGATGCCTCATCCGGCCAGCAGCGCTACGAGCAACCGCTGCATGTACAACAAGGCGATATGTTCTGGGATATCGAGCCGCTGGCCAACGGCCACGCCCTGGCGGTGGGCACCAAGGCCTATGTACAAAATCCCGGTGGGTTGAGCGTGAGCGATCAACGATTGGCCTTAGCGGTTGAACTTGACGGACAGGGACTGATAGCAGGCGAAGTGGAATTACCACAAGGACCGGCCGAACGGGGCAGCGAGGCACAGTTTGTTAAAATACTGAACAACAGGCAGGTGCTGTTTGCCGGTGCGCACAATGCCCCCGGAACCCATGCACCGGTCTTTAGTGACGGTTTTATCGCGCTGCGAAACCTGCCCGATATAAACTAAAATGTAAACGATTCCATTTCCAAGAGCCGCCCAGTGGTTTGCTAAGCGCCAACCTTTGGCCATTTCCAGGCGTGCCAAACGATGGCCGTGCTGATGCAGCTTTCGATGAGCGCATAGAACACGTACGATGACCACGACCACTCGAAATCTTCGCCCAGAGATGTAACGGCAATTAATACCATGATACCGGTGAAGATGATCCCAAATATGATATTCACCCAACGGGCAAGGGTTGCTTTTCCAACAACCGAAATGATAATGACCATCGAAGGAAAGGCCATCAACACAGACGCAGCAAAAACCTTCAGCGGATTGTCTAGCAGTGTATCTCCGCTCACAATCTTAGCCGCCTGGCCGGGAATATACAGCGCGAAGTAATCGCCATAAATGTAGAAAAACATCAACGCGGCCCACATGGCAGCCAGTTTGATCCGGGTGTTTACCCGCAGTTCTTCGAAGGAGGTGTTCGCCATAGAAAGATGTCTGCATCACAGACGTGCGCCTGGCCGAAAGGTTACACGCGCGTTGGTGGAGTTAACATTTGATAACCGCCTGTTCGAACTGGCCATATTTCCTTGCACTTTTATACCGTGAACAGCCAGGCCCGATATTTACAGCCGCGAACTGCGAATGCGGCTCATGCTTTGTTTGGTGATGCCCAGGTAACTGGCCATGTCGGAGATTGGAATTTCGTTGAGGTGCTGTGCCTGTTGGCGCACCAACTGTTTGTACCGCTCTTCCGCGGTAACGGCCAGCGCTTCCACGATTCGGTTTTGGAGTACGGTTACGTAGCGCGCCAGAAAGTGGTTGATGGTTGCGAGGTATTTTTCGCGGCTCAACGCCTGCTCAAGCACGCGCCACGTACAAAGCAAAACATCGGCATCGGTAACAGCCACAATAGAAAATTCCGAATTCGTCTGACCGATAAGCGAGGTGATATCGGCATCCACATCACCCGGAAACGTGAAGCCCAGAATAACGGGTCTGTCGTTTACCTGTCGCACGGTTTTAAAAATCCCACGCCTGATGTAAAAGAAAAAATCATTGGCGGTTGTGGGGCTCAGCACATGGGTAGACCGTTGCACTGTGCGCGGAGTACCGACTTTCTCAAGCGCGTTCAGTAGCGCTTCAGAAAAAGTATCTTCTCGCTGGTCAATTCTAAAATGGGGAGTAAACACAAACGAAAATAGAAAGATTACAGACAAAATTTCGCAACGGGAATTGCCATGAGTCCGCAACTTCAGTATTGGAAATCGCAGGGAGCCTATTTTAGCTATCGCCATCTGCGTGTATTTTTTAGAACAGATGGCCAAGGGGAAGCCTTGCTGATTTTGCACGGGTATCCATTCAACAGCTACGACTTTAAAGACATTTGGCCGGAGCTGACCAGGCGCTTTTATGTCGTGGCTCCCGATATGCCGGGCATGGGTTTCTCCGACAAGCCGGCAGACTATCCATACTCTTTCGAAGACCATGCGGAGATGTACACCGCGTTGTTGCAGCACCTGAAAGTCCATCGCGTACACCTGCTGGCGCACGACCTGGGCAACAGCGTGGCGCAAGAGCTGCTCGCGCGACAGGAAGCCCACAACCTGCCGTTCGAAATCGCCTCGATCGCTTTTTTAAACGGAGGGCTTTTCACCGATGTGTATCAACCGCGGCTCATCCAAATATTGTTATCAAAATCACCACCGCCCGTTGGCAAATTAATCAGTCGCATGATTTCGGCACGCAGCGTAGCGCGGGCAACTGCCGAAGTGTTTGGGCCAAACACGCAACCCACGCCAAAATTGCAACACGATTTTTGGGAGATACTCAACTATAACGATGGCAAATTGCTCGCCTGGAAAATTGGCCGACTTGTTTTTGCGAAGGATGCACACCAACCCCGTTGGATTGGCGCCATGCAGCAGACGAAGGTGCCGATGTGTTTTATCAACGGTCCTGCCGATCCGAACTCAGGGCTGCACATGGCCATGCGGTACCGCGAATTGATTCCCAATCCGAAAGTATACTTGCTCAGCGCCACCATCGGTCATTGGCCGCAACTGGAAGCACCCTACGAGGTTATTCAGCACCTGAACCGTTTCTACGCCAAGCCTGAGAGTTAAGCATGGGCTGAGTAACTTAAAAACGAAGTGGTGCAGGGGTACACCATCTGCATGTAACAAAATGCTCAACAACAGCGTCATGGCAGCAAAATCTACATGCATGAAATATTTTACAACGCTTACCATCGGATTCTTTCTTTCTTTGATGGCCTCATCCTGCCAGCCTGAAATATCGGTGGATCTTGACGCCACATTTACGCCACAGCAACTGCAACAAGACGTAGCTTATCTCATCACCAATCTCGAACAACGCCACATCGATTTTTACCAACGGGCTCACCGCGATTCAATTGAGTTTATGCGCCAACAAGTTCTGGCGCGGTTAACCAAGCCCATGGCCCGCACCGCATTTTTTCGGGAAGTTGGCCAACTCAACCCTTACTTCCGCGATGCCCATTGTCTAGTATTTCCATTGATCGAAGAGGCTGACCAAAGGAAAGAAGAAGGGCAACCCCCCTTTCCGTTTCACGTAGTGCTCGATGAACAAGGCGCACTGCGCCCCGAGCGCAGCTACCAGCGCGCATCCGATGGCGCCCACATCGACAAAGCATGGCGCATATTATCTATCAATGGCGTAGCCGCAAAACAAATCCTCGATACCATCGAACGCTACAGCCATGGCGAAACCGGTCTGCTGCGCAGGCACATGACAACGTTGCTCTTTGCCGATTGGTTGTTCACACTGTATGGATGGGCCGGCACGTTCGAAGTTGCTTTTGAAGGAGCGGCCGGCAAAGTGCAAATCGAAGCATCCGACTCGTGGAAAAACCTGGAGAACAACGTGGTGCAATACAACCGCCTTGACATACTTGGTGATGGCGTGGGCTATCTGCGCCTCGGTAGTTTCGATGTAGACGAACACGAGGAGGCCTATGAAACGTTCGTGGAGCAGGCCTTCGACAGCTTGCGCAAGCAAAAGGTAAAGAAACTGATCATCGATGTGCGGGGCAATACAGGCGGCCAATCGGATGCCGGTGCTTTGGTGTTGCAGTATCTTACCGATCGAAAACTATCGCAAGTTTCGAAGGCCTACGATCGCATCCACCAGGGCAATGCCGGCTGGTTCAGCTACCGCGGCAAACCAGGAACGGTAAAGGAGCTCGACCTCAGCTCAGATGATCTCATCAAGCCGATAGATGCAGAAAAAAGATTTGACGGAAAAGCCGTGGTGCTTTTCGATGAGATGACGTACTCCGCAGGTATCATTTTTATCACCATCGTGCAAGATCATCACCTCGCAACTACCATCGGGCGGCCTACCGGAGGCTTCGCCAACCAAACCGGCAACATCGAGGCGTTTCGATTGCCGAACACGCAGTTACTGGTGTATGCGCCTGCACGCAAGTTTGTGCGCCCCAACGGCAACGCAGCCGTGCATCCCGTTACACCCGATGTGGTAGTGCCCACCGATTCGACAGCCACAAGCGACTACGTACTGCAACGGGCGTTGCAGGAATTGCAAAACAAATAGTAGGTGGGCGTGCCCCCGCAGCAAAACTCAGCGCGCTGCATTTGTCAGCGCCTGTCTTGCTGCGGGGTCGCGCTGTCGGCACTCGCCAGCCTGCCTGCACACATAGCCACGCGCCCGGCTGGGCTCAGACAAATGCCTCCATCGCTCACGCGGGGCAGCACGCGTTAACAGTACCCCTCGCATCAAATTTTGTAGGGTGCCGTTCAGGACATTGCGCCAAAAAGCACTGCTGCGCGCAGTAAAAAACCAAGGTTTGCCTGCTACCCTTGTGGCATCTATTTTTGTTGAGGGCGTGCTGCGGATGCGCTCCCGACATCTCGGCAGACGTTAAACAAAACCGTACTCCGGCTGTTTCATAACAAACCCTTGAACCACCATCATTATGAAGAACTTGCTCACCATTTTTTGCCTCCTTACCGCCTCGGTTGCGGTGCCGCGCGAAGGCTTCGCACAGACCGAGGCAGACGCCATCCTTGGCGTTTGGGAGTCTGGCAATGGAAAAGCCCGCATCAAGATCGACCGGGCTGGCGATAAGTTCACCGGCCGCATCGTGTGGCTGCGCGAACCCAAAGACGAAAACGGCAACCCCAAAGTAGATAAGAACAATCCGAACGAAGCGCTGCGAAAAAAACCCTTACTCGGTTACAGCATGTTGAAGGATTTTATCTATGCCGGAAACAAGGTGTGGGAGGAAGGCACCATCTACGACCCCGAGAGCGGCAGCACCTATTCGTGCACCATTACCATGACCGATGAAAACACGTTGGACGTACGGGGGTACATTGGTGTAAGCCTCTTTGGCCGCACCGATGTGTGGAAGCGCGTCATTATTAAAAAGAAGTAGCATGAAGCCAGCCCTCGCATTGCTGCTGTTACTCAGCGTCTGCGCCCACGCCCAACAGCCCGATACCACCCAGATAGAGGAAGATTTCAGTCTATATGCCGATGCCGAGCTGGCCGATGGCACCAAACGCTTTTGCACTTCTAAGGTGCTGGACCTGAGCCCCAACAAACTCATCTCGCTGGGGTACGATTTCCAGGGCGGATACGACCTGGAGTTGGGCCGCTGGGGCAACTTGCCAGCCACCGCGTTGCGGGTAAAGAGTGTGCACGGTATGCGGCTGGCCGGCAATTTTCCCATCGTGTCGCGCACCAGCATGTTGCTGAACCTGGGTGTTAACTTCTGGGAAGCGCGCTTCGCCATGGACGGGCCGGAGCAGCACCCGTTGGCCAAACAGTTGGTGGAGCGAGGCCTGCGCACCACGGGCATCACCACCACGGTGTTCAAGCCTTTCAACGAGAAGAACTTTCTATTGGCGCAAGGCGTGTTCGACCTCAATGGCGACTACTTCATGCCCAACTTTCAGCCGATGTCCCTCACACGCTTTTCCGCCACGGCCGTTTATGGCTGGAAGAAACACGACCGGCTGATGTATGGCTTCGGCCTTTCGCGTACCTACCGCGTGGGCGAGCAAAATGTGATTCCCGTATTCTTGTATAACTACACTTCGCCCTCGCGCAAGTGGGGCGTTGAATCGATTTTTCCCGCGCGTGCCAACCTGCGCAGAACCTTCAATGCCCGCACGTTGGGTTTTTTTGGTTATGAGTTGGAAGGCCAAACCTACCGCATGAGCTCCCTGGAAGGAGAGCAGAGGGTGCTCAACCCGGAGCTGCGCAGAAGTGAGCTGCGCATTCGCTTTACCTTCGAACGTTCGATCAAAGATTTTGTGTGGATCAGTCTGCAAACAGGCCTGCGTTACAACTGGGCCTTTAACCTAGATGATGGCAACTTCTTCCGTGGTTTTGGCGATGACCCTTATCTGCTCGAAAACAAACTGGGCAATGCTTTGTACGCCAACTTGTCTGTTAACCTGGTAAGTCCGTAAAGGACCAACTTCAGCGTTCGGGCATTTCGTTTAATTATGATAGCACACCACTTTTTACCGTTCTGGTTCCTAAGCGCGCAGGAAATTGAAAAGTTCGCCCGGCCTGTTAAAAGAAAGCAGTTGAAGACGTGCAACAAAACAAAATACAATGTTGGCCGATCAGTATGAGTTGGTGCGCGATGCGCGCAAGCAGGTATTTGCATTTTTCGGCACCATCAAACCCGCTGACCTGCAAAAGCCGGTTACGTTCGATGGCAAAAGCATCGTTCGGTTGTATGTGCACATTGCCAACACCTACCAGGGTTGGCTGGTAAAGTTTGCCCGGCAAGAAGAACCCGTGGAATTCAACTATGAAGAATACGACACGGTGGAGCAACTCGAAGAGCTATTCAAGCATATAGACCACCTGGTGGCACGTTTTCTGCAGGCACCCGCCACGCTGGCCGGCCAGCCTTATCAAAACCCGGCCGTCAGCAACCAACTGGTGCTTACGCCCCTGCAGTTGTTTACCCACGTAGTCACCCACGAATTTCATCACAAAGGGCAGGTGCTGATGCTGGCACGCCAACTGGGCTACGTGCCACCCGACACCGATGTGATCCGATTCTGACTTTGCCAACTATTGCTTTTGCCCGGCAAACATTTATTTGTGGCCGTTGTTTGAACAGTGGTAAACGTTCGTCTAACTTCCGGTTCTTTTTTGCAAACCCCTTATGTCGCACGCTGTACGACCGCTAGTGCCCGAAACCGATGTAGCTTTGATCGGTGCGGGCATTATGAGTGCCACCCTCGGCATCATCCTCAAAGAATTAAATCCCGACATCACCATTCAGATTTTCGAACGGCTGGACGAAGCAGGCATGGAAAGTTCGGACGCGTGGAACAATGCGGGCACCGGCCACGCTGCTTTTTGCGAATTGAACTACACGCCACAAAAACCAGACGGTTCGGTAGAGGTTTCGAAAGCCATGAAGATATGCGAGGCCTTTGAAGTGTCGAAAGAATTTTGGGCCTACCTGGTAGAACACAAACATCTGGGCGACCCCTCTACATTCATCCGACAGGTGCCTCACATGAGTTTTGTGTGGGGAGACGACAATGTCCGTTATCTGAAGAAGAGACACCAACTGCTTCAGCCGTGCCCGTTGTTTCACGATATGCAATACAGCCAAGACCCCGACCAGATTGCCAACTGGGCGCCACTCATCATGAAAGACCGCAAAAAGGGGTCCGTTGCGGCCACCTACTTTCATGGTGGCACCGATGTTAATTTCGGGGCGCTTACCCGGCAAATGATTGCCCGCTTAGAAAAAATGCCCGGGGTAACCGTGCACTACAACACAGAAGTACTCGACATAGACCCGCACAAAAAAGGCGGATGGGAAGTAGAGACCAAGAGCATGTTGCATGGCGAAGAGGCCGATTGCCGTGCGCGCTTTGTATTTTTGGGTGCCGGTGGGGCCACTTTGCATTTGTTGAAAGACGCAGAAATAGAGGAGCGCAAAGGCTACGGTGGGTTTCCGGTAAGTGGCTTGTGGTTAAAGTGCAAGAACGAAGAACTCATTCAGCAGCACCACGCCAAAGTTTATGGCAAAGCGTCTGTAGGCGCCCCACCCATGTCGGTGCCGCACGTAGACACCCGCTTCATTAATGGCAAACGTGAGTTGTTGTTCGGTCCCTTTGCGGGATTTTCTACCCGGTTTCTGAAAAATGGGTCGCGGCTGGACCTGGCCAAGTCCATTAAGATAGACAACGTGCTGCCGATGCTATCGGCCGGTCTGCGCAACGTGCCGCTGACCAAATACCTCATCGAGCAGTTGCGGTTAACTCCTGAAGACCGTATAAAATCCCTGCAGGAGTATGTGCCCATCGCCCAGCTCAAAGACTGGGAGTTGAAGCAGGCGGGCCAGCGGGTGCAGGTAATCAAAAAAGATGAAAGCCGCCTGAAGGGTAAACTGGAGTTCGGCACCGAAGCCATTGTATCGGCCGATGGCAGCGTGGCCGCTTTGCTGGGCGCCTCGCCCGGAGCATCCACCGCTGCCGCCATTATGTTTGGCATTTTGCCCAAGTGCTTTCCCAAAGAAAGCCGAAGCGAGGCATGGCAAGCGAAGCTACACGAAATGGCACCAAGCTGGGGTGTTCATTTGGAGAAAGATGCCGAACGTGTGCAAAAAACCAGGGCTAAAACGGCAGCATCATTGAAGTTAAATGAGCGATGACCTCCGCATGGCCTGTTACAAAAAGCTGAGTTTCAAGATCCATTTCTACTCCGCCCTTAACGTCTCTGCCGGGTTCGCCATGGCCGCTTTGTAGGTTTGCGAGCTGATGGTGGCCAGGCCCAGTAGCAGCAATGTGGCTATGCCGATCAGCACATCCCATACAGACAATATACTCTGGTAATTTGGTATGCGTGAGAATACAAACTCGAAAGCAACCCAGACTACCGGCAAGCCTACCAACACGGCCCACAAAATTAATCGCACATAGTCGCGAGAAAGCAAATACATTAAATGGGTGGCGCTGGCGCCCAATACTTTTCGCACACCCACCTCTTTCACACGGTTTTCGCTGGTGTAAACCACCATGCCCAACAAACCCAGAATAGAAATGGTAATAGCAAGCAACCCCAGGAAGCCGGCCAGCTTCAACATGGTTGCGTAAGAAATGTAGGCCTCGTTCAGCTCGTCATCGAAGAACACAGCCTTGAAAGTGTGCCGATGCGACAGGGTTTTCCAGACTTTTTCCATCTGGGTAAACGTGGTATACACATCGGCCACGTCTACACGCAGGTTGGCCTGGGTAAAGCGGGCAGCCTGGTTGCGAAACACAAAGCTGCCGATGGGAACGTTGGGTGGGCCATAGTGAAAATTCTTCAGTACTCCGATTACCGTAAGTTCCTGCCCATCTATCCGAACGGTTGTGCCCAGTGCCTCGGCAGGCGAAGCCAGGCGGGCCGCGGCCACAAATGCCTCATTCACCAACAGGTATTTTTCAGTATCGGTAGGGTGGGGTGGAAAGGTCTCGCCCGCCACCAATTGCAGGTTGAAAATACCCAGGTAGTCGGTGTCGGCAAAGAGCTCGCGTGTTTCCACGGAATCGTTATTGTGCAGATGCAGCCAGTTGCTTGAAGACGAAAGCCCCAATGTGCCAGACGACAACGCAATGCTTTGTACAGAGGCCAGTTTCGAAAACTCATTTTTAAAGAGCGCTCCATCTATGCCGTGCAGATCTACGTTGATGATATTCTCGCGGCTGAAGCCAAAGTCGAATGTAAGCAGGCTTCGGTATTGGCGGCTGAATACCACCACGCACACAATAAAACAAAACGAGAGGCTGAACTGAACAACGGTAAGGGTTTTGCGCAGCCGCGAAGCAGACAACACACGGCCCGGGGCCTGGCCCTTCAGGGCTTGTATGGGATTGAGCCCCGCGAAGTGCATGGCAGGAAAGAAGCCAGCGCCTACACCTACCATGAGCGCGAAAAGCAGAAACAGACCCAACATGCGCGGAGTCAGGCTGAGATCGAGCATGGAAGACTCTACCAGCATACTTTGAAACTCAACCCTGATCACCATGAAGATGAGTAGCGCGCCCAGGAAAGAGAGCAGCGTTATCACCACGGTTTCGGTAACGAACTGCAGAAAAATCTGCCCTTTCGCACCGCCCATTGTTTTACGAAGACCAATTTCTTTCGAGCGCTTCAAAGCGCGCGCTATCGACATGTTGGTGTAGTTAAAAATACCAGGCAATAAAATGATGAGCGCCAGTATGCCAAACACCACAAACCCGGAGGCCTCCCACTGGGGGCCAATGCCGTTGCGCAAATCTTTTGTAACCAGGCCCTCTACCGGCTGTGCCTGCAGCACAACCTTTACCGTTGCGTTAGCATATTCCTGTGCCTGCACGCCTGCCAGGTATTGTTGCAGGTCTGCTGCCGGGGCGTGCTCATGCAACAGAACATAAACGTATTCGTTGGCATAGTCTACCCACCGGCTTTCGTGGTTGTCGACAGGGGCAGCCAGTGTACTGTATGAGGCCAGCGCCTCAAACGCCAGGTGCGAATTTTTCGGGTGGTCTTTCATCAGCCCGGTAATCATGAAGCTTTGTGCGCCTTCCATTTCCAACGATTTTCCAACCACATCCAGCGATCCGAAAATTTTGATGGCCGCACTTTCTGTTAACACCATGCTGCCGGGCTCTTGCAATGCGGTGGTTTCGTTGCCCGCCAGAAGGGGGAAGGTGAAAACCCGAAAAAAGTTGGCATCGGCAAAATAGCCCTGCAGGGGAATGTTTTCTTTTTCCACCCACACTTCTCCATTGAGCTTTTTAGCCATGCGAACGGTCTGGGCGGCCCCGGCAAACTCGCGGTTGATGCGTTCTGCCAAGGCGGATGGCGCGGAAGCCGTTTCGTATTGTTCCAACCCCTCGGTGCGCTGTGTGGTAACCGTGTAGATGCGATCGATCTGCTCGTGGAAATGATCGTAGGTGCTGATAAAGCTGTACATGGAAATGAGCAGCAGGCTGATGGACATGCCAATGGCCAGACCAAATGCATTGATGAGCGAGAAATAACGGTACTGGTAGATGTTGCGAACGGCAACTTTCAGGTAATTTTTGAACATAGAAATTGAAAAGGTTGAGTGTGAATAAGGTGCGGGCGATGCTTGTGTTTTGCGTTTGCGAACAGCGTACGAGAACAACAGCGAGAGAACCTGCTGCCAGTATTTTCTTTTGGCGTAGCCGTACGATTTGTTGACGCGGTTGTGATGAAACCATTCTTCCAGGTCGCCACGGAGGTCTTCTGTTTTGGCTGCACCACAGTACCAATCGAAAAGTTGGCGTGCCAGCCAAGGAGGTTGCGGGTTTTTCATTTGCGTTGCCAGCTTGTTAAAAGTCAGGAAGCAGCCAGTTTCGTTTTGGAAAGGCGCCACAATTCGTCACGCAAAGCCTTTGTTTCAGAAAGGGCATGCTTACCCGCCTGGGTTACCTCAAAATACCTTTTGCTGCGGCCACCACGCTCAGCGGTAGCGCCACCCATCCACGACTTAACAAAGCCTTTTTCTTCCAGCCTGGTAATGGTGGAGTGCAAGGCGCCAATGCTGAGCGCACGATTACATTTTTCTTCCAGACTTTGTTGAATGGAAACTCCGTAGGCATTATCTCCCAATGTGGAAATAGTAAGCAGTACCAATTCTTCCAATTCGCCCAGGTATGTTTTCATAAGAGTATTGATTAAGCTGTGCCATCCGTTTTCGCATTGATGGCATGTGCTTATACGTTCAGGTGTGCGGATATGTTTCTGTTTTTCAGAACAAATATAGAAAAGTTCACTGGGTGAAGCTGGAGCCCTTTGTTACAGAGCGGGCCGGTGCTTATTCACCGTTGGGCAGGTAAAACGGGTTATTAATCAGTAATTAACACCCTCCCTGTCAGTACGGCCAACCAACTTGTTTCAGAAAGCGTTATTTTTGTGGCCCGGCTATGAACAAACTGCTCTTATTTCTGTTTATCATCCTCCTTAGTGTGGGCACCCATTGGCTTTCGTTCATTGGCCGCATGACCACCACTGCGCTGGCCTACACCGAAGACCAGAATGCAGTCGTCATCACCAAAGGTGTTATGGCTACAGAAGATGAGGAACGGGCCGAGGAAGAGGACACCCGCGAACAAGGTGAAGACGATGACGAAACCTCTAAAATGTTAAATGAAAAAGGTGGGCGTTCGTTGCCCGGTCTCATTCGCCTGCAACTCAGCCACCAAATGATGCTCTACCAACAGCACCATTTCGAAATTGTAGTTCCTCCACCCAAGGCCTAACCGGCCTTCTGTATCGTTTCTTTTCTTTTTTCAGGCGGCACCTGTGTGTTGCTTTTCTTCATCTTTATTTATTACATATTCAATGAATTGGAGAGAATATTTTTCTCATGATCTGCCGGCTTCGGTAGTAGTTTTTCTGGTAGCGCTTCCGTTGTGCCTGGGCATTGCGCTGGCATCGGGCGCTCCGCTTTTTGCAGGCTTAATTGCAGGTATTGTGGGTGGCGTGGTGGCCGGTGCGCTCAGCGGGTCGCCTTTGAGTGTTGCCGGGCCTGCTGCGGGCCTTACCACCATTGTGCTGGCCGCCATCAGCGACCTGGGTTCTTACCAGGCGTTTCTATTGGCCGTAGTGCTGGCCGGCCTCATGCAGGTTATCTTAGGTTTTTTACGCGCAGGGGGCATTGGCCATTTTGTGCCGGTTGCAGTTATTAAAGGAATGCTCGCGGCCATTGGGCTTATTCTTATTTTAAAGCAAATACCCCATGCGGTGGGCTACGATGCCGACTTTGAAGGCGATGAAAGTTTCTTTCAGGCAGACGGCCAGAATACTTTCTCCGAAATAGTCAATTCGTTGAATTACGTGAGCGAAGGGGCAGTGGTTATTAGCCTTATGTCGATACTAATATTAATGGTGTGGGGCCGGCCTGCGCTGCAAAGAATAAAGTTCTTCGAGCTCATACCCGCGCCATTGGTGGTGGTGGTAGTGGGTGTGGCACTCAATGCATTCTTTAACGGCTACGCCCCCGGCTTGGTCATTGAAGACAAACACCTGGTGTCGGTGCCCGTTTTGTCTGGCCTGGACTCGCTGGGAAAGGTACTCATCGCACCCGACTTTTCGAGGCTGGGCGATCCGAAAGTATATATGGCCGCCATTACCATTGCCATTGTTGCCAGCCTGGAAACCTTACTGAGTATAGAAGCTTGTGACAAAATGGACCCGTTCCGCAGAATTACTCCGCTGAACAGAGAACTCAAAGCCCAGGGTGCTGCCAATACGATTTCCGGATTGTTAGGTGGGTTGCCGGTAACTTCTGTAATTGTAAGAAGCTCGGCCAATATCAATGCGGGGGCACGCTCCAAGTTTTCGAGCATCACCCATGGCTTGATCTTGCTGCTCTCCATTGTGTTGATTCCCGGCTTCCTCCAGAGCATTCCACTGTCGTGCCTGGCGGGTATCTTAATTGTGGTGGGTTTCAAACTAACCAAGCCCGCTTTGTATCTGGAGATGTACAAAAAAGGATTCAGCCAGTTCCTGCCGTTCATCATCACCATTCTTGCCATCGTGTTTACCAACCTGCTGCAAGGTGTGTTCCTGGGCATCTTTGCGTCTATCTTCTTTATCCTACGGAGTAACTTCCGCGAAGCCATTATATTGGTGAACAACGGTAACTCTTACCTGTTGAAACTAACCAAAGATGTTTCTTTTTTAAATAAGGCCGCGTTGCGCAGTAAGTTTCAGGCAATCCCTACCAATGCCTCGGTTACCATAGATGGCACCGATGCCCTGTTTATCGACAACGACATTAAAGAAACCATTGTGGACTTTGTAGAAACATCGAAGGCCAGGAGAATAGACGTAGAGCTAAAAAATATTTCACTATAACCTATCAGAATTTATAACCGAAAAACCAACCGTATGAACAACCCAGGATTAAAGGCATATCAGCAGTTACTACTGCAAAACAAGGCGTGGGTAAACCAGAAGCTGAAAGAAGACGCTGATTTTTTCAAGCGCCTCGAAAACATCCAAACACCCAAATTCTTGTGGATAGGCTGTTCAGACAGCCGCGTGCCCGCCAACGAAATAACAGGCACCAACCCGGGCGAAATTTTTGTACACCGCAATATTGCCAATATGGTGGTGCATACCGACATGAACATGTTGAGTGTGTTAGACTATGCAGTGAATGTGCTGGAAGTAGAACACGTGATTGTGTGTGGCCACTACGGCTGCGGTGGCGTTCGTGCCGCTATGGGCAACCAGCAGTTTGGCGTTATTGACAACTGGATTCGCCACATCAAAGATGTGTACCGCCTGCACCAGGAAGAAATTGAAGCCATTGCCGACCCCAAGGCGCGTGAAAACCGCTTCATCGAACTAAATGTGATAGAACAGGTGTGGGATCTGAGTAAAACTTCCATCATCCAGAATGCATGGGAGAAGCGCCAGGCTCCGCACGTGCACGGCTGGGTGTACGACCTGGGCAACGGCATTATCAAAGACCTGGAGGTAACCATGGGTAGCAACCAAGATCTGCCCCGGGTGTATCGATTCGAGTCGCGGACAAAACCGGTGGGTGTGGTTGCTTAACGGCCGCCTTCAGCCATTCTAAGCCAGCAGCCCGGTATGCAAATACCGGGTTTTTTTATGACTGGGCGTCATTCTTCCTTTTTTCAGGCCGCGCATGGGGGTAAGGCCGCCCTAAATTGTCATAACCCCGAAGCCCGAAAACCGTAAATTGCACTGATATTCTTTACCAAAAGCAGTGGATTTACTCGAACAACAGGTTCTTAACACCCTGAAGGAGGGCAATGAAAGTGCTTTTGAGATGCTGTTTCGAACCTACTATAACCCCTTGTGCCGCTACGCCTACTCGTTTCTGAACGACCGCGATGAGGCCGAGGAAGTGGTGCAGGCCACCTTTATCAATGTTTGGCAAAAGCGAAGCCAGATAGAGATCGAAACATCCATGAAGTCGTACCTGTATCGCATGGTGCGCAACTCCTGTTTAAATGTCATCAAGCACGAAAAAGTAAAGCAGCAACACGTTGCCCACGAAATGGCTTTTGGCGAGCCCACCCACGAGGGGCCTACGCAGGCCGTGGTGGCTAATGAACTCGAAGAAAAAATATTGGAGGCCATGAAAGCGCTGCCCGAACAATGTCGGGTAGTGTTTCAGCTCAGCCGCTTCGAAGAATTGAAGTACAGCGAAATTGCCGACCAGTTGGGCATTTCGGTGAAGACCGTTGAAAACCAGATGGGCAAGGCACTGAAGATAATGCGCGAACAATTGAAGGACTACCTGCCGTTCTTCCTCATTTTCATGAAAGACTGGCTTGTATAAATGGCGTTGCAGTTCAACCATATTGACGATTTAATTGGCAAACTCCTGGCCGGAGAAGCTACTGAGGCAGAAGCCGCAGAGGTGCGGGCATGGTGCGCCCAGGGCGAAGGCAACCAAAAATACTTCGATGACCTGAAAGCCATTTTCGAGAGGGCCGCTTCTACACCGGTACATGAGCAATTCAACACCGATGCCGCCTGGCAACGGGTAAAGTCAAAACTAAAAACAGAAAACGTGTTGCCGCTGAGGCGCGAAGCTAACTACTGGCCGTTGTTGCGTTTGGCCGCAGGCATTGTGTTATTACTCAGCGTGGGCATCTATGCCTACCAGTGGTTTGCACAGCCGGTACAAACCTTAGCCGTTAATTCGGAAAACACTACTTTGGAGAACACCCTGCCCGACAGCAGCACGGTTTTCCTGAACAGACACTCCCAGATTATCTATGAATACAATCCGCGCCAGAAAACGCGCAAGGTAAAATTGCAGGGCGAAGGATTTTTTGATGTAAAGCACGAAGAGGAAAAACCTTTTGTGATAGAAACCGAAGAAGTATTTGTGCGCGATATCGGCACGGCCTTCAACGTAAAATCCTATCCTGAAAAAGATACGGTGGAAGTAATTGTGCAGAGTGGCGAGGTGCAGTTCTATACGCTGAAAGACCCTGGCATTAACCTGAAAGCGGGCGAAACAGGCATCTACACCAAACGCGGCAAGGTATTTACCAAAATACCTCGGGCCGATACCAATGCCCTGGCCTATAAAACCCGCATCTTTAGCTTCTACGCCACCGATTTACGCAGCGTAATAGACCGCGTAAACGAAGTGTATGGCTCTAAGTTGACGTTGGCCAACGAACAACTGGCCAATTGCCGCCTTACCACTACGTTCTCCAACGAAAGCCTCGATGCCATTGTGGAGATCATTTCCGAAACCATGTCGCTTACGGTGGTGCGGAAAGACGATGAAATTATTTTGAACGGAGCGGGTTGCCAATGAAAGTGAAGCCCGCGATTCTGGTTCTGTTTTTTACACTTCTGTTCGGTGGTTTACTGAGGGCACAAAGCAATTACGTTGCTTTGCTCGATCGCAAGGTGAGCCTGAATTACACCAACGAGAAGGTGATAACCGTGCTGAACCGAATCGGCCAGCAGGCGGGGCTCACCTTTTCTTACAATGCTTCCATCATTCCGGCCGATCAGGTTGTTTCCATTAGCCTGAACAACAAAACAGTACGCGAGGCCCTTAACGAGATTTTTAAGGGCTCTATGAACTACAAAGAAAAAGGCAACCATGTTATCTTAACCCGTGTGGCGGTAAAACAAACCAAGCCCACCGTTACGGCCATGATCATCAGCGGCTACGTAGAGGATAGCGAAACCAAAGAACGCATTGTCAATGCCAGCGTGTACGAGAAGGAATCAATCACCTCGGTGGTAACAGACGAGTTTGGCTTTTTCAGAATCAGGCTAGAGAAGAAAGAAGAGGGGGTGCTCAGGCTGTCAATCAGCAAGAAAAACTACCGCGACACCACCGTGTTGCTTGCCGACAGCGGCAATCAATATTTCCACGTGTCGTTGCGCAACATGCAACCCAAACGTGATACCATGGTGGTAGCCGACCCCGCGCCACCCGACACCACGCAAACACCCGAGCAGGAATTAGAGGTGGAACAGCAAGAGGAGGAACTGGTGCTGCCCTACCTCACGGCCCCTAACGTGCAAAACATCAGCGATACACTTTATCGCACTTTTCAGTTTTCGTTTTTGCCATTCATGGGCACCAACGGCCAGTTGAGCGGCAACGTCATTAACGATTATTCTATCAACCTGCTGGGTGGCTACTCGTTGGGAACACGGCAAGTTGAAGTGGGCGGCTTTTTCAATTTCGACCGGGGCGATGCCGCATGGGCGCAAATAGCAGGCTTCGGCAACATGGTGGGAGGTCGCGTGCAAGGCATTCAGGTGGCCGGCTTCTTTAATGCCAACGGTGGCGCATCCACCGCGGTACAGGTAGCGGGTTTTGGAAATATGAACTTCCGCGAGTTCCAGGGTGTGCAGGTGGCAGGATTTACCAACATCAGCTTGAAAGAAGCCGATGGTGTGCAAGTGGCAGGCTTTGCCAACTACTCCAAAGGCTACTCGCGGGGCGTGCAGGTGGCAGGCTTTGCCAACGTGCACCGGCAATCGCTCGATGGTAGCCAGGTGGCCGGTTTTACCAATGTGGCTACCGGCTCGTTGCGCGGCAGCCAGGTGGCTGGTTTTGCCAATATTGCTTCCGGCACCGTAAGAGGATCGCAGGTGGCGGCATTTTTTAACTACGGTGGAAAAGTACGGGGCAGCCAGGTGGCCTTCCTCAACGTGGCCGATAGTCTTACGGGCGTGCCCGTTGGCTTTCTGAGTTTCGTTAGCCACGGCTATCACAAAATAGAACTATCGGCCGATGAAGTATTTTTTGGTAACCTGGCGTTTCGCTCGGGGGTACGCCAATTCTACAATATTATTCACGCCAGCTTCAAACCCGACTATGCTTTTGGGCGCGACAACGTATGGTCTTTTGGATATGGGGTGGGCACGGCCCGCAGGGTGGCTCCGTGGCTGCATCTTAACCTCGATATTACTTCGCAGCACGTAAACAAAGCCAGCTTTATCAACGCCACCAGCCTGCTAAACAAAGTGCACGTAGGCTTCGATTTTTTGTTGCTGAAAAAATTAAGCCTTTACACAGGGGTAACGGTGAATGGTTATGTAACGGAGACTGACTACACGGATTACCCCGAATTGTTCACCGACTTTACACCCCGCATCTTTCATGAAGACACCTACCACGGCCGGGTGAACCTGAAGATGTGGCTGGGCGGAAAGGTAGCGTTGCGCTTTTTGTAGGTCACACTAGGTACAGCGGTTTAAAACGATTCATCCATCGTCCGCTTATTTCTGAAAAAATTGTAACCAGATTTTTTTCACTTGCCATAGGGGTAGCGGGTAACACGGTTGTCGTAAGCACGTAATACAAGCAATTATGACACTTAAGCAAACCCCCTTTCTATTCATTCTGATGCTTTTCGCTTTCGCGGGATATGCCCAGGACCTTACGCAAACAGTGCGAGGCACTGTAGTAGATAAGGTATCGAAAACAACCATGCCGGGCGCCACCGTTATTGTAATGGGCACCGACCCGGTAATCGGCAGCACTACCGATCTGGACGGCAACTTTAAACTCAGTAAAGTGCCGGTAGGCACACATACCATTAAAATATCCTTCATAGGCTATAAAGATGTGTTGTTGCCCAACGTAATTGTGAACTCCGGAAAAGAAGTGGTATTGAATGTGCCCATTGAAGAAGACATTGTGAAGATGGAGGAAATCGTAGTTACTGCCGACCAGAACATTGAAAAGAACAAGCCGCTGAATGATTTTGCCACCGTAAGCGCGCGTACCTTTTCGGTGGAGGAAACGCGCAAATTTGCAGCAGCCGTAAACGATCCGGCCCGGGCGGCCATCTCTTACGCAGGCGTAGTGTCCACCAGCGATGGCAACAACACCATCTCCATCAGAGGAAACTCGCCTTACGGTTTGCTCTGGCGCATGGAAGGTGTAGATATTCCCAACCCCAACCACTTTGCCAACGTGGGCGCTTCAGGCGGAGGCATTTCCATACTTAGCTCGCAGCTGCTCACCAATTCTGATTTTATGACGGGAGCCTTTGCAGCAGAATACGGAAACGCATTGGCCGGGGTGTTCGATTTAAACCTGCGCAAGGGCAATAACGAAAAAAGAGAATATACCCTACAGGCAGGCTTTCTGGGTACCGACTTTGCAGCAGAAGGACCTTTCTCAAAAAATTACAGAGGCTCGTACCTGGTTAACTACCGCTACTCTACGTTAAGCATTCTATCTAACCTGGGCGTAAACGTGGGCGATGCCGTTACCAACTTTCAGGATTTGTCGTACAACATCTATTTGCCTACCAACCGGCTGGGTAACTTTTCATTGTTCGGTTTTGCCGGTTTGAGCGACCAGAACCAAAACGCTGAAAAAGATTCTACCAAATGGGAGGAAGACTACAATCGCTACAACTCGCGTTATTTTTCCAACACGGGCGCTGCCGGTTTGAAGCACGCGCTCACCATTAATTCCAAAACATACATTCAATCGGCATTTGTATTAAGCGGCAACGACAGCGGCTACGGAGAAGACCGGCTGGACGATGACTACATTCCGCAGTTCAACTTCCAACGCAACTTCATCAACCAGAAAGCTACGCTCAGTTCTGTTATGAACCATAAGATCAATGCGCAACACAGCCTGAGATCGGGCGTGTATTTCAATCGCTACTTTTATAAATTGAAACAACGCTACCTCAACCAGGAGACCGACCAGGTTGAAGAGCCGCTGAATGCCAAAGGTGGTGTGTCTACGCTGCAGGCCTTTGGCCACTGGAACTACCGCATCAACGAACAGCTTACCTTCAATTACGGTTTGCACTATTTAACCCTGTTGGATAACGGCACCCATTCCATTGAGCCACGCGCCTCGTTGAAATACGACTTTAATGAGCAGCAATCGCTGAGCCTTGGCTATGGCCAACACAGCCAGATGCAGCCCGTGGGTGTGTACGAGGCACAGGTGCAGCAAGCCGATGGCACATTCATTAAACCCAACAAAGACCTGGATTTCAACAAGGCCCACCATTTTGTGTTAGGCTACGATCGCTCACTTACCAAATACCTGCGCGTAAAAGCCGAAACATACTACCAGCACTTGTACAACATTGCTGTGAAGGACGATCCGAACAGTTCGATTTCTTCGCTCGTAATTGAAGAAGGTTATTTTACCGACCCAATGGTAAACAAGGGTACCGGTCGCAACTATGGAATAGAACTTACGCTTGAACAGTTTACCCACAACGATTTTTACTTTCTGTTGTCTACTTCGTTGTACGATTCCAAATACAAAGCGCTGGATGGCGTGTTGCGCAACACGCGGTTCAACGGAAATCATGCTGTGAGTTTAACGGCCGGCAAAGAATACCAATGGAGAAAGAACCGCACATTTGGTGTTAACCTGCGCGGAATCTATACGGGTGGCTTCCGCACCACCCCTATCGACATGGAAAAATCGCAGCAGAACGGAAAAACAGAATACATTGAATCGCTGGCTTTTACGCAACAGCTACCCGACTATTTCCGCACCGATTTACGCCTGAGCCTGAAGCGCAACATGAGCAAGGTAACGCGTACGCTGGCACTCGATCTGCAAAACGCCACCAACCAAAAAAACCTGGGTGGGCAATATTATGAACCGCGCAGTGGCGAAATGAAAAAGTGGTATCAATTGCCGCTGCTGCCTGTGTTGAGTTACCGGCTGGAATTTTAATTGAAACCAACTGAAGTGAAGCACCTCGCGCAATGCTGCGGGGTGCTTCATTTTTTTTGCGCCTTTCTCTTTTTTTGAAAACCCTCATCAATCCATTCCGCTTCGAAGAGCCACGCCCGCACCTGGGCATCGTCAATTTCCTTCAGACTGCGGTAGTATTTACACAATACCTGCTTCCGTCCTTCTGCCAGCAAGGCCCCATCTTCATTGCTCATCCGGTTGCCCTGGCAAAAGCCCAGCGTAACGCCTTTGGCCTGCAGCGTTTCTGGTTTTTGCCTTCCCCAGTAAATGGATGGGGGCCAGATAAAACAAATCATTCGGTGGTGCACGTAGTAGGGTACCCCATAACTTACCTTTTCCTCCGCCTTGGGCAGACACTCCAGCACCAGTGCGCGAAGTCGTTTTACGATAACGGCCTCATTTCGGGGCAAGCCCAGGATAACTTCCTCCACACTTTTTAACTGATTTGGCTCCATAACTTGAAAAGGTAACCGAAAACTAGTCTGACACAGCGCCAACCCTGTGTCAGTAGTTTTTACAATTTACGTTAACTTTCCGTCTATGCTTCTGGCTCTCGATATTGGCAACAGCGACATTACCCTGGGGTGGTGGAACGGCACGGAGTGGAAACACATCTGGCGCATACCCTCGAAACCCGATCAACCCGAATTATTTTATGGCGTGCGCATCCGCGATTACTTTCTGGAATCGGCCATACCGGTAAGCCAGGCTGAGATTATTGTGCTGAGCAGTGTAGTGCCCTCGCTTACAGAAAAAATTCGCACGGTGCTGCGCACCCTGTTCGAGAAAGAAGCCATTGTGCTGGGCCCAAAAGTGTATGACAAAATACCACTGGAAATTTTAAACCCCTACGAAATCGGGTCGGACCTGGTGGCCAACGCTACGGCTGCGTACTTTCAATTGAAACAAACATGTGTGGTAGTAGACTTTGGCACGGCCCTCACCTTCACTACGGTTTCGGACAAAGGAAAAATTCTGGGCGTTTCGATTGCGCCCGGTTTGCGTACAGCCGTTAAGTCGCTTACGCAGAATACGGCCAAGCTTTTTGATGTGCCGCTGGAGATGCCTCGTTCCGCGCTGGGGCGCAACACCGTTACGGCCATTCAGAGCGGTATTGTGATTGGTTACGATGGCCTGGTGCGCAGCATGGTGGGTTCCATCCGCAAAGAGTTGGCAGAGGAGTGCCCGGCTATTGCCACCGGGGGGCTCTCTTTTGTGATCACCTCACTGAAAGATTTTTTTTATCAGGTAGATCCGCATCTGACTCTTAACGGCCTGCGCCTGGTGGGTGAATGGATTCAGAAGAATAAGTAAAAGGCTGAATATTTTTTTTGATCCATCCCCAAAAAGTACATCCGATAAGTGAGTAAGCAAGGCTGGAAAATACTTCTTTGGTTATTTGTACTAACCGGTTCGCGAACGGCACTATCTGTTCTGCATCACCAGCATCACACACTATATTGTGACCAGCGGTAGCCTTTTCTGTAAAAAATCAGCCGCCTACCCGAGGCTGCGCGCCAAGTCTACCTAACGAGTGGTTATTTCGCACCATCTCTCCCTGATAGGTTAAAGGGCTGAGGTTTAGGTTGAGAAAGGGCTTGGTTAGGCGAACCAGGCCCTATTTTTTTGCCACCAGGTAAACCATGCGCTCGTGCAATTCTTCAACAACCAACGATAGCCCGCTTTTCGCCAGAAACGTTTTCACCTGCGCAGGCGCCAGGCGTAATTTTGGATAACTACTCGCCTTCATGTGCCACTGGCCGCTGTGCCATTCGTGCAGCAAATCCGTAACTTGTACGTGGTGGTCATGGTATTCCAAAATGCAGGTATGTATGCGTTGGGCGTCCGAACGCACAGGCAAAAATCGATTGTCACCCTTTAGGGGAATGGTGAGATCGCGAAACGAAAGCACCAGCGTGCCGCCCGGCACGAGCGATTGGGCGCTTTGCCGTATGAGACGCTGTACATGATCGGAAGTGGGCAGGTGCGTGAGCGTATCGCCCATGCACACAATCAGGTGATGGGGCGCCTCAAAAAGATCAGGGGAAAGTATATCCGCTTCGCGGGTGGTTACGGGCAGACCCGTTACGTGCGTACGCAATTCATCGAGCAACTGGCGGTTGAAGTCCACAGCCGTTACCTCGAACCCCAACTCAGCCAACGCTACGGTTTGTATGCCATGGCCGCAGCCCAGGTCGAGGGCCTTTTGCCCGTGGCTGGCGCCCGGTTGCCATTTTGCCAGCAGGTTTTTCTGCTGTTCTTTTCTTGACTGAAAGTCGCCACACATCCAGGCGTAAAAACCGGCCAGGTGATTTTGATAATGATCTTTGACTGAATTCATACCTTTAAAAAGTATGGTAAACGCCAGAGAAAGCCGGCAGGTTGCAAGCGACAACTACAACCGTTCGTAGGCGCTAGATTTTTTCCAGAGCCTGCTTCAAATCGGCAATCAGGTAGTCGGGGTCTTCCAAACCCACATACATGCGCACCAACCGGTGGGTTTCGTTGGCCCGATCAAAATCTTGTGGTTGAATGGCTACGGCCGAAGGTATCACCAGCGACTCGTGCCCACCCCACGACACGGCCATTAAGATGTGTTGCAGCGAATGGCAGAATGTTTCTACTTGCTGCACTCTGTCCGCCTTCAGCACAAAGCTGAATAAACCACCAGCGTTTTTCATTTGCTGGCGCGCCAGCTCAAGCTGTGGAAAAGAGGGATGGAACGGGAAGAGCACGCGCTGCACTTTGGGATGCTGCGCCATATAATCCACCACGCGGGCAGTGCTCTCGCAGATGCGTTGCATGCGCAACGGTAAAGTGCGCAGGCCACGTATCAGCAGCCAGGCGTTCATGGGCGATATGTTGCCACCGATGTTTAAAAATTCGGCATCGAAGATTTTTTTGATGATGCTTTTGGAACCCGTCACCACACCGGCCACCACATCGCTATGGCCGCCAATGAATTTGGTTGCCGATTGGGCCACCAGGTCTATGCCCATTTTGTACGGCTGCTGATAGAGCGGTCCGCAATAGCTGTTGTCGATCATGGTAAGAATACCTTTCTTTCTGGCCAGTGCGGAAACGGCAGCGATGTCTTGCAGTTCGTAGGTAAACGTGTTGGGCGACTCCAGGTAGATCAATCGCGTATTGTCTTTAATGGCTCTCTCGAAGTTGGCGGTCTGGGTGCCGTCTACAAAAGTGGTGCTGATGCCGAATTTGGGCAGCAGTTTTTCGAATAACTTAATTGTCCAACCGTAGGGCTTTGCTACGCTTACCACATGGTCGCCCTGCTTTAGCAGCGCCAGAACAGGCGTGGCGATGGCGGCAATGCCGCTTCCGAAAACCAGAGCGTCTTCGGCTCCATCCAACGCTGCCAGCTTTTTGCGAAGAATGTTTACCGTGGGGTTATTTCCGCGCGAGTAAAGCCATGCCTCGTATTCATCGGCCAGAGCCAGGCGGAAATCGGCAACGGTTTTAAAGGCGAAGTTGCTGGTCTGCGCAATGGGCGGGGCAACGGCCTGAAAATAATGGTCGCGCTCTTCGCCCAACTCATTCAAAATGTACGATAGATCATGCTGCGTGTCCATGGGTAACTATTTACTGCTTTTTCAAATCAATTTTAGAAACCGCCTTGCGTATGATATGATAAAGAGGCCAGCCAGAAAGAAACAACACAAAGCCAATGAACGAAGCCACCGGGTTGGCAACAAGAATGCTGACGTTGACCAGTGCATACGTAAGTACAAAGATGGCCGGCATCCACGGGTAGAACGTCATTTTGTAGATGCCTGCTGGCTCGCCCTGCCTTTTGGCGCGGTGCCGCAAAACAAAAACAGCTGCACCAGCACATACCAGCGCAATGCTATCGAAGAACATCACATAGTTCAACACTTTCGAAAAGGAAGAAGTGAGGAATAGTGTAATGATCATGAACCCCACAAAAAAAGTAGTGGCAAACTCCTGCACCTGCGTGCGCGGGTTCACTTTCATAAAAACAGGCGGTAATACCTTTTCTTCGGCCATGGCATAATACACGCGCGGGTTCGACAAAATAGAAGCGTTGACATAGGCCATCACCGCCAGAAACATAATCACGGCAATTATTTTCGATGCGTACGTGCCCAGTATCACACTGCCTACATCCGAAGCCAGCGTGGCAGAGTTTTTCAGACCTTCGAAGCCCAGCACCTGAAAGTAAGCACCATTCACCAACAGGTACAAAATCAATATCAGTGCAATGCCGAAGAAAATGGCGCGGGGCAGTGTGCGGTTGGCGTTGGGCACATCGCTACCGAAGTTCATGGTTTGCTGATAGCCGCCATAAGTGAAAAATACCGGCACAAAACAAAGCCAGAAAGCACCCAACCATTGCGTTGTGGTGAGCACAGGTGTGGCAGCGGGCACATGGCTTGCTTCGCGCGGCACAAAGATCACAGCAATGAGCATAACAATCAGGGCGATTTTCACCATCATCAACACATTCAACGTGCGGGCACTCATCTTAATGCCGGCCATATTAAGTGCGTACAAAATAAGGATGGCGCTGATGGTGGTGATGCGTATGCCTACCTCAGGTGCCAGCAAAGGAAATAAAATGGGATTAATGTACTCAGCCCCGATAATGGCCACGATGGCGGTGGAGCCGGCATTTGAGATCACCGTCATCCAGTTGACCATGAAGGCAAACACCGGATGGTAGCAGTGCGAGAAGATTTTGTAGAAGCCACCAGCCACCGGGTAGCGCGATCCGATCTCGGCAAAAGTAAGTGCGCCAAAGAGGCTCACCACCGCGCCCACTATCCAGGCCGCAAAAAACACCGAAGGCACGAGCGCTTTGTTTGCCACTTCCACCGGTGTTCTGAAAATACCCATGCCAATAACGAGGCTCACCACAATCATGGTGAGGTCGAACAGGCCGAGCTTGGGCTTAATAGACACGGGTGCGCAACGAGCCGGTGTGTAGTTGAATACCTATGGCTGCCTGCAGTCGTTCGAATTCAAAGTAGGTATCTGTACCCACGGGATTGGTTACGTTCAATTGGAAAAACCCGCGTAAGTTTCCCTTCAACTTAAATGTAGTGGTAAGCGCTGGCTCCAGGAAGATCTGTGCTTTTTCGTTGGGTTTTTCGATCACACCATTCGACTCGAACTCGGTGAAATCTACCATTGAGACACGCGCGGTAAGAGAGATATTAAAGTTGCGATTGTTGGTTCCGATGGAAGGCTGCACAAAGATGCGATTGAACTTACCTGTGGCTACCACAGCTGAAGCTCCGTTCTGGCTGAAGAAATAAAATCCCTCGTAACTGGTGCCTTTACCCAGACCATAGCCACCAAACAACTCGAAGCGGGCCGTGCGCGAACGGCCATACAGACCCAAACCCAATTCGCCAAAGGTATAGTTGCGCTTGTAGTCTTCTCCATCGTTGGTTTGGTAGGAGCTCTGGTTGGCATTGGCATTGCCCATCACGGCTATGTTGTCGGTAACGGCATAGGCAGCCTGCACATCCACGCCAGAGGCAGCGGCCACGGTAATCATTACTTCGTTGGCTTCGCGAAACAAGGGCACATTGCGGGTGTTGGGCAGGTAGGTAGACTTGCAGGATGACAACAACAGCGCTGCTGCAAGCAAGCCAAGGGCAGATCGGATCATGAAAAGGGGTATTAAGGGTTTCAAATTAGTTGAATTCGAAAGAAAATGTGCTAACACCCCACAGAAAATATCGGCCCTGGCCCCGATTTGTCTTCCCATGCTTTACTTTTGGAGGCCAAAGCAAGCGTTATGATAGTAGCACAAGCGTTCGATGAACTGGCCCGGCAGAGGCGTTCCGTATTTCCGAAAGATTACAGTGGCGAACGTGTAGCCGATGCCATTGTGAAACAAATGTTAGCCAACGCCAACTGGGCGCCCACGCATAAATTGACCGAGCCCTGGCGCTTCGTGGTTTACACGGGCGCAGGTATTCAACGTTTTGCCAGCCTGCAGGCAAACTGTTATAAACAAGTAACGGAAGCCGATGGCACCTACAAAGAAGATCGTTACCAAAATCTGCTCACCAAACCCCAGTTGTCATCGCACATTATTGTGGTGGGCATGAAACGCGATGAGAAAGAATCGGTACCCGAGGTGGAAGAACTGGGGGCCGTGTTTTGCGCAGTGCAGAACATGTACCTAACCGCCACAGCCTATGGCGTGGGTTGTTACCTCAGTACGGGAGGCATTACCTACTTTGAAGCCGCTAAAGAACTTTTTGGCTGGGGCCCGAAAGACAAGATCGTAGGCTTTTTGCACGTAGGCACGCCCAAAGGTTCGGCCATGGCGGGCCGCAGAAAACCGGTTGAAGAAAAGGTAACGTGGGTGGATCGCTAAAACGCTTTGAAGTCCACCCGTCTGCTTTCCTGGTGTTCCTTCTCATCCTGACTGTTCACGGTGTGTTCTTCGCCATAGCCTATTATGGAAATGCGGTCGTCAGGCACACCCATTTGGTGCATAAGCTGTTGAATCTTTTTTACCCGCTTCATCGATAGCTGTATGTTGTACTGGTCGCTGCCGCGTGGGTCGGTGTGGCCCTCAATCAATATGTGTTTGCCTTGCAGGGCAAATTCTACCGCAACCAGAAATGGGTCCATGTCTACCACCGAAAACTCATCTTCGTTAAAGTTGAAGAACAAGGGCGCCAGCTCAATCGGCTCTCCCTGGTGGCTCTTGATCTGCTCGGCCACCCGCTTTCTTATTTCTTCCTGCTTGTCAGACTGTGGGGCGGGGATGTGGTTTTCGTTCAACACCTCTATTTCCTTTTGGTGAAGTGCAGCCAACTCCTGCTCGGAGGGCACCGGTTCTGGTTCTGGCTCCGGCTGCTGAGCAGGCGCGGGTTGGGGTTGAGGCTGTGGTCGCTGTGCCACGTACTCCATTTCCGCTTGTGGGGCACGGTTCACCATCCACGAAGAGGCGCTGCGATGACGTATAGGAGATGGATTTTCTTTTTTTCGCTCCAGAATCTTACACGATTGGTCGTAGTACCGGGCCTGCTGCCGGTATCTTTCTTTGTAGTGCTTTCGCTGGTGCTTGCTCAGGGTGTGCTGACTATAGGCCACGTTGGCAGTAAGCCAAAAAACGAGGAGGAAGCCTGCCTTCACAAGGCTGCAACAAAAATCTCTGGTGCAGAAAAGGGTCAGCATGGTTGGGGTTTATCCGAAACAAAATTACCAGAGCGGCAACGCCCATTTCTTGCCATTTGTGCCGAAACCCTACCTGCATAGGTACAACAGCGAAACCGTTTATTGGTAACAGGCACCGAACCGGTTCTGCCGAAATACAATAAAGGGGCAGAGGCGCTGTGCATGTGCCATTCTTTTTTTAGTTTAGATGCCTTTTACCAAACCCACCCTCTTATGACGCACCACGACTACCTTGACTACGTAAAGCAACGCAATGCCAACGAGCCAGAGTTTATTCAGGCAGTAGACGAAGTGTTACTATCTGTAATACCCGTGCTCGATCGCCATCCTGAGTTTCGCGACCTACGGCTTTTCGAACGCATGACGGAGCCGGAGCGCCTCATCTCTTTCAGAGTTACGTGGCTGGACGACAAAGGTAACGTGAACGTAAACCGCGGCTACCGCGTGCAGATGAACAGCGCCATCGGGCCCTACAAAGGGGGCTTGCGCTTTCATCCCTCGGTAAATGCAAGCGTTTTAAAGTTTTTGGCTTTCGAACAGATTTTTAAAAACGCCCTTACGGGGATACCGATGGGTGGCGGTAAAGGAGGCAGCGACTTCGACCCCAAAGGCAAAAGCAACAATGAGGTGATGAAATTCTGCCAGGCTTTTATGGGCGAATTGGCCCGCCACATAGACGACCGCACCGATGTGCCTGCAGGCGATATTGGCGTAGGTGGCCGCGAGATTGGATTTTTGTTTGGCGCCTACAAGAAAATAAAGAACGAATTCAGCGGGGTGCTTACCGGCAAAGGCATCGGTTGGGGTGGCAGCCTGATACGCACCGAAGCCACCGGCTACGGTTTGATCTACTTTGCCGAGAATATGCTGCAAACACAAAAGGATACGTTGAAAGGCAAACGATGCCTGGTGTCAGGGTCAGGTAATGTAGCACAATACGCCATCGAAAAAATCATACACATGGGGGGCACGGCACTTACTGCTTCCGATTCGAGCGGGTTTATTTATGACGAAGCCGGCATCGATCAGAGCAAACTCGCATTTCTAAAAGAACTGAAAGACGTGAGGCGCGGCCGTATTAAAGAGTATGCCGACAAGTACAAGTGCACGTTTGCAGCAGCAAAACCCGGTGACGATCACAACCCCTTGTGGGCCATACCGGCTGATTGCGCGTTTCCCTGCGCCACACAAAATGAAGTAAATGAAAAAGATGCGCATCACCTGGTGAAAAACAAAGTAAAGTTGCTGGCCGAAGGCGCCAACATGCCTACCACGCCAGAAGCCATCAATGTGTTGATCAACAACGGTGTAATGTACGCTCCCGGCAAAGCGAGCAACGCAGGCGGTGTGGCCACCTCGGGCCTGGAGATGACGCAAAACTACATGGGCCAAAACTGGACGCGCGAAGAGGTAGATGCCAAACTGGTGGCGATTATGAGAGGCATACACGATACCACCCTGGCCGCAGCCAAAGAATACGGCCAACCCGGAAACTACATGGCGGGAGCCAACATTGCAGGTTTCCTGAAGGTGGCACGTGCCATGCAGGCACAGGGTGTGATTTGACCTCGAGCCGTTTGTTTATCGAACCACGCGCGATTTACTTTGTGGTGTGAGCGATTTCAAAAGCATACTGGCCGCAGTAGAAAAGCACATCGCACTGGACGATACGGAACGCGGTGCCTTTGTATCTGTGTTAACTTCGCGCCTACTGAAGCCGGGCGACTTTGTTGAAAAAACCGGTGAACCTTCCCTGCACTTTATTTACGTGGTGTCGGGGTGTTTAATGACTTACTATCCCGACAAGGAAGGTGTGGAGCGTGTAATCCAGTTTGCCACCTCTGGCTGGTGGACGGGCGATTTACACAGCTTTACCAAAAAGGTGCCGTCTATTTACAGCACGCGCACGCTTACCGAGAGTGAGGTTTTTCTGCTCACCAAAGCCGATCTCGACCAGTTGCTGGAAAAAGCCCCCAAGTTCGAAAAGTACTTTCGCATACTCTTCCAAAATTCCATCGTAGCGCACCAGCACAGGCTCATCCAGGCCTATTCCGCCACAGCGGAAGAGCGCTACCAGACCTTTCGTGAAAAATTTTCTTCCTTAGAACAGTATGTACCCCAGAAATACATCGCCTCTTACCTCGGGGTTACGCCCGAGTTCCTCAGCAAAATCCGCAGGCGGCTGATGGAGAAAGAATAATGAGCCTGCCTATTGAGGTACAAAACCACCCATCTTGATCTAGTTCAAGATCATTTCTGCGCTTCTTAATCCAGTTCAACAGAAACAGGCTGTTGTTAGGTGCACCTTTGTGTCAACAAAAACACAAAAAAACTAAAACACAGAATCATATGAGCGCAACAGCCGTAGCAACCCAAACCAAGTGGGGCGTAGATGCCTCCCACAGCGAAGTGCAATTTAAAGTGAAGCACCTGGTGATCAGCACCGTAACAGGCTTTTTCAAGAAGTTCAACGGCAGCCTGGTAAGCGAGACCGAAAATTTTGATGGCGCCAAAGTTGAGTTCACCATCGATGCCAACAGCATCGATACCAACGTGGCCGATCGCGATGCGCACCTGAAGTCGCCTGACTTTTTTGCTGCCGAGCAGTATCCTACCATTACGTTCAAAAATGGTTTGCTTACCAAAGCCGGATCAGATTACAAATTGGTGGGCGATCTAACCATTCGCGAAACCACGAAGAAAGTGGAACTGGCAGTAGAATTTGGTGGAACAACCGTAGACCCTTGGGGAAACACACGGGCCGGTTTTGAAGTAAATGGCAAAGTCAACAGAAAAGATTTTGGCCTGAACTGGAGTGCCGTAACTGAAGCGGGTGGTTTGGTGGTGGCAGATGAAGTGAAGTTGCATATCAACGCAGAGTTTGTGAGGGGGTAATTTTTGGTAACACACATTACCAAAAAGCAAGGGCCACCGTAATGGTGGCCCTTTGTGTTTATAGCTACTTGGCACCTAATACTTCGCTGGCTGCCCCGGTGCCGGGGTAGATTTCCTGATGAAGTCGCGTATGTGTTCGTTCGATGATGCCAGGTCTTCTGCGCGCAGGTACATCATATGGCCACTGCGATAGCCCTCGAAGCGCAGCCGGTCTTTCATGCGGCCGCTGGGGTCGAGTTGCCACATGGAATATTTCGCATCGAAATAAGTTGTAGCGCCATCGTAGTAGCCCGATTGAATCATTACATGCAGGTACGGATTTTCTGCCATCGCCAGCCGCAGGTTCTCACCGGTATTGTCGTTGCTGTTGTCCCACGGGCGAACGGGCCCAAACATGTTATACTGAAGATCGGTTTTGTACTTGAGCACATCGCGCAGGTAGTAGTTGATGGCGGGTGTGAAAGAGTGCAACCACGAGGTAAGCTCTGAGTTATAGTCGGGGCTGCTGCCTGCCTGCATTCGATCGATGCCCAGGTAGCGCGAGTCGAGCCGACCGATGGTAAAGCCTTTTTCGCGCATCAGGTCTTTCCAAAAATATTGCGTAGGTACTGCCAGGTTGTGGTGCAACACCGTTTTTTCCGACAGGCCCGAATAGCGCGCAATTTTGGCGGCCACCTGCTTCTTCGTCTGTTCATCCAGGAAACCTCCTTTAGCCAATGCGGGAATTAACTCGTCTATCGTAAAGGCTTCCGCTTCGGGCAATACTTCGGCCAGGTCTTTCTGTTGCAGGTCTGCGGGCAGTGCTTTTTGATACCACGCGGCTGCGGTGTAGTACGGAAGTGAGAGGGCATCGTTGACGGGGCCATCGCGCTTAATGCCCAACTCGGTGGGCGAAACCAGGATCACGCCATTCAAATACATCCAATGGCTGTTTTGCAGGTTCAGTGCCAAACCCGACACGCGCGTGGTGCCATAGCTTTCACCAATCAGGTACTTGGGCGAATTCCAGCGGCCAACGCGCGAGACAAATACATCGAGCCAATCGCCCAGGTAGGCAATGTCTGCATTCACACCAAAGAACGTGCTGCGCTCCGCTTTAGGATCGAGAATACGTGAAAAACCGGTGTTGACAGGATCGATAAACACAATATCGGCCACATCGAGAATGGAGTGTGGGTTGTCGCGCACGCCATACGGTTGTACCGGGTAGCCTTCGTTGTCGATGTTCAGGATTTTAGGACCGGTATAGGCCAGGTGCATCCACACAGAAGCCGAGCCAGGCCCACCGTTGAAGGACATAACGAAAGGCCGCTTATGTTTGTCTGCAGCCGATACATCGCTGCGTTCGTAATAGGTGTAGAAAAGAGAGGCAATCACTTTCCCGTCCTTGTCCCACACGGGTTGTGTGCCCGCGGTAACTTTGTAGGGAACGGGTTTGCCCTTAATGGTAACCATGCCGGTTGATGTAACGGCCGACTCTGCGGGAAGGGTGCGTTCCGTATTGTTGCCCGGCTGTTGAGCATCTGAAAGTGTGGTTATCAATAAGAATGAAGCAAGAAGTAATTTGATTTTCATAGCGATAAAATTCTTTGTCGGTAAAGTGGTAAATCCTATGTTTATTTTTGATAGAATTTCCATGTCGTCTTATAATCCTTTGTAAGCGGTTGATTGGTGAGCAGTGCCCGTATCATTTCCACGGGCATGGCGTTTTCCTGCATCACGGCATCGTGGTATTGTTTGTACGTCATCTTGCCTGAGTCTACCAGCTCTTTCTTCAACGCGTAAAACTGGAAGGCGCCCACCATATACGCCAATTGGTACAAAGGCCCATAGTTGGCGGTGAACGATCTGCGCACCTCTCCCTCGGCATTGGCGCGTTCGTGCCCTACACGGTCTACCAGAAAATCAATACACTGCTGGGGTGTCCATTTACCCAAATGATAGTTCAAAGAGAAAATAATGCGCGCACAGCGGTGCATGCGCCAGAAGAGCATACCCACCTTGTCTTCGGGCCCGCGCGGAAAATTCATATCCCACAAAATAAACTCCCAATACAAAGCCCAGCCCTCCGTCCAGAAGGGTGTGCGGAAATCGCGATAGGTTTTGTAGCGCCTGTTCATGAAGCCTTGCAGGTGATGGCCCGCGATCAGCTCGTGATGCACCGTGGCGCGAGAGAAGTGCGGGTTGTTGCCACGCATGCTCATCAGTTTGTCCTCGTGGCTCATCTCATCGGTGGGGTACGATATCTGCAACACCTCGCCACCCAAAAAGAATGGACTGATCAACTGTTGTTGGGGCGGTATCATGCGCATGCGCCACGTTTCCTCCGCAATGGGCGGAATGGTGATGAGGTCGTTCTTCTTCAAAAATGCCACCGACTGGTTGTAGAGATCCAACATGGCCTCGGGTTGATGCCCTTCTGGTACATACGATTGTTTTACTTTTTCCTGTGCCCGCTTCCAGTTGTCGCCAAAGCCCATCTCGCGCGAAGCTTTTAGCAACTCCGCATCGCACCAGTCAAACTCTTTGTTGGCAATGTCAATCAGCTCCTCGGGCGTGTACGGAATCATTTCATACCGCAGCAGACGAATAAGTTCCTCTCTGCCGATGGGATTGCCTATGATGCCGCTGCCATCATCCTTCGGCAATGTGGCAGGGTCTACCTTTTTCTTAAGTAGCGAAGCGTAGTTGGTCAACGCACTGTCGAGTTGCTGATAGGGTTTGGTAACCCACCAGGTAAACTGCGGATCGTATCCATTGTAAAAATCGAATACACTTTTGAGGGCTGTTTGCTGACCTTTTACGATCTCTTCTGCGCGGGTGGCTAGCGCGCGGGTAAGGTTGGCTTCGGTATTGAGTGTTTGCGATGCCGCGAGGATGTTTTTGCGTACCTTACTCAGGGTCATGGCTACTTCATCGCTCTTCAAATGCAAACCCCTCCTGCGTTGTCTTTCAATTTCATAGATCGGTTCACCAGGCAACGTGAATTTGCGCACCAGCTCGGCCTCCTTGCCCTCCCGCGTCAGTTCAAACAATGCCCGCGATAGGTCGCGCTTAAAAAGAAGGTAGTCTACCTTGCCTCCTGCAGACAACTGATCGAAAGGCAGTTTCTCCAACTCGGTCAGATAGCTGTTGTAGAATTGGGTAAACCGTTCCCTTCGTTCGGCCGTTCCCGGAACGAAGTAGAAACGCTCGAGGCTGCCGCGGTCGGCCTGAAAATGGATCATCAGGGGCGCTACCTCGCTTACAAAAGGAACCTGTTGCTGAGCGATGCTGATGAACGGGTGAAAAAACAGAAAAGCAATCAGATACTTCATACTGTTTACATTTGGCTTTTGGTAGACTGTATGACCACTGCCGGCAGGTTGCGTGTGGCTTCATTGATCTTGCTCACGTCCTCCGTCAGGATGCGCTCCAACTGGCCCTGCGCCTCTTTCACTTCCTGTTTCAATTCTTCCAGGCGGGCCAGTTGCGGCTGGGTGGGCCGCGCCATGGCATCGTCTACATAACTCAGCAGGTCAGAAATTTCTTCTTTGATGCGTGGGCGCTGCCGGTAGCCCATGTTAGGCGGAGGCCTTCGCAAAATGTCATCTTCAAAATCCTTCAACTTCTTCACGGCCTCGTCAATCCTGGTTGCCACGGTGGGCTCTACCGCTTCGCCCGCCAGTTTCACGCGCTGCTTCAGCTCGCCCAATTGCTTGATGGTTTCATCGGTGCGGTTGATCAGCCGATGGGTTTGCGTGAGTTGTTCGCGCAGGGCCAGCGTGGTTTCCGTTTTTACCCTGTAGTCTTGTTCGGAAGCGCCCACACGCGGATCGGCCCGCACCTCTATTTTCACCTCTTGCGATTGGCCGTTGGCGCTCAGCTTCGCAGTGTAAACACCAGCAGGTACAAGTGGCCTGATTTCATAATTGCCCCAGGCACTGGGTATGGGGTTATTCAATTTTTCGGCCGCCTCGTAACGCAAATCCCACACCAGCCGGTTGATGCCTGGTTTTGCGAGGGTGTCTTTCAGGCTCCGTACTTTGTTGCCTGCCGCATCGGTAATGTCAACGGTAACGCTACCCTTAAGCTCCTTCTGCAGGTGGAAATTGATGTACGCCCCATAGTCGGGGTTTTTAGCACGGTACTCCCGGTCGCCCTGTTCCTCCATCAACGAATACATGTTCCAGGTGGTGGCAGTTCGCACCGGAAACACCGTTAGCTCTTTACCCTGCACATTGTTGAGTTCTTCGAGCGGCCGGATGTCGTCTAAAATCCACAACCCGCGGCCGTGGGTGGCTGCCACCAGGTCGCGATCGCGTTTGTGTACGCGCAGGTCTCGCACCGAAGCAGGCGGAAGATTATTGTTAATTTTTGTCCACGTTTTCCCTTTGTCCCACGAGGCAAAGATGCCATGTTCCATACCGGCAAACAGCAAATTGGGGTTGTGCGGATCTTGCCGCACTACGTAGCACCAGTCTTCGGGTAAGCCAGTGCTGATTTTTGTCCATGTTTTGCCATAGTCGGTGGTCATGAATGCATACGCCTTGTAGTCGTCCATGCGGTGCTGGTCTACCGCCACGAAAGCGGTGCCCGCATCGTGCTCGGAGGCATGAATTTTCGAAACCCATGCAAAGGCGGGCAAGCCTGCGATATTACCCTTCAGGTTCGTCCAGCTCTTTCCGCCATCGCGCGTCAGCTGAATGTTGCCATCATCGGTGCCGGCCCAAATCACCTCTTTGTTCAAAGGCGACTCGGCAAGGGTGAGAATGGTGCAATGGAATTCAGCTGCGGTGTTGTCCTGGTAAATTTCTCCACCCGAGGTTTTCTGTTTCGATTTATCGTTGGTGGTCAGGTCCGGGCTTATTTGTTCCCACGTATAGCCTTTGTCTCTGCTGCGGAAAATTACATTACCACCGGTGTAAACAGTGTTCGCATCGTTGGGCGACACCAGGATGGGCGAATCCCAATTGAAACGGAATTTGTGATTTTCGATGGCATCGCCCGCGGAACCGATTTTGTTGGGGTAAGGATGAATGATGCGCGTGTTGCCGGTGCGCGTGTCTACGTGGTGGATAACGCCACCCTGCAGATTGGCATACACTTCATTCTCTTGTCCGGGAATCGGTACGGCATAGTAGCCATCGCCATAGGCAATTTGTTTCCAGTGCCGTTTCAGTATGCCCACACGATGGAGCGAATTACTCGGGCCGGTCCACGTGCCATTGTCTTGCAGCCCTCCGTACAAATAATAAGGATCCTGGTTGTCGAGATACAGTTGATAGAATTGCGACAGCTCTACATTGTTTACCGTTTCAAATGTTTTGAAACCATCGTGCGAGATGCGGAAGCCGCCATCGTCTGCGCTTAACACGCGGTTGGAATTTTTCGGGTCGATCCACAAACCCTGGTTGTCTCCGTGTTGACCATTGGCGATGGACGAAAATGTTCGGCCGCCATCTGTTGATTTGCTCAATCCGCCCGAGAGCGTATACACCACCTCCGCATTATTGGGGTCCACGCGCACATCGCTGTAGTAGAAAGGCCTGAAGTTCAGGTCGCGGTCTTTGTTAACTACCCGCCAGGTTTCTCCGCGGTCGTCTGATCGGAACAACGTGCCTTCTTCTTTGAACTCGGTAATCAGGTAAACCGTGTTAGGTTGACTTTGGGCTACAGCCACACCAATGCGCGCCATCGGCTTATCAGGTAAGCCATTTTTGTGCGAAATCTTCGACCAGGTTTTTCCACCATCGATGGTTTTGTACAAAGCTGTTTTTTCACCGCTGTCATCAAAGCGCCAGGGTCTCCTGCGAAACGTCCACATGCCGGCATACATGATGCGCGGGTTGTTCCACTCGATGGCAATGTCTGAGCAGCCGGTGTTTTCATCTATGTACAAAACCTTCTCCCAGGTTTTGCCTCCGTCCAACGTGCGGAATACCCCGCGTTCGGTATTGGGTCCCCATTCGCGGCCCAGTGCACACACACAAGCCACATCTGGGTTTTGCGGATGCACTACAATTCTTTTGATGCGGTCGGTCTTCTCCAGCCCCAAGTGCTGCCACGTCTTGCCGCCATCGTTCGACCGGTACACGCCATAGCCGTAACCTACGCTGTTGCGCGGGTCTCCCTCGCCCGTGCCTACCCAAATCACCTCCGGATCAGAAGGGGCAATGGTAATGTCGCCCACCGAGTATGCACGCTGATCTGTGAACAAAGCCGTCATGGTAACACCTCCATTGGTGGTTTTAAAAATGCCACCATCGGCCCCCGCGATGTAAAAAACATCGGGGTTGCCGGGAATTCCTTCGATGTCGGTAACGCGGCCGCCCATGTTGGCCGGGCCTACCGCGCGCCATTTCATTTGTTTGATAGCCAGTTCAGGGGCGTTCAACTGAGCCACCGCTGTGGAAACCCATAGCAGGGCAATTGCGAGTAAGGAAAGTCGATACATAAGGGTGGATTAATATGATGCTAAGCATAGACAAACTTCATCCTAATTCAAAGCCCTCTGGTTTAGATGTGCAGAAAGTGGATGAGAGTGGAACATTTTGAATACTGATTTTCTGCCGTTACGCGAATCTTCTTTCTATGTTTGCACGTTTTTACAGCTCGCTCAACCGGCCAGGCACGTGTCGTCACCACAAGATCTCCGTCTTCAAACCTCTACCCGCCAGATTCTGGGTATGGCGTTGCCCATTTCGCTGGCCATGCTGGTGCCGCAGATCAACTTCATTACCAACAACGTGTTTCTCAGCGGCCTGGGCCAAACGGAGCTGGCAAGCGCAGGCATCACGGGTGTGTTTTACCTGATTTTTGCGGTGATCGGCAACGGCTTGAACAATGGCCTGCAGGCACTCATCGCACGCAGGGCCGGTCAAAACCTTCCGAAAGAAATCGGGCGCTTGTTTTACCATGGGGTGTGGGTGGCGTTGGCTGTGGCCGGATTAGGCATTTTGATCACTTACCTGTTTGCCCCGCTTGTATTGCGTGCCACCATTCATAACCCAGCCATTGCTACGCAGGTAATCGACTTCTTACTGATACGCATTTGGGGACTTCCTTTTCTCTATCTGTATGTGATGCGCAACGCCCTGCTGGTGGGCACCAACCAAACCCGTTTTTTGGTGTGGGGCACGCTGTCGGAAGCGGTGGTAAACATTGTGCTGGACTATGGTTTTATTTACGGTAAAATGGGCTTACCGGAACTGGGTTTCAACGGTGCGGCTTACGCTTCTATTATTGCCGAAGCCACCGGGCTTTTCGTTATCTACCTGGTTATTCATTTCAAAGGCATCCATCAGCGGTTTGCCTTCTTCGAACAGAAATCGTTCGACCTGTCAATCTTCAAACTCATTCTGGTTCAATCCTCTCCGCTGATTGCGCAGTATGCCATCAGCATTGCCACGTGGGAGTATTTCTACATTCTGGTGGAGCACCATGGTGAGCGGGCGCTGGCTGTGTCTAATACCATGCGCAATATTTTTGGGCTCTTCGGCATTTTTGCCTGGGCGTTTGCTTCTACCACCAACACCATGGTAAGCAACATCATCGGGCAGGGCCGGCACGATGAAGTGATACCGTTGATTAAGCGGATTGTGAAGATCAGCTTTACCATCTGCCTGGCTATTTTCATTGTGCTGAACCTGAAGCCGGAGTGGTTCCTGCTGTTCTATGGCCAGGGCCCTGAGTTTGTGGAATATGCCATACCGGTGGTACGTGTGGTGTCCATTGCGTTGTTGATGATGAGCTTTGGCACCATCTGGCTGAATGCCGTAACCGGTACAGGCAATACAGTGGTCAACCTGACCATCGAGTTGATCACCATCGTAATCTACAGCATATACGTGTATGTGGTGCTGGAGTGGTTGCAGCTTCCCATTACGTGGGGCTGGGGCAGCGAGTGGGTGTATTGGATGAGCATGTTCACCATGGCCTGGTGGTACATTCGGTCGGGAAAGTGGAAGGGTAAAGTGATTTGATTCAAATTATTTCCGCGAACGGTAAACACCGTGCGCGCTTTTCGGCTAATTTGGTCATCCCTAAAACTGCTACCAATGACTGCCCTCGTCCGCACCCAACTCTCTGTCATGATGCTCCTGGAATATTTTATCTGGGGCGCCTGGTATGTTACCATGGGCACGTACATGACCGAGTACCTGGGGGCCACTGGCACACAGATTGGCGCTGCGTACAGCGCACTGGCCATCGCTACCATTATCTCGCCCTTTTTCGTGGGCATGGTGGCCGATCGTTTTTTCTCCGCGCAACGCATCATGGGTGTGCTGCACCTGCTAGGAGGCGCGCTGCTATACCTGGCCACCGTGGTAAGTGGCAACACGGCATTCTACTGGATCATTCTGATCTACTCGCTGCTCTACATGCCCACCATTGCTTTGTCGAACAGCATTGCCTTTGCACAGATGACCGACCCCGGCAAACAGTTTCCCTGGATACGGGTGTTTGGCACACTGGGGTGGATTTTGGCCGGCCTCATGATTGGCTTTCTCTCCATCGAAAAAACAGCCGCCACTTTCCACCTGGCTGCAGCTGTTTCGGTGGCGCTTGGCCTCATCAGTTTTGCTCTTCCTAACACACCCCCGAAAGGAAATACAGAAGCCTCTGCCTCTAAGGCTTTGGGCACGGAGGCCTTTGTGCTTTTTAAAGACCGGCCCTACCTCATCTTCTTCATCGCAGCAATATTGGTCTGCATACCGCTTTCATTTTATTATGGCTTCGCCAACGTGTTCTTAAATGCCCTGGGTATGGAGAATGCCGCCAGCAAAATGATTTTGGGCCAGGCATCGGAGGCCGTGTTTATTCTGGCCATTCCATTTCTCTTCAACCGCATTGGCGTAAAGAACATGCTGTTATTGGGTATGGTTGCCTGGATTTTGCGCTACGTGTTTTTCGCCTATGGCAATATTGATTCTGGCGTTTGGATGCTCTACGCAGGCATTGTGCTGCACGGCATTTGTTACGATTTCTTTTTTGTGACCGGATACATGTACACCGAGAAAAAAGCGGGCGAAAAAATCAAAAATGCTGCGCAGGGTTTGTTCACCGTGGCCACGTATGGTGTGGGCATGGTTATCGGCACTTTGTTTTCCGGCAAAACTACCGACTACTACACCACCGATGGCGTGGTGGCCTGGCAATCGGTATGGATGGTGCCTGCTTATATAGCCATTGCCGTACTCGTTTACTTTTTGCTGTTCTTCAAAGAAAAGAAAGAAATCAAAGCCGCATCATAAACTCAATAAACTAACTCTATTCAACATGAAACGTATCGCCATGCTCGGCTCAGGCTTCATTGGCCGCTTCTATGCCGACTCCCTTCAGGGCTACCGCAGCAAAGACAAAATCGTAACCATCTACTCGCGCAGAAAAGAAAGCGCAGAGAAATTTGCGAAGGATTACAACGTGGCCTTTGCTACCACCGACATGGAGGCTGCCATTAACCGCCCCGAGGTGGACGTGGTTTGCATCTCGCTGCCCAACAACCTGCACGAGGAAGCGGTGATGTTGTGCTGCAAACACAAGAAGGCAGTTATCACCACCAAGCCATTGGGCCGCAATGCAGACGAGGCCAAACGCATGCTCGAAGCCGTAGAGAAAGCAGGTATCTTCAACGGTTACCTGGAAGACCTGGTGTACACACCCAAGTTCCTGAAGGCGATGGAATCTGTGAAGGGGGGCGCACTGGGCCGCATACTCTGGGCGAAATCGCGCGAGACGCACCCTGGCCCGCACAGCGACTGGTTTTGGGATATTGAGCAAGCCGGTGGCGGATGTATTCTGGACCTGGGTTGCCACTGTGTGGAAATTGCACGCAGCTACATCGGCAAAGACATCAAACCCATTGAGGTAATGTGCTGGGCCGACACGCAGGTAAAACCCATCGATGCCGAAGACCACGCGATCGGTTTGGTGAAGTACGAAAATGGCGCCATCGGTCAGTTTGAAGTAAGCTGGACGTTCCGGGGTGGGCTCGACCTGCGCGATGAAGTGATGGGCACCGAAGGAACGATTTGGGTGAACAGTTTTCTGCGCACCGGCTTCGAGATGTTTACCACTGGCAAAGGAGCAGACTATGTAGCAGAGAAAGCCGAAAGCAATTCGGGTTGGCTTTTCCCTGTGGGCGATGAGCTGAACGAATTGGGCTACAACCATATGTTTATGGATATGTTTAACGCCATGGAAAAGGGTACGCAACCGAAAGAAACTTTTTACGATGGGTATGTTGTAAATGCCGTACTCGATGCTGCATACAAATCGGCAAAGAGTAAACAGTGGGAGCCCGTGAAGCTGGACATCTGGCGTGGCCGCACCGGGGTGAGCAAAGACAGCCACCTGCAGGAGTACGATGCCGATCACTACCTGGTGAAAGAAGAGGTAACGCACTATGGCGCGAAAAAACTGATTCTTAAAAACAAAAAGACCAGTAAAATTTCCGAGAAGGTGTTGAATTAGAGTGGTAATCGTTAAGGCCGGTGAGGTTTCAACATCTGCCGTATTGACTGACAGCGCGAAAGGATTTCGGAAAGATCGACCAGTTGCATTTACAGTCTGGTAATAAAAAAGAAGGGCCGCACGTTT
>JBMOLS010000048.1:0-2520 GCA_049324055.1 Bacteroidota bacterium | reverse complement strand
TTGATGGGGCCCGGGGGCAACCCGGTATTCCGGTAGGTGTTGTAGGGAGAATCTACTTCTTTGTGCACGTTCAAAATCCTTTTCAGCGAAAAATCGCCAACAGCAAATACAAGCGTTGGATCAGCCTGCAGCGGCATGTCTTTCTTTAGACGATTAATATAAAGCCCTGCTATGGTTTTGGCCTCATCGCATCGCGTGTTTTCTGCCTGCACAATGGAGGCCAGGGTAGAAACCTGCAGCGGGGTGAGCCCCAACGCACGCGCAGCAGCCAGCCGTTCTTCGTTCCAGAACTTTTTGTATTCGTTATGCATACGCTCTACCAGCTCGGCCGCACTTAAATTAAAGTACACCTCGTAGGTGTTGGGTATAAACATGGCAATTACGTTCTCCTTGGTAAAGCCTTCCGTGTTAGACGCCACAAAGTCGTTCAGGGCGGCATCAAATTCTTCGGGTGTAACGGAAGTATTGCGGGTAATTTTTTCGCCCAGTTCAGAAACCAGGCGCACATTATTAAATGTAATGTCTACCGGCACCTGCACCCCGGCACGCAATACACGTATGGCTTCCAGGTTGGTCATGTTGTTTTTTAACATAAAGCGCCCCGGCTTCACATGCTTGTCGTACTTCATCCACCGCGCCAGAAAGCTGAACGACACCGGGTCGTTCACAAAATTGCCCCGGTAAAGGTCTTCCTGCACCTGCTTGAAGGTGGCGCCTTTCTTCACCAGAAAGATCCGGTCTTCTTTATCTACCAGAATGTTGGCGGTAAACACAATCTGGTAACCATAAAACGTAAACGTGATCAGCAGCGTAGAGGCGATCAAAAAAATAACAAGCTTGCTCTTCTTAATTTCGGCCATAAAAAATTTCAATCCGCAAAAATAATAAATACACACCAGCCGGGCATCTCTGAAAAGCCGGGGCGGTTCTGCTACCTTGCACCGTTATGCCAGCCGAATTGTTAAATATTCACCCCATTAACCCGGAGGCACGCAAAATCCACCGCGTGGTAGATGTGCTGCAACGCGGTGGTATTATTATCTACCCTACCGATACGATTTACGGAATAGGCTGCAACCTGATGAACCGCAGGGCAGTGGAGAAGTTGTGTAGTATTCTGGGCATACGGCCGCAAAAGCTCGACCTTTCTTTTATCTGTGCCGATGTAAGCCAGATATCGCAGTTTGTGAAACGGATTGACACGCCCGTATTCAAGTTGCTCAAAAAAAATCTGCCAGGTCCCTACACCTTTTTGTTCGAAGCCAGCAGCCAGGTGCCAAAAATTTTGGATGTAAACAAAAAAACGGTGGGCGTGCGTATACCCAACCACCGCATTCCACTCGACATTGTGCTGCAACTGGGCAGCCCCTTGATTACCGCTTCGATTAAAAATGACGATGAAATAAAAGAATACACCACCGACCCCGAAGAAATCTATGAAGATTTTAAACACCGCGTTGATTTGGTGATTGATGGCGGGGCGGGTGGCAATGTACCCTCAACCGTGGTAGATTTTACAGGCGCTGAGCCGCTAGTGGTGCGCCAAGGCCTGGGCGAGTGGAACGAATAGTTTCAATTAGACTGAACGAATGGTTAGCATCGAGTTACACTACCTGCCCTCGCTGGAATATTTTTGTGCACTGCTGCCCCACTCCACGGTGTTTGTGGAGAAGCACGAACATTTCGTTAAACAAAGTTACCGTAACCGGTGCTATGTAAACACCTCGCAGGGCATACAAATGTTGTCGGTGCCTGTGGCCGACCGGCATGGCAAAATACCTGTGGGCGAGGTAAAAATAGATAACCGCCAACGTTGGCAGAGCATCCACTGGCGCACTTTAGAGTCTGCTTACCGAAATGCTCCGTTTTTTGAGCACTACGAGGCACCCCTTCATGCCATCCTTCACCAGCCCTATGTCTACTTATTTGATTTAAGCACCGCCTTGCTGTCATTCTGTCTGAAAGCGCTTCGGTGGGAGAAAGAACGGGTGAACACCAGTCGGTATGAGGCAGAGATGCCTGTGGGTGTGAGCGACTTACGCGGCATCATCACGCCTAAAAAAACATACACAGATAGGAATTTCTACCGCCCTCACCCCTATTACCAGGTGTTTGGTTCTACTTTTGCAGGCAACCTCAGCGTAGTGGATTTGTTATTCTGTATGGGTCCGCAAGCGAATACAGTGCTGCAAGCGTCCGCTGCCAAATGAACATTTAAAATCGAAAGAGCGTTTAAAGGCGGGAAGAAGGTTTTTATCTAAAATTGTTGACCTTTCGGCATTGATTGAATAATCCCTAACAAAACTTTACATTTACTTACAATATAAACTTTAGCATGGCGAATAATATGGAAGCTAAATTCTCCAACCGGGTGAAAGAAGTGATACAGCTAAGCAGGGAAGAAGCACTTCGGCTGGGACATGACTACATCGGTACGGAGCATTTGCTGTTGGGCATGATCCGGGAAGGAGAAGGCGTGGCCGTGGGCGTTCTGAAAAAATTGGGCGTACCGCTGGATAC
>JBMOLS010000047.1:0-2612 GCA_049324055.1 Bacteroidota bacterium | reverse complement strand
AAATTGGGGAGAGTGACACTCCAATCCAAATTTACTTCTCCTTCAAAAAATCCATATCAAAATTCAGGAGTTCTTTGGGATGCACTTTCAGCATCTTGGCGAGCTTAATGATGGTCGAAAGCCTCGGGTCGCGCTTTCCGTTCTCGTACTTGGAGATATTGCTTTCGTTCATGTCGGATGAATAATCGGCTTCCAGCAGGGAAAGGTTTTTTGATTCCCGGATCTTTTTCAGATGAGAACCGAACTGCTTCTTAATTTTTGCCAATTCCTTTTCAGACATTTCTCGAGAACCATAGGCTCAACTAAAAGTCTTAGGTTTGCTAAAAATTCTCACGGTCTAATTAGACCGTGAATGTAGAAATGCATATATTTGATGTGTATGTCACCGTACCACAACCATATGGATACGGAGTTGGTAGACCTGCTCAGGCAGGGCAACCACGAGGCCTTTGAGGTAATCTACCGCAGGTATGCCAAGGAACTCTTCCGCTATGCGCTGCGCAAAATCAAGGTACGCGAAGACTGCGAAGAGCTGATGCACGATGTGTTTGAATCGCTCTGGAAGCGCAGGGAAGAATTGATGATCACCTCGCTGCGGCACTACCTGTTTACATCGGTGCGCTACATGGTGATCCGTTATTTCAGCCACCGAGAAGTGAAGCGCAAGTTTGCAGAGCATTACCAACTCTTCGAGGCCGTATACGAAACGATGGACGCAGACCAGCCACGCGACCCGGAGACCATCCACGCAACCCTGCTCCAGCACCTCCACACCTTACCCGACCGTTGCCAGGAGGCCATCCGGCTGCGCATCACCGAAAACCTGTCCAACGGTGAAATCGCCAGGCGAATGAACATCCACAAAGGCACCGTGCAACTCTACATTTCCAAGGCGTTTGCTCACCTAAGGGGTGAGTACGGAAAGATTTTCAGGGCGGTGGAGTGATCCCGTTCCAGTGATTCTCTGGAAAAAAATTTAACAATCCGTCATTTTGAATCAAAGGTGTTTGCTGAGGAAAAAATATGCCCAAAAGTCGCTTAAAAACCCTATTTTAAGCCAGTTTAGTAACCAAAAGTCAAAGTTCTAATATCACAATGGCCAAGAAAGCAAAGGTTGAAGTTGAAGAACCCTTAGAGAAGAAACTCTGGAAAGCAGCTGACAAGCTCCGCAAGAACATGGACGCTGCCGAATACAAGCACGTAGTGTTGGGCCTCATTTTTTTAAAATACATTGAAGACGCGTTCAACGAGCTTTACCAAAAACTAAAAGAAGGCAAAGGCGAATACGAAGGTGCCGACCCCGAAGACAAAAATGAATATGTAGCTGAAAAAGTATTTTATGTTCCGCCCTCTGCCCGCTGGACCTGGTTACAAGGCCGCGCCAAACTCCCCACCATTGGCAAAGACATTGACGATGCCATGGACGCCATCGAAAAAGATAATCCTCAAAGTTTGAAAGGCGTTTTACCGAAAGTATATGCACAGGAGAAATTGGATAAGGCCAGTCTTGGTGGACTGATTGACCTGATAAGCACCACTACGCTCGGAACAAAAGAAGCCCAAAGCAAAGACGTACTCGGACGCGTGTTTGAATATTTTCTCGGTGAGTTTGCCTTGGCCGAAGGCAAGAAGGGCGGACAGTTCTATACACCGGGCAGTGTAGTAAAGCTGTTGGTGGAAATGCTGGAGCCTTATGAAGGCCGTGTGTTTGACCCGTGCTGTGGAAGCGGTGGCATGTTTGTGCAGAGCGAGAAGTTTATTAAAAGCCACCAAGACCATTACAAGAAGAATAACGGTAAGAAACTTTCACTCAACCCTGTCGACCACATTTCTATTTACGGACAGGAAAGCAACCAAACTACCTGGCGATTGGCCAAGATGAACCTTGCCATACGCGGCATTGACAGCAGCAATGTAAAGTGGAACAACGAAGGCAGTTTTTTGAACGATGCCCACAAAGACCTGAAAGCGGATTTCATTATTGCCAACCCGCCTTTTAATGACAGCGATTGGAGCGGTGAACTTTTACAGAAAGATGCCCGATGGGTGTATGGTGTGCCCCCGGCCGGAAACGCCAACTATGCGTGGATACAACATTTCCTTTACCACTTAGCGCCCAACGGACTTGCCGGTTTTGTGTTGAGTAAAGGCTCACTTACTACCAAGCAAGCTGGTGAATACGAAATACGCAAAGCACTTATTGAAAACGATTTGCTGGAATGCGTGGTAAACCTGCCGACCAAATTGTTTTTGAATACACAAATACCCGCGTGTTTGTGGTTTTTGCGTAAGAATAAAACCAAACGTAAAGGAGAAATACTTTTTATTGATGCCCGTAACCTCGGTTATCTGGTTAACCGAAAGAACCGCGACCTTACGGAAGAAGACATTCATAAAATTTCTTCTGCTTACCATAATTGGCGCACGGGCGACCAGCCTTATGAAGATGTGCAAGGCTTTTGCAAAAGCACAACCCTTGAGGAAGTAAAGGCACTGAGTTATGTAATTACACCGGGGCGCTATGTGGGCTTGCCCGATGATGAAGATGATTTCAATTTTGCAGAACGCTTCAGCACATTAAAAGCCGAACTTGAAAAACAAATTGCCGAAGA
>JBMOLS010000046.1:0-50396 GCA_049324055.1 Bacteroidota bacterium | reverse complement strand
CCTTGCTCTTGCTCTTTGAGGATGCCAATAATCTGGCTCTCGGTGAATTTTGTCTTTTTCATTTCTCCTTCAAGTTTAACGATTAATCTCTATTTTTAATCGTGACAACTTTTAGGGGAGCTTTCAGCACGGTTTAACTGAAGCTGTGCAGAAAGGTTACAACAATTCACTCTAATTAGTATTTGTTAACAAAACTGATGGACAAATTCCAATGCCCGCAACTCCATCCAGTTCTCGCGGCTATTTGAAAGTGAAAAGCCAACATGTCCCCCGCGGTGTGGTATTTCTAAGAAAATATTTGCGTGCGGTGCGGCAATATCTGTGGGGTAACAGTCAGCAGGTAAAAACGGATCATTCTCGGCATTCACAATGAGTGTAGGTATTTCGATGGCCGATAAATACTTCTTTGCCGATGCTTTGGCATAAAAATCTGCTGCATTCTTAAAGTGATGCAGTGGAGCGGTGTACAGGTTATCGAAGTCCTGGAATGTGCGTATCCTTTGAAAATGGTTGGCATCAATTTGCTCCGGAAATAAAACTGATTTTGCTCTGATCTTTTTCTCCAGCTTTTTAAGAAACCGGTTTCTGTAGAACCAGTTGGCGGGCTTGTCCAGCTCTTCGGCACTCGAGCCTAAATCGCAAGGCACGGAGAAGGTGGCAATTGCTTTGATGGCCGCTGGCAGTTTTTCACTTTGTTCGCCCGCATATTTTAAAGACAGACTGCCGCCCATGCTGAACCCCACCAACGCAATGGTGGTGTAGCCCCGCCCAAGGGCATGATTAACAACGGCCTGCAGGTCTTCGGTAGCTCCGTGGTGATAAAATCGCGGCAGGCGATTCATTTCACCGCTGCAGCTTCGGCAGTTCCACGCCAGGGCATCCCACTTTTGTTGAAAGAAGTAACGGGCCATGCCCATGCAATAGTGCCGGTGGCTACTGCCTTCCAACCCATGCGAAATAATGACCAGCCGGGTATGGCTACCACCTAGCCAGTCCAGGTCGAGAAAATCGCCATCGTTAAGTTCTAAGCGTTCGCGTTGATACTGCACATTTTCCACTTTGCGAAACATGCTGGGCACTACCGTTTCGAGGTGGCCGTTAAACAGCAGTGGCACGGGGCGGTACGTGGAGGAGTTAATCAGCGGCATTAAAACAGCACATCAGCCCATTCGGGCGTTTTGTTAAACACCGAGTTAGCAAAGGGGCAAAGGGGCATTATTTTCAGTTGATGCGCACGTGCGTGATTTACCGCAGCCGCCACCAATTGTTTGCCGGCACCAGTTCCCCGCAATTTGTCGGATACTTCCGTATGATCGATGATGATGCGCATGTCTCCGGCTTTGGAGTAGGTCATCTCAGCCAATACTTCACCGTTTTCTTCCACAAAAAATTTTCCTTTGTTGCCAGATTCACTGTGTTGAATATTCATAACGTCAGAATTTATAGCGCGAACTAAGCCAAATGAGCAGGGCAAAGAGAAACAGCACTAACAACAACGCCAGCCGCAGGGTAAACAGATCGGCCAGAAAGCCTATAATGGGCGGACCGAAAAGAAAACCAGAGTAGCCCACTGTGGTTACCATGGCCAGGCCAACTCCGGGCGGTAGATCTTTTGTGCTGCCGGCAATGCTGTAGGCAATGGGCACAATTACCGACAGGCCTATGCCCACAACAAAGAAACCGACAATCACGCTGAATGGTTGAACGAAAAGTATAGATAAGCCCAGCCCACTAAATGCAATGCAGCCACAAATGATCATCAGTTGCCTGTCGCCAAAGCGAATACGTGCCTTGTCGCCCATCAATCGCCCAATGGTCATGGCCAGGGCAAAGGCAGATAGGCCCAAGGGGGCGATCGATTCAGGTGCTTTGGCTATGTTTTCCATATAGTTGGTGCTCCAGTCGGCCATGGCACCTTCGCCCAACATGCAGCAAAAGGCAATTACTCCGATGCTGACCATCGAAGCGTTGGGCAGGCGGAAGGCAGGCGTATCTGTATCTTTCTTGAGCGGCTTATCGTGGATGAGGTAGTAACGCGCTACGAAAACGGTGGCAAGGCTTACCACTGTAATAATCAAAAAGTGAACGAACAGCGTTGTATTGAGTTCTGAGAAAAGCGATCCGCACAGCGCACCCAGCATCATGCCCACACTGAACAACGCATGGAAGGAGGTCATGATGGGTTTCTTTAGTTGTTGTTCTACCATCACCGCCTGCGCATTCATGGCCACATCCATCATGCCGGTGGAAACGCCCATCACAAAGAAAAGAACCATGAGCGAATAGACCTGCGGCATGAGCGGAATGAAAGGCACCATGGCACAGTAGAAATAGGAGGCGAAGATGGTTACGCGCCTGCTGCCATTGCGGATGATCATCCACCCGGTGAAAGGCATGGCCACCAACGCCCCGATGGAAGCCGACAAAAGCACCAAACCCAGTGTGCCATTGTCTACACTAAAGTGATCTTGAATGCGCGGAAGCCTTGAGAAGTAGTTGGCATGAATGAAGCCGTTGAGGAAAAACAAAATCTTAACAGCCAGGCGCGAGGCGGAAAAACCTTTCATGTTTACCAAGATAGGTGAAATGGTTTTCTGCGCGAATGGCAGGCAAAGAAAAATTACGAAATGTTAATTGTCGAAATTCCTGACGGAAAATGGGAAGGTAGCCGTGCCCATACGCCCTTGGTTATCCAGGCCCTGCACTTGCACCTCATATTCCCCTGGCACATCGGAAGTAAAGAACTCTAATTTACCCGTACCATCAGCATTTATCCGCATGTCCGGGTTCCAGAATAGCAGGGTGCGCTGGTCCGGCAAACGATTTAACCTATCTTGTTCGGTTAGGTAACGTGGTGTATAGAACTCTCTTTGCCATTGCAGCCCATCGTATTCGGTAGCAAGTGCTTTTGGGTGCAACGGAAATCCGTTGAGGTCTCCGGTAAAGGTGGAATAGCTAACAATACCTGGGAAGGAAAGGTCTCCTAAATAGTATTTTCGGTTCACCACTTCCAGCTTTTTCACCTTTAGGGGATCAAAGGCAATGATCTCGTCTTCCTTAAACACAGGTACACCGTCAACCAGCATCAGTGGAGTGTCATCAAACACGGTTTTATTCAGATCATCGTGCACCATGAAATGAAAACCATCTTTGCGCTTGCGGACCCAAACACCCGGCACATACTCGCGCATTACTTCTTCCATAACGGGAAAGCGCGTATAGTCGTCCAACAGGTACACTTCGTCAGCGTGGCCGTAAAACGCCAGGCTGTCTGCAGGTGGTGTTGGTTTGGCGTATTGAGGCGGGTAGTAGATATTCTGAACCTGCATGGCCACACTGCGTGCCGTAAGGTCGGGTTCCCTGGCTGGCCGAAGTTGTAGTTCCGGTATATTTCTTTTAGCCAGCTGGTTTGAAAATGGACTGACCACATTCACCAGCAAAGTGCTGTCGCGCACTCGGTTAACCTGGGCGACAATTTTTCTGGGCCCGCGGAAATCTTTTACCTCGAAGTGAGCTATGCCGTTTTTGTCTGTCAATGCTGTGTAGAGTTCGATCAACTTTGATGGAGAAGCAAGGTAAGCAGGTACACCCGCGGCTGGCGTTCCGTCTGCTTTAACAACACGCGTTGTAACCAAAGGGCCACGTAGTTCTGGCAGAAATTTGGGATTAAATGGTTGTTTCAATTCCTGCCAGGTAAACCTACGCCAGCCATGTGTCAACATCAGGTTGTCGATTTCTTTTTGTCGCCCCGGCTGCAGGTAATAGTCGGGAGATTCGATTTCGCCATGAAGGTCGGATGAAAGGAGAAGATAAGAGGTAATGGTTGATGCGTGCAGGCTCGCCAACGAATCTTTTTTGATAACTGCCACCGAAAAGGAAGTGTTGGCATTTCCGCTAAGCTGCAGCGAGACTTTTCTTCGCGTGTCGAACTGTTGTTGCAGGCTATTGATTTCCATCGGGTTGGTATTTTTCGGAGCGCTAAAGTAGAGACGCTCGCACATAGGTATTCCCTGGTCGTTAAACACGGTCAGGTGGTTGATGCCATCGGGCAATATAGACTTTTTAACCTCGAAGATGCTTACACCGTCAACAAGTCTTTTGCTTTGGAGGCTGATCTTTTGCTGCCGCGCGTGAACAAAGAGGTGGGTGGCACCTTCTGCCCCAGGGGCGGATGAAATTTTGATAACGAGTTTATCCTGTTCCTCCGCTAAGGCAAGAGTCATTCCTTTTGGCTGAACCGTTGGCAAAGTGTAGACATGAGTACCCCCGGCAATAACTACAACTTTGTATTGGTTGCTGGCAACCGGTGTGAAGTTGAAGGTTCCGATTCCAAAGTGCTGTGGCTGAAAGGTAAGAATGGTGTCGCCCGTTATATCGAGAAGTATGCCTTTAAAATCCACGCCTTTTCCTTCGCTGTTGGTTACACGAAATGCCACTTTGCTTTCCAGACCCTCCACCAGGTTCCCACCTTCAGGAAAAAATTGTGCATCAGGCTTAAGATTAGCCGTTGTGCCCTTGGTGGAGGCCTCCGTTGCTAAAAAAGGATTAACAATCGAAATCGTCTGATGGTAGTAAAAAGCGGGATCAAAGTTCTTCATCCAAGCCGTGTAGGCGCGGAAAGTGTAGTTTCCGTTAGAAAGTGTGGCTGGTATAAAAATAGAGCCACGACCCTGTCCTTCTTCAAGGCTTACCTTAGTCTGCAGAACGGCTTGATGCGCGTTATCCAGAACTTCTACATAGGCCACCTTACTAAGGTTGCGGTAATGGTGTAGTGTGCCATCTACACAATACAACTTAAACCACAATACCTCACCCGTTAAGTAAAATGTCTGATCGATATGGGCATAAATTTTTTCCTGATAGGCCTGGCTTCGGTGTTTTTGGAATTGCAGAGTAACAGAATCTAATTGCGCAGCCGCTGATAGCCAACCCAGCAGACAGGCAACTGATATTACAATTTTCAAAAAATATTTTTGCCGGCCCTTCATTACCAAAAAGAAGGTTTGTTTTTGTTGCCTCCTTCCAAACGGCAATCTATGCAGTTGGGGGTGGAAGAAAGGTATCCTTCAATGGCAGATGATCCATAGGCCGACACCAGCAGCGTTGTGCTGGTGTACTTAGAGATGGCAGCCAGTGGAATGGAATCCACAGGGCAGAATGAGGGGGGATTGTAGAGAAGATAGTCCGGTAATTCAGCAAAAGCAATAAATATTCTTTTTTCCTGAACACTGCCTCCACTAAAAAAACCCAAAACCGGTTTTTCTGAATTAGTTGAACTGTACAGATTACCCCTTAGTTGCGAGGGCATAGGGTCGAAGAGGCTTCCCAGGTTTTCGGTATTCTTCTTTAATTCCTGCCAATATTCGTATGCTTCGCGTGTCAATGCACGCTGCCGAACATTGATACTGTATCGTCTGGAAAGTTTACGAGATCCCCTTGGGTGAAAGGCAATCTCAAATCCCTGCACCCTGTCTTCTGAAAATTTTTCAGTTGAGGTGATGAGTATCTGAGACGACTGCCGCGAATTCCAGCAGGTATGAATGTCCTCGTCAGCGGTACGCAGCAACACCTCTCCATTGTCTGTTAAGCGTGCGGCCGAGTGTAATTTAGAGCGGTACTCCCACGTTTCTTCATAGGTCCATTGATAGTAACGGGTATTTCCTGTCTCATCGTGGGTGTGAACGTAAATCGCAACACCGTCTTCGAACGGGCGCCATGTAACGCTGTCGAGCGAGGGTGAGGATTTTAGCTCAATATATTGCGAGAAATATTCTTCTCTTGTCGGAGTGGTTATGTGAAGACGATAACGTTCCCCGGAAGTGAAACCAACGTTGGTGCGACTGTAATTTCCAGGAGAGATTTCTGGTACGCTATACCGGGCGCCAGACTCTGCCTCTATCGTAACAACTGCACCCGATTCTACCGGATAGAGGCCATCTTCGGTTGCCAAAGGCACCGCTTTGGTGAGTCTTACCTGGGCGGACTGCTGGTCCATGAACCCATCTACTACAAGAATATCGAGTTCTCCATCGGCCACCGGTGGCGCATACGGATCAAGGCAGCCACACATACCAATGATGAATAGCAGTGGTAGCTTCGTTTGTAAATATTTCAAAGCCGTGGTCATCAGAATTTGAAATTATAGGTTACTGTTGGGATGGCTTGACCAAACACAGACAATTTGTAGCCCTTGATAACCCCACCCTCAGAAGTAAAAAATACAGAATAGGCATTGCGTCTTCCGGTGGCATTATAAACGGCAAAGGTCCACGAGCTATGGGCCAGTTTCTTTGTTTTATGATTACCCTCAACGTTGATGGATACATCCGAGCGGAAGTAGTCAGGAATACGATATGCGTTTCTTTCGGAGTAAAACACCCGTGCCGTGCCACCCAAGTCGTATTTGGCTATCGGTAATGTAACGGGCCGCCCGGTGCTATAGATCAGGTTCACTGAGAAGTTGAATCGTCTGTTCACTTTATAATTGCCAATGAAGTTTAATGCATGCGGCTTGTCGAAATTGCTGGGATAATATTTTCCGTTATTGATGGTTTCTGAAGAAAAGCTACCGTTGGTACGCAAAAAAGAACGTGAATAGGTGTAGCTAACCCACCCGTTGATTTTGCCCGAGGCTTTTTTGATTAGAAATTCGGCTCCGTAAGCACGTCCTTCGGCATTAACTACTTCCGTTTCAAGGTGTGGATTCAAAAGAAGTGTGGCGCCTCCTTTGAAATCGATCATATTGTTCATCGTTTTATAATATGCCTCTAAAGAAGTTTCAATGGTGTTGCTCTTCAGATTTTTGTAGTAACCCACCGAAACCTGGTCTGATACCTGGGGTTTAATGTAGCGGTCGCTCAGCTTCCAAATGTCTGTTGGTGTAATGGCGGTTGTGTTAGACAGCATTTGTATATACTGCCTTGTTCGATTGTAGCTTATTTTTACTGAAGTAGTCGGATCAATTAAATAACGCAGTGAAACCCTGGGTTCCGGCCCGTGATAAGTTCCGGCTGTTTCTCCGGATCGGTATCGAAGAGTATCCCGAATGGCATTTACCTCTCTGGGTGAATTGGGTGCGTAATCAAATTCGGTTCTCGGTCCTGTGTACCGATAGTATGAGTACCGAATACCGAAATATAAGGACATACGTTGGCTGACTTCAAAATTGTCGCCAAAGTACACCGAGTTTTCAGTGCCTTGGTCTTGCTCAATGGTTTCGGGTATAATCAGCGATTCTTTACCGATTGCCGAGAGCTTCCCGGGTTGCAGGCGGTACGAAATTATATTGGCACCAGCCGTAAAGGTGTGGCGCGAGTTAAAAAAGTAGCTGAAGTCCGCCTTACTCTCCATCTGTCGTATAGAGAAATCCAGGCCGAATGCGTTGGCGGGGTTCTCATCGCTGGCAATGTTGTAAGAATAGTGGCTGAGTGCGCCTGTAAATGAAGCAAACAATTTGGGACTGAAAATATGCTTCCACTTCAATGAAGTATTTTTGTCGCTGTAAGAATAGGAAGTGTCCTGGCCTAACCTGAAAAAGTCGTTGCTGAGATACCCAGAGGCATAGATTTGATTGTTTTCGTTCAATTTGTGACTGTACGTTCCGGTAAAATCGTAAAAAGAGGCTTTGCTTTTTTGTAATTCAGGATCGTCTAGCTGTCGCAATATCCAATCAGAGTAGGTAGATCTGGCTCCCAACAATAGCGATGCCTTTTCTTTGATAACCGGAGTTTCGAGCGTAAGTCTTCCGGTTATCGGGCTAATACCGCCTGTACCGGTAAATTTTTTCATGTTTCCCTCACGGGCCTGCACATCCAGTACAGACGATAACCGGCCACCATAGTCGGCTGTGATTCCGCTTTTATATAGTTCTACACTTTTCAGAACGTCAGGGTTAAACGTTGAAAAGAAACCAAATAAATGGGAGGGATTGAAAACTACGGCATCATTGAACAAAATCAGGTTCTGGTTGGTAGCACCACCCCGAACGTTCAACCCTGAGGTTCCTTCGCCAACACTTTGCACACCTGGCAAGGTCATAATTACCTTCAACACATCCGTTTCGCCCAACGCCAGGGGTATTTGTTTCATCGTCTTAATATCCAATTTTTCTACCCCCATTTGCAGGCCACTCACCCGTACATCTCTTTCAGATTTTACCAACACCTCCTTCAGGGGCGTAATATCTTCCTCCATCTCGATATCCAACCTTCCGCTGCCGTAAAGCATGATTTGCCTTTGCGTATGCTTCATGCCAATGCTTTTTACATGTAACACATGCCGTCCCTTTGGCAACACAATTACATATTTGCCAAATGGATCGGTTGAAACGCCTATCAGTGGATCTTCGATGTAGACGGATGCACCCACCAGGTCTTCGCCAGCGCGCGCGTCTTTAATTACACCTGTTAGCGTGGCGCTTCCCTGCAGGTTGTTGGTTTTGGTGCCGATGGTATAGAGGCGTTCATTGTCTCGCTTTCGTTTTGCTTCTTCGGCTTCGTACGCACTGATGTCGAACGTAGGTACCTGCGAGGAGGGGTCTGATGCAAAGAACCCAACAGGTAGCGAGGTCATGATGTATCTTTCTTTTGTTAGGAATACGTGCGCACCGTGTATGGCGTATTGAAGGTCGGTACCGGCAAGTGCTCTTTTAAGTACTTCTTCCAGTGGCTCATCATTCGCTTCCAGGTTAACCGTAAGGCTATCTGTCCACGCGGGCTTATAGTTGAACCGTATTTTTGTCTGCGCCTCAATTTGGGATACAAACTGATCGAAAGAAGAATGAAACGAGCCGGTAACGCGCAGCTCCTGGGCCCAGACGATGGCAAAGTGCCCCGCCACCAGCAGAAAAGAAAAGATGAGACGTTTCATGGTTGCTGGCGATCGTACAACCGGGCCATATGGCAAATGTTTTCCAACCGATTGGCGCTAAACGGCTTGCGACCTTTCATGGCCTTTTTTAGATAGGGTCTTTGGTCCGCCAGTGCGTTCAATACCGATTTCTTACTCTTAACTGGCCAGAAATTCCCATCTTTTAGTAAGTAGATGGATGTTTTCTCTTCAAAGCGCACTTCAATACCGCTGTAAGTATTACGCTGCTGCAGCGCTTTTGTCTGAAGCATGTACACTTTAGTCGTGCTATCGTAGGCAACCAGATAGAATCCCTTAGGAATTTTTTCATTCCGTAATGCCCGGAAGGTATGGTTTCCAATGCGAAACCAACTTACTTTCTCATCTACCAACTGAATGGCGTTGTGATACCCATTCTCCGTGATCAACTGGCCTGAACTCATATCAAAAAGCAGGTTAACCTGATGATAGAGATTGCCATCATAATAAACACTGCCTTCTGCCCAGTCTTCACGAAAGTAGGGGTGTTCGTCATCGCGTCCATAATACTCATGGTATTCGGAGCCATTAAATAAGCGTGATTGCCGGGCAAAAGTATTTTGATAATCGCTTTCCGTTCGCGACAATGCGGCTTGCAGAAAGAGCGTGTCGGCCTCACCCGGTTGGGCCCATGCAGGCCTCAGCATGCCCGTTAGCATAAAAAGACCAAAGGCAATACGTTTCATGACTGGAAAAGTAACGCATACATCCATTTTTTTTGATACCGTCTGCAAAATTTCCACAATAAAAAAGGCCCTCTGGGGGCCTTCTTTATAGAAATATGATCTGTCTATTTAGCGTAAGCCACGCTGCGCATTTCTCGAATAACGGTAACCTTGATTTGCCCCGGGTATTGCATGTCGCGTTCAATTTTCTGCGAAATATCGAAGCTCAATTGCGCTGCACGGTCGTCTGTGGCCTTTTCTGCATCTACTATCACGCGTAGTTCGCGGCCTGCCTGTATGGCATAGCACTTTTCAACACCCTCGAAGCTTAAGCCTACCTGCTCCAGTTCACGCAGTCGCTTGATGTATTGCTCCATTACTTCGCGCCTTGCACCGGGGCGTGCGCCCGAAATGGCATCGCAGGCCTGTACAATGGGCGAGAGTATGTTTGTCATCTCAATCTCATCGTGGTGGGCACCAATGGCGTTGCATACTATCGGGTGCTCTTTGTATTTCTGGGCCAGTTCCATGCCCACAATAGCATGGGGTTTTTCCAGTTCCTCGGGCCACACTTTTCCTATGTCGTGCAACAGGCCTGCACGTTTGGCTTGTTTTACGTTAAGGCCCAACTCGGTGGCCATAATGGCGCACAGATTGGCCACTTCGCGCGAGTGCTGCAACAGGTTTTGGCCATACGATGAACGGAAACGCATCCGGCCAATCATCTTCACCAATTCAGGGTGTAACCCGTGTATGCCCAAATCAATCACGGTACGTTCGCCAATCTCAACAATTTCGTCTTCAATGTTTTTGGTTGTTTTGGCAACAATCTCTTCTATGCGGGCGGGGTGAATGCGGCCATCCTGCACCAGGCGGTGTAACGACAGGCGGGCAATCTCTCTGCGTACCGGGTCGAAGCCGGAGATGATGATGGCTTCTGGTGTATCGTCCACAATAAATTCTACGCCTGTGGCGGCTTCCAGTGCCCGAATGTTGCGCCCCTCGCGGCCGATGATCTTTCCTTTGATGTCATCGCTCTCGATATTGAACACCGACACGCAGTTTTCTACTGCATGCTCGGTGGCGGTGCGCTGAATGGTTTCAACTACAATCTTTTTGGCTTCCTTGGTGGCCGTTAGCTTGGCCTGCTCCATAATGTCTTTAATGAAAGAGCTTGCTTTTGTCTGGGCCTCTTCTTTCAGCGATTCCACCAACTGATCGCGTGCCTGGTCTGCGGTAAGTTTAGAGATGTTTTCCAGGATGGCGATTTTCTGCGCATTGAATTTATCGAGTTCTTCTTTGCGTTTTTTTACCAGTTCGTGTTGTTGGGCCAGGCTTTGCCTTTCTTCTTCTATCTCAGCTTCTTTACGTTTCAGCGTTTCCAGTTCTTTAGCCAGTTGCGATTCGCGCTGTTTTATTTTCTGCTCATTGGCAACAATCTGGTTTTTCTTGCGGTTGGCCTCTTCTTCAAACTCCTGCTTCATCTTCAGCAGTTTTTCTTTGGCTTCCAGAATCTTGTCTTTCTTCAGGTTTTCAGCCTGCAACTCGGCTTCCTTAATAATCAGCTTGGCTTTTTCTTGTGCATCTTGCTCGTTTTTGCGGGCTTTGCGCTTGGCCAGTAAGCTGCCTATAAAAAAACTCAGGCCAATAGTGGCCACCACGCTTATTAGCACCGTTATCATCAGGTCCATAATGTAAATGTTTAAGGTTAAACAATAACCCGGACCTTAACTCTGTAGCAGGAAATGAAGGGGAGGCGATTTAGAGAATGGCCTGCGAAACAATCTGGTTCAGGTGGTTGACCTTTTCAAAAACGGTCTGGTCTACTACCTGGTGGGTTTCTTCCGTGGCCTGCTTCTGTACAATGCAATCGAAAGCTACCATTGCCAGAAGGTCTTGTTTATCGTCTATGCCGAATTGCTCTCTGTAGTGCTTCAGTTTTTCATTAATGAGTTTTCCTGCCGCCCGCACCCGCTCCTCTTCGTGCCGCTTCACTTTCATTGGGTATTCGCGCTCGGCAATCTTGATCTTTATCGAAAGTTCTTCCATTAATATGCTACAGGTTCAATTATCGGCTTAAGTGAGCGATGCATTTATCTATTTCACGAATGTATTCGTCCACTTTCCGCTTCAAATCCGAAACACTTCCGTCTTCCGGGTTTAAATTATCCACAATCTTAGTGATTTTAATCTGATTCTTAAAATTGGCCAACTGCTCATCGCGCGCTTTCAGGCTGCTCTTCAGCTCGTGGTTTTCTAATTTAAGGCTCCTTACTTGGTCTTTTAGCGATTTGTGCTCGTTTAACAGCACCAGAATTTTGCGTTCGAGGCCGTTCAGATTGGTTTTCAGAAGTTCCTGGTCCATGAAAGTGGTTGGTGTTTTGCGTTTACTTTCTGATTACTGCCTGCATCTTTTGTTCGAAGGCGGTCATCAGGCGGTTCATGGTTTGATCAATTTCCTCGTCTGTCAAGGTTTTTGTGTCGTTCTGCAAGGTGAAACCAAGGGCATACGCTTTCTTTCCCTGCGGAATTTTATCTCCTTCGTATACATCAAAAACAATGATTTCTCGTATCAATTGTTTTTCTGTGTTGCGTACTAATTCTTCCATTTCAGCATAGGTAACCTGCCGATCGAGCACGAGCGATAAGTCGCGTCTCACTTCAGGGAACCTGGGCACTTCCTGCACATCGAACTTAGGGTTTGCCGCGTTGAAAAGCAAGGCCACGTTCAAGTCGGCATAAAATATTTCCTGCTTGATGCCGAAATCTTTTTGAAAAACTGTTTTCACCTTACCCAGCGTGCCAATTTCTTCTTTGCCACGGCTTATTTTCATACCGTACTCCAGCAAGGGGTGCTCCGCAGGTTGTTGCTTGAAGTTTTTAATGGCAGCCTTGTCGAGTACGTGCGCTATTTGTTGCGCCAGGTCGTGGTAAGTAACGCCTTTGCTCTTGTTCTGCCAGTTTTCTGTTTCGTGCTGGCCGGTGATGTACAGCGCCAGGCGCTCCTGTTCTTCGTATTGGCTGTTTTTTTTATAATACACCTTGCCGAATTCGAACAACTTCAGGTCTTTTTGTTTGCGGTTGATGTTGTGTGCACATACCTCCAGGCCGGTAAACAACATGGTTTGCCGCAAAATGCCCTGCTCTTCGCTTAGCTTGTTCAGAATTTCAACGGGCTCGCCATCAAATTGCAGGTTGTGCTTTTGCTGATATGCAGCGTTGGTAAGCGAGTTGGTCATTATTTCGTAGAAGCCATTCGCTGCCAGCATCTCGCCAATGGCGCGCTTGAACTTATTAATGTCTTTATCGGGAAACGGAGAAATAAATTCGGCACTGGCTGTAGAACTCAGCTCAATATTGTTCAGCCCATAAATGCGCAGTATCTCTTCCACGATATCAGCCTCCTGAAAAACATCTACCCGGTAGGGGGGCACCGACACGGTAAAACGGTCGTCTGATTTGCGGATTACCTGGATATCGAGATTTTCAAGAATGGTGAATATGGCTTCGCGCGGTAGCGCTTTACCGATTAAGCGGTTTACGTTTTTATCTTTTACTTCAATGGTTCTGTTCTCCACTTTCGTGGGATAGACATCTGTTATGTCCGAAGAAATTTGTCCGCCCGCCAGTTCTTTGATAAGCAAAGCAGCACGTTTGAGCGCATAAACTGTTAGGTTGGGGTCGGTGCCCCGCTCGAAGCGAAAGGAGGCATCGGTCTTTAACTGGTGGTGCATGCCTGTTTTGCGCACATAATCGGCCGAGAAGTGAGCACTCTCCAAAAACAAGTTGGTGGTTTGCGATGTAACACCCGATTGGATGCCGCCAAACACGCCTGCTATGCAGATGCCTTCACCATTGCCGTTGCAAATCATTAGGTCGGAGTCGGTTAGGGTACGCTCCTTATCATCAAGCGTGCGAAACTTTGTGCCGGCAGGCAAAGTTTTCACAATTACTTTCTTACCCGCAATCTTATCTGCATCGAAGGCATGCATGGGCTGGCCCAGCTCATGGCAGATAAAGTTGGTAATGTCTACTATGTTGTTGATGGGGTTCAAACCAATTGCCCGCAGTTTGTTTTTCAACCAGTCGGGCGATTCTTTTACCGTAACCCCCGTAACGGTAAGTGCTGAGTAACGCGGACAAGCTTCGGTATTTTCCACCACTACCGGAATGGTCAGATTATCGTTGTCTTTTTTAAAAGTGTCAACAGACGGCCAACGTACGTCACGCTTCAATGCGGCCTTTATATCGCGGGCAACGCCTATGTGCGAGGCCGCATCGGCCCGGTTGGGGGTAAGCCCAATCTCCAACACATAATCGCTCTGCACGTTAAAGAAGTCGGCTGCCTTTGTTCCATTGGGCACCTGAGTTTTCAACACCATGATTCCTGCATGGCTCTCGCCCAAGCCTACCTCGTCTTCTGCGCATATCATGCCTTCGCTTTGTTCGCCTCTTATTTTGGTGGGCTTAATCTCGAAGGGCTCGCCCTTGGTGGGGTGTATGGTGGTGCCGGGCACCGCCACTACCACTTTTTGTCCTGCGGCCACATTGGGTGCGCCACACACAATTTTCAAAGGCGCAGGCCCGCCTACATCTACCGTAGTTACAGAAAGTTTATCTGCATTGGGGTGTTTGGCGCACGTAAGCACTTCGCCAATCACCAGGCCTTTCAAGCCGCCCTTTACCGATTCCTCAGGCTCCACACTTTCCACCTCCAGCCCGGTGGCGGTAAGTACCTTACCAATTTCTTCAGCCGATTCAGGTATGTCTATGTATTCTTTGAGCCAGTTGTACGAAATCTTCATAGGTGCAGAAAAATCAAGCCTTAAAAGTACAATGTTTCGGGCTATTTGAATCATGTGGGCAATTGAATTTTCGGGGGTATGCGCGATACGTGGGTGATATTGGTTTTTAGTAACTTTCGATAATGGTAGAAGCCAGAGATCCGCTGGTGCTTTATAGCAAAACTCGTTTCTCGGAAGAAGAGTACCTGGCCTTCGAGAAGGACTCGGCAGAAAAGCATGAGTTTTTCCGGGGCGAGATTTTTTCCATGGCTGGTGCCGATGCGAGGCACAGCGTAATTTTCTCAAACCTTTTTGTTGGGTTAGGTATTCAGTTGAAGGGAAAACCTTGTAAACCCTATGGCAGCGATCTGCGCATTCATATTCCTCAAAACACCTTATTCACCTATCCTGACATCTCCATCATCTGTGGCGATATAGTGTCTTCTCCCCTTGATGCAGACACGGCCACATAACCGGTGGTGCTCATTGAAATCTTGTGGCCATCTACCCGTCTATACGACAGGGGTGAGAAATTTGCACTTTACCGCGACATTCCCACCCTCAAGGAATATGTTTTGATAGACGCTCATTCGGTGCGTGTGGAAGTGTACCGAATGAACGAACGCTCCAACTGGGAATTGCAAGAGTATCGCTCGATCGAGGAGACACTTCAGATTCAATCCGTAGGCGTTTCTATTCCGCTACGCGAAGTGTACGAAGGCGCTAAGCTTTGATTACTCTCCGACAACGTAATTTTTCTCTCCAGCCAGAATCGCTACATTCAGCACATTTTCTTTGGGAGGAAAGGGGCAAGAGAATTTTTCTGAATACGCGCAGTAGGGGTTGTAGGCTTTGTTGAAATCTAAAAGCAGTGTGGTTGCCCCGGGAACTTTCTTCACATCGAGGTAGCGCCCGGCACCATAGGTTTCAATGGCACTGGTCTGGTCGGCAAAAGCCAGAAAAAGTGTGCCTTTGTAGGGTCCCGGATCAATCAATTCTAACAGCAACAGGCGGTTTTGTACGCCATCTAATTGAAACGTGGCATAGGCATACTCCAGGTAACGTTTTTCCTTTCCATCGCTCGTGGGCAGGGTTACCATTTTCCGGTTGGTAACGGGTTCCAGATCGGCCTGAATTCTGAATTTTACGTTGGGCGGAAAATATTGCAGCCCTGCAAACTGATCGGCCATGCCTTCGAAGGGAGAACCTTCACCTGAGCGCATGAACTCGTCTTTTTCTGCACGTTCTTTCAGCAACTGTTCGGCATAGGCCTTTTCATCAGTACCCCGGGTTAGCGAATAGAAAACTATTGCCACAATGGCCATTGCACTTATAATGATTAATAGGTTCGATGTTTTCATTCGTTGGCTGGTAAAGGTTTGGGCTGCTCCATTTTCCAAGATTGGATGCGAACCCGGTAAAGTTCGTACAGTCGTAGAAACTCGGGTATGGCATGGTCTGCCAGCGGCCCGGGCGAGTTCACCAAAACGGCAATTCCAAGCCTGTCGTTAGGTTTTATGGCTACTTCACTTCGAAACCCATTTACATAACCGCCATGGTAGTTTACCGTGTCGTCTTTGAAAGTCAATACACGCCAGCCGTGGGCATAGTAAGAACCACGAGACCGTTTCCATTTCCTGAAGTGCCGGTTGCGGGCAATGGCTTTTACCTGTGGTGCAAACATTTCTTCTTTGCTTGTGGGCAACAGTAGCGTGTCGTAAGGATTGGTAAGGGTTTTTAACCACCGGGCCATGTCGCCAATGCTTGCATTGACGCCACCCGCAGGCCCTACGTTGTAGTACGTAGGCGAAATGGCCAGCGAGCGCCACCCCTTGCGCGTGCGCTGGTGCGGACTTGCCTTGTCGGGTGTGCTAAGCAGGGCCTCGTAGTTCAGCGAAGATTCCAGCATCTGCAGGGGCATAAAGATCTTTTCGATCATGACCTGCTCGTAACTTTTGCCGGTGGCGGATTCTATTACCTTGCTGATGACGCTGAATGCCACGTTCTGGTAACTGTAGATTTTTCCCGGTGGCCCCGTCAGGTTTAAATCGCGGAGGTGATAGACCAGTGTATCAAAATGAGCGCCATCGTCCACGCGGTCTGTAAAGGCATGATAAGGCAAGCCCGATGTATGCGAAAGCAGATGTGCCAACGTAAGGCTATCGGTAGAAGCCTGCAACTTCAAACGAAACCCGGGAAAATAGTCGATTACCTTGTCGCTCCAACGAAGAGTGCCCTCCTGAACGAGGCGTGCGGTAAGTACACCCGCAAAACTTTTCGATACCGAACCCAGTCGGAAAACGGTGTGAACATCGACCGGTGTTTGGGTGTCAACATCGCGAAAGCCCAAACCGCTGGCATAAACAACGGATGAATCTTGCACAATGGCAACGGCTACTCCGGGAGCCTGGTTTTTGTCCAGCGCACGTTGCAGAAAATTTTCGTAGTCGTAAAGAAGCGCTTGCCAGTGCGGGTTGGCCGGGCTGGCAATGTAAAGTACTGGTTTTACGTTGACCTTTTCCTTTGCCGTATCGGTTGCAGCCGCTTGAACTGTAATCGTCTGCACAGCGCGGCCTTCTTCTTTCCGGGTGTAGAACAGCAGAAAGAAGGCAGCTACCACCAACACCACAATTACAACCAGGCGCAGCACTGTCTCCATTTAGAGTAAACCTTCGTCTGCAAAGCTATAATAGTTTTTTCCGGCCACGATCAGGTGGTCCAGCAGTTGCACGTCCATCACTTTTCCGGCTTCCTTCAACTTGCGCGTCAGGTCAATATCGCTTTGGCTGGCCGTCAGGTTTCCGGAGGGATGATTGTGTGCCACGATAATTCCGGAGGCCAGTTCCTCCAGCGCCAGCTTGTAAATTATTTTTGGATCGGCCACGGTGCCACTTACGCCTCCTTCGCTCACCCGCTTTTTTTTGATCACCCGGTGTGCCCTGTTCAGCAACAATACCCAGAACTCTTCGCGCGTTAAATCCATCAAATCACCCCTCAGCAACTCAAACGCATCTTTCGAGGAGGTTATTTTAGGTTTGTCGTTCACCTCTAACTCCTTTCTTCGTCTGCCCAATTCTATGGCGGCCACAATGCTAATGGCTTTGGCTTCGCCAATACCTTTTATTTTCATCAGGTCTTTGGCAGACAGGCGGGCCAGCTCGTTCAGGTTATTGTTTACATGTTGCAGCACCTGTTTGGCAACATCTACTGCGCTGTAGGTAGCCGTGCCGGTGCCTAAAAGTATGGCGATCAGTTCGGCATCCGACAGGGCCGAGGTTCCTTTTAGCAACAACTTTTCGCGCGGTCTGTCTTCGGGCGACCAACCCTTGATGTTGCGAATGCCTGGTTCTTGTTTCTCCAACGGGGTTTGTATGAAACGTGGAAATTACAAAATGAATCCGATATGCCGGGGCATCGCCTGCCGGGCCGTATAAAAAGAAAAAACCCTCTCAACCCGTTTTACCGGGCTGGAGGGAAACATTCAAATAAAGGTATCTGCTGTTTTTAGGCGATGGAATTCACCTTCTTCGCCAATTTTGACTTCTGGTTGGCAGCTTTTTTCCAATGGATAATGTTCTTCTTGGCCAGCTTGTCCAGCATGGAACTCACTTCCTTCAAAAGCGTTTCTGCCTCGCTCTTATTGGTGGTGGTTTTCAATTTCTTTACAAAAGTACGCGTGGTCTTTGCCTGGTAGCGGTTGCGAACGCGTTTTGCTTCGTTGGCGCGGATTCTCTTTTCTGCCGATTTATGGTTTGCCATGGTTCTCTTTTAAAAAGGACTGCAAAGGTAAAACTTTGGGCTGATTTACAAAAAGATACTGCCAGAAAGATGGCTTCCCGGGTGTTATTTACCCATTACGGTGCCTTCGAAAAGCAGCACGGTATAGGGGTCCAATACAATCTCAACCGGTTTTTCGGGGCAAGGAATCGAAATGTTGGTTTTTTTGTTGCTAATCACCACATTTTCAACAGCTTGACCAGCAGAAGTCTTAATGCCGATGTGTAGTGGGAATTGGAAAGGAGGCTCGGCTTGTACCTGCAGAACGTCCAGCAAAACTTCTTTCCTGGCAGGCACATAGCGCCACTTTACCTGCAATTGCGGGTGCCCGCCCCGGTAGAGCCATTGCGTAAAAAAATTGTCGAGGTGCTGGCCGCTGAGTGCCGAACTGATGCGCTGGAAGTCGGCCGTGGTGGCGTTGGCATGTGCGTATTCTTTGTAGTAGGCCCTGAGAATTTGGCGGAAGGTGGCGCTACCAACCTGGTTGCGCAGCATATGCAGTACCCAGCCCGCCTTTTGGTATGTGTTGGTGCTCAACACCTGGTTGATATTAGTAATGGTGGTGTCGATGATGGGGCGCTGGTTCCTTTTGTAGAACGCCAGAACTTCCATGCGGTCCTGCTGCATTTCTTTCATCAGCCGCTCTTCACCGTACGCATTTTCCAGGTAAACAGCAGTCAGGTAGGTAGCGAAGCCCTCGCTCAACCACACGTGGTGCCAGTCGTTTTCGCTGGCGCTGTTGCCAAACCATTGGTGGGCTGTTTCGTGTGCTATTAATCCTTCGCGTTCGTTCTTTCCGTTTACTGAGTTTTCGAAATAGAAAATGTTTCCGGCATTTTCCAGGCCGCCATAGCGAGTTTTGGATTGCACATGTGCCAGCTTGGAATAAGGAAAAGGTGCGAGGTATTCTTGAAAAAATTGCAGCACCCTGGGCGCTACTGCGAAATCGCTGAAGCCTTCGGTTCGGTTTTGCGGGTAGACCCACGTAGTAACCGGAATGTTCGCAGGTTCGCCAGATAGTTGTACGGCAAACCGCGCCACTCCAATGGTGGCTACCTTCAGCGCCACATCTGCATCTTCGCGATAGTGTGTAAGCTTTTGATGGTGTGGCAGATTGGTTTCTTCGATTTTTTTACCCGTTGCTACCACCTGGTAGTGCTCAGGGGCTATCACTTTAAATTCGATGTGTGCTTTGTCGTATGGATGATCGATGCCAGGCAGCCAGTGGCGCGCCCGGTCGGGCCAATTATCGCCAAAGAAAGTGCGCTCGTTAAACTTGTTGTGGCCAATGATCAACCCATCTGCGGGTATGCCGTGGTAGGCAATTCGCAAGGCGCGTGTTTCGCCTGCGGCAATTTCTTCCGCAAAGTCTACTTTGATGCGATGATCCTGGTGCTGAAATCGTAACGCATTCCCTTTGTCATCGGTAACATGTGTTACCTGCATACCTTTCCCGTCTGCATTCACACTCATCAGATCGAACGCTACCGACTTCAATCCCGACCGGAAGAATAACGTGATGGTGGCCTCACCCTGTATTCTGTCTGTAGAATCGTTCAGCGCGAGTTGAAAGTGATAATGCTTTACATCGATATGAGGATTACGAGGATAAGGATCGATAGCCAGTACCCATACAGGTAAAATCAAAAGAGCAAGCGTTGTGCGAATCATGTATATTTATATAAAATTAAAAACAGCAAGATACGCTGGTGAGTCGGTTTTTGAAATTGCTTTGTTGTGTGCTGTGCCTGCTGGTTTTTGGCGGCTGGGGTTTCTTTGCCCACCGAAAGATTAACCGATTAGCCGTTTTTACGTTGCCACCAGCAATGATGCCATTTTATAAGCGGCACATCGCCTACCTTGAAGAAACGTCTGTAAACCCGGACAGGCGCAGGTATGCTGTGCCAGACGAGGCTGCCCGCCACTACATAGACCTGGATGCTTATGGCGACAGCGCGGCCTACCGTTTGCCACGCTACTGGCGCGATGCCCTGGCCCAATGGTCGGAGGATACACTGCAGGCAAGGGGTATTTTACCCTGGCACATCCACCGGGTTTACCTGCAGTTGCGCGAGGCCTTTCTACTCCGCGACCCTGCCCGTGTATTGAGAATATCGGCTGAGTTGGGCCACTATGTGGCCGATGCCCACGTGCCGCTGCATACTACCAGCAATTACGATGGACATAAAACAGGGCAACATGGGCTCCACGGCTTTTGGGAATCGCGGTTGCCTGAGTTGTTTTTTGGCGAGTACGATTTTTTGGTGGGCAAAGCCACCTACATCGAGCATGTGCAGGTGCATGCCTGGCAAGCGGTAACCACCTCGGCAGCAGCAGTCGATTCTGTGCTCGCGCTTGAAAAAGAACTTTCGCGCACACAAGGCGACCGGAAGTATGCTTTCGAAACCAAAGGAAGGCAAACGGTGAAGGTATTTTCTACGGGCTATTCGAGAGCCTACCACCAGGTTTTAAACGGCATGGTGGAACGCCAGATGCGTGCCAGCGTAAAAATGATTGGCGACTTGTGGTTTTCTGCCTGGGTAGATGCAGGCCAACCCGATTTGTCCGACTGGCACAAATACCAACCCACCGAAGAAGAATTGAAAGCCCGCAAGGAAGAGTTAGAGCGGTGGCGCGCGGCCAACCTGCCCACGCGCGATCATGAAAAAGAAAACCGGTGAAGCTAACCCGCCTGCGTGTAGCGCGAAACCAACGCGTTCCACTCGTCTTGCAGCGAAACGGAAGGCATGGGTTCACCAGCACGGTGGTACCAATACAAAGCGTTGCTGTCATCGCCCTCTTTGCGGTGCAGGTAGGCATGCAGATGGGCGGCCTCTGGCGAAGTCAAATCCTGAACCAACGCATGGGCCTTGTGCCAGTTGCCGTTGTAGTCGTGCCAGAGTGCAGCCAAAATGGGGTTGCCGGTCGGGGGCTGCTCGTCCTGTAATGATTGCAGAAACACAGTTGCCGTCATTCGCATTCGCTTTCGGTAACCACAGTGCCGGTAGAGGTCCAGCATTCATCGTACACAGAACAATAGCAGATGGTGTACCTGAAATTTCTGGCCTTCAAGGCATCCCAAATTCGACTGCCCATTTCTCCGTCTGCAATTTCGAAGGCGATGATCGACTCGCCAGGCCCCATCACCCGTCCTTGCACAGTACTGTAGCCAAAATATTCTGCGAAGGAAGAGTCTGTTAGCACTTGAAACATTTCGGTGAGATCGGCCATCGGCTTGTCATCGAGGTAGAGGTTCACCTTCTTTACCCTGGCAGGCCCTATACCTTTGTTCTGCACTTCGAGATACAGACCGTTACTGTTCACAGATTTTAACCACTCTATGTGAGGCCAGACGGCCGTGCGCAGTTGCTTTTGCATGATGCCCGCCTGATAGATGTATACAAACAGTGTGGCGGTGCTGATGAAGATGGCAGACAGCGCCACCAAAACTTCTGTTTTGAACTTCTTCCTGGAAGCCATGAGGTGATTTGTTACTGCAAAATAATGGGAAGACGTGTTCCACAAAAAGATACTTTCGAAATCGGTTGCAATTTTGGGTAAAAAGACAAATATTCGAATGAACCTAATCCCCAAACGAGTATGAGTTTATTCAACGATCCGAACCGTATACCCGAAAACTACGGAATCAAGATTGCAGCAGGCCTCATTCTTTATTTTCTGGTAATGAAATTCGCGGGCCTGGGCCACCATGTGGAACTTCGGTTGCTCAACCTTTTTATTCTGGTGGCCGGTATTTTCTTTGGCTTGAAAAAATTTAAAGAAACACACGAAGACCACCTGAACTATTTCCGTGCGTTGGTAACCGGTGTGGCCATTGGTGCCGTTGGTTCGCTCATTTTTGCAGCGTTCCTTTTTGTTTGGATGAAAGTAGATGCCAGCATGATGCAGTCTATTATTGATAACGAACCCATGGGCCGTTATCTCAACCCCTACATTGCTGCATTCATCGTAGCATTAGAAGGTGTGTTCTCCGGTTTGCTGGTAACTTTTGTATTGATTAACTGGGTGGATACCGATGATGTGAACGACCCGATAGGCGAGAGCAAATAAGTTGTATACTAAAAGAAGAGCCTCACGCCACATCTGTGTTTGACGTGAGGCTCTTTTTTTGCTCCTGCGCGCCTCTTTTATTTCACTTCCAACTCTACAATGGTGTCAATCTCATCCCACTTATTGCGGGGCACCATCAGGCTTAAACCAAATTCGTTTTCCTGAAACTTAATGGCACTCTTGTCTTTGAATAATCTAGCGGCTACTACTTTTTTGCCAAGCTGTGGCAAGGTCAACACCTCATCGCGCCAATTCAGAATGTGCACGTAGTACTTATTGCCTCTCTGTGTCATCACGCCCCAGTCGCGGGCGGAGAGGGGTCCGCCTTTGGTGTCGTAAATGGTTTCTCCGTTCACTTTCAGCCAATCGCCCATTTGTTTCAACAAGGCGGTGTGCTCGGGTTGAATTTTGCCGTTAGGCATGGGCCCTACGTTTAAGAGAAAGTTGGCGCCATAACCGGAGGCCTTTACCAGGTATTGTATCAGGTCTTTGATACTCTTATTGCGGGCATCTTGCAAATTGAAGCCCCACGAGTTGTTAATGGTTTCGCAGGTTTCTTTGGGTAAGTCGCCAATTTTCTGTTCGGGCGCAAAGCCTGTGGTGTTGTGGCCAGGCAGGTCTTTTTCAAACATCTGAAAATCTTCGCCTTCGTAAGGTGTAACGTGGTGGTTGCTGCCCACCAACGCAGCCGGCTGGAGTTGATGAATAAGCTGATAGGTTTTTTCCAGGCGCCAGTCTGCGTCTTTCTTGTCCCACATGCCATCGAACCAAATGCCTGCAATCGGGCCGTAGTTGGTGAGCAGCTCGGTAAGTTGGGCATCCATATAGTCTAAGTATCTATACCAATCACCCTTCTCTTCGCGGCCGGTGTAGTCCACCCCGGTAAAACCACGGGGAAAATAATCGGGGTGATGCCAGTCGAGTTGCGAATGGTAGAAAAACAGTTTGATGCCCTGCGCGTGGCACTCGTCTGCCAGCATCTTCAGTACATCTTTTCCGTAAGGTGTTTTTTTTACAATGTTGTAATCTGAAACTTTACTGTCGTACATGGCGAAGCCATCGTGGTGTTTGCTGGTAATGGTTATGTACTTCATGCCTGCGTCCTTCACCATCTGCACCCACTCTTTGGGGTCGAACGCAACGGGGTTAAAAAACGCGGGTAGCTTTTCGTATGTTTTGATGGGAATTTTCTGGTTGTTCATCACCCACTCGCCATCGCCCAACTGGCTGTATACACCCCAATGTATGAAGAGGCCAAAGCGTGCACTTTCAAACCATGCGCGCATCTTTTTATTTTCTTCGGTGGGTTGGTATTTCCATTGCGCCCGGCTGCTCAGCACACAAGCCATCAGCAGTATCAGTATTTTAAACTTCATGTGGGTTTTGTTTATAAATTGCGAATGGTTGAAAATACAATATCTGCATGAGGTACGAAAACATAGGTAAAGAACTTTTTACACTGAATCGCAAGCGCCTGGTGAAGGCACTGAAACCTGCATCGCTGGCGCTTTTCAATTCCAACGATATTATGCCCACTACTGCCGATGGCACGATGCCCTTCCGGCAAAACAGCGACTTATTTTATCTTACAGGTATTACGCAGGAAGAAAGCATACTGGTGATATGCCCGGAGTTTCCAGATAAGAAATACCGTGAAGTGCTCTTTCTGCGCGAGCCGAACGAGTTGCTGGAAAAATGGGAGGGGCACAAACTCACCCGGCAGGAGGCCGAGGCGATCTCGGGCATCAGCACGGTGCTGTGGCTTTCCGACTTTCACAAATGGTTTCACCACATGATGGTTATGGGTGGGGTAGAGTATGTTTACCTTAACACCAACGAGCACTATCGTGCCGAGGTGGTGGTGCAAACCCGCGATGCCCGTTTTGTTGAATGGTGCCAGGCTAAATATCCGCTACATACCTACCAACGCGTGGCGCCTATTATGTCACAACTGCGCAGAGAGAAGCAGAAACGCGAACTGGAACTGATGCAGAAAGCCTGCGACATCACACAAAAAGGCTTCGAGCGTGTATTGAAATTTGTGAAGCCCGGTGTGATGGAATATGAAGTAGAGGCAGAGTATGTGCACGAGTTCATCAGAAACGGATCGCGCGGCTTTGCCTACACACCCATTATTGCATCGGGTGCCAACGCTGTCATTCTGCACTATATAGACAACAATCAGAAATGTAAAGATGGCGACTTGTTGTTGCTGGATGTGGCTGCAGAGTATGCCAACTACAATTCAGACCTTACGCGCACCATTCCGGTTAATGGCAGGTTTACCAAGCGCCAGAAGGAGGTGTATAATGCCGTGCTGCGCATACACAACGAGGCGTTTAAAATGCTGAGGCCCTCAACCGTCTATTTCGATTACCACAAAGAGGTGGAGAAGCTGATGGAAAGCGAACTGCTGAAATTAAAGCTGATCGATAAAACCGATATCAAAAATCAAACTCCGGGACGGGAAGCATTCAGAAAATATTTTTACCATGGCACTTCGCACATGCTGGGCTTAGATGTGCACGATGTGGGCAACATGCACGAAAAAATACGGGTGGGCTCGGTGTGGACCATTGAGCCCGGTATTTACATTAAAGAGGAGGGTATGGGCATACGCATTGAGAACAACGTTGTGGTGCAGCGCGACAAGAATTTCGATCTGATGCGCAACATTCCCATTGAAGCCGAGGAGATAGAAGAGATCATGAACAGCAAGTAGCGGATGAAAAAAGTAACTGCTTTATTGACAGTATTGCTCTGTGGCATTTTGGCCTATGCCCACGAGTTTTGGATGAAGCCGCAGCAGTTCTATTTCAAGGTGGGAGACGAGATGGTAGCCGATTTGATGGTGGGCGAAAACTTTCAGGGCGAGTTTTGGGACTTGACGAGGCACCAGGTAGTAAGCCTGGAAATGTTTACGGCATTTGGCAAGAAAGACCTGGTGAAAGAGGTAAGGCCTACGCGCGGAAAAAACCTGAAAGTAAAACTGGCCGCGGAAGGTACGCATCTGTTTGCCCTGCAAAGCAATGCGGCCTTCATTGAGTTGGAAGGTGAGAAGTTTAACGACTACCTGAAAGAAGATGGCTTAGACAACGTGATGCAAAGACGCACTGATAAGGGGGAATTGGATAAACCCGCGCGCGAACTGTATACGCGCTACGCCAAGTTGCTGGTTCAGTCGGGTGGCCGCACAGACGAAGTGTATAAGCGTAAGGTGGGGTTGAAGCACGAGATCATTCCACTAAATAATCCAGCACAGTTGAAATCGGGCGATTACATGGAATGCCGTGTGTTGTTCAACAACGAACCTGCCAGGCATCAGTTGGTAAAAGTCTGGAACTTCATTGGCAACCGTATTTTTCTACAAAATATTTACACAGAGAAAGATGGCACCATTAAATTTCCGATCAGCAACTCCGGGCCGTGGATGGTCAGCACCGTACGCATGGAAATTTCGCAAAGTGCCCAGGCCGATTATGAAAGCAGTTGGGCCAGCCTCACCTTTGGTATTCAATAAATACATATGAGTTCAGATACATTCTCTTCCGATAAGGCCCCCGAACCCGTGGGGTTGTATCCGCATGCACGCAAAGTGGGCAACTTGCTTTTCCTTTCGGGTGTGGGGCCGCGCAAGCGCGGATCAAAAGAAATACCAGGTGTTATTTTAGATGAACGTAAAAATATTGTGGCGTATAATATTGAAGAGCAGTGCCATTCAGTTTTTCAGAATGTGCGGTTTATTCTCGAGGCATCTGGTTCGCGGTGGGAAAATTTGGTAGACGTAACCGTGTTCCTCACCAACATGAAGGCGGACTTCCCCACCTTTAATAAAATTTATGCTGAGTATTTTAAAGACAACCAGCCGTGCCGCACTACGGTGGGAGTAAACGCGCTGCCCACACCCATCGCCATTGAGTTAAAGTGTATTGCTACCATCGATGGGTAGAAATTCCTACCTTTAAGGTATGGACACCATTGTGTTGAAAGACCGGATTACGGGAAGCATGAGCGATGAGGAGTTTCTCTGGTTTTGCCAGGAAAACAAAGACCTGCGCATAGAGCGGAATAAAAACCTCGAGATAATAATTATGTCGCCAACAAATTCCTTTTCGGGCAAGATTAATACAGAGGTGCTTCGGCAACTTTCTAACTGGAATCACCAATCTCGTCTGGGGGAGGTGTTTGATTCTTCAACAGGATTTTCCTTGCCGGATCGTTCCATTTTTTCTCCGGATGCGGCCTGGATGCCAAAAGCAAAATGGAATCAATTAACGGATGAGCAAAAGAACTCCTTTGCTCCAGTGTGCCCTGATTTTGTCATCGAAATCCGTTCAAAATCTGACTACATCGAAGATGTGGTTGCTAAGATGGAAAATTGGATGAACAATGGCGCGGTTCAAGGGTGGATCATTGATCCCATTGATGAAAAGGTTTACCTGTTTCATCAGGATGGAAGGAAAGAAATGGTAGAAGGATTTGGCAAAAGCATTAAAGCTTCTCATCCCGTTCAGGGCTTCGAGCTCGACTTATCTCTGCTTAAAATTTAAACGGCAAAGCTTTCGCCACAACCACAGGTACGCGTGGCATTGGGGTTTACAAACTGAAAGCCCTTTCCGTTCAGGCCATCCGAAAAATCGAGCGTGGTGCCCAGCAGGTAGAGCAAACTCTTTTTGTCAACCAATATTTTCACGCCTTTGTCTTCAAACACCTGGTCGGCAGGTAAAATCTTGTCGTCAAAGTCCAGGTCATACATCAGGCCTGAGCAGCCGCCTCCTTTTACCGACACGCGGATGTTGTGGTTGGGCGTGCGGCCTTCCTGCTGCAACAATTCCAATATACGGTCTTTGGCTTTTTCAGTAACGCTGATCATATCTTCAAGAAACGGGGTTCAATACTACACTAAATACGGTAATCGTGTTGCGGTCTCGGCCGTAATACAATTTCTCTAACGCATCCAGAATATTGCTGGCGCGGAAATAAGAAGTGTGCAACTCACTTTCGCCTTTGGCTACCCATTGAATGGTGTAAGAGTTTTCTTTCTCTTTGTAGTTGGCCACATACTCCCACATTTTTTTCAGGGCATCTACCTTATCGGCTCCGGTTTCGGAGTGAAACAGAAACGACTGGTTATGGCGTGGGTTTATGGTTATCAGATCCAGTTTGGCCTTGCCATCCTGCGTAGCGAACTCAAAAATAAGGTCGCTCGTGCGCAGGCCGAGATAGTCTTTAATCTGCTGCTGAATACGGGCGGCCTCTACGTGGGCATCGCTGGCTGTTTCTATTACTTTGGGCATAATTACAGTTTCAAAACTTAGCCGGGTCTTAAAAAGTTTCCCAACTTGGGCCCAAAATTACGCAAATCCAATTAAATGGTGTTATGAAGAAACTGGAGCACATAGGCATTGCGGTAAAGAACCTGGAGGAGGCCAACCGTTTGTTTGCCCGCCTGCTGGGAACTGCCCATTATAAAGTGGAAGAGGTGGCAGCCGAAGGAGTACGCACTTCGTTTTTTAAAGTGGGCGATGTAAAAATTGAATTGCTGGAGGCCACACGTCCCGACTCGCCCATTGCCAGGTTTATTGAAAAAAGAGGTGAGGGCATTCACCACCTGGCCTTTCAGGTAGACAACCTGCCGCAACACATGGAATCCATGAAGGCGGAAGGATTTACGCTACTGGCCGATGCTCCTAAACCAGGCGCAGACAATAAAGATATTGTATTTATGCACCCCAAAACCACGGGCCAGGTGTTGGTGGAAATGTGCAGCGACCGACCTGAGAATTTCTTCTTTGGATTTGGATCGCGCCCAAACTGAATGTCGTTATAGTACTTGGTTTTTTTGCGGCCCTCGGCTGTTTTGTAGTAAGGTTTGGGGCTGGCGCACGAAAAAATGATGCCGGAGATAAAAGCCATGACAAAAAAAGCAACTACACGGTTCATGATCTTCTTTTTTGATTGACCCTATATACAGTAAGCAAGCCGCCTTTTAGGTACGACAACGGATAAGTCTTAGTTTTGCAGGCCGAACGACTTCTTTTGTCGCCAAACGGTAAGTTACACACACCATGGAAAAACGCTCTGAAATTGCCCAACTGGGAGAATTTGGATTAATAGATCGTATTGCCTCGAAATTTGAGCTACGTAATAAAACTTCTAAAAAAGGTATTGGCGATGACACCGCTGTGATAGATGCGGGTGATGACTACGTGCTTCTTTCTACCGATATGCTGTTGGAAGGCATCCACTTCAATCTTCAATACATGCCGCTGAAGCACCTGGGTTTCAAGGCCGTGGCCGTAAACGTGTCAGATATTGCCGCGATGAATGGAAAACCCGAACAAATTACGGTGGCCTTAGGCATCAGCAACCGGTTTTCTTTGGAGGCTGTGGATGAATTATATGAGGGTATTAAGGCTGCCTGCGAAAGTTATGGCGTAGACCTGGTGGGTGGCGATACGTCATCCTCTGCATCGGGACTGGTGATTTCTGTTTCAATCGTTGGCCGCGTAGACAAAAGCAAAGTGGTTTACCGCAACGGGGCAAAGCCCAACGATATTATTTGTGTTACGGGCGACCTGGGTGCTGCCTACCTGGGCTTTCAGGTGTTGGAACGCGAACGCGAAGTCTTTCTTGCCAACCCTGCGCACCAGCCCGACCTTGAAAAATATGAGTACCTGGTGGGCCGCCAACTAAAGCCTGAGGCACGTATGGATATTGTGCACGAGCTGGCAGATTTACAAGTGGTGCCCAGTGCCATGATTGACGTTAGCGATGGCTTGGCATCTGAACTGTTGCACCTCAGCCGCCATTCGCGGGCAGGCGTAAAAATTTTCGAAGATAAAATTCCGATCGACTCGCAAGCCTTCGATACGGCCGTTGAGTTTCATATGGACCCGATTACGTGTGCTTTGAATGGTGGTGAAGATTATGAGTTACTCTTCACCATTGCGCCAGCCTACTATGAAAAGGTCAAAAACCACCCTGATATCCACTTCATCGGCCATATGCACGACAAAGCAGATCAAAATCTTATGATCACCAAACATCAAAGTGCCGTGCCGTTGCAGGCGCAGGGGTGGAATCATTTTGTCGGCTAAGCCTTCGGGAGCAGTACGGTAAATTCAGAACCTGCGCCCTCATTACTTTTTACCAGAAGTTTGCCGTTGTTCAGTTCCACAAACTTTTTGCACAGCACCAAGCCAAGGCCTGTACCTTTTTCGCTCGATGTGCCGCGTTTCAGCACCAGGTGGTCCGATTCAAAAATGCGCTCTACTTCAACGGGGCTCATGCCAATGCCTTCGTCTTTAACACGAACGGCCACAAAGGCACCCTGTTGCATGGCATCAATACTCACGTTTTTGCCCTCGGGTGTGAACTTAATAGCGTTCGAGACAAGGTTGCGTAGCAATACATAGACCATGTTTTCGTCCCCATTCACACTAAGCCCTTCCACATTCATCACGTGTAGCTGAATTTTTTTCTTATCGGCTGTAAGTTGATACAGACCTTTTATTTTTTCCAAAATGGGCCCCAAGGCCACGGTGGTGGGCTGGTAGCTGATATTGCCGGTTTGCGAGAGCGACCAGAACAGGGTGTTATCAATCAGATCGAGCGAATTGGTAACCGAGTTGCGAATAGAGGATGCATACTTTCTCAGGTCTTCTTTACTCAGGGTCTCGTTGTTGTCAATCAGCAAGCCCAGAAAGCCCTTCAGGGTGGTAAGGGGCGATCGTAAGTCGTGCGACAAAATGGAGAAGATGAGGTCTTTCTTTTTGTTAAGGTTTTCCAACTCTTCGCGCGAGCGTTCGATTTCTCTGGTTCGTATTTTCAGAAGCGTTTCCAAGCGCAGGCGTGCAATTTCTATCGACTTGGTTCGCCACAAAATGAAACCGTAAAGACCGGCCGCGAACACGAGCACGCAAAGCCCCATAAACCACCAGCTTTGCCAATAGGGAGGCAGTATGGTAAAGGTGGTTTCAATGACTTTTGCTTCGCGCGTAGGGCCACTGGCGCGCGCCCGAAAAGTGTAGTTGCCGGGCGGCAAATTGGCATAGGCAGACGATGAAAGGTCGTTCGTGGCAATCCAGTTCTGATCGAACGGTTCGAGTTTGTATTCCACCAGATAGCGCGTGGGCTCATGAAAATCGGGGACGAAGAACTCGAATTGCAGGGAGTTCTTTGCATAAGCCAACTCCAGGTGTTGGGGATGTTCTATGAGCGAATAGTAAGATGGGTCTGCTACCGGGAAGGACAATACCTTTAAACCAAGCAGTCTGATGTCGAGGTTAATTTTGGGAGGTGCAATGTTGACCGGGTTAAAAACATTCAGCCCGTTGATACCTCCTAAAAGTATTTTACCGGATGGCCCCTGGCAGTAGGCCAGCCGGTTAAACTCTTCGTCTTGCAGGCCTTCGCCCACCGAGTAGTGAACAAAGCGGTTTTCTTTAGGGAAATATTGCGATAAACCGTTATTGTGCGGCATCCAGATAGTTTGCCTGGCATCGGGCAGCATGGCATAAATTGTATTATCCGGCAAACCCGTGTCGGTGGTAAGCCGGCCAACCAGCAAGGGCTTGGGCTGGGTATGGTCTATGATGTAGATGCCGTGGTTAAAGATGCTGAACCACAACTGGTTTTCCATTTCGGTGATCGACAAGGTGAGTAAATTTGAACCATCGGACCGAAATTTTTCTTTACGCAAATCTATCGCATAGAAATTTGTTTGCGCTTCATCAGAATAAACGATGCCTGTATTTACACCCATCCAAAGGCGCCCTTTCTTGTCAACGGTCAGGTGCGAAGCGTTGGCAATGGTTTGTTCCTTTCCGAAGAACGTTGCCTGGTGTGTGTTTTTGTTGTATCGCAGAACGCGACCCCGGCTGGTAAAATACAGATAGTCGCCATACTCCACAATCTGACGAATGGGTTGCCCTTTGGTTTGTTCAAGTAATGGCAGGAATGGTGAAAAATGTTTCGTTCTCTTATCAAATTCCAACAAACCGGCAGAGGTGCCGATTAATAGTCGGTTGCTGACCCACGGATGAATGGATAGTGGAGCAACGAATGAGTAGATGCCAGGAAAAGTGACTTTTAGCTTGTCTGTTTTGGATTCTTTCAGGTTAACAATATTTAGATAACCATCGGAAGCGGCTACATATATTAAGCTATCTGTATCCTCAAAAATGCCACGGATATTATCGTCACTCAACGACAACGGGTTTCCGGCCTCGTACTTAAGGTGCTGAAACTTGATTTTTTCGCGGTCGTATTTGTTTAGGGGGCCCACCGATCCAATCCAGACAATACCTGCGTTGTCTATGCAGATGGAGGTACAGTGGTCATTGGCCAACGTGCCCACATCCTGTTTTTGATGGAAGAGGTGATGAAACCTGTCTTGAGAGCGGCTATAAACAATGAGCCCATTACTTTCGGTAAGCATCCAAATTAAATTTTGGTCATCTTCGGCAATGCGTAGTACCGAGCTGTAGAATGGTTTTTGCTTTGGGGAAAACCTCTTAATAAGTTGGTAGTTGATTGTATCTAATACAATCACACCATCTCTTTCGGTGCCTATCCAAAGGTGCCCCTCAGAATCGATATGCATTGAATGCGCCCGGGTAGCGTTGGAGAGGTATTCGTAAAAGGGCGACAATGAAATGCGTTTGCGTATGGTGTGTTCATCGAACAACACAATTTCGTTTAGGCAGCCGGCCCAGAGGCTGTTGTTCACTGCAATCAAAGCGGTGGCCCCTAATTTGGCAAGCTCTTCCCTTCCTCGCACCAGCGTATCATTTCGCAATTGGTAAATGCCTCCTGCAAAAGAGTTCACCCAAATTGCCCCGTTAGCGGTCTGCACGATGTTGTTGATAATCGGACTTTCGTTGGCGGACGGTATCTTTTCTAGTGTGTTGGTTTTGTACCGGTATTGCAAAAGCCCCTGGTACCGGGTGCCTACCAATAGTCGGTTACCCAGACTATCCCACATGAGTCTGGTAATGTCTCTGCGTCCGAAGGTGTTCGAGTCGGGCAGTATCAGGTTGTAAGTGGTGAAATCTCTGCCATTGTAACGATACAGCGTATTTTTTGCCACCCAAATCATTCCGTAAGGATCTTGAATAATGTCTTCGGTAAGCGAAGATTGGATGGTGCCTGTTATCGGTATCTGATCGAAAAGGATTTTTTCGGGCAGATTTTGCCCGGGCAGGTGGGCGGTGCAGAAAAGAACTGCTGGCAGAAATAGCCACCGCATATGCGTTAATCTTCCGGATAGGGAATGTAGACAAAATTGGTAAATGCCTGGTCTACAACAAACAGACAACAGAACTCATCGGGGTCTTTGTAGGTTTTCCGGAATTCTTCCTCTTTGTCTTTGGCCACCAGTTCGCGCTGAATAAATTCATCCAGAAAAGATGCGTAGTAACTCCAAGTTAGGTCCAGGTCGTGTTTGCCGATCAATAATTGGCCAATGGGTATGTTCTCCTTAGCAAGGGCAAAGATGGGCATGTCGAACCCTGCCTTGCGTATCTGGTAGCTGGCCTCTTTCAGCGTATCGGCCACCTTCACAAAATCTTCGGAAATAGTGCCCAGGTATTTGCCGTTTAGGTCCGGATCGTTCATCATAGTTGGTAAGTAGATCGCGAAAATAGCAGTTCGGTTAGCTATACAAGCGTTCATGTAATATTATAGAAAGGGTATGTCATTTAGAATAGTAAAATTTAGATTTGTCGAAATACAAAACAATTATGAGAGCATTTTGTACAATGATAGTAATGAGTTTGGCAATGGCCTCGGCCCTGAAGGGGCAGCCTACCTCCGAAGCGGCCTGGCGCCAGTCGTTCGAGGTTCGTAAATCCCGTGCCGACCAATCATTGTTGAAAGACTAACCCGTTCGAAACATTGGCCCTACCGTGCAGGGCGGCCGCATTGTAGATATAGAGGTAAACCTGAATGACCCCAAAGAATTTTATGTAGGCTATGCCTCGGGCGGCATCTTCAAAACAAAAAACAATGGTATCACCTTCGAGCCTGTTTTCGATAACGCAGACGCACTGGGTGTTGGCGATTTTGCCTTATCGCAGACTGATGTCAACATCATCTATGTGGGTACGGGCGAGAAGAACGCAAGTCGCTCCAGTTATGCCGGTTCGGGTATGTACAAATCTGCGGATGGAGGTAAAACCTGGCGCCACATCGGTCTGACCCATACCCAGCACATCAGCCGTGTGCTCATTCACCCAACAAATAACGAGGTGGTGTGGGTTGCTTCGCTCGGTGCGCTTTATACACACAACCCCGACCGTGGTGTTTACAAAACCACCGATGGCGGCAAAACCTGGAAAAAAACGCTTTTCGTTAATGATAGCACCGGGGTTTCCGATTTGGTGATCAACCCGGCCAACCCCAACCAACTGTGGGCCGCCACGTGGGAACGTACCCGCAAGGCGTGGAACTTCAAGGGCAATGGTGCTGGTTCGGCCATTTATAAATCAGAAGATGGGGGAGAGACGTGGACGAAATCGGTAACTGGATTTCCACAAGGAAACCACGTAGGCCGTATTGGTTTGGATATTTGCTGGACTATGCCCAACGTACTGTACGCAGTACTCGATAACCAGGAGGAGGTGAAAGAACCTGCTAAAGAAAAACCGGCAGACGGTAAATTGAAGTTGGCGGACCTGAAGGACATGTCGGTAGAGAATTTTCTGCAACTGGATGACAAAAAGTTAGATGAACTTTTGAAAGACAGCCGCTTTCCGCAAAAGTATGATGCAGGAAGGGTGAAGCGGGACGTGCGCGCGGGTAAGTACGCGCCCCGTGCCGTGGCAGAATACTTTGGTGCCGATGCCAACGCGAACTTGTTCGATACAAAAATTAAAGGAGCAGAAGTTTACCGCTCGGACGATGGTGGTACCAGTTGGAAACGCACGCATTCATTTAACATAGAGGGCGTATATTATTCTTACGGCTACTATTTCGGTGAACTGCGCGTGTCGCCTGCCAATACGGAAGATGTTTTTATTTATGGTGTACCTATGCTTAAGTCGAAAGATGGAGGAAAGACGTGGGCAGAGATTGATTCGCTGGGCACCATGCACAGCGACCACCATGCTTTGTGGATTAACCCGAAAGACGCTAAGCATATGCTGATGGGCAACGATGGGGGTTTGTATCAAACCTACGACCAGGGCGATACATGGCTGCACATCAACAACATGCCGGTGGGGCAATTCTACACTGTAAATGTAGACATGGAAACTCCTTATAACGTGTATGGCGGCTTGCAGGACAATGGTGTGCTCCGGGGTTCTTCCCGGTCGGTACCTAATCGCACCAAGCATTGGGAGGAAATTTTTGGAGGCGATGGCATGTATGTAGCGCCCGATCCGCGAAACAGCAAATTGGTTTACACCGGCTTTCAGTTTGGAAATTACTTCAAACTGGAGTTGGATAAGCAGAAGACCACGCGCATTACGCCCAGCCATGACATCGGCCAGCAACCCAACCGTTGGAACTGGCGCACACCTCTCATCCTCAGTAAGCACAATGCGGATGTAGTGTACATTGCCTCGCAGCGCGTATACCGCAGTATGAATAAGGCAGAACAGTGGGAAGTCATTAGTGACGACCTGACCAGGAACAAGCCGCAGGGCAATGTGCCTTTCTCCACCATCAGCGCACTGGCAGAATCTCCGCTGAAGTTTGGGTTGCTCTATGTGGGTACAGACGATGGCAACGTGTGGGTAAGCAAAAACGGAGGGGGAAGTTGGGAGTTGATTTCTGCCGGCTTGCCTGCCAACCTGTGGGTAAGCAGTGTGTCGGCTTCGGCACATAACGAGGGCACCGTGTTGGTGTCGTTGAATGGTTATCGCGAAGATGATTTTAAAACCTATCTGTTTGTTAGTAACGATTATGGGAAAACCTGGGCCAGTGTAAAGGGTAACTTACCTGAATCGGTAGCCAATGTCATTATTCAAGATCCGGTTAATGCAGATTTGCTATACTGTGGTTTGGATAATGGCACCTATGCGAGTCTCGACTTCGGCAAATCGTGGCACCTGTTCAGCCAGATGCTGAACGTAGCCAGCTACGACATGATGGTGCATCCCCGCGATAATGAGTTGGTGGTAGGCACCCATGGCAGAAGTGTAATGGTAGCCGATGTAAAACCTTTGCAGGCACTGAAAGAAGGCGGGGCGGCCAAAGCAGTAGTTGCCTTTGCGCCCGAAAGCATACGGCACAGCGAACGCTGGGGGCAGAAGCAATATGCGTGGTCGAAAGTAAACGGGCCGAAGGCTACTGTATTTTACTACATCGGTAAGTCGAGCCCATCGGTGAAGGCAGAGGTGTTCGATGAGAAAAATGCCCTGGTGCGCACTTTGACAGCAGATGGCGCCATGGGCTTCCATACACTTTCGTGGGATGTAAAGGTGAGTGATGTGGCCACGCCTGCAAAGAAGGGGGCCAAGAGTACCTCGCCAGAATCCCTGAAATATGCTGGCAAAGGAAAATACAAAGTGAAGTTTACCAATGGTGCAGAAAGCAGTGAGGTAACGCTGGAAATAAAGTAAGCCAAAAGAAGCGTTGATTGAAGAAGGAGCCGGCAACCCCGGCTCCTTCCTTTTAAATACAGAGGTCACTCCCCATCACCGCCCACCGCCATTCTACAAAATCATCCAAGGGTAGTTGTTACCTGGTCAGTGTATGATGCGTTCAATCTGACATCTAAACCCCATACAATGAAAACAAATGCTACCCTATCGCGGCAACGGTTCTTACAGAAAACAGCCCTTGGTTTAAGTGGTTTGCTGCTAACCAAAACCATGGCATATGGTGCGGACCAGCAAGAAAAACCAGCGCAACTGCCCCCCGATCTCCTTAAGGGGTTTGTTGGTGTTTCGCACAGTAAACTCGATCGCGTTCAGGAACTGCTCAAGAACAACCATTTGTTGCTGCACGCTTCTTACGATTGGGGTGGTGGCGATTTCGAATCGGGAATAGAAGCTGCAGGCCATGTGGGCAACAAAGAAATTGCCATGTGTCTTTTATCAAAGGGCGCGCGTTATAATGTGTGCCTGGCCTGTATGCTGGGCCACCTTGATACGGTAAAACATGTACTTACATTCAATGCCGGCTTACTCAATTCCAAAGGGCCCCATGGTTTTACCATGTTGCACCATGCCATGAAGGGTGCAACCGAGGCAAAACTGGTGGCGGATTTTCTCCAATCGCTTGGCGCCAAAGAACAGCGCATGGATTTCTATTTGAAGGCCTGAAGTTTATTTCAACTCGCGCAGGTAATTTTGCGCAAATGCATGCAGGTCGGGAAAAAATTGCATGAACTCTTCCTGGAAGAACTCATAGTGCGCTTTCAGATCGTGCGAGGCTTCGTCCATTTTAGACTCATAAGGTGTTCTGCGTGCCATGCCGCTGAGCGCACGGTGCACGCCCTCCACCCTGGCATAGTTCACTAGCCAGTTGCCCTTAATCATATACGGCAACATCCAGTTTACTTCCTGCGGAAGAACGGGCTGGTGGTCTTGCAGCAGTTGGTACGATCGGTCTGCAAAATCGGGAAGAAATTCTTCGTGAAACTGATGCCAGTTGCGGGCCAGAAAATGGTCGTAGAAAATGTCTACAATCACACCCGAATAATGCCGGTACTTGGGGCGGAGCCGGTTTTTACTTTGCTGCACCAGTGCATGGCTGTCGGTAAACTCATCGATGGCACGGTGCAGGGCAATGCCGCGCGCAATGCCCGCCTCAAAACGCGTTACCGCCTGTCGGCCCTTCACAAAATCGCCAATGAAGTTGCCCACCATCACTTTCGGATCGTTGCCAGACAGGTATAAATGCGCCAGAAAGTTCATCTCATTGCCAGGTATGTAAGGTAAACGAAATACTTTTTATTTTTATTCAGCGGGAATTTTTCATTTTTGTTGAAACGCTTAGCCCATGCCCGATCTTTCTCAAATGAAGTTGCTCATCAATCTGGCACAGATTGATGGCACCGTTGCCGAACGCGAACGGAACTATATCATTAACATAGGCAGGGCCAATGGCATTTATCCCGATCAGGTGGAGCCGCTCTTCGACCAGCGCCACGAATTGATAGTACCCAACAACCTTACAGACGATCAGAAGTTTGAATACATCTTCAGCCTGGTGCAGCTGATGAAGATAGACGAACGCATGTACAAGGAGGAAATACTTTTTTGTTCGAAAATTGCTGCGCGCCTCGGTTACGACCAGGAGGTGATGTTCGACCTGATGCTGCACGTGCGGGCCGTAATGGCATCCAACGAAAAAGAAGACCTGAAACAATTAACCGCCAAATTTCTAAAACGCGGTTGATCGTTGGCGGATTTTAGGTTAACATTAGCGCGTTAACCTCAAATCTAATGAACCGTTTTGCACTGCTTTTTCTTCTTGCGTTTGCGGTATTCGCAGCCAACGCACAAAAAACATTGATACACTGTGGCAACTTGTTAGACGGGCGCAGCAAAGCGTTGCAGTCGCAGGTAACCATTGTGGTGGAAGGAAACAAGATTCTTTCGATTGACATGGGCTTCACCAAACCCGGCAAAGACGACAAGCTGATTGACCTGAGCAAAAAGACGGTGATGCCCGGCTTGATCGATATGCATGTGCATATAGAAAGTGAAACCAGTAAAGATGCGCTGGTGAAACGCTATACGCAGAACGAGGCGGACGTGGCATTCCAGTCTACTATTTACGCCCGCAAAAACCTGATGGCGGGCTTTACCACCGTGCGCGATTGTGGGGGCTCGGGGGTAAATATTTCGCTGCGCAACGCCATTAACCAGGGCACCATTGTTGGGCCACGCATTTTTACGGCCGGCAAAGGCATTGCCAGCACGGGTGGCCATGGCGACCCCACCAATGGCGCACGTAAAGACCTGATGGGCGATCCCGGCCCGAAGGAAGGGGTGATCAACGGACCTGAAGACGCGTACAAAGCAGTGCGCCAGCGCTACAAAGACGGGGCCGATTTCATTAAGATAACAGCAACGGGTGGGGTTTTGAGTGTAGCCAAAGATGGCAGCGGCCCGCAGTTTACACAAGAAGAAGTAAATGCCATCGTAACTGCGGCTAAAGACTATGGATTTCACACAGCGGCACACGCACACGGTGCCGAAGGTATGAAGCGCGCAGTGTTGGCCGGCATAACCACCATCGAACACGGCACATTGATGAGCGAAGAGGTGATGGACTTAATGAAGCAGAAGGGAACCTACCATGTGCCCACCATCATTGCGGGGCGGTCGGCAGCCGAGTATGCCAAAATTCCAGGCTACTACCACCCGCTGGTAGTGCCCAAAGCCATCGAAATCGGATCTAAGATTCAGGAGAATTTTGCCAAAGCCTACCAGCGTGGGGTGAAGATTGCGTTTGGCACCGATGCTGGTGTATTTCCGCATGGTGAAAACGCGCGCGAGTTTGGCTACATGGTAGAGGGCGGCATGCCCGCCATTGACGCCTTGTTGGCGGCCATGCAGGTAAATGCAGATATTTTGGGCGTGGGCGACAAAATTGGCTCGATAGAAAAGGGCAAACTGGCCGACATTGTGGCCGTGGACGAAGACCCTACCAAAAACATCAAAACCATGGAGAAGGTAACGTTTGTGATGAAAGACGGAGTAGTTTACAAGAGCGAATAATATGTGGAAGAATCTGTTTACCAGCAGGCCTGTTTCAATCGACCTGGGCCTGCTCATGTTCAGGGTGGTGGTTAGCTTGCTGATGGTGGTGTATCATGGTTGGCCCAAACTGGCCAACTTCACCGACCGCATGGATCGTTTTTCCGATCCGTTGGGTATTGGCAGCACACTTTCTTTATCGGGGGCAGTGCTGGCCGAATTTTTTTGTTCCATTTTGTTGGCTTTGGGGCTTTTTACGCGGGCTGCGCTGGTGCCCCTCATTTTTACTTTCGTGATGATTTGTTTCGTAGTGCATGGCGATGATCCCATAAAGGAGAAGGAGAACGCGGTTCTCTTCCTCCTCAGCTATGTGGTATTGTTTTTTACAGGGGCCGGCCGGTATTCGGCAGATGCCCTCAGGCGCTGACCGCGACCGGTGGCTAATTTTAATTCAGGGCCAATAACCGGCTCAGAGCCCTCTTTTTCATACCTTTGCGGCCTGAAAATCTCAGGATTGACTGACGGGCATGGAAAACATTCGCAACTTCTGCATCATTGCACACATCGACCACGGCAAAAGCACCCTGGCTGACCGCCTTTTGGAGTTTACAGGTACCCTGAACGAGCGCCAGATGCAGGCGCAGGTACTCGATAACATGGATTTGGAGCGTGAAAAGGGCATCACCATCAAGGCCCACGCCATCCAGATGAACTACAAACTCGATGGCAAGGAATACATCCTGAACCTGATAGATACGCCTGGCCACGTGGACTTTTCCTACGAAGTGTCGCGATCGATAGCCGCCTGCGAAGGCGCCTTGTTGATTGTGGATGCCAGTCAGGGCATAGAAGCCCAAACCATTTCTAACCTCTACCTGGCGCTTGAGCACAACCTGGAGATCATACCTGTGATGAACAAGATTGACCTGCCACATGCCATGCCCGAAGAGGTAACGGATGAAATTGTGGACCTGGTGGGTTGTAAGCGCGAAGATGTAATCCGCGCCAGCGCCAAAGAAGGCATTGGCATAGAAGATATTTTGAAAGCCGTAGTCAGCCGCATACCGGCTCCCAAAGGCGACCCCAAGAAGCCGCTTCAGGCCATGATTTTCGATTCGGTGTTTAACTCCTTCCGGGGCATTGAAGTGTATTTCCGCGTTTTCAACGGCAGCATCAAGAAGGGCGAAAAGGTAATGTTTGTGAGCACCGGCAAAGAATATGGTGCCGATGAGATAGGGGTACTGAAGCTAGATAAACAACCACGCAACGAAATCAGTGCGGGCAACGTGGGCTATTTGATCTCGGGTATTAAAGTGGCCAGCGAAGTGCACGTAGGTGATACCATTACGCATACCGATAATCCAGGTGAGGCCATCAAAGGTTTTGAGAATGTGAAACCGATGGTTTTTGCCGGTATTTACCCGGTGGAGACAAGTGAGTTTGAAGAATTGCGCGCCTCCATGGAGAAGCTGCAATTGAACGATGCCTCTTTGGTTTGGGAGCCTGAAACATCGGCTGCGCTGGGCTTTGGCTTCCGTTGCGGCTTTCTAGGAATGCTGCACCTCGAAATTATTCAAGAGCGCCTTGAACGCGAGTTCGATATGACCGTGATTACCACGGTGCCCTCTGTGCAGTTCAAGGCCTACCTTACCGATGGCACCGTGAAGGACATCAACGCACCCAGCGAGATGCCCGACCCTACCAAAACAGACCATATAGAAGAACCCTACATTCGCGCACAGATCATTTCGAAGGCGGAGTACATAGGGCCGATCATCAGCCTGTGCATGGACAAGCGCGGCACCATCATCAATCAGCATTACCTTACTACCGACCGGGTAGAACTTACTTTCGAAATGCCCTTGGCGGAAATCGTGTTCGACTTCTTCGACAAGCTGAAAACCATTTCGCGCGGGTACGCTTCGCTAGATTACCACTTGATCGGGTTCCGCGAAAGCGACATGGTGAAACTGGATGTGATGTTGAATGGCGAAAAGGTGGATGCCCTGTCGGCCATTGTGCACCGGGGCAAATCCCAGGAGTGGGGCCGCAAGTTGTGCGAGAAATTGAAAGAGCTGATACCACGCCACATGTTCGAAGTAGCCATTCAGGCGGCCATCGGGCAAAAGATTGTGGCCCGCGAAACATTGAGTGCCATCCGCAAAAACGTGTTGGCCAAGTGTTATGGTGGTGATATCTCGCGTAAGCGTAAGTTGTTGGAGAAACAGAAAAAGGGTAAGAAACGCATGCGCCAGATCGGAACGGTGGAAGTGCCGCAGGAGGCCTTTATGGCTGTTTTGAAAATTGATTAACAAGTTTTCTGGTGAATAAAGAAACTGTTAGAAGAGCTGTCTCGCATTGGATCGAGTCTTCGGACAAAGACTTTAAAACCATGAATAACCTTTTTCGATCGCGGGATTACGCTTGGAGTTTGTTCATTGGCCACCTCGTAATTGAAAAATTGTTGATGGCGCTTTATATGAAGGAGCATTCAAAACACCCGCCCTTTACCCACAATTTGCTTAAGTTGGCTGAGGGAGTGAATTTTGAATGGTCGGAAGATCAAAAGTTGCTTTTTGATCTGATTACGACTTTTAACATAAGTGCCCGTTATGATTCCGAAAAGCAGGTGTTTAGACGAAAATGCACGAAGTCATTCACGGAGCAGCAGTTGGTTCAAATATAAAAGGCAAGGAAATGGATAAAAGAAAAGCTAAACTGATTGCCAGATCGTACGTTCAGCGTTTGGGCGAGCGTTATCCGGTTAAGAAGGCTTTTTTATTCGGATCATTTGCCCGAGGTACTTTCCACTCTGACAGCGATATAGATGTTGCTGTTGTTTTAGGCGGTGAGTTTGATTTGTTCGATACAAGATTGACCCTAATGAGGGTGAGGAGAGAATTTGATTCCAGGATAGAGCCACATCCTATTTCAGAGAAGGAGTTTAATCAAGACAATCCCTTAGTTGCGGAGATTTTGCATCACGGAGTTCCAATTGATCTGAAATGACAGACACAGCACCATACACCCTCATAGATGGACGCAAAGTAGCTGCCGACATCAAAAAAGAAATTGCCCAGCGCGTAGCGGAATTAAAGAAACAGGACAAAAAGTTGCCGCACCTGGCCATTATTCTGGTGGGCGATGACGGTGCCAGCACAACGTATGTAGATGGCAAAGTAAAAGCCTGCAAAGAGGTAGGCTTTCACTATTCTCTGCTGCGTTTTGCCGAAACTATTTCTGAAGCGCGTCTGATCAAACACATCGACCAGGTAAACCACGATGAAGACGTGGATGGCTTTATTGTGCAGTTGCCACTGCCGCCTCATATTTCTGTGGATAAGATCACGGAAAAAATTCGTGCCGATAAAGACGTAGACGGTTTTACCAACCAGAATTTCGGTAGCATTACGTCTAACCATCCGTTGCTGATGCCGGCAACACCCTTTGGTGTAATGGAGTTGCTGCGCAGGTACAACATAGAAACCAAAGGTAAGCACTGTGTGGTGGTGGGGGCCAGCCGGTTGGTGGGGGCACCGCTTAGTATGATGCTGACGGAATACGGCAAAGCAACGGTAACCATTTGCCATAAGTACACGCAAGACCTTCCCAGCCACACGCGCATGGCCGATATTCTGCTGGTAGCCGTGGGCAAGCCCGGCTTGATTACTGCCGACATGGTGAAGGAAGGCGCGGTAGTGATAGACATTGGCACCACCCGTGTGCCCGATGCCACCAAAGCGAGTGGCTTCAGCCTGAAAGGCGATGTGGACTTTAAGAACGTGGCCCCGAAGGCATCTTTCATAACACCCGTTCCCGGGGGGGTAGGTCCTATGACCATCGCCTCGCTGCTACTGAACACCCTGAAAGCCGCTGAAGCGCGCATGGACGCGTAGAAAATACGATGCAACCTGTTGCTACACACAATCCGGTGGAAGCCCTTCCGTTGATGGAAGATTTTTATACCATTCAGGGCGAAGGTGCTTTTCAGGGCAGCGCTGCCTATTTTATTCGCCTGGGGGGCTGCAATGTAAAGTGTGTTTGGTGCGATGTGAAGGAGTCGTGGGATGTGAATGCACACCCCAGGGTAACAGTGGCTGATATGGTGCACCGGGCAAAGGCCAGCGGGGCAAAAATAGTTGTAATTACCGGTGGCGAACCTGCCATGCACAACCTGGACGCTCTGACACATGCGCTGTGTAGTGCAGGCCTGCGAACACACATAGAAACATCGGGTGCATACCCGCTTACAGGCCAATGGAATTGGGTGTGCTTTTCTCCCAAAAAATTCATGGCTCCACATCCGTCCGTTCCTGCCCGGGCAGACGAATTGAAGGTGATTGTATACAACCAGAGCGACTTTGCATGGGCGGAGGAATTTTCCGCACAGGTGGGGCCAACTTGTCAACTCTTTTTGCAGCCGGAGTGGTCGAGAGAGAAAGAGATGTTGCCCCCGATAATTGATTACGTGAAAAGCCACCCGAAGTGGAAAATTTCCCTGCAGGTACATAAGTACATGAACATTCCCTGAGTATGGATAGTGGATTCAGGGAGCAACTGAATGCATGGAGCCGGGCCGGGCAGCCCTTTGTTTTTATTATCGATTTCGAGCAGCAAAAACCGTTGGTCTGGCCAATGGCAGATGTAAACCCCGAAGAGGTACTCTATTACATCAATGGTAAAACCAATGCAGTGAATGCAGCGGTAAAGTCGGTGCCGGCCATCACCGGGCTTTTTCCCGAGGGCATTACAGCCTATCAGAAGAAGTTCTCTTTTGTAAAATCGCAGCTTCACCTCGGCAATTCCTTCCTTACCAACCTTACCACCCGAACACAAATTCAGCTAACAGGTACGTTGCGCGACTGTTTCTTTATAAGCCGCGCAGCGTATCGCCTGTGGTTACGGGATCAATTTGTGGTTTTCTCTCCGGAGATATTTGTAAAGGTTGTGAATGGTAAGATTTACTCCTACCCCATGAAGGGAACGCTGGATGCATCACTACCCAATGCCCGGGAGATTTTGTTGAACGATGAAAAAGAGATAGCCGAGCATGTAACCATAGTAGACCTGATTCGCAACGACTTGAGCACGGTGGCCGAGCAGGTGAAGGTGAAACGTTTCCGCTATGTACAGGAAGTGAGAAGCCGTGAAAGAACTTTGCTGCAGGTAAGTTCTGAAATTGAAGGGACACTGCGGCCGGGGTACCTGCATGCCGTTGGCGATTTGTTCGAGGCACTGTTACCAGCCGGATCGGTAAGTGGTGCACCGAAGAAGAAGACCATGGAAATTATTGCCGAAGCAGAGGGGGCGCCCAGAGGCTACTATACGGGCGTATGCGGATATTTTGACGGTCGACAACTGGATAGCGGAGTGATGATTCGTTTCATTGAGCAGGATGGTGATGATTTTTTTTACAGAAGCGGAGGAGGAATTACTACTCAAAGCGAGGTTGGTAAGGAATTTGAGGAGATCTTAGCGAAGATATATGTACCGGTTGATTGAATCGATTTGTGTGCGCGAAGGAAATTTTCAAAGACTGCCGCTGCATGAGGCGCGGATCAACCGCACCCTGGCCGCACTGCAACTAGAAGGACGCTGGGTACTTAACGAAGCCTTGGCAAAAGTACACCTACCTCCATCGGGACTATTTAAGTGCAGGGTGGTCTATACCGCGGATGACGCCAAGGTGGAGCTTCAACCGTATACCATCCGCCCCATAACATCGTTAAAGAGGGTAGACGCCAATGACCTGGTGTACCAGCATAAGTGGGAAGACCGCGACCGACTTCACGCGCTCTGGCAGCAACGAGGGCTTTGCGATGATGTGCTGATCATCAAGAACGGAATGGTTACAGATACTTTTTATGCCAACATTGTGTTCAGAAAAGGTGAGGAATGGTTTACGCCCGATACCTTTTTACTACCAGGCACCATGCGCGAGGCGCTACTGACAGCGGGCATAATACGCGAAACCAAAATAAGGGCCGGAGACCTGCACCAATTCGATTCTTTTAAACTGATCAATGCATTAATGGAATGGAATGCAACGGAGAGCCATGTTTCGAATATTCACTAGTTTTATAAAATGATTGTTTTAAGAGGTTTGGTATTTTTTTGTTGTGTAGTTGGTTCGTTGTGTGCCGCGGCTCAGACCCTGAGTACAAAAAATAAGAAGGCAATTGAACTATATACCCTGGCGGACAACTACCGCGTTCGGGGGCAGTACGCAGAAGCCATTGCTCAGTTAAAGGAAGCGCTGGATCGCGATAAGAATTTTTTTGAAGCCTACTTTCGGCTCGGTTTGATCTACCGCACCCAACGGAGAAATGAACAGGCGCTGACAACATTTGAGGAGGGGCTGGCGCTAACCCGGGATATGCGTTGGCAAAAAGCTTTCGCTTTCGAACTGGCAGATGTTTCCATACGGATAGCCAATTATGAAAAATGCAAACGGTATACGGAGTTTTACCTGGCCAATGAATCGGTGAGCAAACCCAAGATAGCCCAGGCGTTGTTGTGGAAAAAGAGTGCTGAGTTTAGCCTGACCAATAAAAAACAAATCAGCTTCAGCAATGGCCCCCTAAGCGATACAGTCAATCGTTTTCTCATGCAATATTTTCCGGTTCTCACGGCCGATGAACAGCAACTGATTTTCACCAGAAGGGTGGGCTACCTGGATGAACACGATGAAGACCTGGTAGTATCCGCACGTGACGGTGGTAAGTGGAGCGAACCTGTATCTGTGTCAGATAAAATTAACTCGCCCTACAACGAGGGAACGTGCACCATTTCTGCCGATGGAAGGCTTTTGATTTTCACCTCGTGCCAGGGCAGGCGCGGTTTTGGTAGTTGCGACTTGTTCGAGAGCAGAAGAGTGGGCGATGAATGGACCGTGCCGGTCAACATGGGGCCGGCAGTGAATTCTCCTGCGTGGGAGTCGCAACCTTCTTTGTCGGCCGATGGGCGCATCTTGTATTTCGTGAGCGATCGCAGAGGAGGCGTGGGCGGCCGCGACATTTACATGTCGTACAAGTTAGATGAAAAGCAGTGGAGCAAAGCGCAGAACATGGGCTCAGTTATCAACACGCCCTTTAACGAAATCTCTCCGTTTGTGCATGCCAATGGCGTGTCTTTATTTTTTGCAACAGATGGCCGCCCGGGTTTTGGTGGTTACGATATTTTCAGATCGGATTGGGCCGATAGCGTGTGGAGTGAACCGGTAAACTTTGGCTACCCTATCAACAACCACGAAGATCAGTTTTCTCTGTTTATCACAGCCAAGGGTGATAAGGGGTACTATTCGCACGAAGAAAACGATCAGTTCGGCTCATCAAAAATATTTCAGTTCTACGTACCCGATGAGTTTAAGCTAAAATTCAAGAGCAATGTGGTGAAGGGTACGGTGCGCGATCGGGCAACCCAAAAGCCGGTGAAGGCTCAAATTGAATTGATTAACCTCGAGACCAACCGCACCATATCGCTGGGAGAGTCTGATTCGGTGACGGGCCGATACCTGATTGTGCTTACCGAAGGCGCAGACTATGCGTTGTATGCCAATGCCACAGGCTACCTGTTTCAAAACCTTCACTTCAGCTACCAGATGCACTACAACCCCGATGAGTTGGTTATCGACATTGATCTGGATGCCGTGCGGGCGGGGGCTTCGGTGGTGCTCAACAACCTGTTTTTTGATGTAGATAAGTACGAGTTGAAACCAAAATCCATCACCGAATTAGATAAAGTGGTGAGATTCATGAACGACAACCCTGCCCTTAGGGTAGAAATAAGCGGCCACACCGACAACACCGGAGATGCGGCCTATAATCAGGGCCTTTCGTTGAAGCGTGTTCAGTCCGTGGCGGCCTATCTGCAATCCAAAGGCATCACCACTGCGCGCCTCAAGCAGACCGGCTATGGTGCCAGCCGCCCCCTTGCCCCCAACGACACAGACGAAAACCGCCAGAAAAACCGGAGGATTGAGTTTAAGGTGGTGGAGTAGCTGTTGGTTGGGTGTGGCAAAAACTACCGTATTTAGTATGAATAATGGATACACTTGGTACACCAATAGGGCTAAACCGCAACTTCGGCTGTAAGCCAACAAAAACTCTGTTCGTGGTAAATGAAGCCGTAGTTTTTCCGTGAGTTGAGTTGTTTTTTGTGCTCTTAAGATCAAATGAAGACGCCATTCAACGACATTTCTCGCGATTTAGCCCTGAGGCGGGATTAGAATTTGATTAAAATTTTGTGAATTCAGGGGTGCCTCCGACCGCACTCAAGCCCCTGTGTGCAAGCCTTTTCCTACCGGAAAGTGGACGAAATACCACTTTTTAGGGTACTAATGGCACCATTTATACCACTCTTATTTGGGTAAAAACACTTGTTAGCAAATTTTTTTGTGTTTCGGTTCGCCCCGATTTTTCTACAAAATCTTAAACAAAACTTAATCTCTATGGGTAAATTTTTACGGTTTAGGAATGTGCTCGCCCTATGCCTCAGTTTGCTGGCATTGGGCGCCATGGCACAAGAGCGGACGGTTTCCGGTAAGGTTACCTCTGCCGAAGACGGCTCAGCGATTCCCGGTGTAAACGTGGTGCTGAAGGGTACAACCACCGGTACAACCACCGATGCAGACGGTGGGTACAGATTGAGCGTTCCAAGCTCTGGCGGAACATTGGTGTTCTCCTTCATTGGCTTGGAAACCAAAGAAGTCGCCATCGGTGAAAGAACTACAGTAGATGTGGCATTGGGAATGGACGTTACCCAACTAAGTGAAGTAGTGGTGGTGGGTTATGGTACGCAAACCCGCAAAGAACTGGCTGGTTCTATTGCTTCAATCTCAGGCGGTGATATTGCTCTAACTCCAGTTCAAAGTTTCGAACAGGCATTGGGGGGAAGGGCTCCTGGGGTTAATGTTACCACTCCCAACGGGGTGCTTAATAATCCTCCAGTTATTAGGATTCGAGGGGTAAATTCAATCTCACTGAGTTCATTTCCACTCGTAGTAATTGATGGTATCCCAACATTTACAGATAACCAATCTCAAAATTCAGCTTCTAATAACCCTTTGTCAAGCGTTAATCCTGCTGATATTGAGAGCATAGAAGTATTAAAAGATGCATCTGCAGCTGCCATCTATGGTTCAAGGGCAAGCGCAGGGGTTATTCTTATTACCACCAAAAAGGGTAAAAAAGGCAGAAGTTCTGTAAACTTCGACTCTTGGTTTGGATTCACTCAGCCATTTAGATTGGTTGATCTCCTAGATGCAGATCAGTATTTGGAAATTAAGAATGAAGGTGCTGCTAATGCTGGCCTTGCTCCTCAGTTTTTCCGAAATCAGGATGCAAATGGAAATGACATCAATACAAATTGGTACGACTATGTGTATCGTACTGGTACTGCTTATTCGAATAACGTAAATATTTCGGGAGGCACTGAAAGTACAAATTATTTTCTTTCTGTGGGGCGTACGGATCAAGAGGGTATGATTAAGGCTAATAGTTTCGAGAGAACAAATGCGCGCCTGAATCTGGACAATACGGTAAACGATTGGATCAAAATTGGTACTAATGTATCGTATACTAATTCATTGAACGCAGCACCTAATACGGGTTCGCTATCCGGTCAGGCATTCAATACATCTGGTATTGCCCGATTAGCATTCGTAACGGCACCAATCGTTGCTCCTTATCTTAATGATGGTTCTTACAATATTGCCTCAAATAACCAGGTAGGCCGATTGAACAACCTGCAGCAAGTAGGATTTACCAACCCTGAGTTCTTAGTTAATGAGAACAAAATGACCTCGGAGACCAATCAAATTCAGGCAAGTATCTATGCCAACTGGTCGCCATTGAAAGGTTTAAACCTAAGAACAACCTATGGTGTGGACAGGCTTTCCATTCAGGACATTCTTTATTATTCGCCTCGTCACGGTGATGGCTTTGGATCGGGTGGTGTCGCCACTAACACGATGCGGAACCTTAACAGATGGAATTGGCAAAATACCGCACAATATGACGTGCAACTTGCCGAAAGCCATAACCTATCAGTATTGGTTGGAGGTGAGCAGCAGTACACAACCAGACTCGGTTGGGGGCTTAGCCGAACAGTTGTGGCCGATCCTTTTTTCGAAACCATTCAGGGCAACTACACCACGAACAACCCATCTGGTCTAGCACAAGGAGAAAATTACCTCGTGTCATACTTTGGTCGTGTCAATTACGATTTCAAGAAGAAGTACTTCGCAACCTTTAACTTGCGTAGAGACGGTTATTCCGCCTTTGCACCCGGCAACAAGTATGGTCTTTTTTATGGAGGAGCATTGGCATATGCCTTGTCTGAGGAGGAATTCTTTAAGAATTCCAGCATATCTAATACACTTAATTTCTTGAAGGTTCGCGCTACTTACGGATCTGTTGGAAATACTCAGGGTATAGATGATTTTGCTTCGCTGCAGTTGTATGGATCAGGCTTGTATGCCGCAGACCCAACGCTGGTGTTTACCCAGGCAGGAAACACAGCGTTGCAATGGGAGACAAGTACGAAAACCGATATTGGTATCACATACGGTTTATTCCAGGATCGCATCCAGGGTGAATTGGTTTATTACAAAAACCAAATAGATGATATGATTCTGCCAGTGCCACAAGCACCATCAAAGGGAATTCCTAACAACTCCATCGACCAAAATATTGGAAGCATGTTGAATTCTGGTATCGAGTTTAATTTAACAGCAAAAGCCATCAACAAGCAAGACTTCACATGGAGTGTAAATTTCAACATCACAACGTTGAAGAACGAAGTTTTGGAATTAGCTGGTGGAGATATTCAAACTGCAACTGGCGGACTTGAAACAGCTAACATTACAAGAGTAGGAGAATCTATCGGATCACTTTATGTTGTTCAAACAAATGGTGTTAACCCTGAAAATGGTCAGCGCATCTATGTAAAGCGTGACGGAACGCAAGTGCAATATAACCACTCTGCCCCAGTTGCAAGCCGGTGGACAGTAGTAGGTACTGGTGCGGTAACTACAGCCCCTACAACTGCAGCAGACGGAGTTGTTTTTGGACCGACCCTACCAAAATTCTACGGAGGATTCGATAACACCTTTAAGTATAAGAATTTCGACTTAGGTGTGTTTCTTCAGTATTCAGGAGGTAACTACATCTATAATGGTACTAAGGCAGGTTTGAGAGATCAACGTTTCTGGAACAACCATACCGATGTATTAGACCGATGGACTCCTGAAAACAGGGGTGGATCTATTCCGAGAATTGTCTTTGGAGATAACATTTCAAATGGTTCAGCTTTCCCGATCTCTGAGAATGTTGAAAAAGGTGACTTCGTACGCCTTCGCAACGTGAGTTTAGGGTACAACTTCAATAGCCAGTTGTTATCAAAGGCTCATATTCGTACTCTTAGATGAAGTAGTTTCGACTTAATCTGACAGTTGGGTTAACTTAGACGTGGAAACTATGAAGTTAAACCCATTAAACTGTCAGAAAATGAGAACAGAAACGAAGTTAATCAAAACCAAATTAGGTCTTATC
>JBMOLS010000045.1:0-2775 GCA_049324055.1 Bacteroidota bacterium | reverse complement strand
ATTACTCGATTCATCAGAGCATTTCCATAATGCAGCGCACACGTTTGCGGAACACGGAATCGATATTTCCAAACCAAAGGCCAACCTGACGCAAATGATCAAGCGCAAGGCTGGCGTGGTGAAAGCCAATGTGGAGGGCATCGCTTTTCTGATGAAGAAAAATAAGATCGATGTACACACGGGAGTTGGTTCGTTTGTAGATAAGAACACCGTCAAAATCACACCTGCTGACGGAAAGGAGAAAACCATAACCGGTGAGAAGATCATTATCGCAACCGGTTCAAAGCCAACCCCACTTCCGTTTGCCCCCTTTGATAAAAAGCGAATTATCTCCAGCACAGAAGCGTTGGAGTTAAAGGAAATCCCTAAACACCTGATTGTAGTAGGTGGTGGCGTAATCGGTATGGAGTTGGGCTCTGTTTATGCCCGTATCGGTTCTAAGGTAACGGTGGTAGAATTTCTTGACAGTCTAATTCCAACCATGGATGGTACAATGGGTAAAGAACTTCAGAAAGCCACTAAAAAATTGGGTATGGAATTTTTCCTTGGACATAAAGTCACCTCCATTGAAAATAAAGGCAAAGAAGTTTTACTGAAAGCTGAGGATAAAAGCGGGAAGCAAATTGAATTGAAAGGTGATTATTGCCTGGTAAGCATTGGTCGCAGGCCGTATACCGAAGGACTTGGGTTGGATAAAATCGGAATTGAAACCGAACGTGGACAAATTCCTGTAGATGATCATTTGCGTACAAAAGTGGATAACATTTATGCCATTGGCGATGTAGTACGTGGAGCGATGTTGGCACACAAAGCTGAGGAGGAGGGTGTGATGGTGGCTGAGCAATTGGCGGGACAAAAACCACACATCAATTACAATTTAATTCCGGGTGTGGTGTACACCTGGCCGGAAGTGGCAAGTGTGGGATACACCGAAGAGCAACTGAAGAAAGATGGTCGCGCCTACAAAACCGGAACGTTTCCCTATAAGGCGTTGGGTAGGGCAAGGGCATCGATGGACCTTGATGGGCTTGTAAAAATTCTGGCTGATAAAAACACGGACGAAATTTTAGGTGTACACATTATTGGTGCGCGCGCTGCCGATATGATTGCCGCAGGTGTTGTAGCGATGGAATATCGTGCTTCCGCGGAAGATGTTTCGCGCATGAGCCATGCACACCCTACCTACATGGAAGCGGTGAAAGAAGCCTGCCTGGCAGCAACCGCCAACAGGCCGATTCACCTGTAATCGTTGGGTTATTTTTTGTATTGAACAAATGCCCGAAAGGCAAGCGTAACCACCAACGGTATCAGCGAATAATGGAGCGTCTGTGGCAGCCATGCCCATGAAATGAGCAGCACTGCCTGAATGGCAAATACGATAAGGAAATATTTTTTTACCCATTCACGGGGTTTAAAAACAAGGGATGCGGCAACCAGGTTAGTGGGCAGCGCCCAAAGTACGTTCAGGTTATTGGCGGCAGCCTTGTGATCGGTGGCAACCCAAAGCAGAAACAGTAGTAAGCCTACAAGACCCGTAATGCCAAATAATACGGCATCAAACCAGTTCGATATTTTCTTTCGTTTGAAATCGTAAAGGGTAATCGCCACGGCCAGAAAGGCAAAAAGTGAGAATACATATACCGGTTGAAAAATGCCGTTGCTGAATGTTTGTGGAACAGGCTGATAGCGAATAATTTTTTCCTTTACCAGGGGTTGCCCATTAATGGTAGCATGATCAAACCCTTGCTCCACATAATCGGGCAAGAACATGTGTTCATGGGGTGTTGCTACTTTATCCATCGGAAGTCCGAGGCAGAGGTCAATACCTAAATCGCCCCAGGGTTGGTACTTTAAATAAAGATCGGTTAGCGCACGTATGGATAGCGGTTGGGTAATATGTGATCCATCAAAAACCACAGCTGCACCAAAAACGTTTTGTACAATTTCAGGAAGTTTGGTGGCGCAGTTGTCGTAGAAGTAATCGTAAAAGTAAAACTGGTTTTCAGGCCGGGCATTCCATACCAGGTAGTCAAAGAGTTTTTGCTTTTGTTCGTAGGTTAAGTTCAGTACTTGTTCGTGCACATACCGGTTGTAATACTGATACACATACTCAAACCGTTCGTAGTCCTGCACAGCCAGTCGGTACCGGTTATGCCCGCGGGCAAAGTTGAGGTAGAAGTTAGGCTGCTCAAAATCAAAGACACCATAGTTGAATGCCGCATTGATCCCGTTAGCCGGATCATATACACGAAAGGCGCTATGACCGAATGCGGTGAATACAGCCTCTTGTCCCGGGCCACAGGTAATAACTGAAATTTCGGCCTGCTCAGAAAGTTGCCTGGTAAACGCAGTTTGTACGACTGAGCAAAGCAGAAAAAACAATATCTTTTTCATGCGGTGAAAGATGGCCAATAAATAAGATTAATTCAAACAACTTGCTATTTTGCCTTTTTAGATGAAATAATTATGAAAGCGGAAGGCAGCATTGCTGTGACCTCCGAGAGGGGTGCATATTCCGGTTTTGGTTTCAGGCATAATGGCAAACTTTCAGGACATACTAAATGGAGTATCGAAAACATCGCCCCAACGGGTTTTCAATGCCACGCGTGTCTGGTCAAGTTATTATCAATCCAGAGTAACGGGCAAGCCTGCAATAAATGGCTTACCCATCAGCCTTTCGATTGAGCCTACGACCAGTTGTAATTTACGTTGCCCGGAATGTCCGAGTGGTTTGCGCGCTTTCACACGCCCAACAGGCATGCTCCAGCAGACGCT
>JBMOLS010000044.1:0-51411 GCA_049324055.1 Bacteroidota bacterium | reverse complement strand
TTTTCCACCTGGGTATCCTTCAGTTTGTATTTGGCCGCGGCCGCGCTCAGTTCCTTGGGTGTTATCATCTCAACTAAAAATAGGTGATAGAATATCAGAAAGTTCCATGTTTTGCCGCACGTACCAGGTGCCATTCATCTTTCCTTTTTTCTCGTATGAAGGTTCCAGCAAAATGTAAGTGGGCGTTATCATAGCATGGAGTTTATCTGATATAGGATTGTTAATTTTAAGTAACTCCAGCAGGAATCCGAGCCGTTTGATTACCGACTGAGCTTTAAATCGTTCGCAATAATTCAGCAGCTTATGGTAATCAATTTTTTCCCGCGACTTATGGAGTGCCTTGGCTATCTCGCTAATACCACCCGCATAGTCAGGTTTATAAAGGCAATCGATGAAGGTTTTTTCAAGATCAGAACAACTGGCCTTGTTGAAGCTATCAACCCACAACTCGGCTGCTCCGAAGTAATGGTTACGGTTATGGTATATAAACTGAAATTTGTGTCCTTTTATTTTTACGGATGACGGCTTGACCTGCCTGTTCACCACAACCTGTTCCCTGAACGAAGGCTGCGTGATAAGGCTGTGAAGTTCCAGCGCGCTGTAATAGCCGACATAATACCCGACATTCCCGGTAAGATATTTCACCACCAGGTGCGTGTTCGGAAAATAGGTATTGGGGTCTTGATCATACGGAATAATCCAATAGACTCCTTCTTTGAGTCTTAGCAAGAGCCCGCGTTTAACCATGCCGCTAAGCAGTTTTTTGGTTGCCTCTCTGGATGAGTTCTTAAGCGCTTCAGCGGCTTCCTGAAGGGTAAATGCCGGCCGGCCGGTATCATTAAAATACCGTAGGAGTACCGAACCTTGGGTAAGCAGCGTTTTCGTTTGAATATTTGCCGGGTTGGTATATTTCATATCTTAATAGGGACTCTCCAGGTCTTTGAATAGATACCAAATATAACAAAAATGGTTAATATTTTATATCCATTTAGGGACTTTTCAGGTCTCTACACAGATATGACATATAATTAAATCGCAAGTGGCCTTCTGTTTCGTGAAGCCTTTTTTCAAGGAAAGGGAAGCGAAAAACGGTATTTAAATGAATTAGGGACGCCATAACGGATTTTATTAGTCCCGATCTTCATTGGAAAAATTTAAATTCAAGATATGAACACGATAATTATACTCGCTATCGTCTGCCTGTTCTTGTCTATCGCGATATACATCTTTGTAGGCAGGCGGAAATTCTACCGCAGAAATCAAAGCGGCATTGAAACATTCCGGACATATTCAAGTTCAGTACTCACCCCCCTGGGTGAAAGAATTCTCAAACTCGTAAGTTTATTACTTTTCATTGCTGGCCTCTTGTTGTTGGTGGTCTGGTATTTTGCCAATCAACATTAGATGTAACATTTAACTTTTGAACGACTATGGCAATTTATGGTGCAGGATCCAATTGGAGTGGCGATGAGATGAAGGAAAATTTTTTTGATGAAGGGAAATTTATCATTGGCTGGAACGATGCAAGCGCTAAAGATTTATATGAAGCGGTTTCATTACTTAAAGTTGGTGATATACTGTATCTGAAGGCAAACCAACCCGGCTCACGAACCATTCGGGTCAAGGGCGTGGGCGTTGTTGAAAAAAGCTTCATACAATCCTTGATCGATGAGGGGCTTTCTCATGAGGTTATTTCTAATTGGAGCAACTTCTACATTCGGATAAAGTGGGTAGTGCGTGACGAATTTTTTATTGAAATTCCTGAAGACGAAGGCAAACTCACCAATATCCGGGCGGCTACTTTCTACGAAGAGAATCTTCCATTTGTCCAGGCAAGAATTCTGGAGAAATTGTTCAGCTAATTTTCCCAATCCGGTTCAGCATTGCATTCCTATCCACGAAGATCGTTTTTAAGCGTTGACTTATTTGCTGTGAAAAAATCTCTGAATTTTTAAAAAGAAATTAAAAGATGCGCTATGTATTGACCGTGCCCCCGTCACTTTGTAATTGTTATAACCCATAGCGGAACATTCAGGGCCGGAAACTTCGGATGCACCCGATAGAAATTTCTTCATACGTTTAGGTTAAGGAAATAGTCCGGTTCCTGTTTGTTTCGTTGCCATTTCAAAAAAGTATTGCGCGAATGACTGAACATGAAAAGCTGCCCAAGCTGATCGAACGGATGCAGCGACTTGTTACATATCTAAATGATCGAAATGATTTAGTTACTCACCAGCAAGTGAATCAGTTTTTTTATATGCAAAAAATAGAGGAACTGAAAATGCTTCTGAAGCAATTCGAAGAAACAAAGCAAATGCTTCAGTCGCTGACGAGCCGGATTGATGAACATTACCTCCTGTGTTTTGTGCAATGGCGTAAGGACGTTCGCTGGATAAATTCGTGCAAGAGTCGTGAGCGGAAAAAGTCAATCCTTTAGAAGCATATTAAGCTGAAGATTTCATATTAAAGTTTATTGGTAACGAGCGATGAATCTGCATCCTATTTAGGATATTCCTTTTAGATGCTGGTGATCTTTTAATTGATTTCTAAATCCACGCTTTCACAAGCGTCAATGCCCGTGTGGAGATGCTACATTAATATGTGTCAAAATAAATTTAATAACAATCGCTATTATCAACATAAGCGTTATGAAAATCAAAATAGTCCATGACACCCAGTCCATTTTTGATTTCTGTTTCTTAAGTGTTTTTCTTTTTATATGGTTCTCATTATTTCTCATGATCCATGCCTCAGGCCGACTAGCTATATCTTTATTCGTAAAAGTTTAATTGAATTGAGGAATACCAAGGTGTCTGGTAACAAGTGAATAGCCGCTGCCTCTACTGGCCCCAGAATCCTCAGTAATACCAGAATGATTCCCGCCACGTGGACAACACCTACTCCAACAAAAATATTTTCCCGAATAGTTTTGAATGCTCTTTTACTGATGGCACGGGCCCTTGCAATTTTTTCTAACTTGTCCTGCATAAGCACAATATCAGCAGCTTCCATTGCAGCTTCTGTTCCCATCGCACCCATTGCAATTCCGATATTGGCCTGGACTAAAGCAGGAGCATCATTAATTCCATCACCTACCATTGCCAATTTAGAACCATCACTTTGTAACTCTTTAATGCTATTGATTTTATCTTCTGGTAATAAATTCGCTTTGTATTCAGTAATTCCAATCTGATCTGCAACGTGTTTTGCCGTTTCAGGATTATCACCCGTGAGCATCACAATCCTTTTTATTCCGCTCTTTCTTAATCCGGTAATCATATCCTTAGCCCCTTCACGAATGGCATCTGAGATGTAAAATATTCCAGCTAATTTATTATTGACCGAAAGGTATATGGCTGTATCTGTAGGATTTTTTGAAGTAACAGCCATAGGCACTTTTCTCTCTTCCATAAAAGATTTGTTGCCCAACAGAAGTAATTTTCCTTCCACTTCGGCTGATACGCCTCGTCCTTTAATAACCTCAAAATTAGATGGCTCTGCGTATGACAACTTTAATTTATCTGCATAGTCAAGGATTGCCTTAGCCAATGGATGGCTTGAACGTCTGTCTACTGCTGCCGCAAGTTGAACCAATTGAAGTTCAGTGTAATGTGTATCCACTATTTCTACCTTATTAACCGTAGGTGCACCCACAGTTAATGTTCCTGTTTTATCAAATACAATAGTAGTTACCTTAGCAAGTTCTTCTAAAAACAAACCGCCCTTTATAAGGATGCCTTCCCGAGCAGCGCGAGCAATAGCTGAAATAGTAACCAGAGGCGTTGCCAAGCCAAGTTCAGCGGGGGAAGTAAAAATTAACAGAGCGATTACAAGCTTAACATCACGTGTGAAGAAATACACGCCACCAACAAACACAAACACAACAGGTATCAGATAGGAAGCTACTTTATCTGTGTACTTTTCAATTGGTGCCTGCTGACTTTCAGCTTCTTCCACTAAAGAAATGATACGCGAAAAAACTGTATCTTTCCCTGATTTTGTCATCTGAATATCAAGGGCTCCTAGCTCAATAATTGTTCCGGCAAATACATCGTTACCAATATTTTTTTCAAGGGGCACACTCTCGCCTGTAATGGGTGCTTGATTTACTGATCCTGAACCTCCGGTAACTTTTCCATCAACTGGAATTTTTTCTCCTGCTTTCACAAGAATAATATCTCCAATTTTCAAATCAGGAATATTTACAATTTCTTCCCTACCTTCTTTCTTCACTATGGCAGTTTTTGGAACAGACCCAATTAGCTCTTTAATGGATGCTCTTGCTTTTTCACCACTTGCAGAAGCTATGTATTCGGCAATCAGGATGATCATGAGTACTACAGATCCCGCCAGATATTCTTTACCAAGAACGGAAACAATTACTGCAATTGTTATGAATATTTCAGTGCCAATTTTTCGCTCTTTAATTAAATCTATAACCGCTACTTTTACCAGCGAATAAAGACCAAAAGCCATTGTAATCAGCAGATAAGGTAAGGGTAGGATATTTAAATAAAATAACAGATTTGCGATACCTACCACGATAATGCGCATGATCTCCCAACGAAATTGTGGAGCTAAAAATGTTTTAATGAAATTCATAAAAATAATTTAGAGTTAAATTAACGAACCAATTGAGTTGGCTTTTTAACCGCGCATCTATTCATAACTATCAGCCGAAACCATCCTTCAACTTAACTCTTATATATTGCTCCGCATCTCCAATTGTTACTATCCTTTCGGAATCTTCATCAGTGATAATGATGTTAAAAGCTTTCTCAAATTCAATTAACAATTCTACCATGTCCAGAGAATCTACTCCTAAATCGGAAAATTTAGTCTCAAGCTTTATCTCAGCATAACCTATGCTCAGTTTTTCCATGAGAAAATTATCAAATCTCACCTTAAAGTTTTCCATGATAGTTGATTTATCACGTTATTCATCGGGTGTATTCTTCATTTTCATTAAGAGCGAATAGGCACCTTTAGTAACGAAATTATCGGCAATGAAATTTTGATCAATAATAATTTCTACAAGTCCGTTCTCAGTATTGCCGGTCTTGACTTCAACCATTTCAAACTCGTTGTTTGCTTTAGCAATAAAAACAAATTGTTTATTTTCAAAACTTACAACTGCATCTGATGGCAGAACCCAGGCAGAGGCGCTTTGCACTTCAATTTCACCATTCATAAACATGCCAGGAACAAGATTTTTAGCCTTTTTTTGAAAATGACAATGGATTTCAATAAAGCGTTCTTCTGACAATTCTCTTCCAACAAGATAAATTTCCGCAGGATATTTTTCTTCAGGATTAGCATTCGAGTAAGCGATAACTTTTTGGCCAGGAGAAAGACGATTTATGTCCTTTTCAAATACGTTCAATACGAGATGTACATCAGATGGATTTACGATTTCAAATAGCACATCGGATGGATTGACAAATTTCCCTGTATTAACATTTACCGCTGACACGAAGCCGTCTATCGGTGAGTAAATTTTTGCGATTCGTGAAATACTATTTTCATCGAGATTGTCCGGGTTAATATTGATCAGTTTTAGTTTTTCGGAGAGAGACTTCACCAACACCTTCTGCGAAGTATAGTTGGCCTGTGCTTGTTGATAAACTTTATCACTTGTAGCCTTGCTTCTATTTAACTCCAGCTGCCGGGTATATTCTCCTTCTATGAAAACCAAATTAGCTTTTGCGGTGAGATAATCCTGTTGAAGCTGGATGAATTGCTCATCTTCCATTTCAGCAATTATTTGACCTCTACTTACCTTCATTCCCGGAATCAGCTTCGCATATCTCAGGTAACCACCCAACGGGGAGCTGATGCTTACGATGTTTCCAGGTTCAACGTCTACCTTTCCAGTCAGGTTAAGCACCGATGAGATCGTTTTGTTTTCCATTTTACCCACCGCGATACCTGCGATTTTCAATTGAGCCTCCGTCATTTGAACAGTATTTTCACTGGCTATTGCCTCGTTTTTATTCTCTGTCCCTGGGTTGCTAGTACACCCTATTAGGGTTGTAAACACGAATGATGCAATAATTACATTTTTCATTTTTTTTCTTTGTTTTTTTGTTTTGCTGATCTAATGGTAAAATGGGTACGCCTTTTCCTCCTCTCAGCATAGTGGGAAAACACAATCCATAACACTACAAAAGAAGTCGCAGTCATTGTGATTAACAAAATGAAAAAGTGATCGACTTTTTCACCAATGCAGTCGTAGCCGCAACGCTCAAACAAGTAGTATATACAGCTTGCAATGAGTAATATCGAAATGATCGCAGCAACAACAACAGCAACTATTCTTTTCATAGCATCTTCAAGTTGTTAATTTTTTTGACTGTAAGAATTGATGTCAATAATGCTCCGATTCAAATTTTTCACCGCCTCTATATATTGGCTTTTAATTTCGATGGCGTTGTTAGTAAGCAGCACCCATTCCAAATAATTGATCTCACCATTTTGAAATTGGAGATTTGCTGTTCCTATGATAGTTTCTGCATTATTGATTGCCGTGCTCTCATAATAATTTACAGCCTGAAGATTTTTATTGAATTCCTCGATCAACTGAGAGTACTCGTTTCGAAACTCCTGCACACCTGCCAGGTACTTGTTTTGACTTAATTCCAAGTTTATTCTTGTTGCATTGATGCTTGATTTTCGTGCGCCAAAAAATAACGGAATTCCAACTCCAACCTGAACGGATTGAAATCTAGTTGATTGCGTATAGAATTTTTCATCAGCACCAAAACCCTGAATGGTCATGCTATTAAAACCAGCAAACAAATCTGGAAGCAATTTAGATTTCTCAAGCTTGTATCGAGATAATCCAATTTGTTGCTGCTGCTGCAATTCTCTGATGAAGGGGTGCTGTTCAATTATGGAGGCATCTTCTACCTGTGGAAGAGGAAGTCTGAGATCGCTTTCAACAGGAACAAAATCAGTTTTTGTATTCAGTAATAACTTTAAGCGAAGCATGAGTATGGAGTAGTCCTGTTGCAACGCACGTAACTGAAGGGCAATTTGTCCACGCTGAGTTTCCGCGGTCGTTTTCTCCAGAATATTGCTGGCGCCAGTCCTAAAACGAAGTTCCGCACTTTGTAAAAAGGTCGCGAATATACTGTCGGTGTGTTGCAATAATTTACGCGTCTCCCTGAGGTACACAAGATAGTAATACACTTCTGTTACCTGCTTCTTTAGCTCGTTCTCTTTTACTGCCACATTTAACACGCCACTCTTCCACTCCGCATTTAAGAGATCACGTTGTCGGGCGTATACAACAGGGAATCTGATATTCTGAGAGATATTTATCCGATTGTCTTTCAACGCACTGTTGATCTGGCCATAGTCACCCGTGACCATAGTGAGCGGAATATCCCATCCTGTTCCTTTCAATTTTTCAAGGTACTCTGCATGGAGCTTTTCATTGCGAAATGAAAGATTGTTTTGTAATGCTGTATCGATTGCTGCTGTTAATGTAATGGGAGTTTGAGCCTGCGCCTGATGTGCGGAAAGAAACGCAGTTGAGCATAGTAACAGCACTACTATCATCGTTGGGTTTATCTTTTTCTTCATAGAAATCCCTTTTTCGAACAATACGTAAAGTATGGGCAGCACGAAAAGCGTAAGGAATGTTGCAATCAGCAAACCACCGATAACCACGGTTGCCAACGGCCTTTGCACCTCCGCTCCTTCACCGTTGCTCAGCGCCATCGGTAAAAAGCCAAGCGATGCAACAAAAGCAGTCATCAACACGGGCCTTAGACGGATTTTTGTGCCTGCAATGACTACTCGCTTCAAGTCATCTACGCCCTCGCTTTTCAGACGATTGAATTCAGCGATCAATACGATTCCATTCAACACAGCTACTCCGAATAAGGCGATAAAACCGATTCCAGCTGAAATGCTGAAGGGTATTCCGCGAAGCGCTAATGCTAATATTCCTCCGATTGCGGAAAGTGGAATGGCAGAGTAGATCAGTAATCCGTGTTTGACAGAGCCGAAGGCGAAATACAACATTAAAAAGATTAGCAACAATGAAACCGGAACTGCAATGCTTAGTCGCTGTCGCGCTGCAATCAGATTTTCAAAAGCTCCTCCATAGGTTATGTAGTACCCCGGAGGAAGTTTTATTTCTTGTTCAACTTTTCCCTGAAGTTCCTTCACCATGCTTTGAACATCTCTGCCCCGTACATTGAACCCAACAATTATTCTTCGCTGGGCATCTTCCCGCTGGATTTGGTTGGGGCCTTCAACGACTTCCACCTTTGCGATCTGATAAAGCGGTATTTGAGTGCCACTTGGAGTGGGGATTAAAAGGTTTTGCACATCAACCAGATCTTTTCGTTTTTCATGGGTCAATCGCACTACAAGGTCAAAACGTTTTTCTCCCTCGTAAACGAGCCCACTGCTTTGACCGGCAAAGGCAGCATTAACAACTTTATTAATCTGGCTAATGTCTAAGCCATATTGTGCGATGGCATCTCTGCTATATTCAATAACGATTTGCGGCATGCCTGTTACGGCTTCAATATATAACCCACTATTACCTTCAACGGTGTTACAAACTTCGCCCAGCTTTTTGGCATAGTGCGCCAGTGTATCAAGGTTTTCTCCAAATATTTTGCAAACAACATCCTGTCTTGCTCCAGAGATTAGTTCATTAAAGCGCATCGCAACCGGATACTGAAATCCAAACGTGACGCCCGGAACATCTTCGAGAGCTTCACTCATTTTTGCCTCCAGCTCCGGGTACGTTGATGCCGAAGTCCATTCGCTCTTGTCCTTTAAAATGATCATCATGTCGCTCGCATCAATGGGCATGGGATCGGTGGGTACTTCGCTGCTGCCCGTCTTGCCAACTACTTTTTCCACCTCAGGAAATTTTTCCAACAAAATCCTTGCGCCTGCCGAAACGGAATTCATTGAGGTTGTTAAATTGCTACCAGGCAACACTCTTGTCTCTACTGCAAAATCTCCTTCAGGCAAAACCGGAATAAACTCACCACCGAGTTGGGTAAGAACAAAAACAGCGACAAAGAAGAAACCAACAACGGCAATGATGATAGTCTTAGGAAAATTCAAAGCTTTTTCCAGACTATGTTGATAAAAACGCTCGATGCGTTCCATCATCCTATCTGAAAATGTTTTTTGATGTGATACTTTTTTACTGAGGAACAAGGCGCTCATCATCGGAATGTAGGTGAGCGAAAGAACAAATGCCCCAAGCAATGCAAAGGCTACCGTTTGGGCCATAGGCTTGAACATTTTCCCTTCGATTCCCTCCAGTGTAAATATTGGTAAGTACACAATCAAAATGATGATCTGGCCGAACACCGCGCTGTTCATCATTCTGCTGGCTGACTCCTTTACCTCACTATCCATTTCTGGTTGACTTAGTTTGTTGACGCTATTAAAGCGCTTACTATGCGTCAACGTGTGCATCACTGCTTCTACGATGATTACTGCACCGTCCACGATTAACCCAAAATCTAAGGCACCTAAACTCATGAGGTTTCCGCTTACCCCGAACATGTTCATCATAATGACCGCGAACAGCATGGACAGTGGAATTACGGAAGCAACCAGAAATCCAGCTCTGAAATTTCCAAGGAACAGTACCAACACGAAGATGACAATCAATGCACCTTCCATCAGGTTTTTAGTAACGGTGTCGATGGAATTGTTAACCATTTTAGTGCGGTCAAGGAAGGGATCGATGACCACACCTTCTGGCAGCGTTTTTTGAATCAACTCTATTCGTTCTTTAATATTTTTGATTACCTCATTGCTGTTCGCCCCCTTCAGCATCATCACAACAGCTCCTGACACTTCGCCACGACCATTGTAGGTCATTGCTCCGTAACGGGTTGCACTTCCCAGGCGAACCTCAGCAACGTCCCGTACAAGCAAGGGGCTGCCGTTATCCAGGTTTTTGATAACGATTTTTTGAATGTCGCCAATCGAACCCACCAGCCCTTCGCTTCTGATAAATAACACTGTGGGGCCTTTTTCGATATAAGCCCCGCCTGTGTTCTGATTGTTGTTTTCAAGAGCGGTGAAAACATCATCAATGGAAATGTTTTGCGCCTTGAGCTTGGAAGGATTGACGGCTATTTCATATTGCTTCAGATAACCACCAAAGCTACTTACTTCAGCAACCCCTTTAACACCGAGCAACTGCCTGCGCACAATCCAATCCTGAACTGTGCGTAAGTCCATTGCCGAATATTTTCCTTCATATCCTTCTTTAGCACGGATTGTGTATTGATAAATTTCTCCGAGACCTGTGGTGACTGGTGCAAGCTTTGGCGTTCCGAAACCTTTCGGAATTTGATTTTGGGCTTCCTGCAAACGCTCGGTAACCTGCTGCCTTGCCCAATACACGTCAACATCGTCATTAAAAACAATGGTAACGACTGACAAACCGAAGCGTGAGAAACTCCTTATCTGTTTTAATCCTGGGATGTTACTATTTACTTGCTCAATCGGAAAGGTGATGAGTCGTTCGACATCTGGTGCGCCTAGTGCTGGAGCAACTGTAATTACCTGCACCTGGTTATCGGTAATGTCTGGCACTGCATCGATTGGCAGTCTTGTAACTTCATAGCTTCCATAGCCAACAAGAGCAACTATGAAGAGTCCGATAATGAGTTTGTTCCTTATAGAGAACTCGATGATTTTATTGAGCATGGTTGACTTTGTTTAGATGGGTTTAGTGCTACGCCACTAAATTAATTTTGCGAAAGAAGGCGATATTCTCCCCTCATCCGCAATTTCACATTCATATCGGTTGTTCCGGAATTTTTGAAATACCAGCCATGCTTTCCTTCAAAAGGAGCTAAGAAAGTACCGATCATGTTATTGGAATAAGCTACCGTGTAACTTTCATAGAAAACATTTTTTGAAGGATTCTCCTCATGAACTTCTCCATGAAAGTCAAAGAATGCTGTGCCGTCATCAGTGCCCCACTCGTATTTCATTTTTCCGTATTTCAGTAAATACACTTTGTATTCGAGACCTTTGCCGGCTGGAATTGTAATGTTTACAGTATCCTCTCTTTCTTCATACTGTTGAGCAGGCGGAGGATTGTTTGCTTCTGCTGGTTTGGGAACTTCAGGGCCTGATCCTGCATCTTCCAATTTTAATACTTTCACTTTTACTGGAGCAGCTTCTGCTACTACCGATTTTTCTGGCTGATATAGTTTACTAAACCCCATTAATTTGCCTGCACCGGTTGGGTCAATTCCATATTCGGCTGGCAACACAGCGATAAGCACAATGAGCAGAGCCGCAGCAAAAGCAATGACTGCTGCTTTCAATATTGTTTTTTTAGAAAGTATTGGATGTGTGATTTCGTTCATATCTTTTTCAATTAATTAATAAATAGCCGGTGAGCTGATAGCCCATCAAAATAAATCCCGCTGCGATGAGGAATGCATTGGTATACGTGGAGAAACGAATGAAACTTGTTGACCTTCGCCATGTACTGATAAGAATCAATACAAATACTAGCGCAATACACTGACCAATTTCAACACCGAGGTTAAAGCCAATCAGGTTTGTTACTATTCCATCTGTCCCTGCACCTAAGTCTTGAAGTTTACTTGCAAGACCAAAGCCATGAAACAAACCAAAAATTAAAACAGCACCTTTTGTATTCGGTTGAACCCCGAACATCTGTTTAAATCCTCCGAGGTTATCAAACCCTTTGTACACAATAGACAAGGCAATGATGGCATCAATTAAATAACTATTAATTGATACGTGAGCCAGTACGCCAAATAGAAGGGTTAGGCTGTGGCCAAGGGTAAAGAAACTGACGTAGAGCACTACTTCTTTCGGCTTGTAGAGGAAGAAAATAACGCCTACTAAAAACAGCAAGTGATCGTAACCAGTGAGCATGTGCTTGGCACCGATGTACAAAAAGGGAATGAAGGCAGCCCCGCTATTTCCTGCAAGGAATGCCTTCGTATTTTCGTCAACACCGTGGGCTAAGGCACTGCCCGTAATAAGTGTCATTAGTAATAATGTTCCCAACAGGACAAACTTTTTGTTTTTCATAATTATCGTTTTATGATACTAAAATGGAATTGGCAGATAATTAATGCTCGTGAGAGTGACCATGTGCTACACTATCTTGTGCAACGGAGTCAACAGGGATTGGTGTCTGCTGATTAGTTGAGTCTGGGTGAGCAGCATGTGTTGAACCATCTTCATGCGTGTGTGTGCCTTCTTCGGCTTTCTTTCCACATGAGCATATAAAAAATGACAATGCAAAGAATAATGCGAATAACTTTTTCATGGTTATATTAATTGAATCGAAAATAAATAATGGAAAATAGCTCACCCTTGAACGGGTGACGATTGAATCAGGATGACAAAAGATTTGTCAGATCAGGCTACCGGTGGTGCCCGAAGGGATGCGTGAGTAACTGAAAAGCAAGGTATTCTTTCTTCCCGGAAAGACGATGGATGCTTTGATACCGAAATAATCGGTGGTGAAATTGAAAATTCGATTTCGGGAATATGAAATTGCTGAATCGAAAATTTGAAGAACGAGTTTGTGTTGTGGCTAGAATAAAAATCAGCAGAGCCAGGAAAATGGACTACCTTGGCCAGTAGTGCATTCAATACTCCTTTATCACCATTTTCATAATCATGGTAGCTGTCTGAGCGATGCTCTACTTCATCATGGTGGGTATGCGGAGCGAAATTATGTGCCAGCAATGCCCCGTAGGCCAGAAAAAGGAAGGACAATATGGAGATTCGCTTCATCACAGGCCGTAAACTTAAACTGTTAAACTCGTAAAACCAAAGCAGTTTTATCAAAAACAGCTTTCAATGGTGCAAAATTCTTACAAAAAACTAGGCCTATCTGAATCCATCGTTGTTTCTGAATTTCAAATCAGGCCTAATTAGACCCTTAAACTTTATCAATATACTGAATCATAGTAACCAGCATGTTTCTCACAGACTCTTTTGTACCGGCTTCTGTGCTGTAAAATTTTGACCTAAAGCTTCCATAAGAGATCGTTTCAGAACGTTTTGTTATTACGTATTTCACAAGAAAGTGGAGCACCTGGCTTAAATTGTTGTTGATGATAAATTTTGTTTCCATGAAAATCCTGAGCAGGTAAGCCAGTTGTGAAACGGACGCCTCAAACTTGAGTTTGAAACCTGGCAGGAACGAGTCTGGCGACCTGTCACATGAGTTGTTGCTCAGTTGTTGTAATCTTTCCTGGTAGTCAATTTCTTCTGCGATGTAAATGTTCAGTTGATCCTTCAGAGGACTGCCGTTCTGGTTATACCGTATTCCCGGTTTCACTTGCGATTGATTGATCTTCTTTAAAACGAAAGACAAAGTCTCGATTTTTTCAGCCCGCGTTTCCGATTGATCGAGAAGAGAGGAAATGTAGTGTGCGTGATATGTGAGCACCTTCACAGAGTTGTAATTCAGGTAGTACATAATTTGTCGAAGTTCATCGTCCCAATCCTGCACTTCACTTTCTCTTTCAATTAACCGGAATAATTCTTTTTGCACTTCCTTCGCGTACATTACTTTCCGATAGGTAATTCCCTGATCCAATTTGCTGTCCACCACTTTTTTAAGGATGTGCAGCAAGAGGTCAATCAAGCGTTGGTCAGCTTGCTTTGCAGCAAAAGCTTTTTGAATCTTTCTGATATTGGTTCTTGCATCCTTTCGGGCCATATCAATGTAACCCTCAGGTGCCTTGGCATCCTGATCAAAATATTTCGCAAAGTGCCGCTCAACGAACAAGAGGAGTTCTTCGAAACTTGCATAGAACACTTCATAGAATTTTTTACGTTTCTGATCTGCTGGACTTTCTGTGTTGATGAACAATGCTGCTTTATCCATTAATCTGATCAGTGCTTGTTGGTGGTATTGGATGTAGCGCTCCAGATGACGCTCATCTTCGAAGCTGAATACCTCGTGTACGAATGTTTGCTTTATTCTTTCTACTTCGTTTCCGACAGTATCTTTTAAGGCAGTATGTTGCTTCTCATCAAGGATTGTTTGATCTCCTGATGAAATGAGTTTTTCCAACTCCTGCAATTCATATCTGACACCTGGGTGCATGGCCTGTAAGACCGGTTGGATGAGCCGGTATTTTCAATCATATCAATACTTAATATCTTTTGCTTCAATACTGTCCTTCATAAACTTGAGCACCCGTCTCCAACTAAGCTGTATTTGCGTTTGCTTAGGGAGATAAACGCGACATCCAGTGAGTGTTCAATTGATTGTAATGTTGTTTGTTTGTCCTTAATTTTATAAAGTGTCGCAGTAAAATGACATTGCAATAACTGCGGGTTATTCACCTCGATCTGAATTTGATATTCATTCTCAAGCATCTTAATTACTTCGTTCATTCCGGTATCATTAAATTGAATTCCTTCCGGATTTCTAAACCACGTTAGCCTGAACAGCAGAAAGAGAAGAACCGCAAGAGTGATAACGATACAAGCGTAGAGGATGGAGCGAATTTGCTTTTTCCTTCGGGATCGTTGTTGAATTCGTTGCCGGATTTTTTCAAAACCAGCTTCATCTTGCTCAGTATCGGAAGGTAAAGGCGAATTTTCCCAGAGTAATTTGATATCCTCGAACTCTTCCTGGTTGGCTTCGCTTTTGGTGACCCATTCATCCAATTCCTTTTTTTCGTCCGGGCTGGCTTCTCCAGACAAGACTCTGTAAATAAGCGATACTCTGTCCATAATGGTGGCTTTCTATATTATTACTCTGAGATAGAACCCAATTTCCTATGTTCAGGTTGAAATATTTTCAAGGTTTAGCCTGTAAGCGCCTGCGGAATCGTTTTTTAGCGCTCGTCAGGCTCCTTTCTACTGCCTTTACACCCACACCCAGTCGGACGGAGATTTCGTCATTGTCCAGTTCGTCTTCAATTTTCATCATCAGGCATTCACGCTCTCTCTTAGGGAATCGTGCTATTATGCCGAGGATTTCCTGGGTCACCTCAATCTGGATGATCTTTGATTCTATGGAGTCTTGCACTAGGTCATATGTATGGCCGTTTACAAATCTTATTTTCTTTTTGCTGAGTTGTACATTTTCATTATAGAAGGTTATGGATTTGTTTCTCACAATTCTTACCAGATAATGCTGAATGGATCGTTCATGATAGGTGCCTAGTTCCTTGGCGTTTTGCCAGACATAAGCGAAAGTCTCTTGCACAATATCTTTCGATGCCTCCTTATCATGGGTTAGATTAAATGCAATTCGTACAAGGCTGTTGTAATACTGATCGCACAAAATCCTAACAGCTCTCCGGGGATAAGAAAGCAGCAATTTCCGAATCTCATGATTATTAACATGACCAGGCATCTTGCAAATGATTTCTCATAGAATGATTTTTGGCTAATAGCAATAACCGCAGGGCAACCGTGGGCTACTTAACCACCTCGTTAATCCGGTAAAAAAGATAGTGCTATTAAAAATTATCTAAACAGCCTCCGTTAATTTAAGGGTTACCACGGTAAAAATGAAACTTTCTTGGCCCTCCGTACCCGAATAAAAAAAGGGGCCAGAGCCCCTTCAGTTTATATTAGCAGGAGAAACCAATCTCTTCGTCAATAACCTTGACAGTATAGTTTCGCTCAACTAATTCCTTTTTAGAATGATCGTCCCATTCGTGGCTACCAGATTCAATCTCCATCATATACTTTACATGGAGTTGATCCTCATCGTCATAATAAAACCGGATATCGAGGTATGTACCGAAGTCATGCGGACAACGAACAACTTTGAAGAATGATCCTTCCGGGTTATTTCCAAATACCCTTTTCAATTGATCAATGTACACACGGACTTCAATGCGAGCGTTGTGCATGTAGTCGTCTGTCCCAACCTGTGCGCATGGTTCATCACAGGGAGTTGTTTGCGAAAGATAGATGTAGTCTAACATAGCTGTACTGTTTTAGTTGAACATCATTTTTGTGCTCAACCAAACCGGCCTTTTCCGGAACGGCTATCGAGGGGGCAAATGAAGAAGCCAAGAGGAATCGGAATAAATGGGAAGGCAGGCCGTAGGCAGGAGCCCGTTTATGCCGAAGTCTCTTGGCGGAGTTCCGGAACAAGGCCGAACTTTGCAATAAAAAATGAAGGGGCTGAATGAGTTAGTTTTATGACAGGCTAGCCATTACCCACTCAAAACTTGGAAGACTTTAACCAATTATCTATTTGGTGGATTAATGAATCTGCATTCTGGTCAGCGTATTTCTCCTCAATGTATTTCTTAAAGGCCATCTTTGTTTTTGAGTCTGACCACTCCATCGCGGAGAGACAAATCATCGGCCATCGTTTTTGTTGGATGATAAAACCGTATAGGGGGAGATACGGAAGCGCGTAGTGAAATGAATTTTCTATTAGTTCACTGTAAAGATTTGGTTTCAATGCGAGCCTTAAATCTTGAACAACGTCAAATAGTATCCTTTCCCGGCTTCCCTCCATGATTGCATCACCGAGTCTCGGCAGCCCTTTGTCGTTAAAGAATGTTAACAGGTAGTCGCGGAATCCATCCTCTGTTACATCGCAAAGATCACGGCAATAGTACAAATACGATTTCCTGAATCGGTCTAAGGAAAACTCATCGATGGTTCTATCTATTACAAAATCAATCAATTCATTCTCCATCTCAATTATGTTCTCAACACCAGGACTTTTTTTCTTGCCTGCAGCAAGCAGCAAGTACTTGGGTTTTGAAAACAATTCGAAATAGTAGCTCTTGAAGAATATAGTTTTGCGGTCGAATGTCACTTGAACATAAAGTGGATGGGTGATTTCACCGTGAAAAGAAACCTTTTTGAGGCGTTCATTAAAATAGGTCTTGTATGTTACCTTATAGGTGCGAGTCATATTTGTTCAATTCAGTGTTTTGCGAATCAAATCAGCATAGAGTATTTCATCTGACATCTTGCTGTGATCAGTTAAAGAAATTATCAGCCTAAATTATTAAAAGTTTTGCTAAATACATTGTTATCAAAACATAATTTTTTATATTAGCGTTACAGATGGTACCGCTTGCTGTGTACTCAATCGAACACAGAGAATTTAACGAGGTACCAGATGGAGAAGCTGAAGCCGGAGAGAGTAGTGGAAATGCTCAAAGCAAAGGGTGTGGATGTGAGTGTAGAAGAAGCTGCTTCAATTCTCGAATTTCTCCGAAAGATGGCCAACATTGTTGTGAGCCAATACTTAAAACGGGGAAACAAAAAAGGATAGTCAGAATTTGGTAATCTAAATCTCTTTGTATGAAAACAGCGGACTTATACATCAGGGTAAGTACAGATGAGCAAGCAGACAAGGGCTATTCCCAGAGAAGCCAGGAAGAACTTCTCCGAAGGTATTGTGACATCAACAAGGTAAATATCCGGAAAGTTATTTTTGAAGACCACTCCGCTAAAACGTTCAATCGTCCTGAATGGCAGAAATATCTTCAGGATCTGCGGAAGCATAAAAGTCAAACCGATTTGGTGCTGTTCCTCAAGTGGGATAGGTTCAGTCGAAACGCAGGAGATGCTTACCAAATGATTAACATCCTTAGAAAACTCGGAGTTGAACCTCAAGCGATTGAACAACCACTTGATCTTTCTATTCCGGAAAACAAGATGATGCTCGCTTTTTACTTAGCGGCACCCGAAGTCGAAAATGACAGACGCGCTTTGAACGTCATTCATGGTATGAGAAGAGCAAGAAAAGAAGGGCGATATATGGGATTGGCTCCTGTTGGTTACATCAATAAAACTGATGAAGGTGGTAGAAAGCTTATTGCCCCCAAATACCCTGATGCGGATGTTATTCGATGGTCGTTTGAAAAGATAGCTGAAGGTATATATAACACAGAGCAGGTTTATAAGACCGCGAAAGAAAAGGGATTTAAAGGCACCAAAAGCCTTTTCTGGTTTGTGATAAGGAATCCAGTTTATTGTGGAAAAATATTTATCCCTAAATACAAAGACGAAGAGAGTCGGTTTGTAAAAGGACAGCACGAGCCCATTATTACAGAGGCGTTGTATTATCAAGTACAAGACGTTTTGGATGGTAGAAAGAGAGGACAGTATCGGCTAAAGGTGGCTTCGAATGCTACGATGCCGCTGCGCGGCTTTCTCATTTGCCCACACTGCGGTAAACTACTGACTGGGAGTGCTTCAAAGGGGCGGTACAAATACTATTCATATTATCATTGCTTTGATGGGTGTACGTGTAGGTTCAAAGCCGACTACGTGAATAATCTCTTTGAGTATGAATTGAAGAAATATATTCCTCGAACTGAGATGGCAGAAGTCTACAAGATAACTTTGGCTGAAGCATGGAATGATCAGACAAATCATTTACAGAATGATAGGAAACAAGTGCTGGCGCAAATCAAAGACTTAGAAGAAAAGTTGTCCTACATCAGGGATTTGCTTTCTTCAAAACAACTCGACCCGGAAGATTTCAAAGAGATGAAATCGGAGTATTCCAGTAAACTGGAAAAGTTGGAGGTTAAACTCAGCGCGTGTGATGATAGTCAAGTCAGTATTGACCAGTTATTAAATCGTGGATTGGATAATCTATTAAAGTTAGACTACATCTATGAAACCGGAGACATCGAAAAGAAGCGGGAGGTGATTGGTTCGATGTACCCCGAAAAATTGACTTTTGACGGATTCGTACTTCGAACCAGCCGGGTCAATGAGGCTGTGCGTTTTATTTACATGATGAACAGCGAGTTAGGAGTAAATAAAAACAGGACAAACGGAAAAAATTCCAATTTGTCCTGTCAAGTCGGGATGACTGGATTCGAACCAGCGACCTCTACGTCCCGAACGTAGCGCACTACCGGGCTGTGCTACATCCCGAATGAGACGCCAAAAATAGGAGTTCACCCGATAAATAAAAAAGGTACCATCACAATCAGTGTTCTTTCCCGCGTGTGGGGCAATCCCCGGGGTATGCATGGAAAGAAAGCGGTGTTCGGGGTGCTGCTGCCACACGGTTGTCACTCTGGTGCGTACTTTTGCATGCACATGGTAACCGGAGAACTTCGCAAAATCATTCACATAGACATGGATGCGTTTTATGCTTCTATAGAGCAACGCGATAATGCTGCCTACAGTGGCAAGCCCATAGCCGTGGGCGGCTCGCCCGAAGGCAGGGGCGGTGTAGTGGCAACGGCCAGCTACGAAGCCCGCAAGTTCGGTGTGCGTTCGGCCATGTCGTGTAAAAGAGCAAAGCAGTTGTGCCCGGCACTCATTTTTGTGAGGCCCCGTTTTGATGTGTACAAAGCGGTGTCGCAGCAACTGCGTTCCATTTTTTCCAGGTATACCGATCTCATCGAGCCACTTTCGTTAGATGAAGCTTTTCTGGACGTTACGTACGACAAGCAGGGGGTAGGCTCGGCCATTGAGATAGCGAAACAGATTCGGAAATCTATCTACGAAGAGCTGCAGCTCACGGCTTCGGCCGGTGTTTCGGTAAATAAGTTTGTAGCCAAGATTGCTTCCGATATGCACAAGCCGAACGGGCTTACCTTCATAGGCCCTTCGCGGATTGAAAAGTTTATGGAGACACTGCCCGTTGAAAAGTTTTTTGGCGTAGGCAAAGTAACTGCAGAGAAAATGAAGCGAATGGGCTTGCACAACGGTTTGGATTTGAAGCGCCTTACCGAGGCAGAATTGAACACGCATTTTGGCAAGGCCGGCTCATTCTTCTATAAAATTGTGCGTGGGCAGGATGATCGGCCGGTGCGCCCCGATCGGGAGGTGAAATCGGTGGGAGCCGAAGATACGTTTCCTTACGACCTAACCGACCGCGATGAAATGTATGCGGAGCTCGATAAGATAGCCCGCCTGGTGGCAGATCGACTGGTGCGCAAGAATTTGCAGGCACGCACCGTTACGTTGAAAATCAAATACCACGACTTTAAACAGATTACGCGCAGTCAATCGCTGCCATTCGCTACAGACGATCTGAAAACTATTAGGCACACCGTATATGGGTTGATGAATGCCGTTACACTGGAAGGTAGAAAGGTGCGGCTGTTGGGGATTTCTCTGTCAAACTGGGGTCAGGCAAACCATCCCATTGTCAAGCCACACACGCGTCAGCTTACCATATTCTGACAGTTTTTCTAAATATTTAAGCCTCCGGGCTGTAACCTTTACCCATGCTGCCTGTAACCAATGCAAATTTGAACATCGGGAGGAGGGCACTAACTTAGATGCTGATCTTAACCGGCTAAAAGGCAACGATTTCGATGACGGACGAACAGATTATGGAGGCCGTAAAAAATGGCGATTTGCAGCAGGCATCCGTGCTGTTCGAGCGCTACCACCTGCGGTTGTTCAACTTTCTGGCCCGTATGTGTATGGACCGCGAAGTGGCCGAAGACCTGACGCAGAATGTGTTTTTGCGGATGATTAAATACCGCAACAGCTACAGGGCAGGGCTCAAATTCCAGTCGTGGATATACCAGGTGGCACGCAATGTGTTTAGCGACCACTATCAGGCACAGAAAAGTAAACGGTCGGAGTTTGTAGAGGTAGAAAAAGTAGGCGATTGGATGGCCGATGAAAACGAGGAGGCAACTATGGAAGAGCGAGAAAGAACTTTGCAGCGGTCGTTGGCTTTACTCAGCGAAGAGCAGCGCGAACTGTTGGTGCTCACCCGCTTTCAGCACATGAAGTACGAAGAAGTAGCTACGCTGATGGATACCACCGTGGCGAACATCAAAGTAAAGGTGCACCGTGCCATAGCCAAGTTGCGCGAACATTATTTTGAACTGGAAAAAATTTAAAGTCGGAGCGAAACGAACGCCCGACCAAGCATATGGAAAAGGAAAAACTGGAAAGCTTGCTGATTGACTATATCGATGGCCGCCTGGGCCCCGATGATAAGGCGCTGGTGGAGGCGGAACTTCAAAAGCCGGAGGTGCAACTGCTGCGGGCACAATTGCAGCAGGTGCTGAAGGCCATGGACGAGTCGGAAGAGTTGCAGCCGAAGGCCCGCATGAAGCAGCGGTTTGAGGCGATGCTGAAGGCAGAGATGGATAGTCAGCGAAAAGCGGCTGAGGGCGGCAGGCAGGTGTTCTTCAACCCTGTTGTGCTGCGGGCGGCAGCGGGTGTGGTGTTGGTAATGGTGGGTATCGGCATTGGCTACTGGATCAACAAAAGCCAGCAGCAACAGAAGGAACTGGCCGAGATAAAGAGAGAAATGGAGGCTACCAAGCGCATGATGATGGCGATGCTGGACAACCAGCAGTCGGCCAGCCAGCGGTTGGTGGGCGTGTCGGTGGCCTTTAAAATGGAGAAGGCTGACGATGAGATTGTAAAGGCCCTGGTGAAGACCATGAATGAAGATGGCAACACCAACGTAAGGCTGGCGGCTTTGGAGGCGCTGGGCAAATTTCAACGCTTACCACACGTGCGCCAGGCGCTGATTGAGGCGCTGGGCAAGCAGACTGACCCGGTGGTGCAGATTGAGTTGATCAGAATATTGGTGGATATCAAGGGTAAAGAGGTGATTGATGAGTTGCAAAAGATAACTACCGATGAGCAGGCGCTACCCGCGGTAAAAGACGAAGCGCATGCGGGAATTATGAAACTTTCATGAAGGATAAATAAGTGTGAATGCAGCCCGCGCTGATGAGCGCTTTCTTACAAGGGCTTCCGGAAGAGAAGGGCGGGCTGCGTGTTCACACAAAGCAGAAACACAAAACCAAGAAACAGTAAACAATTAAGCAATGAAAAAACTAATAATAGCAGTAGGATTGGTGGTAGCAGTGGTGTCGGCCACCTGGGCGCAGGAGTACAAGGTAGCCAAAAGCACCGGCCGCCTCGACATCCGCGAAGTAGGCGATGTGGAAATTGAAGGCTATGGCGGCAATGAAATTATTTTCATCTCGCGCAATCACAACCGAAAAGATGACGAACGAGCCAAAGGCTTGCGTGCCATCAGCAGCCTCGGTTTAGAAGACAACACCGGCCTGGGTTTGTCGGTAACGGTAAATGGCGATGTAATTGAAGTGCGGCAGCTAAAGAAAATGGATGGACCGGATGTTTCTATCAAGGTACCCAAGGGCGTTATTGTTTCCTACTCGCACACATCACCTTACGGCAGCGACCTCACGTTGAAGAACATGGAGAATGAAATTGAGGTGTCTACCGTGCACAACGATGTGCGCCTGGAGAACGTAACTGGCCCGATGGCTGTAAATACGGTGCATGGCGATATTGATGCATCGCTCAGCGCCAGCATGAAGAATCCCATTTCCATTGTGTCGGTGCACGGCCATGTAGATGTGGCCATGCCGGTAACCACCAAGGCCAACATGCGCCTGAACACCGCCTGGGGAGAAATTTTTGTAGACCCCGACTTTAAGATTGAATTCAACAGCCAGGGCAGCATGGTAAGATACAGCGACAACCTGTCGGGTAAGCTGAATGGCGGAGGCATCGACATCAAACTTTCATCTACACACAGCAACGTGTACCTCCGCAAGAAATAAGAACAGCAGCATTTGGATGGTTGCCGCGTAACAAGCGGCAACCACTTTTACTCACTTCAAAACAATGGTTTTATGAAGACAGGAACGTTATTGCTTTTATTTATTGCACTCGGGTGCGTGGCCAAGGCACAGACATTCATTAACAAAACTTATCCGGTCAAAGCCGGGCAAACCATCCACTTCCATTTCGATTATCCGGAGTTGGTGCGCATCAGCACGTGGGATAAGAACGAGGTATCCATTCAAGGCACGGTGAGCATTAACATGGGCGAGAATGACGATGCATTTGAACTGGTGCAATCCGAAACAGCCGATGGACTATACATAGAAAATAGAATTCGCGACATGAAGAACCTGCCACACCGGGTAACCATTGTGGAGGGAGGGAAGAAAATAGTATTTCGAACCAAGGAAGAGTACAAAAAGTATGTGAATGACAATGGGAAGAAATACGATGTGATGTCGTGGGGCTTGGAGATGGATATTCTCTTGGAGATTAAGGTGCCCCGCAATAGGGTAACGGTGGTTGAATCGGTGTATGGTATGGTGGAGGTGAAGGATTTTACGGGTCCTTTAACGGTAGAAGCTACTTATGGCGGGGTAGATGCGGCCCTCGTGGAATCGGCCACGGGAGAATTGGTGGTTGAAACGAACTACGGTCAAATCTATTCCAACCTCGACACCAAATTCACGGGCGATGGCTACCGCGAGAAAAATTTCTATACGTGGGTGCAGGCTAAACCCGGCCAGGGGCCGCGCTACAGTTTCGAATCGAAATATGGAAATGTATACCTGCGCAAGCAGTGAGTTGGTGAAACAAGACTTAGGCCAGGTGTAATGCCTGGCTTTTTGTTTTTACACCGCGGCTAAAAGCTGAAAACGAAGTTACGGATGCTGAGTATGCTCACCACCACGCCCACCAATATCAGCAGGCGTTTCACCGGAAGTTGTTTGGGCAGTATGGCTCCTAACGGTGCGGCTATCACCCCACCGATGATCAACCCCAGAATTACCTGCCAGTAGGTTTGAATGTCCAAAAACAGCGAGAAGGTAAAAGCGCTGGCAAACGATACAAAAAACTCAGTAAGATTAACCGAACCGATGGTGTACATGGGATGCCTGCCGCGCGAGATCAACGTGGAACTTACAATCGGGCCCCAGCCCCCACCTCCAATCGAGTCGAGGAAACCACCAATGGTGGCGAGCCAGCCTATTCTTTTCACCGGCTGCTTTTTCGATTCGTTGACAATGGCTTTGCGCAGGATGCGAATGCCCAGATAAAGGGTATAGCAGGCCACAACCGGCCGAATGTAGTGATTGTATTGCTGCAGCGATGAGAGCACGTAAGCACCTGTGATGGCCCCCAGCACCCCGGGTAGCAGCAATGTTTTTACCAGCTTCTTGTTTACATTTTTAAACTTCAGGTGAAACCACCCCGAAACCCCACTGGTAAATATTTCAGCCGTATGTACACTGGCCGTTGCGGCTGCATGGTTTACACCCATGGAGGTTAGAATAGTAGTGGCACTAACACCATAGGCCATGCCAAGGGCTCCGTCTATCATTTGGGCAACAAAGCCCCCTGCCAGGGCAATGTAAAATCCGGTACCCACCAGGGGCAACGCATCTTCATGAACAAACAGGGGTAGAATGTGAACCAGAATAAGCGAGATCACCAGCAACGAAGTAATGCATGTAACAACAATGAGTAGTAAACGCACGAAGTCGGCCCGCTGTGCTAAAGTGGCGGCAGAATATCCGAAAAGGCGCAGCACTTTCTCCCTCATGCGGCAAATATAGGAGAAATAAATTTAAATATTTAAAATCTATCGATTTTGTAGACTAATAGAAAAATCCATTTACATTTGCCCTTGAATAACGCTTTTCTGAATAGGAATTAAGGTGTTTGGTGATAGGCTTTTAATGCCAGATGCGAGCCAGCAAAAGTGATGAGTGCCTCGACCATCGTAATTGCCTGATTCCGTGAATGCCGAGCGACCTGGTATTTGCAGTTTTCTGCGCTACACGTGTAGCCAAAATGTAAACCACGGAGATTAGACCGAATGAAAGACAGCAAAGGCCAGGCGGTGGAATTGCCATCACCAAGGTGAAAGATCAAATGCCCCACTCCACTTATCAGATTTTTGCTGCCCTGCAGCATCAAACTTTCTACCTTTCCATTTTAACAGAGCATGATGAAGTACCTACTTTTTACAATCGGTTGTTTATGTGGCGTTGGTGCGGTCGCACAAAAGCAAGTTGAAACCCGCGAGCAGGCCTGGACGGCTTATTTCAATCAGACCCGCTTCACGAAGCGGTCGGGGTTGTGGGCAGATATGCACCTGCGTATGACTGGCAATTTTGTGAACAATACATCTGTTACCATTGCGCGCGCGGCTTATGTTTATTACATCACCGACAACACGCGCCTTTCATCGGGCTACGGTTATGTTACTGCTTATAACACATCCGGACCTGACATCCCCGAGCACCGGCCCTGGCAACAGATACAATGGTTCGACAAACGCAAAGGGTATAACCTGATGCAATACTTCCGTGTGGAGGAACGCTTCCGCAGAAATGTAGTAGCCAATGAACTTACCAATGATTACACTTATTCGTGGCGCTTTCGCTATAACATGGCCTTTACAATTCCGCTGGTGGGCAAAGAAGTGAAGCCGGGCGTGCCCTTTTTGTTTCTAAATGACGAACTGCACGTTAGCGCTGGTAAAAACGTAGGCAACAACTATTTTGATCAAAACCGTTTTTTTGTGGGGTTCGGCTATACTTTCTCACCGCGCTTGAACGCAAACCTGGGTTACCTCAATGTGTTTCAACAATTGCCGGGCGATGCACGCTTTGTGAATATCCATGCCATCAGACTGTTTGTGTTCCATAATCTTGATTTGCGAAGCAAAGACCAGGACTAAAGGAAAAACCATTTTGCGGCTATTAGGAATTTTCCTCTATCTTCGCGCGCATTTTACACTATGGCATTACTCGATAAGCATCTTTACGTGAAGAAGTCTACACTGCCGGGCGCAGGCAAAGGATTGTTCACCAAAGTATTCATACCCAAAGGAACCCGCATTACCGAATACAAGGGCGAAGTGGTAACGTGGAAGGAAGTGGAGAAAATGGCCGACTACCGAAACGGATATGTTTTCTTCTTCAACAACCAGTATTGCATTGATGCCTGGAAAACCAAGAAGGGTGTTGCGCACTACGCCAACGATGCAAAAGGCCTTACCCGTGTGGAGGGCATCAAGAACAATTGCGAATACGTAACTGAGAAGAAACGCTGCTTCATAGAAGCCACGCGCGACATCCCGAAAGGGGGCGAAATTTTGGTGGGCTATGGTGGCGAATACTGGCAGGCCATTCGGTATAACATCAGGTTAGAGCAGAGCAACGCGGCCAAAGAGGGAAAGAATGGCAAAAAAGTAGAGTTACCTCATCACCACGCGGCCAAGCGGCAAAAGGCCAAGAGAAAATAATTAGTTAGTTCTCTTTTTCTGCTTCCAGGGTGCTTAGCATGGCTTCGCGTACATTTTTTATTTTTTCCATCTCACTCTCCAGGTAAGCACGTGCGGCCTCCTGGTCGGCCGAGTCGGGCAGTGGGTTGAACTGCCGCATCCACACCATCATTAAATTGCTAACAGAGTCTATGTGGGTTATGCGCTGCTCTAACTGCAGGCGTTCTTCTTCTGCTATGGCAGGGGTATTGGCTATCTTTTCCTGAAGGTCTTTCTTCGCATTATATAGGTCTTCCATCCGGGGCATCACTTCATCGTGTATGTCCATCACCTCGTTGTACAACACCTGGTTGGCATTCTCGGGGGTACTACTTCTGTGATGCTCATGAGACTGATCTGACTTCTGCGTGCATGCCATTACCATAACTACAATTGCCGGATAGAGGATCGCTTTCATAACAGATGATTTCTTCAAAAATAGTGATTTAGTGGCACTTTGAAGGATTCGTTGCAAACGGTTGATGGATAAGGAAACACCAACGAACAGCGGTTAGGATAGTAGATTTTTTAAATGAATTGGGGGTACGTAGTTGCAGACTTCGGAATTTTGCTCTTTATTAGCGCTACAAGAAAACAATGAGCACCAAGCGATTTTACTTTTACTACTATTTTTTTCAAACCCGAACGGGACTTGAATAAGTAGTGCTTGGCTGAACGAGAAGTAAACAAACATGAAATGAAGAAAGTCCCGGAAAAAAGCCGGGACTTTTTATTTATACCTATGGCAGTAGCAAAAAAGAAGAAAACCAAAGTGGCCATTCAAGGCATAGCCACCAGCTTTCACGAGGTGGCTGCGCTCTCTTATTTCAATGAGCCGGTGGAAACCGTAGAGTGCCTTACCTTCCATGCGCTGTGCGAAGCGTTGAAACACAACCAGGCTGACTTTGCGGTAATGGCCATTGAAAATTCCATTGCAGGCAGCATTCTGCCCAACTATTTTTTGCTGCAAGACTATCACTTTACCATTGTGGGCGAAATATATCTGCCCATACACATGCACCTGTTGGCGCTGCCCGGTGTGAAGTTGGCCGACATCAAAACCATCGAATCGCACCCGATGGCCATACGGCAATGTTCGGAATACCTGCATCGCCTTAACGGTGTTGAAATCCGCGAAAGCGATGACACCGCCCTGTCGGCCAGGCGCGTGAAAGAGAAGAAGCTGAAAGACACGGCCGCCATTGCCAATGAATATGCAGCCAAAAAATTCGGTTTGCAGATGCTGGACAAGCGCATCGAAACACATAAGAAGAACTTTACCCGCTTTCTCGTTCTAACCAAACGCAACGGGCAGCCTGCAGACAGTAACAAGGCGTCTTTGTGTTTTGAGGTAGCCAACGAAGTAGGCAGCCTGGCCGATGTGTTACTGGCATTCAAGAACCATAGCATCAACCTCACCAAAATCCAGTCGATACCGATTATTGGAAAGCCCCGCGAATATTCGATACATGTGGATGTGGAGTGGAAGAAACGAAAGAACTACGACACTGCCCTGCGCGAAGTGCTGCGCCAGACGCGTAACCTCAACGTGCTGGGCGAATACAAAAAAGCTGTGATTGAATACAAATAAACATGATAAAGAGCGCAAACAGAATAGCGAATGTGGAAGAGTACTACTTCAGCCGCAAGTTAGCTGAAGTGAGAAGCCTGGATTCTCCGGACTTGCGGGTAATCAACCTGGGCATTGGCAGCCCCGACCTGGCACCCACGCAGCGAGTGATCGGAGCACTGGCGGCCAGCGCCCAGCGGGCCGATAGCCACGGCTATCAAAGCTACAAGGGCATACCAGCCCTGCGCCAGGCCATTGCTACGTTTATGCAACGCACCTACCAGGTAAACGTAAATGCGGAAACGGAGGTGCTTCCGTTGATGGGCTCGAAAGAGGGCATTATGCACATTATGATGGCGTTTGTGAACGAGGGCGATGAAGTGCTCATTCCAGATCCGGGCTATCCTACCTACGCTTCGGTGGCAAAATTGGTTGGGGCAAAAGCAATAACCTATGCGCTGCAGGAAAACAATCATTGGAGTATTGATATGGAAGCACTGCGGCAGCGCGACCTTTCGAAGGTGAAAGTGATGTGGGTAAACTATCCGCACATGCCAACCGGCCGGGTTGCCACGGCCGCGGAAATGCAGCAACTGGTGGACCTGGCGCGTGAAAATGATTTTCTGATTGTGAATGACAATCCCTACAGCCTGATATTGAACGAACGGCCACTGAGTATTCTGGCCGCAAAAGGCGCGGAAGAGGTAGCCCTGGAGTTGAATTCGCTCAGTAAATCGCACAACATGGCGGGGTGGCGTATCGGCTGGGTGACGGGCAACGCGGTTTACATTGATGCCGTGCTGCGCGTAAAAAGCAATATGGACTCGGGTATGTTCCTTGGTTTGCAGCAGGCAGCCGTGGAGGCGTTGAAGAACGGAGACGAGTGGTTTCAGGCCATCAACAAAGTATACACCAGGCGCAAGGAAGTGGCGCTGCAAATGGTGAGCACATTGGGCTGCACCTATTCCGGTGCCCAGTCGGGCCTGTTTGTGTGGGCCAAAGTACCCGCACAGGTTGCAGATGTAGAAAAGTGGATTGACGAACTACTGTACCAAACCAAAGTCTTCATCACCCCGGGCTTCATTTTTGGCGGGCAAGGGGCGCGCTACATCCGCATCAGCCTCTGTTCGCCCGAAGAAAAGATGAAAGAGGCGCACGAACGGATAAAAAACTGGATAGGAAATAAATCAAAAGCGAAACAATCGTTGTTAGAACACCAATAGTTATGAATGTAACGATAATAGGGTTGGGATTGATTGGTGGCTCGATGGCCATTGACTTGCGAAAGGCAGGCGTGGCCACCCGCCTGACGGGTATTGACTTAAACCCACAGCACGCCCGGCAGGCGCTGGAGCTTGGCTTGGTGGATGTTGTTGAACCCGAAAATGTGGCGCTGCCCAGGGCCGACCTGGTTATTCTGGCCATACCTGTTAATGCCATGACCGCGTTATTGCCCACCGTGCTGGATGTGGTGAAGAAGACGGCTGTGGTGATTGATGCGGGTTCCACCAAGTCGCATATCTGTAAAGCCGTAGCGCACCATCCGCAGCGCCATCAATATGTGGCGGCACACCCTATTGCCGGCACAGAAAACTCGGGGCCTGGGGCTGCCTTTTCCGGACTTTTTCAAGGAAAAACCAATATCGTGTGCGATCGCGATCATTCGGCTGAAGATGCATTGGCTACAGCCCTGAAGGTTTTTGGTGCCCTGGGGTTAAAAACCATTTACATGGAACCCGAAGAGCACGACAAGCATGTGGCTTATGTTTCGCACCTCTCGCACGTAAGTTCATTTCTGTTGGGGCAAACCGTGCTCGATATTGAAAAAGATGAGAAGAACATCTTCAACCTGGCCGGCAGCGGTTTTGCGTCTACCGTGCGGCTCGCAAAAAGTTCTCCCGATATGTGGGCGCCCATCTTCGAGCAAAATGTAGAGTACCTCAGCCAGGCGTTGCTGGAGTACATCATGCACCTGCAGCGGTTTCACTACCACCTAATGAAGCGCGACTCCAAAGAAGTGCATCGCATTATGTCTAAGGCAAACCAGATCAGGCGTGTGCTCGATGGCATAGAAGTGAAGAAAAACCCCACACCTGCCAACGCGGTGGAGGTAAACGATATGAAAAACTAAACAGAACAATATTTAACTTTAGCAACCTAAAACCGGAACACATCATGACCAAGAAAGGACTCTCCATCGAATCAATTACCGAATCGCTCGGCATAGATAAGCCATTGATAATAAGCGGACCTTGTTCGGCCGAAACCGAAACGCAGATGGTAAGCACCGCTACCCAGTTGGCCGCTACGGGTAAGGTACACGTTTTGCGTGCCGGCATTTGGAAACCACGCACACGGCCCGGCCAGTACGAAGGGGCGGGCGAAGAAGGCCTGAAGTGGCTGATGGCGGCCAAGCAGGAAACAGGCTTGCCCGTTACCACCGAAGTAGCCAATGCAGCCCATGTGGAGGCGTGTCTGAAAGCGGGAGTGGACATTCTTTGGGTAGGCGCCCGCACAACTGTTAACCCTTTTTCCGTACAAGAGGTAGCCGATGCGTTGAAAGGAGTGGATATTCCGGTAATGGTGAAGAACCCTGTTAATCCCGATCTGGAATTGTGGATTGGTGCGTTGGAACGGTTGAACCGTGCGGGTATAAAAAAGATGGCAGCTATCCACCGTGGTTTTTCTTCTTTCGAGAAGGGCCCATTCCGCAATGCGCCCATGTGGGACTTCGCCATCGAATTGAAAACGCGGATTCCTGAATTGGAAATCATCTGCGATCCCAGTCACATTTCTGGAACACGCGATCTGATTGCCTTGGTGGCACAGAAAGCACTCGACCTGGATATGGCCGGTGTGATGATCGAAAGCCACATCAACCCTGATGCAGCCTGGAGCGATGCCAAGCAGCAGGTTACGCCTGCCACCTTGCAAAAGATAGTAGAGGGGCTGGTGGTGCGCACCGTTTCTTCCGACAATAAAGTGTTTAAAGATACCTTGAGTGTATTGCGCGAACAGATTGACCAGATAGATGATGAAATCATGCAGAAGATGGCTGCGCGAATGAAGATTTCAGAAAAGATTGGTCAGTACAAGAAAGACAATAATGTGACGATACTCCAGGTAAATCGCTGGGAAGAAATCATCAAAACCCGTGTGATGATGGGCATGGCCATGGGCCTGGATGAAGGCTTTATGCGCGACTTGCTGCGCCTGGTGCACCACGAGTCGATTCAGGTGCAAACCAAGGTGATGAACCGCGTGGAAGAGAGAGTGTAGCTTTTTTGAAATATTATTTTGTTAAGGGCTTGATACATTCAAGCCCTTACTTTTTCAAAAAAGTACTACGTTCAGGTTTTCCAACTTCGAAAACCCCTTATCGGATTGGTGTCCACAAGGATATTAATCCCCCCACTCATTTCGCATTTTTTGCTGATAGGCGATGGCATCAACCGGGAACTTCACCTTTTTGAAATATTTGTCCCAGTTGATTTTTTTCGATTTGGCTGAAACTTTCTTGATCTTTTCAGTTTTCGATTTGCCAGAATCCTTTTTCGATATTCGAACAACCATGGTTACAGATAAGAAAAATTCAATCGAGAGCCGTTAGTCCGAAAGACGATACCAGCCGTCTTTGGTAATGCGAACCGGTTTAAGCACCTGTTCTTTTTCGAATTGTGCGTAGATGGTTTGCAAGTTCTTCCAAAAGGTAAGGTGGGCCGGCTGCAGGGCGGCTAATTGTTCGGGCACTCCGTTATCCAAACGGGCGGGAAAGATGTGAACAGGAATTTTTTGCTGACCGTTCGCGCGGGCTTCCACCGCCAACAGATAGAGTTCTTTTATTTTGTCATCGGTCAGTGGAATACAACCAATGGTGACACAATTGCCGTGCAGGTAGATGCTTCCACCGGGTGCGTTTTTGTCTGCCCACACCTTATCCGAAGCGTTGGGGTAATTAATTCCCAGCGAAAGATGAAAGTTGCTTAGCGGATTAAAATGATTGATGTGATACACGCCTTCCGGTATCTGCAAGTCGCCCTCTTTGCGCTTGGGCCCCAAAGTACCAGAGGTGCTGCAAAAAGGATAGCTTACCACCAGCGAGAAAACACTTTTTCCTTTGCCCCGCACCCATACTTCCACCCGTTGCTCTTTCTTAAAAGCGCGGATGAATAATTCGAAGGGGGCTGCTGCGCCTTGCTGCTGCAACAATACTTTTATCGCAGCCTCCTTCTCTGCGTAGGCATTTCGCACACGTGTAAACTGAAGCTGGCCTTCGCGGAAGTTCTGCGCATGTACAAAGCTGGTCATCAGCAGCAAAATGATCACAATTGTGTTCATTGAAAAAGACCTATACCGTACTTTAACGAAGCTTTTGATAAAATGGGGATGGTGGCTGCCGTGTTTTGCAAAATTATTTCGAAATTCGGCACTCTCAACCAACCCCACTATGAAGAACTGGAAAAAGATAAGCCTTGGCGTGGTAGCCATGGCCGTTGTATTGCTGGCCGTTTTTTATTTTCAGAAGGTTAAAAGCAAAGACCCTTTTGTTACGTCCATCAATCCTGCGTTTGGCGAATACATCTCTTCTTACACCACAGGCATAATCAGTTCGGGCAGCCCGTTGCGAATTGTGCTGGCACAAGATGTTGCCGATGAACTTTCGGTGGGTGAAGAAACTTCCGTAAAATTATTTGAATTCAGCCCTTCGGTGAAGGGTAAGACAGTTTTGATTGATCGTAGAACGGTTGAATTCAGACCCGCAGCGCGCCTTCAATCGGGCCAGGTGTACGAAGTAGACTTCTTTCTGTCGAAGTTAATCGAAAATGTTGCTTCCGACCTGTCGACTTTTACTTATTCATTCCAGGTAATTCCGCAGAATTTTGAGTTGAACATTACCAACCTGAAGCCTTATGTGAAAACGGAGTTGAAACGGCAGCAACTGGAGGGTACGCTGCTTACCTCCGACTATGCCGAGCCGGCCGATGTGGAGCGCATGTTGATGGCACAACAGGAGGGTAGAGCGCTGAAGATAAACTGGAACCATACAGATGAAGGCAAACAGCATCTTTTTACCATTGAAGAGGTGGCGCGCACGGAAACTACCAGCATGGTGAAGATTGCCGTAGACGGCAGCGTATTGGGAGTGAAGCAAGTAAAGAACCAGGAAGTAGAAGTGCCCGCGCTTAACGACTTTAAAGTAACCAACGTTCGCGTGGAGCAGGGCAGTACCCAGTTTGTGGTGGTGCAATTTTCAGATCCGCTCAGCGAATCACAAAACCTCCACGGGCTGCTTTCATTGAGCGAGCTATCGAGCCTTGACTTTGAGATAAAAGACAATGAGGTGCGCATTTATCCGGCCGTGCGCCAGAAGGGTTCGCGTACGCTTACCATCGAGGCGGGGGTGCGCAATGTGCTGAACTACCGCATGAAGGAAGGAGCCACGTTTGATGTAACCTTTGAGCAATTGAACCCGGCTGTAAGATTCACTTCCAAAGGAAACATACTGCCCGGAACAGAAGGCCTGGTGTTGCCCTTCGAGGCGGTGAACCTGAAAGCGGTAGATGTGCGTGTTATCAGAATCTTCGAGAAAAATGTGGTGCAGTTTCTGCAGGTGAACGACCTGGCCGGGAATTCGGAGCTACGCAGGGTGGGCCGACCGGTTATTAAAAAGATGATATCGCTGGAGAACAGTGGCATTGCCGACCTGGGCCGGTGGAATCGCTTCACACTCGATATGGGAACCATTATCAATGCAGAACCCGGTGCCATCTATCAGGTGCAGCTCAGTTTCAAGAAGTCATACACCACATTCGACTGTGTCGCTAACGATACCCAGGAGATAGCACCTGCATTTGAGGAGGAGGTGTGGGAAGAAGGCAGCGAAGGCAGCTATTGGGACAGCTACGAAGAATACTACTATGCTGACGATTATGATTGGCACGAACGCGACAACCCGTGCCACTCTTCTTATTACACCGGCAGCCGCAACATTACACGCAACATCATTGCGTCAGACCTGGGCCTGATCGCCAAACGCGGGGGCGATGGCGCCACGTTGGTGGTAGTAACCGACTTAAAAACAACCGAACCGCTTTCTGGTGTTCAGTTGGATTTGTATGATTATCAGCAACAGCTGATCGGCAGCGCTTCTACCGGAGCCGATGGTAAGGCCGTAATCACCACCACACAAACACCCTTTGCATTGGTGGCGCGCAGTGGCAACCAGCGTGGTTACCTGAAATTGTCGGATGGAGAGTCTCTCTCGCTCAGCAATTTTGATGTGGGTGGTGAAACCATCGAGCGCGGCCTGAAAGGTTTTCTGTATGGCGAACGCGGGGTATGGCGCCCGGGTGATTCACTCTACTTGTCTTTCATCCTGGAAGACAAGAACAAGTTACTACCTGCTAACCACCCGGTAGTGTTTGAACTTCTTAATCCCATGGGGCAGTTGTCGCAGCGGTTGGTCCGCTCGTCATCCGAAAATGGCTTTTATTCTTTTGCTACCGCCACTGCCAGCGGTGCACCCACTGGCAACTGGCAGGCGCGCGTAAAAGTGGGCGGAACCACCTTTACGCAGCCGCTCAAGATAGAGACGGTAAAGCCCAACCGGTTGAAAATCAACCTCGACTTTGGCGTGGATAAGATCAAGGCAGGCGAAAGCAATGTAAGTGGTAACCTGAATGTGAAGTGGCTGCATGGCGCACCGGGCAAAAATCTGCGTGCCCAGTTTGAGGTTACACTGGCCAAAGCAGAGACCAGGTTTCCGCGATACGAAGAATACGTTTTTGATGATCCATCGCGCGAGTTCTATGGAGAAACCAAAGAGGTATTCGATGGAATCACCGATGGGGAGGGTAATGCCGTAGTGAACGCAACCCTCGATACAGACGTTCAGCCGCCCGGCATGCTGACCGCCATTTTCAGGGGCAAAGCTTTTGAGGAGAGTGGTAACTTTAGCATCGACCGCTTCTCGTTGCCCTACTACCCTTATGAGTCCTTCACCGGTATTCGTGTGCCTGCAGGCGATAAGGCGAGGGGCATGTTGCTAACCGACACCACCCATCGGGTAGATGTGGTTACCATCGATGCCGATGGCAATCCGGTATCGCGCGAAGGCGTTGAACTTACTTTGTATAAAATTGACTGGCGTTGGTGGTGGGACAATACAGAAGAGGGAGGGGTTAGCTTCATGTCGGGCAACTACTCACAGCCCCTGGCCACCGGTAAGGTGCGCACCGTGAATGGAAAGGGCGCATGGAATTTCAAGATCAAATATCCGGAATGGGGTCGCTTCTTCATTCAGGCGTACGATCCGGTTTCGGGTCATAGCACAGGCAAGATTGTGTACATCGATTGGCCCGGTTGGGCGGGCCGCGCACGCAACGAAGCGCAGGGTGCCACTATGTTGTCTTTCGCCAGCGACAAGGGCGCCTACAACATCGGAGAAAAAGCCAACCTCGTAATTCCGGGAAGCGACAATGGCCGTGCCTTGATCAGCATAGAGAATGGCAGCCGGGTTATCAACTCATTCTGGCTCAGCACGCAAAAAGGCGACAATCCTTTTTCGTTCGACATCACCGAGCAGATGACACCCAACATTTTTGTAAGTGTTACGCTGCTGCAACCCCACGCACAGACCATCAACGATTTGCCCATCCGCATGTATGGGGTCATTCCCATACAGGTTGAGAATCCGAAGAGCCACCTGACCCCGGTCATCTCGATGCCCGATGTGTTGGAGCCGGGCAAGGAGGTAACGATCAAAGTGTCGGAACAAGCCAACCGCAACATGACGTTTACCGTGGCCATGGTAGACGAAGGTCTATTAGATCTCACCCGATTTAAAACCCCCGACCCGTGGCAGCGCTTTTATGCGCGCGAAGCGTTAGGGGTAAGAACCTGGGATTTGTACGACCACGTAATGGGAGCCTTTGGCGGAAGAATTGAACGGCTGCTGGCCATTGGTGGCGATAGCGAGCTAATGGGTAAGGAAGACGATGCAAAGGCCAACCGTTTTAAACCGGTGGTAAAGTATTTCGGCCCCTACACACTCAGTGGCGGCAGTAAAAACATCAGGTTTGTTATGCCACAGTACATTGGTTCTGTTAAAACGATGGTGGTAGCCGGCTATGATGGTGCCTATGGTAAGGCAGAAAAAGCTACGCCTGTTCGTAAACCATTGATGGTGCTGGCCACCTTGCCCCGTGTATTAGGGCCTGAAGAAAAGGTGAAGTTGCCTGTTACATTGTTCACCCAGGAGGCATCTGTGAAGAATGTGAAAGTAGATGTAAAAGTATCGGGGCCGCTCTCTTTGGCACAGGCCAGTCAGTCGGTAGTGATGAATAGTGGGGATATCACGGTAGATTTTGATTTGAACGTAAAAAGCGAAACCGGTATTGCCAAGGTGCAGGTAACTGCCTCATCGGGTCAGTTTACGTCCACCGATGAAATTGAAATTGAAGTCCGCAACCCCAACCCTCCCGTAACCAAAGTGGTAGAATCTATTCTGGAGCCGGGCAGGGCCTGGAATACAACTGTTGATTTGATAGGAATAGCGGGGTCGAACACGGCCACGCTCGAAGTGTCGAGTCTGCCGCCCGTTAACCTGGATCAACGCATGCGCTACCTGCTTCAATACCCTTATGGCTGTATCGAGCAAACAACCTCTTCTGTTTTTCCACAACTTTACCTCGACCTGGTGAAAGACCTGAACGATGGCGAGCGGCAGATGATACAGCGCAATGTAAAAGCGGGTATCGAGCGGTTGAAGTCGTTTGCGAACCGCGATGGCGGCTTTGCCTACTGGCCGGGCCATGAAGATACCGACAGTTGGGGAACGACCTATGCCGGACACTTTTTGTTGGAGGCCGAAAGCAAAGGCTACCTGGTGCCCACCGACCTGATGAAGAGGTGGAAAAAATTCCAGAAGAACAGGGCGCAGTCGTGGCGCAAACACCAGGAGTCTTTCAGCAGCGAACTGATACAAGCATACAGACTGTACACGTTGGCGCTCGCAGGCGATGCAGAACTGGGTGCGATGAACCGTCTGCGTGAGCAAACAGAATTGCCGGTTACGGCCGCCTGGATGCTGGCAGCAGCATACGTGAAGGCCGGACAAAAAGATGCAGCCAAATCGATGATCGCGAACCTGTCTACCACGGTAAAGCCCTATCAGGAGATGGCCTATTCGTACGGCTCGTCCTGGCGCGATCAGGCGATCATGCTCGAAACACTGTTGTTGTTGGAGGATCGTACCAGGGCATTTGAATTACTGAAAGAACTTTCTGGCGGATTGAGTAACAACAACCTTTGGATGAGCACCCAGACATTGGCCTGGAGCTTAAAGGCCGTAGGTAGCTTTGCTGCGCGCGAACAGAGAGGCGATATGAAATTCACTTTTAGTTATGGTGGTAAAGAGGTGGCAGCACAAACAGGTTTGCCCATTGCACAGGCACCGCTGCAGGTAAGTGGAACCAAAGGTGGCGCGTTGCAGGTAAAAAGCCAAAGCAAGGGCGCACTTTTTGTGCGAGTGATCACCGAAGGCATTCCAGCCAGGGGCATGGAAGAAGATGCCGAGAGCAACCTCACCATGACGGTAAGCTATCTCGATTTAGATGGAAATCCGATTGATCCTTCAATGCTGGAGCAGGGCAAAGAATTTGTTGCCAGCGTATCCATTACTAACCCGGGTCTGAGGGGCGCCTACAAAAACCTTGCTTTGAATCAGGTGTTCCCATCGGGGTGGGAGATCAATAACCTGCGATTGGATGAGGTGGAAAACAGGTTAACAGGCGATGTGCCTACCTATCAGGACATACGCGATGACCGGGTTTACACTTATTTTGATCTCAACCCTAATCAGCGCAAAACCTTCCGCGTGCTGCTCACCGCCAGCTATGCCGGCACATTCTATTTGCCTGCAGTAAGCTGCGAAGCCATGTACGATCGCACCATTTACCATCGCAAAAAGGGCCAGGAGGTGCAGGTGGTGAAAAGATTGAACCAGTAAGAGGGCGCTAAGCCCTGGTTGATGATGAAGGGTTGGTGGACGAAAACAAGGAAGTGGCTGCTGTTGCTCTTATTGGCTTCGGTAGGTTATTACTTTGTGTTGCCCACGCGCCTGTTCGATGTAGCGTATTCTACCGTTATTGAAGATCGCCAAGGACAATTGCTGTGTGCAGCCATTGCAGAAGACGGCCAGTGGCGTTTCCCGCTTGAGCATGCTGTGCCCGAAAAGTTCGCAAAGGCGATTATTCTTTTCGAAGACAAAAGGTTCCGTTACCATCCTGGTATTGATCCATTGTCGATGGTGCGCGCACTCGTGCAAAATGTCCGGTCGGGCAGGGTAGTAAGTGGTGGCAGCACGCTAACCATGCAGGTAATCAGGATGGCGCGGCAGAACAAAGCCCGTACATTTTTGGAGAAGCTCATCGAAATGGTGATGGCCACGCGGTTGGAGTGGAGACATACCAAAGACGAAATACTGGCTATTTATGCCGCGCACGCACCTTTCGGTGGAAATGTGGTGGGGCTCGAGGCAGCTTGCTGGCGTTATTTCGGCAGGCAGCCCAGCGAGCTGAGCTGGAGCGAAGCGGCCTTGCTGGCGGTGCTACCCAACAACCCTTCACTTATTCACCTTTCGCGCAATCGCGATTTGCTGCTGGCCAAACGCAACCGTCTTTTGCAAAAAATCAAAGACCGGGGTTGGATAGACGATCTCACGCTTGAACTGTCGCTGGCAGAACCATTGCCCCAGCGCCCGTTGCCCATGCCCCGATGGGCACCGCATTTGCTCGACAGGGCGGTGACAGAAGGGAAAGCCGGGCAGCGGATAGCAAGTACCCTCGACCTGGGTTTGCAAAAACAGATGCAGGCACTGGTGAACGACTATGCCATCCGGCTACAGGCCAACCAGGTGTGGAACGCAGCGGCCCTGGTGTTGCAGCCGGAAACCGGAAATGTGCTGGCCTATGTAGGCAATGTACCTGCGGGTGCTGTGCACCACGAGGCGGTAGACCTGATACGTGCACCCCGTAGCACCGGCAGCATTCTGAAACCTTTGTTGTACGCTGCCATGCAGCAGGAAGGCCAACTGTTGCCACGCACCTTGCTGCCCGATATTCCAACGATGATGGGTGGCTTCACACCCAAAAATTTTTCGCTGCAGTACGATGGAGCGGTGCCTGCCGACCAGGCCCTGATACGTTCGCTCAATATACCTGCGGTGCATGCCCTGCGTCAGTATCGATTCGAGAAATTTCATGCACTGCTGCAGGAGGTGGGCATTTCTACCCTACAGCATCCGGCCGATCACTACGGTCTGTCTTTGATATTGGGCGGGGCAGAAGCCACCCTGTGGGATGTTACCGGAGTTTATGCGGCTATGGCGCGAACGCTGACCCATTATTTTGACAGGCCGGGAGACCTCCGGTATCGCCAAAACGATTTTCACCACCCCATCTACAATCCGGCAAGCGCTTTGCGCGATACGACCGCTTTTGAAGCCAGTGCACCGTTGCGTGCCGGAGCCATCTGGCTCACATTCGAGGCGTTGAAGGAAGTGTACCGGCCCGGAGAGGAGACGGGCTGGCGCTATTTTGAGTCGTCTAAAAAAATTGCCTGGAAGACGGGCACCAGCTTCGGCTTTCGCGATGCCTGGGCGGTGGGTGTAAACCCCGACTATGCCGTGGGCGTTTGGGTAGGCAATGCCGATGGCGAAGGCAGGCCCGGGCTAACCGGCACAGATATGGCTGCCCCGCTTTTATTCCGGCTATTCGCTCAGTTGCCCGGCAACGCATGGTTCGATGTGCCGCAGTCTGAACTGCAGCAGGCCGAGGTATGTGCGCAGAGTGGCATGCTGGCATCCGACATTTGCCCGGAGAAAGTAATGCAATGGATGACAAAGGAAGGCACTGGCAGCTTACCCTGTATTTTTCATAAAAAGATTCACCTGTCGGCAGACCGCAAATACCGTGTGCATAGCGACTGCGAGTCGGTGGCGAATATGCAGGCAGCCAGTTGGTTTGTTTTGCCCCCGGTGCAAGAATACTACTATAGCGTGCGCCACTCTTCTTATAAATCGCTGCCACCGTTTCGCAAGGATTGCCAAAATCCCACGGCAGTGGCCGCCATGGACCTGATTTACCCGAAGTGGGATACACGCATTTTTTTGCCGCGCGCGTTGGATGGCACCCCCGGAAGTACGGTTTTCCAGGTAGTTCATCGCGATCCGACCGCAACCATACATTGGCACCTGGATGGACAGTATGTGGGCACCACAGTAAAAACCCATAAAATGCCCTTCGCCCCGGGCGAGGGACCTCACCATTTGGTGCTGGTAGATGCGGCCGGAGAGACCCTGGAACGCCCTTTTCGGGTGTACGTAAATCGGTAAATAGCTGATTTTGATTAATTTGAATAGATTGTCTTCATTTTTCGAATAAGGCATAAGCCTTTGACGTGTAAGGTTTTGAACTCATTTCAGAAAATTAATCCTCTACTCAGGTTCACCTTTGTTGCCATCAAACCCGAGTGAAATGAAACTGAAAGTAACTGCAACGACACTCCTGCTGGCGTTAATTACTGGCTGTGGCTGGGCTATAGACCCGCCAGCCGAGGCCACCAACTATGTGGTAATTGGCGCATTTTCCAAACAGGAAAACGCCATCCACTTTGTAGAGTCGGCCAAAAAGGGCCGCCTGGAAGCACATTTCGAATTGAATGCCAACCGGCAACTGTATTATGTCTTTGTGCTGGAAACGGCCGATAAAGCCCGGGCCATCGAAGAAGCGAAGAAATTGCGCACCGCTTCTCCTTATAACGATACCTGGGTGTACACCGGCCCCTTGGGTATACAGGTCAGGCAGCTGGCAGGCGCAGACACCCATCCCGTAACCGAACTGCCCACCCAACCCTTAGTAACTGATGAACCCACCATAGCAGGGAAGCAAAGCCTGGCTGAAACTGCGTTGGCGGCATCGGCTCAGAATGAGCATGAAGGCAACCTGAATGGTAAAGCGTTTTATTTTAAGGTGTTCAACTCTTCCAACGGTAAGCCTTTGGCGGGCGATGTGTCAGTTGTCGATGCCGACAAAAATCGCAAATCGGCAACTTATCAGAGCAATAAAATCGTTCGCATTCCCGAAATAAACGAATCAGGCAACCTTGCTTTGCAATGCGAGGTATTTGGCTATCGCAAAATCATGCATACCATCAACTACCAACAACCCGAAGCCACGGATGGGGTGATAGTGGAAGACGGAAAAATAACCGTTCCCTTTGAACTGGTAAGATTGCGTAAGGGCGACTATGCCGTTATGTACAATGTCTACTTCTTTAAAGATGCCGCCATTATGCGCCCCGAATCGAAGTATGAGGTTGACGCCCTGGTAGAGATGATGCAGGAGAATCCAAAATACAAGATCAGGATACACGGCCATACCAATGGCAAAGCCGCAGGCAAAATTATCTCGATGGGTGAGACGCAAAACTTTTTCTCGCTTACCGGCTCGAAGGAAGGATTCGGGTCAGCAAAAAAGCTTTCTGAAGAGCGTGCCAGCACCATCCGCGACTTTCTGGTATCGCAAGGCGTGCCTGAGAGTCGCTTGCAAGTAAAGGCTTGGGGTGGTAAAAAACCGGTGTACGAGAAAAACCACGCGCAGGCCCATGCTAACGTGCGCGTTGAGATTGAGATTGTAGAAGAATAGGAGTATTTCAGTTCTATACAGCGGCTTAACCCCGGCAGCAAATTAGCTGTTCGGGGTTTTTTTCTTACCTTCATCGGGCATTAACAAACTTATGAAGCATGTCTTTTTCTTTGTCCTGGCTTTGTCTTTTTTTCTTACGCTACCTGCCTTGGTGCGTGCGCAAACACCCACCTACCACGTGGTGGTGGGCGCCTTTCAGGTAGAGCAAAATGCAGCCCGCCTGACTGCCAAAGCAAGCCAAAAGGGGCTTAACGCGCGTTACCTACGCAACGAGGCCAAAGGATTGTTCTACGTGGTGGTCTTTCAATCGAGGGAATCCAAGTCCGCTTTCGCGGAAGTGATGCGCGTACGTGCGCAAACCTCCTTTACCGATGCCTGGGTGTTCAGAGGGCAGTTGGGTGAGCCATCTCCTAATGCGCCAGAAGTAACCCAACCTGCAGAGGAGCCGCAGAGGCCGGTTGAACAAGAGGTGGTGGTAGTAGAGCCGGAGGAAACAAAAGAAGAGCCCACCGAGCCAATAGTTGAAGAGCAGCCCCAACAAGAACCGGTTACCGAAGAAGGGGTGGAAACAAAGCCAAAGCCTGCGGGCAAACCGTTCTTTTTCCGCATGACCAGCGAAGCCACGGGCAATACCGTGGTGGGTGAAGTCCACATATTGGAGTCGGCCAAGGCCACCCAATACCAGTCGTACAAAAGTAACGAGGTGGTCTACTTGCCGGCACCGCAGAACCGCATGGGCACCTACCAGGTAGTTACGTTGGCAGCTGGGTACAAAGAAATGAAACGCACCATCAACTATGCAGACCCGGCAGCATCGGCTGCGGAGGTAGGCCCTTCACAAGAATTTGTAATTTCGCTGCCACTGGTGCGGGTGAAGATGGGTGACTATATCGAATTCAGCAACGTTCGCTTTTTTCCCAACTCCGCCATACTGCAACCCGAGTCGCAAAACGAACTGGACGGGCTGGTGCAGTTGCTGAAGGAAAATCCTAAATACAAAGTGAAGATACATGGCCACTGCAATGGCGAAGGCAACCGCGACATTGTAAGTAAAGGCAACAGCACCGAATTTTTCGCCACCCATACCGACAACCTTCGCGAGAATGCTTCTGCCAAAAGGTTAACACAGCTTCGGGCGGACATTGTGAAAGAATACCTGGTGAGTCAGGGTATTGAGAGCAAGCGCGTGGAAGCCAAAGGCGAAGGAGGTAAATACATTATCTACCCTAAAACCAGCACATTGGCAGGCCGCAACGATCGGGTAGAGGTGGAAGTGAAGAAGGGCAGGTAAATGGCTTTATTCCTGTAAGGTCTTTTCTTCTTCCTCCAGGTTCCGGCTGATTTCGCGGGTAATACGGTCGAGTTCGGTGCCACACTTTTGCAGGTGCGTAACCAATATCTGATCTTCCGGATTTAGCTTCAGTCGCTCTATCAGGCTGAGCAATCCTAAAATACTGGCAATGGGTGCGCGCAACTGGTGGGCATTGGCGTGCGCGTAGGCTGCCAGCTTTTTATTTTGCCATGTAAGTTGCCGCGTACGTTCTTCGATTTTGCTTTCGAGGGAGCGATTCAACGTCTGTAACTGATCGTTCAGATTTTTCAGTGTGATACTCTGCTTCTCTATTTCTTCCTTCTGGCTTCGTATCTCTTCTGTTTTGTCTATTAAGAGTCCGTTTACCTCCAATATCTTCTTGCGTTGGCGGAAGAAAACATAGGCCAGCAGCCCGGTGGCCATCAGCCCGCCACTAATGGTAACAAGCAGCAGGTTTTGTGTTCTGATCTGCGCATCGAGCAGCAATTGGGTGGCTTTCAATTGCTGGTTTTCAATGTCGCGGGCCTCTGTTTCGAACAAGGTTTGAAGGCGGGCAATTTGCTCGCTTCTTTTTTCGTTGTAAAGACTGTCTTTTATTTTGTTATGATTGGTCAGTGCCTCGAGGGCAAGCTGGTATTTGCCTTTGCGCTGATACAATGCAGCCTGCCGTTGCAGGTTCGAAATCTGCAAGTCGGGCGCCTTTACCTCTTTGGCCATTTGTATGGCGCGGTTGATGTACTCCTCCGCCTTTTTAAATTGCCCCAGTTCCAGGAAGGTGTCGTGAAAATATTGGTAAGCCTGAATCAACGAACGTATCTCGCCCTGTTCCTGCCACAACGCCTCGGCACGAGTAAAATAGGCCAGTGCCTGGTAGAAGTCAGCATGTTTGTATTTAATGAGACCCAGCCCGGTGTAGGCGTAAGCCAGGGTGCGTAAATCGTTTTCTTTGATGGCCATGCTAAGGGCTTGTTCGTAAAAAGTGTGGGCCGTGGAATAATTCCCCAACAGAAAATGAGCTTCGCCAATGTTATACATGGCGATGTCGCGATTGAGATTTCGCGCGTTGTCCCATTCCATCGAAGTGGTAAGAAACTCGATTGATTTTTTGTAGTCGCCCAGTTTCTTGTACACTTCGCCCATGTTGTGGTAAGCTTCCGAAATGCCCACCGAGTCGCTTATAGCCCCGGCCTCGCGTGCAGAGAGGTGGTAGTAGTCGAGGGCAGACTCGTATTCGCCCACTACCCAGTAGGAACTTCCTGTTACGTTGAGTGCGCGTGCATAGCCGCGCGTAAAGTTGATGGACCTTGCCAACTCCATAGCTTTGGCAGCCACTTCGCGTCCCTGCTCCGGTTTAGATTTCAGCAGGGAGAACGCAATGGCATTCAACCGGGTAACGGTTGCGCTATCGCCTGTGGCTGTATCCATCAGGCGTTGCACACTGTCGGGCAGGGCACCGCCCTGCTGGGCCCGGCATGCGAGGCAGCTGAGTAAAAAAAAGACTATTCCCTTCCACCCCATGAAAAATCTCAGGCGGTCATTGCCTTCAGAATGTCGTGTTGTGTAATAATGTGCACTTTCTCTTTTTCATCGCGCACCAGCAGCGCCTTGTTGTCTTTGTTCAGCATAGACGAAAGCACATCTAGTGTGCTGTCCATCGCCACAAACATCATGGGCTTGTCCATCACTTCGCCCACCTGCTTGTCTTTCAGTTGCGGGTCGTGAATAATTTTTTCCAACAGACTGGCAGAGGCAATGCTGCCTACAAAGTCATGGCCTTCCACCACCGGCACCTGGTCTATGCCTTCTTTGCTCATAATGGAAATAGCTTCGCCAATTTTGGATTTACGCTGCACAGTAAAGAGGCTGTCTTTTCCGTTGCGGCTTTGAATAATTTCTTTAGCCGTTCCGAACGAACGCTCTTCCAGAAACCCGTGGTCTTTCATCCATTGGTCGTTATACACTTTGTTGAGGTAACGTGTGCCATGGTCGGGCAGCAGAATCACCATCACATCTTTGGCAGTGAGGTGCTCGCGCGCATATTCCAACGCGCCATGCAATGCAGAGCCGCTGCTCCAGCCCACAAACAAACCTTCTTCGCGGGCCAGGCGCCTGGCGGCAATGGCACCATCTTTATCGGTTACTTTAATGAACAGATCGATCACATCGAAGTTCACGTTCTTGGGTAGAATATCTTCACCAAAGCCTTCGGTGAGGTAAGGATAGATTTCGTTCTTATCGAAAATGCCCGTCTCTTTAAACTTTTTGAAAACCGATCCATACGTATCGATGCCCACCGACACCAGTCCGGGGTTTTGTTCCTTCAGGTACTTGGCTGTGCCACACATAGAACCACCCGTGCCCACCGTGGCCACATAGTGGGTAATTTTTCCGGCCGTCTGCCGCCAGATTTCGGGGCCGGTGGTTTCGTAGTGGGCCGTTGCATTCGAGGGGTTGTCGTATTGATTTGGATAGATGGAATTGGGTATCTCCTTGTTGAGTTTGCGTGCCACAGAATAGTAGCTGCGCGGATCATCGGGCTCCACGTTGGTAGGGCACACCACCACCTCTGCACCCACAGCTTTCAAAATATTGATCTTCTCCTGCGACTGTTTATCGGCCATGGTGAATATGCACTTGTAGCCTTTTGCCACTGCCGCCAGTGCCAGGCCCATTCCCGTATTGCCGCTGGTTCCTTCTATGATGGTGCCACCTGGCTTCAAGATGCCGGCCTTCTCAGCATCTTCAATCATTTTAATGGCCATGCGGTCTTTGGTGGAGTTACCCGGGTTAAAGTACTCTACCTTGGCTAGCACGGTGCCTTTGATGCCTTTGGTAACCTTGTTGAGCTTAACAATGGGCGTATTGCCTATGGTTTCAATAATGGAGTTGTAGATCATGTTTTCGGAAAAGTAAAAGGACACAAAAATAAGGAATTGCCATGAATCGGTCGAACGCCTGTTAGTACTCTTACTTTCTAAAGGAATGTGCTCACCGTGCCTAAATATCGGCAGCGAGGGTGCGGTCTATGCGGCCGGTCTTTTTGAGGAAACGCACAAAAAGATAAACGGCCGTAATGGCCCCTACGGCCACAATCACCAGCTTTATTTTGCTATCGGTAGGTTGGCTGACCAAAGGAGGAAAGTACACAAACAGCACCAGGCAGATAGAAAGCAGCAGCATGTAAACGGTGTTGTATTCATTCAGCACATAGCGCCTCCAGTTGAACTTCATAGACCCCAGCGTATCGCCCAGGCCTCTTAGTGAAATCCACCAGCGGTTTACATCGCGGGTATAGGCATCGTAACCAGCGCCAAATTCTTTGCGCAGAAAATTTTCTTCGGCCAACACAATGCATTGATAGATAAAACAAAATACGGGCACCACCACGGCCACAAACAGCAACGAGTTCGAAAGTATGCCCACACCCGCCAGCATGGAGATATTACCCACGTAGAGCGGGTTGCGGCAATGGTGAAACATGCCGTCTGTTACCAACTTATCGGCATACACTTTTTTGTTGCGGCCACCCCGCTTAATGTATTTCATACCGATGGTGAGCGCCCGAATCAGTTGCCCCCCAATGGCCAGCGCAAGCCCCAGCCAGAAAGGAATCCAGAAGTAGTGGGCGCCAAAAATGCTTTCGGTAAAAAGCGGCCTTGAAGGAATGAAAATGGATAACCCAAAGACAGGAAACAACATGTTTCTGTATTTGAAGAAGAAGTCGCCCAAAGCTACCATAGAATAAAAACCGTTGTCAGGTGAAGGCAATCATGCCGGCAAAATTATACCACTTAAAAAACACTTCTGTGTGCCGAAACCCGGCCGACCGCAGCAGTTCCATATCTTCGCTCAGCTTATAGGGCACCAACACATTTTCGAGTGCTTCGCGTTTTTGCGCAATCTCAATCTCGCTGTATTGATTGCGTTTTTTGAAATCGTAATAGTATTTAATAAAGTGGCGGTTTAGCAACGATTCTTCGGCCAGAATTTTTTCTACCAACAGCAGGCAACTGCCCGGCACCATTCCACTGCGTATTTGTGTGAGCAGCTTTTCGCGATAGAGCGGCCTGATGAATTGCAGTGTGAGACAGAGCACCACCACCGATGCATTTGTTATTTCCACACCCTTGTTCAAATCGGCATCTACCAGGTTGAAGGGGCGCGTCATGCCGGCACGTGTCAGGTTGTCGCGGCATTTTTCCAGCATTTGTGGCGAATCGTCTATGCCTGTAAAAGGGATGGAGGGGTCTACCGTAACATTCATGTTTATCAGGGTGGTGCCGGTAGAGCAACCCAGATCGTAAATGGTGGTACCTGGTTGGGCATACTCTGCGGCCAGTTCACCAATCATGCGTTGAATTTCCAGGTAATAGGGTACCGAACGGGTAACCATATCATCGAATACGGTTACTACTTTCTGATCGAACTTAAAGTCCGACTGGGTTTGCCGTTCTTTGAACACTTCGTCTCTCGACATGTAGGTTATAGGTTTGGGCACGAAATATAGAAGTATATTTGGAAGTTCTGCAATCGGTTTGTGGGAATTACACAGCGTGTGGGTAAGGCGTTTTCACTTCCCTGACTGACGTTTCAGCTTTGTTACCCGCCACACTTTTTCTAACTTCCTGCCAAAGCCTTGATATGAAAAAGTTATTGGGTTGGTTCTTTCTCACCATGTCTTTTATGGCATGTCAGCAACAAAAGTTTGATGTCATTATTCGCGGGGGCACCGTGTACGATGGTTCCGGCCATGCACCCATTGTAGCCGATGTGGGCATCTGGGCAGATACCATTGCTGCCCTGGGCGATTTAGGCCGCGCAGTAGCAGAGAAAGAGATTGACGCAACAGGGTTAGCGGTTGCGCCCGGCTTTATCAATATGCTGAGTTGGGCTACCGAATCGCTAATCATCGATGGTAAATCGCAAAGTGACATACGGCAGGGTGTAACACTGGAAGTAATGGGCGAGGGCTTCTCTATGGGGCCAATGAATGATGCCATGAAGAAAGAAGCTGAAGCCAACATGTTCGATTTCAAATATCAAATCGACTGGACAACGCTGGGAGAATACCTTACCTCACTCGAAAGGCGTGGCATTGCTACCAACGTGGCTTCGTTTGTGGGTGCCACCAGTGTGCGCGTACATGAGTTGGGCTATGCCAACCGGCTGCCATCGGCCGAAGAGATGGCGCGCATGAAACAGTTGGTAAAAGCAGCCATGGAAGAAGGCGCACTCGGTGTGGGGGCTTCTCTGATTTATGCACCCGCCAACTACAGCAGTACCGAAGAGTTGATAGAACTGTGCAAGGTGGCCAGCCAATACCAGGGCATGTACATAACCCATATGCGCAGCGAGGGCAATAGTATCTTTCAGGCGGTAGATGAAACCATACGCATTGCGCGCGAAGCCAACATTCCGGCAGAGATCTATCACCTGAAGATGGCGGGCCAGGAAAATTGGAATAAACTCGATTCGGTGTTGGCCATGATCGATCGGGCCAATCAACAAGGGCTTCGCATCACTACCAACATGTACACCTATCCGGCAGGGGCCACTGGTCTGGATGCCTCCATGCCGCCCTGGGTGCAGGAGGGTGGCTATGCCGCCTGGTCAAAGCGATTGCAAGACCCCGCCATCAGAAAGCGGGTTCTGCACGAAATGCGCACACGCACCCAGGAGTGGGAAAATCTTCTGTTGATGGCAGGTAGCGCGGAACGGGTTTTGCTGGTAGGGTTCGCCAACGATTCGTTAAAAAAATATACCGGTAAAACATTGGCAGAAATGGCCGCCCTTTATGGTAAGTCGCCAGAGGAAACCGCTATGGATCTGGTGATTCGCGATGGCTCGCGCGTGGGCACCGTGTATTTTATGATGAGCGAAGAAAATATCCGCAGGCAGATCGCGCTGCCGTATATGAGTTTTGGTTCCGATGCCGAATCTTCGGCTCCCGAAGGCGTGTTCCTCCAATCGAGCACGCACCCGCGTGCCTATGGAAATTTTGCCCGCCTGTTAGGCAAATACGTGCGCGAAGAAAAAGTAATTTCACTCGAAGAGGCAGTACGCAGACTCACCTCTTTGCCAGCCACCAACCTGAAGATCAAAAAACGAGGCCAACTGAAGCCAGGTTATTTTGCAGACCTGGCTATTTTCGATGCCGGCAAAATTCAAGACCACGCCACGTTCGAAAAGCCAATGCAATATGCCACCGGTATGGTTCACGTATTTGTAAATGGTGTGCAGGTTTTGGCCGATGGTGAGCATACCGGTGCGTTGCCGGGGCGTGCGGTGCGCGGGCCCGGCTTTAAAGGAGATTAAAAATTGATTAGAGAGCGAAACGGGCGTTTCAATTTTTGCCAAGATGTGCTACCTTTCTTATCCCTAACCTGGTTTCGCTATGAATTTTGGATAGGCTCCCGAACACGCGGCAACATAAAACGAGAAAATCATTAACAGATGAAATTTACCGACATACTCAGCCTTTTTAAGCAAGGAAAAGCTTCGGCCAAGAGCCACATGAAAAACCTGATTGAAATGGCAGCCGTAGACGGCAATTTCGATTCTATTGAGTATGACCTGCTCAAATCAATTGCGAAGAGAAACAGTATTTCCGAAAGCCAACTGGAAGCCATTCGTAAAAAGCCGGAGGGGGTAGAGTTTGTCGTTCCAGAAAGTAAAGAAGAGCGGTTCCATCAACTGTACGACCTGGTGCATATGATGACCATCGACAAAAGCGTGCACGATGAAGAATTGAAGCTATGCAACCTGTTTGCTGTAAAATTTGGTTACCAACGCGAAAAAGTGCGTGACATCATCGAAGCCATTCGCCAAAACATACAGAACGGACAATCGCACAACGAGGCCATGAAGCGCCTATCGCTGCTGCTTGACTAACGTTAGTGTCCGCCCCGCACGTAGGCCCACTTCTTTTCCTGCTTACTAACCAACTCAGTCATAGCCGAAGGAACCACGGTTACCTGTGGCAGCAGATCGTTTGCCGTAACACCTTTTCGCTTCATGGTGTTTTTACAGGCTGCGAAAACCACCCCTTGATTAGTCCAAGCTTGCACCTGGTCTCCCGCTTTCGATTTGTTGGCAACCAAAAGGTCGAGCCCGTTGCCATGACACACCACCTCCAGTTGGGCGTTGGGCCAGGCCGTGCGAATGTTTTTTACCTGACCTAATACCGACACCTGCGACAGTGAATCGCCTGCGCTGAATTGCATAACGATTTTGTGTTTTTTCAGATCGATAACTTCGCTATTTTGTTGAGCCAACAGTGAAAATGGCATTACCAGAATGGTAATCAGGGTACGAACGTTCTTCATGATGCTTTTTTTTGTGTGAATTTAGATGATCTCTCATTAAACTTCTTCATAGGTTATGCGCACGGTTAAAAGTTGTTTGTGGTTCCTGATCATGCTGGCAGCCGGGCAGACTACAGCTCAGGATGTAAGCCTGTTCCAAAGTCGTTTTTTTGAGCACAGCCAGGGCGTGTTGCCCTACAGAGTTTTGTTTCCAGCCGATTATGAAGCGGGTAAAAAATTTCCGCTGGTATTGGTACTACATGGTGCAGGTGAACGGGGCAGCGACAATGAGAAGCAATTGAAGCACGGGGCAAAACTCTTCTTGCGCGAAGACGTGCGGGCAAAATACCCGGCCATTGTAATCTTTCCGCAATGCCCGGCCGAGGAGTATTGGAGTTCGGTGCAGATAGACCGATCGAAGATGCCTTACCCTATGGAATTTGACTACGAAAAGTTTCAGGCACGCTGGCCCCTGGTGGCTGCCATGGCTTTGGTGGAGGATTTTAAACGCAAAGAAAAAGTGGATGCAAACCGTGTATACATCACGGGCTTATCGATGGGCGGCATGGGCACATTCGAAGCCGTATATCGCTACCCAAAAATGTTTGCGGCTGCTTTGCCGATTTGTGGCGGTGGCGATGCGCTACATTACGGCAAGCAGATAAAGAAAATTCCATTTTGGGTTTTTCATGGCGATCAAGATGGCGTGGTAGACGTGAAGCAGTCGCGCGAGATGGTGGCGAAATTGAAAGAACTGAAAGTGAATGTGAAGTATACTGAGTATCCGGGAGTGAACCACAATAGTTGGGACAATGCCTTTGCTGAGCCCGAATACCTGAGCTGGATGTTTTCGTGGAAGAAGTAAGAGGCGTCTACACCCCTTCTTCTTCGGTGGCTATGGATGCCGGTAGAACGTTTTACTTACAATGCGCCAGCCTTCGTTGAATTTGTAAAGCAACAGGTTGTCGGTAAATATTTTCTTGTTGTCGCGGTATAGTTCAAGCACCACGTTGGCCGCGGTACCAGCCACAGATATTTGTAAGAATTTTGCTTCAGTTTTTACGGTGCTCGGATTTGGGTTTTGCGATCTGCCCTTCTCGATATTGGCAATCCATTCTTCGATAGAGAGCGGGTTTACTTCGTTGTTCGAAAAGCGAAGCATGGTAAACGAAGGGTGAAATCCCTTTCTGATGTCGTCAATAGGGCCACCGTTGTGAATGCCCTGCACGTAAGCACTGGTGACCACATTCTTCACGGCATCTTCCTCAACTTGAGCGAATGTTGCGAGCGGAACAATCATCGCGAAGACAAAAAGTAGTTTTTTCATAGCGTTGAGTTTGCACGGTTTAACTGAAGCTGTGCAGAAAGGTTACAACAATTCACTCTAATTAGTATTTGTTAACAAAACTGATGGACAAATTCCAATGCCCGCAACTCCATCCAGTTCTCGCGGCTATTTGAAAGTG